>VAWI01000053.1:0-8233 GCA_005884005.1 Actinomycetota bacterium
GCCGACCTGGCTGGAGCGCCAGCGAGCGCAGACGTCGTCACGCTAACTGCCGGCGGCAACGACTTACTCGGCGGCGACTTACCGCGCGCGATCCTGCGCCGGCTTGACCAGATCGCCGAGCGGCTGCAGCGGCTCGGCGCCCGCATCGTCGTCAACACCGTCTACGACCCGAGCGACGGCGACAACAGCGTGGGACGACGCGAGCTCGGTCTGTCGCGGCTGGCTACGATCGAGCTACGACGGCGCCTGAACGCACTCAACGGCGGCATCGCGAAGCTGGCCCGGGAGCGCGGCCTTCTGCTTGCTGATCTCGAGCGGCTCTTCCGCGGGCACGGCCTCGCATCCGACGAGCCGTGGTTTGTTCAGGTGATCGAGCCGAACCTCGCTGCTGCGACCGCCATCGCCGAGCACTGGCACGAACTGTTGACCTCTCGATAGATCCACCAGATCCAGGAACCTGCGACTGCGATTGCGGGTCGCCGCGCAGGAGCGGCGGGCCTGGGGGGCGCGGCTCCTCGCGAGTTTGAGCTACGGCGGAGCATCCTCCAGGGCTTCGCGAAGGGCCTCCTGCAAGAGGGCCAGGTCTGCCCGGACGCCGCCGCTCCTCAGGAGCTCGGCCAGCTCGCGAGCCTCAACACGGCTGAGCGCGATGGTGGTTCGCGTGCGCAGACCGCGGTCGAGCAGCAGCGACAGGTCGCGTCTCGCGCTCGATCGACCGGCCTCGGCGGCCGCGGCGGCGCGGAGCTCCTCCGCCTCACGCTCGGACAGCGTGACCAGCTTCCCGATTACATCGAGCTTTACCAACAGAGGCGCAGGATGCCTGACCGGTCTGGCCGACTACCGCTCTCGTTCGCCAGCTTCTCGACCAGATCGCCGAGTCAGGCGCCTGCGCCGGCGAGCGCAAAGAGGGCCCCGAACGCGTCGCCTTGGAGGCTTAGAGCCGTCCAGCTGTCGCCGCCGTCACGGCTCTCCGAGAGCTGACCGTCGGCGAGGCCGGCGAACAGGCGACCGTCGCTGGCGAGGAGCGCGTAGGGCATCGCCGACAGCGGCTCGGGCAGCCCGCCCGCGAGCGCCCGCCACGGTTCGGCGGCGCGCCGGCGGTAGATGCGCGCCTGCGGGTCGCCACCGCCGTGGGCGGCGTAAGGACCGGTGCTTGCCGAGACGTACCACCAGTCGGGGTTGTTCGGATCGACCGCGACGGACCAGGTGTAGTGGCGGTCGCGGCCCTCGTCGGCCGGCTCCCACGTCTCGCCGCCGTTCGCACTCCAGGCGGCACCGCCGCCGCCCGCCTCGTAGGCGCGCCCCGGCACACGCGGGTGCCAGGCGAGCGAGTGCACGTCCGGCTGTGCGCCGGGACGGTGGTCCTGCCAGCTCTCACCACCGTCGCTCGAGCGCATCAAGCCACCGAGCTCGATCCCGACCAGGAGCAGCTCGGCGTCGTGGGGGCTCGGCGCGATCCAGCGCACGTGCGACGTCCACGGCCGCGGCGGGAAGCTCCACTTCGGACGTGAAGGCAGCTCGAGCAGCGCCTCCAGTTCGCGCCAGCTCTCGCCGCGGTCGTCGCTGCGGAAGAGCCGGCTCGGTTCGGTGCCCACATAGACCGCCCCGTCGGCCGCGCTCACCGCGAGAGAGAAGACACCAGGCTCGGGCAGCGCGCAGTCGAACCAGGTTCGGCCGGCATCGACCGTTCGTCGCACCCCACCCTCGCGCAAGCCGGCGTAGACGGTGTCGGGATCCTTCGGGTCGACGGCAAGGCACTGTGCCCCGCTTCCCGGCAAGCACAGCTCGACCGTCCACGCCTCGCCCGACTCGTCGAGCCGGGCGATCGCGTCTCCGGTTGCCGCGTACAAGCGCGCCATCGCCACAGCCTACGTCCCGGCCGGCTGCCGCTTGAGACGGACGGAGAGCGACCGCACGACCGCCTTATCGGCGCTACTTCGCGAGGAACTCGAGGGCCTTCTCGACGAACTGCTCGTGGTACTGGAAGATTCCGCCGTGGCCGGCGTCCGGGTAGATCACCAACTCGTTGTTCGGCAGACGTCGGGCCATGTCGTGGGTGTTCGGCGTTGGCAGCATCCGGTCGTTATCGCCGTTCGCGAGGAACACGGAGTGGCGGATCAGTGAGAGGTCGTGCGGCTCCTGTTTGCCCCAGCGGCGGCAGGCCTTGAGCTGCGCGAAGTACGAGCTGACGGACGTCGGCCTGTCGCGGGCGACCGTGCGCTCCTGGAGCCGAGCCAGGAACGCCTTGCCCTCACGCTTGCCGTTCGCGGTCCGGGTGAAGAACAGGAACTGCTTCGGGTCTTGGCGGCTCAGCAGGCCGCGCACGGTGTCGAGTTGCGCGACCCAGACGACCTCCTTCATGCCCTTTCCACCGGCCGGGCCGGTGCCCGTGAGGATCAGCTTGCGGACCAGCTCCGGCTCGTCCCGGGCGATTACCTGGGCGATCATGCCGCCCATGGAGAACCCGTGAAGATCGACCTGGTCGAAACCCAGCGCGCGGATGAACGCGACGGCGTCCTTGGCCATCGCCTCGATGGTGTCGGGCGTCTTGCCAGTGGAGGCACCGACGCCGCGGTTGTCGAAGGTGATGACCCCGTGCTTTGCGGCGATTCCGTCGACCACCCGCGGGTCCCAGTTGTCGAGGTTCCCTGCCAAGTGCACGAGGAAGATGACCGGGATACCGGCCTTCGGGCCGAGCTCGCGGTAGGCGAAATCCACACCACCAGCGGAGACGGTGCGGGTTGGTGCGTCCTTGTACGACGTCATCACGCCGCCTCCGGCTTCTTGTCCCTCGTATGTAGTGCTTACGGTCACAGTCTCTCCTCACTAGCCCGCCTGCGGGAAATTCCGCATGCGGTGCTTGTTATGGCACGGGCACGAGCACGAGCTTTCCCGTGGCCGCCGAGCTCTCCAGCAGCTCGTGCGCTCGGCGCACTTCGGTGAGTGGCAGACGTTCGGCCACGACCGGGTGGATCTCGCCACGACGAAGCAGCTCGAGCAGCGCGAGGAAGTCCTCCCGGAACCAGTCCGGGTGGCGGTTGCGCAGCTTGTCGATCCGGTAGCCGTGGACCCGCCGGCGGGGCGCGAGCAGGCCCCAGAGAAAGACGCTCGCGGTCTGCGCGTTCCACTTGAGCCACGCTCGCCGGCTCCTGCGCCCCTGCGTGAGCGCGGAGGAGTAGCCGAACACGACCAGCCTTCCGCCCGGCCGCAGCGCACGGAAGGAGCGAACCGACATCGCGCCACCGAGCCCGTCGAGCACGACGTCCACGCCTTTGCCGGGGAGCCCGCGCACCCGCGCCACGAAATCCGCGTTGCGGTAATCGATCGCGACCGCGCCGAGCCGCTCGACCGCGGCCCGGTCGCGAGCCGACGCGGTCCCGTAGAGGCGAAGCCCGGCCAGCGCTCCGAGCTCCAGGACCGCGGTGCCCACCCTGCCGGCCGCGCCGTGCACGAGCACCGTCTCCGCGCTCTTCACCCTCGCCACGCGGTGAAGCAGCTGGTAGGCGGTCACGTAGGGGAGGACGAGGCTCACGACCTCCGCCGGGTCGAGGTCATCGCGCACCTCAACCGCGTACGTCTCCGGCACGCAGACACGCTCCGCGTCCGCGCCCCACACCGTCAGCGCGGCGACACGGTCTCCCACTCGCAGCCTCGAGCAGCCCGGGCCGAGCTCCTCGACGACGCCGACCAGCTCGTAGCCCGGCGTGAACGGCGGCTTTGGCCCGCCGAGATACGTACCCGTGCGCAGTAGGGCATCACTGAACGACACACCGGCTGCGAGAACCCGGACGCGCACCTCCCCCGGACCCGGCCGGGGATCGTCCTCCTCGACCACCTGCAAGACCTCGGGGCCACCGTAGTGACCAACGACGACACGCTTCATGCCTCTTCGCTCCTTCGGAACCACGTCGGTTCCTTGAAGGAACCGACCCTACCACTCCGTCAGTTACTTCACAAGACTGACCCGCTATTCTGAAATGCATGCTCAAGCGCACCTACGAAGGCCAGGACTGTTCGATCGCACACGCGCTCGAGGTGGTCGGTGAACGGTGGACGCTGCTGATCATTCGGGACGCTCTGCTGGGACTGCGTCGATTCGACGAGTTCCAGCGAAATCTCGGGATCGCGCGGAAGGTTCTCGCCGACCGTCTTCGCTGGCTGGTCGACGAAGGAATTCTCGAGCGGGTTCCCTATCAAGAACGGCCGCAGCGGTACGAGTACCACTTGACCCGAAAGGGCCGCGACCTTCACGTCGCGCTGGTCGGCCTGCGGCAATGGGGCGACGCTCACTGCAGCGAGAAGCCGCCGATGCTCGCGCGCACAAAGAGCGACAAGAAGCCCGTGATCGCTGCGCTTGTCCCGAAGCGCAGTGACCATCTGCGCCTCGAAGAGGTCGAGTTCGTGCCCGGCCCCGGACACGGCTCCAGGTAACCAGGTCCCGAGCGAGTCGGTCGAGGCCTCGGCGACTCGCTGATCACGACGACGTGGCCACACGCGGATGGAGCGTTTATGGAGCCCCGTGGTTGCAACGGGTGGCAATTAGTGGCGAATCGCCGAATGGTAAGGAGGGGGTCCGCGGTTCGAGTCCGCGAGAGGGCTTCGCTTCATCCCTGCTAATCAGCTCCTTTCGTCGTCTGTGGAGGCGACAGAACGAGGCGCGGCGTCCACCGAGCGTCCACGGAGCGGCGCGGGCGGTGCGCTCGAGAGGCCGCAACGGTCTTCCTGATTGGCTTCCGGGGCGTGCGGGTCGACGTCCACGCAGCGTCCACGGCCCGCTCGAGCGCGAGGGCGTCGAGCAGAGCGACTGCGTGTTCGCGACTGTCGTTGGCGAGGTGTCCGTAGTGGCGGTCGATCATCGCGATGCTCGTGCCCATGAAGCGTGAGACTGCGAACACCGGCACGCCGGCGCGTAGGGCGAAGGTGGCGTAGGTGTGGCGCAGGTCGTAGAGGCCGCGGACGGGATCGATCCCGGCCTTGACCTGTGCCGGCCGCCAGTGCTTGCGTCCTAAGATCCGGAAGTCAATCCGCCCGCCGCGCATGTTCGGAAACAGGATCGGGTTGCCCGATGCCGGCAGCCGGTCGAGCGCTTCCAGCGCCTTCGCCTGCAGCGGGACCGCCCGTGCGCTCAGCCGCGTCTTCGTCTGCTTGAGCCGACCGTTCGCGTAGGCGCGGCGGACGTAGACGACCCCGGCTTGACGGTCGACGTCGCGACGATCGAGCCCGAACAGCTCCGACGGCCGCAGTCCGGTCGCGGCCGCGAAGATCACCATCGGCCCGTACACCGGCCCGAGCTGAGCCGCTACTGCTTCGACCTGCCGCCACGTCTCGAACGGCCGCTTCTCCCTCGCCCGCCGCGCCGGGTTCGGAACGCCCAGCTTGGCAGTCGATGAGGCCCCAGCAGACGGCACGGTTGAGAACCTGGCGGAGCGCCTGCGTCGCTTCGAAGCGGTGCCCTTCCGGCACCGTGAACCGCCATGCGTACACGTCCCGCGGCGACAGATCCGCCAGCCGCTTCTCGCCGAGCACGGTGGTCGCTTTGCCGAGTAGCCAGCGCAGCTTCGCGATCGTCACCGGTGCCGCCTGATGCATCTCCAGGTACTCATCCACGAACTCGGCGAGCGTGATCGTCGCTCGTCCGCCTCCCGGTCCGAGCCGGTCGAGCACCTTGCGAAGTGCCTTCTCCGCGTCCGCCCGCGTCGCGAACCCACCTACCTGCGGCCTCTCTGAGCCACGACCCTCAATCCGGTACCGATACGCCCACAGCGGCTGACCGTCGTGACCCTTCGCCTTCAGCTTGAACACCTGGCCCTGCTGGATCATCACGAGCCTCCTCCATCGAAAACGGATCGAGGAATCTCGCGCAGGCCACCTCTCAGCTCGAGAGGGAGTCAGTCGTTGTGGATTCGGACGGCGAGCTTTCCGCGGGTGCCGGCGGCGAAGTCGGCCAGCCCCTGAGGGACGTCCTCTAGGCCGTATGTCCGCATGATCGAGACGCGGATGATGCCGGTGGCAGCCGCGTCGGCGAGTTTCGCGAGGGTGGCCGTGGCGGGGCTCGCCATGATCGGTGCGAGGGTGACATCGTCGCGGCCGAGCTGCTCGGGAGTCAGGCCAAGGGTCGATGCGATTCGGCCGCCGGGGGTGAGGAGGGCTGCGAGTACGGCTCCGTCGCCGGCGAAGTGCAGCACCGCCTCGACGCCGCCTGGGTGCTCCCGCCTCACGGCAGCTGCGACGTCGCCGTGGTAGTCGACGACGTCGTCGGCGCCGTGTTCCCTGACGAACGCGATCTCGTCATCGGTGCTGGCGGTGGCGATGACGTGCGCGCCGCGCGCCTTGAGGAGCTGGACGGGCGATGATCCCGACGCCGCCGGTTGCGCCGGAGACCAGTGCCGTCTCGCCGTGCTTCGGTTCGACGGCCTCGACCGCGTCGTGGGCGGCGGTACCGGCGAGCCCGAGCGCGCCGGCCGTGGCAGCGTCGAGACCGTCGGCGACTTTGGCGGCGAACGCGGCCGGGGTGGCGATGCGCTCGGCGAAGCAGCCGTCGCCAAGCTCTGGCTTCATGAGCACGCCGAACACGTTGTCGCCTTCGACGAAGCCGTCGACGCCGGCACTGACGGCCTCCACCGTGCCCGCGAAGTCCTTGCCGAGCACGACCGGGAAGCGGTGCTCCATCATCCCTTGGAGGCGGCCGCTAGCAACGCTGAGGTCGAAGCCGTTGATCGAGCTCGACGCGACGCGGACGAGGATCTCGCCTTCGGCCGGCTCGGGAGCGGGGATCTCGACGAGAGTGGCCGGCGCGCCGAAATCGGTAGTGGCGATGGCTCTCATGCGTGTTCCTTTCGAGGTCTGGGGGACTCTTCGGGTTGGTTAGTTGAGAAGGCCGGCGCGCCGGCTGTGCTCGCGCATTGCAGCGCGCATGCGTCGAGCGGACGGCGGGGCCGGGCCGGAGGTCGCGGCTTCGGCGCGGAGGCCGTCGAGCAGGACGTGGATCAGCCGCTGAGATGCGTCGCGGGCCGCAGCGTGGGCGCGGGTGACGACACCGGCGTTAGCCTGCAGGATGACGAGGACGTCTTCCGGCGTGGCGTCGGCGCGGAGCGCGCCCGCGGCCTGGGCCCCTTCGATGAGCTCGACCAGGCCGCGGAAGGTCTGCTCGCGCAGCGCCTTCATGTCCGCGGCCGCCGAGACGTCCATCGTGACCAGGTCGGCGATGCCGCGGTCGTGCAGCTGCAGCTCGGCCGCCGCTTCGACGTAGCCTCGGAAGCCGTCCCACGGGTCGTCCGCCTCGAGAGCCGCTGCGACCGCGCGGGCGTGCTCGGCCATGCGATCGGCGAACACCGCCGCGATCAGATCGAGCCGCCGCGGGAACCGGCGGTAGAGGGTCGCGTTGCCGATGTCGGCCCGGCGTGCGATCTCGTCTAAAGGCGCCTCGAGCCCGCGTTCGGCCATCACCTCGCGAGCCGCAGTCACCAGCACCGCCCGGTTGCGGGCCGCGTCAGCGCGCAGCGACGCCCTAGTCATACCGGCAGGATAACATCTAAGTGGGGACTCGTCCCCACTTAGAGCCGAGGGGGCGCTAGCCTCGATCCGTGCGGGCGCGGCGAGCGGGCGGATCGCTCCCGAGTGAGACCTCCGGCCTCCGATGCGGCCCAGCTCGCGAGCAGGGCGAGCGACTCTGCCGAGCGCGTGCCCGGCTCGGCGGTGTAGACGAAGAGCATCAAGCGATCCGCCGTCAGGTCGAGCCGGTCGTAATGCAGCTCGAGCTCGCCGACTATCGGGTTATTCAGCCGCTTGACGCCTTTGGTGTGCAGACGCACGTTGTGCGCGGCCCAGAGCACGCGGAACTCTTCGCTCTGGGTGGCGAGCTCGCCGATCAGGTCGGTCAGTGCGCGGTCATGCGGATTGGCTCCGGCTTGCAGGCGCAGGAGCGCGACGGTCTCCTTAGCAGCACGATCCCAGTCGGTGTAGATCTCGTGCGCGTCGCGGTTCAGGAAGACGAAGCGTGCCCAGTTCGCCGATCGCGGTCCGTCGCGGAACATCGGTGCGTACAGCGCGCGGCCGAGTTGGTTCGCGCTGAGTACGTCGAGGTGACCGTTGCTGGCGAACGCCGCCGCGGTTGTCATCGAGTCGAGCATCCACTGGACGGTCGGCCGCACGTTCGACGTCGTCGCCCGGCGGGCCCTGCGCGAGGCGGGCTGGCTGGCGCGGGCGAGGTCAAAGAGGTGCGCGCGTTCGGCGT
>VAWI01000053.1:8294-8684 GCA_005884005.1 Actinomycetota bacterium
CGAGCCGGTTGTAGTACTCGATGCTGAGACCGGCAAGGGTCGCGACCTCCTCGCGGCGCAGCCCGGGCACGCGGCGCTGGCCGAACGACGTGATCCCGACATCCTCCGGCGTGATCCGTGCACGCCTGGACGTGAGGAAATCGCGGATCTCGGTCTTGATGTCCACGTCGGAAGCGTAGGTGGTCTTCCGGGTCGGCTGGGGTGCCCTGTCGGTACGCGTAATCAGCGGGTAGGTCACCGCCGCCGACGGGGTGGCACTGTCGTGCGGAGCACGGTACGCGCGACGAGCAGGAGGTGATCGCTGATGCGTGGGGCGGTGATGTACGGCCCGGGCGAGGTGCGGGTCGAGGAGCGCGACGAGCCTCGGCTCGTCGAAGCGACGGACGCGAT
>VAWI01000072.1 GCA_005884005.1 Actinomycetota bacterium
CCGATCCGTACTCGCTTCTCCTCGGGGTCGTCGACGCCCTCTAGTCGGGCCAAGAACCGCTCCTCGGCGTCGACGTGGATCAGCGGAACGTGGAAGTGGCCGCGAAACGTCTCGACGACCTGTGCGGCCTCGTCCTTTCGCAGCAGGCCATGGTCGACGAAGACGCATGTCAGCTGGTCCCCGACAGCCTTGTGGACGAGCAACGCGGCGACCGCCGAGTCGACGCCGCCGCTCAAGGCGCAGAGCACACGCTCCGACCCGACCTGCGCGCGGATCCTCTCGACCTGCTCCTCGATCACGGCCGCGGCCGTCCATGTCGCCGGCGCGTCGGCGACGGAGTAGAGGAAGTTCTTCAGCACCTCCGTCCCGCAAGGCGTGTGCACGACCTCAGG
Organism: Actinomycetota bacterium; assembly: GCA_005884005.1. Classification (GTDB taxonomy): domain Bacteria; phylum Actinomycetota; class Thermoleophilia; order Gaiellales; family Gaiellaceae; genus 13-2-20CM-68-14. The sequence continues at coordinate 393 of VAWI01000072.1, forward strand.
ATGGAACTGGACGCCGTAGAGCTTCCGCTCGGCGTGCTCGAAGGCCGCGATCGGGGTCGAGCCAGAGCCCGCAACGACCCGCGCGCCCGCGGGCGGCGCGGTGACCGAGTCGCGGTGCGACATCCACGTCGTCTGCTCCTCCGCCAGGCCGGCGAAGAGCGCGCCCTCGTGCACCCGAACCTTGGTCTTGCCGAACTCGGAGACGCCCGTCCGGTCGACGCTGCCGGCGAGGTCCTGCGCCATCAGCTGCATCCCGTAGCAGATGCCGAGCGTGGGGATGCCGAGCTCGTAGATCCCGGGGTCGATCTGTGGCGCACCGTCGGCATACACAGACGCAGGGCCGCCGGAGAGGACGAGGGCGAGCGGGTTTCGCGCCCGGATGTCCTCGGCGCTCACCCCGTGTCCGACCAGCTCCGAGTAGACGCGGCATTCCCGCACCCGGCGCGCGATCAGCTGCGAGTACTGGCCGCCGAGGTCGATCACGAGGACAGGCCGCTCTTCCCCCGCCGGCTCGCTGACGGGGAGGGCGACGACCTCGCCCATTAGGCCCGCCTGTAGTTCGGCGCGTCCGCGATCGTCGTCATCCCGTGCGGATGGCTCTCGCGGAGCCCGGCGCCGGTGATGCGGACGAACCGGGCGTCCTTCATCTGCTCGATCGTCGCCGCGCCGCAGTAGCCCATCGCCTGGCGCAGCCCGCCGGCGAGCTGGTGGAGGACGTTCGCGACCGGGCCCTTGTACGGCACCCGGCCCTCGACGCCTTCGGGGATCAGCTTGTCGACGTCCTCGACGTCGCCTTGGAAGTAGCGGTCCTTCGAGTACCCGCGCGCCTGCATCGCGCCGAGCGAGCCCATACCTCGGTACTGCTTGAAGCGCTCCCCGCCCGCGAGGATCACCTCGCCGGGAGCCTCGTCCGTGCCCGCGAGCAGGCCGCCTGTCATCACCGTGTCGGCGCCCGCGGCAATCGCCTTGGCGACGTCGCCGGAGGAGTTGAGGCCGCCGTCACCGATCACCGGCACTCCGTGCGGCTGGGCGGCGCGCGCGCAGTCGTAGATCGCTGTCACCTGCGGGACGCCGACGCCCGCGACGACGCGCGTGGTGCAAATAGCCCCGGGCCCGATCCCCACCTTGACGGCGTCCGCGCCGGCCTCGATCAGCGCCTCGGTAGCCTCGGGGGTCGCGATGTTGCCGGCGATCACTTGCCCGTCCCACTGCCGCTTCAGCCGCCGCACCATCTCGACGACGTTGCGCGAATGGCCGTGAGCGGTGTCGACGACGAGCACGTCCGCTCCGGCCTCGGCCAGCGCAACGGCACGATCGTCGGCATCCGGACCGACACCGACCGCGGCGCCGACGCACAGGCGCCCCTGCTCGTCCTTCGTCGCGTGCGGAAACTCGATCTGCTTGCGGATGTCCTTGACTGTGATCAGGCCCTTGAGCCGGCCGTCTGCGTCGACGACGGGCAGCTTCTCGATCTTGTGCCGGTGCAAGATCGCCCGCGCCTCCTCCAGCGTCGTCCCGACCGGCGCGGTGACAAGGTCGCGCTCGGTCATCAGCGCTGAGACGGGCTGCTCGGCTCTCTCGTCGCGGAAGCGGAGGTCGCGGTTGGTGAGGATTCCGACCAGGCGCCCCTCGGCGTCCGTGACCGGGACGCCGGAGATGTGGTACCGCGCCATCAGTTCGAGCGCTTCGGCGACCGGAGCGTCAGGCGGCAGCGTCACCGGGTCGACGATCATTCCGGACTCCGAGCGCTTGACCTTGTCGACTTCGGCGACCTGGTCCTCGATCGAGAGGTTGCGGTGCAGGATCCCGAGCCCGCCCTCGCGGGCGAGCGCGATCGCGAGCCGTCCCTCGGTGACCGTATCCATCGCGGCCGAGACGATCGGGATCTCGAGCGAGATCTTTCGCGTCAGTCGCGTTGCCGTGGAGACTTCGTTCGGCAGCACAGCCGATTCGGCCGGTACGAGCAGGACGTCGTCGAAGGTCAGCCCCTCGCGCGCGAACTTCCGATCGAGCTCGACGAGGCGCTCGATCGTCTCCGGCGTGAGGTCAACGGCCAATTGGCAGGCGATGGTAGCAATGCGGTCCGACGGCCAAAGAGACCGCTTGATTAAGCATTCACTGGCACGGCCGTCGATGCCGACCACCCCGAGCGAGCGCGGCTCGTCGCCGTGACGACAACACGGAGGGTCGAGCCGACATCGGCGGCCGAGACCGTATACGTGGACGTGACCGCCTTTGGAATCGCCAGGCACGTCTCCGCGGTCGTGTCGGTGCAGCGCTGCCATTGATAGGCGAGCGTCGGCGCCAGATCGGCCTGCCAGGTGCCCGTGGTCGCGCTCAGCAGCTGGCCCGTCTGAGGTACGCCGGCGACGGTCGGGGCATCGATCGCAACCGGCTGCGGCGCCATCAGCGCAGAGCTCACCCTGGAGGCACGGTAACGATCGCCGTCGACGCAACCCCTGATCCCGGGAACGTGGCTGCAGTTCGTCCATTGCCAGAAGCTCCAACCGCTCGCGCCCCAGTTCGCCGCCGGAACGCGAGGGGCCGCGACGTGCCAGTGCGCTATCCAGAGGCTCGAACCGGTCAATGCGAAGACGCTCGCATCGCCCACCGCTTTGCGCCAGAAGGTCGGCGAGGCGTAAATCGTCGGCCTGATCCCGATCTGCAACTGGACCTCGCCGAGCCACGCAGCCGTCCAGGCGCGGAGTGACGGGGGCGCGAGACCGCCGGTCCGCTCGAGATCGAGCACCGGCGCCAGCTCCCCCGTCTGGGACTGGGCGACCGAGACGAAGCGATCGGCCTGCGCGATCGCGTTCGCCACCACAGCCCGTGGCGTCGAGCCCGCGGGCCGCGCGAAGTGAAACGCTCCGAACGCGAGCCCGGCGGCCTTGGCGCCGCCGTGGTTTCGTGCATATGTCGGATCGGCCGTGAAGCCGTTCGTTGCTTCGGCGAAGGCGAACCGGTAGCCGCCGTGAGCAACCCGCGACCACGCTATCGAGCCCTTCCAGCGGGAAACGTCGATCCCGCGGACAAACGGTGCAGCCGCGGCCGGCGGCGCGAGGACGAAAACCGCGGCGAGCAGGAGAAAGCGGCGGCGCAAGTCGCGAAGACTAACGCCAGGCAGACCGAGAGGCTAGCTCGCGACCGGTTCCAGCTCGGTGACGTCGACGGCGCTTGCGAGCCGGTCGGCCTCGCGCTGATGGAAGCGCCCTGCGCCGACCTCGAGAGTGGAGGCCGTGCCGGTAGCGACCGCGGCGCGAAGTGCGTGCTCGGGCGACTCGCCCTTCAGGTGTGCGGCGAGGAAAGCCGCCAGCAGCACGTCGCCCGAACCGACGGCTGAGACGGGCTCGATGCTCGGCGCCTGGACTCGGTATCGACGCGCGGTCCGCTCCTGCCGAAGCAGCGCGAAGCAGCCCGACTCCTGGGTGATCAGCACGTTGCGCGCGCCACGCTCGGCGATCGCGTCGAGCCCGAGAATGAAGTCCTCGTCTTCGTTGAACTCCTGGCCGACGAGCCCCTCCGCCTCGTTCTGATTCGGCGAGACGAGAAACGGCTCCGACTGGACGCCAAGGCTCAGCGGCTGCCCCTCGGAGTCGAGCACTGTGAAGATTCCCCGACGGTTGACCTCGCGGATCGCCTCGGCGTAGAAGGCCTCGTCGACGTCGCGAGGCAGCGACCCGGCGAAGACGACGGCGTCCGCGCCCTGTGCGAGGTAGGCGAGCTTTTCGAGCAGCATCTCGAGCTCCTCCGGCCTGACCGCCGGGCCCCATTCGTTGATCTCCGTGTAGGTCGGGGCGGTCGGATCGACGACCGCGGTGGAGGTCCGCGATTCGCCCTCGATGCGGACGAAGTCGTTGAGGATCGCCTCGCCCGTCAGCTCCTCGACGATCCGGATACCCGTGCGGCCCCCGACCAGACCGGTCGCCACCACCGGCACGCCCAGCAGCTTCAGCGCGCGGGCGATGTTGATCCCCTTCCCGCCGGCAAGCATCAGGCCCTGGCTCGCCCGGTGGCGCTGGCCGCGCTGGAAGTTGGGGACGGTCAACGTCCGGTCGAGCGCCGCGTTCAGCGTGACCGTGACGATCACGTGAGCCTCCCGGTCGTATTGCCGAGTCTCTGGCACGCGAAAAGCAAGCCAGGCAAGGACGCAGGGAGCCCCGGTATTAGGTAATACCGGGGCGACCGAGGACGCCGCATGGCGCAGCTTTGCAGCCGCCAGAGGCCGGCGAATGCGGCCGGGAGGCTCACGAGACCCAGCCCCACATGTGGTGGACGGTCCGCCCCGCATAGAAGCTCGCCCGTCCGAGCGCGCCGGGGCGCTTGACGGTCCGCCCTGCGACGAGCGCCCTCCGCACGAGCAGGCGCGAGCCCTGGTAGACGCGGATCTCGCCGAGCCTCTCGCCGCGTATCACCGGCAGCGTCGCGACGGCCTCCGCGACGACTCGTAGCACGAACGGCTGATCGATTCTCACCGGGCGGACCAATCCCTTCGCCGGCACGAGTCCGACGGGCGAGCGGCCGTACCCGACCTTCACCTTCGCGTAGACCCTGCCTGGCGTGAGGACCGGGATCCGGCGGTAGCGCGAAAGGCCCCAGCGGAGAAGCGCGCTCAGATCGGCGTTTCGGGTCGCGCGGTCGGGCGAGCCGAGGATCGTGCCGTAGACGACGGCGCCCCCGCGATCGACCGAGGCGACCTCGTTCCAGCCGGCCGCCGAGGTGTGGCCGGTCTTGACCCCGAAGACGCCCGGGAAGGTCGCAAGCAGATCATTCCAGGTATGCAGCACCCGGCCGCCGGCGATCGTGGCGCTCTGTTTCCGCACGATCGAGCGGACGATCGGCCGACGCATTAGCAGCCGCGCGAGCTTGGTCACGTCGCGCGCGCTCGAGACGTGTCCGGGGGCATCGAGCCCATCGGGGCGTGCGTAGTGCGTGTCGCTCAGACCAAGCTGCCGCGCGCGGGTGTTCATCAGTGCCACGAACCGAGCCTCGTTTCCCTTACCGACGTAGTAGGCAAGTGCGTCCGCGGCGTCGTTCGCGCTCTGGATCAACGCGCCATCCAGCAGCTCGCGCACGGTGAGCCGATCTCCGGCGCGAAGGCCGATCGACGACTCGCCGACCGCGGCGGCCCCCGGCGCGACGGTGACGACGTCGCCGGGTTTCGCGCGCTCGACAGTCAGCAGCACCGTCATCAGCTTCGTCAGGCTCGCGATCGGGACGCGGGCCCGCTCGCGGTACTCGGCGAGCACCTGCCCCGTCTCTCCGTCCTCGACCGTGTACGCCCGGGCGCGCACGTGTGGGACGGCGGCGAGAGCGGGAGTCGCGAGCGCGAGAGCCGCGGCGAGAACGACAAGCCGGCGCTTCACGGCCGCAAAGGCTAGCTACCAGCCAGAGGCGGCCCAGATCTCACTTTTGAGCCGCGCGGCGTCACGGGCGGCTCCGGTGCGCCAGTCCTCGCCTGAGGAACGGAAGCCGTAGATGACGCTGCGCGAGGCCGCCACGAGCGCGCTCGCCGGGCCGCTCGTGAAGGCGCGGGCGACGTCGCCGGGAGACGCGCCTTGCGCTCCGACGCCCGGAAGAAGCAGGATCGAGCGAGGCAGCAGCTTTCGCGCCTCGCCGACCGCCCGCGAGTGCGTGGCTCCGACGACCGCGCCGACGCTCGAGAGCCCGTGCTCGCCGATCAGGTCCTCGCCCCACTCCGCGACCAAGCGGGCGACGTGCTGCCACAGCAGACCGCCGTCGCTCAGCCTCACGTCCTGGACGTCGCCGCCGCCCTCGTTCGAGGTCTTGACGAGGCAGAACACTCCGCCTCCATGCCGTCGGCAGGCGCCGAAGAAGGGCTCGAGCGAGTCGCGGCCGAGGTACGGGTTCACGGTCACAGCATCCGCGACGGGCTTCTCGCCCTCGAGGTATGCGGCCGCATACGCGCGGGCGGTCGAGCCGATGTCCCCGCGCTTCGCATCCGCGATCACGAGCAGACCCGCGGCGCGGGCGTACTCGGACGCGTGCTCGAAGGCGCGCATGCCGTCGGCGCCGAGCGCCTCGAAGAACGCGAGCTGCGGCTTGACCGCGACCGCGTGCGGCGCGACCGCATCGACGATGCCGCAGCAGAAACGCGCAACCGCGTCGGCCGCGGCGCTCCGGGCGACGTGGGCGTCGCCCCGAAGCTCGACCGGGAGCAAGTCGAGCCGCGGGTCGAGCCCGACAACAAGCTGCGAGCGCTTGCGTTCGACCGCCTCGGCGACGCGGTCGGCGAAGGTTCTGGTCGCTGCCGGTGTCTCGACCTGCATCCCTTCAGAGCCTAGCCCGCGACTCGGATTCACAAAGACGAAGGCCGCCGAAATTTCGGCGGCCTTCGAAGTCATTGGAGGGAGCGCCCTCGTCCTACTTACATCCCGCCGTCGCTACCTCCGCCACCCCGAACGGCCTGTTTGAGCGAGCTTCCGGCCGAGAACTTCGGCACCCAGGCCGCCGGGATTTGCACCTTCTCGCTCGGGTTCCGCGGGTTGACGCCTTGGCGCGCTGCGCGGTGCTGCGTCGTGAACTTGCCGAATCCGGTGAAGGCGACCTCTTCCCTGTTTTTCAGCGCCTCTGTGATCGCGTCGATCACGGCGTCCACTGCCTCGCCTGCTTCACGGCGGCCGAGGCCGCTCCTCTGTGCCACGCGGTCGACGAACTCCTGCTTGGTCACGTGCACTCCTCTCCTGCTGCTTTACAGGGCTTGGACCGCGCCAGACCCTAACAGGGTCGGCGATTTGGCTCAACCATCCCGTTTTTGCGGGGCTTTTGCAAGCCCTACGAGCTCCGAAGCCCGGAACAGCGGTCGCAGCCTGACGGCGACACGGGCCAGAGCGTCCACCCCGCCCTCCTCGCGATCGACGACGCAGACGGCATTGCTGCAGGTCAATCCGGCTTCACGGAGCGCCTCGATCGCCTCCACGGCGGCGCCACCGGAGGTGACGACATCCTCGATGAGGCAGACGCATTCCCCGGGCTGGAAGACGCCTTCGAGGCGGTTGCCGGTGCCGTACTCCTTCGCTTCCTTGCGGACGATCAGGAACGGTAGTCCCGAGGCCAGCGAGGCGGCGGCCGCGAGTGGCACCGCGCCCAGCTCCGGCCCCGCGAGCCGGACGGCCTCGGGCTCGTGCTCGCCCACGGCCCGAGCGATCCGCTCTCCGAGGGGGCCGAGCAGATCGGGCCGGGTCTCGAACCGGTATTTGTCGAGGTAGTAGCGCGAGCGCCTGCCTGAGCGGAGCACGAAGTCGCCTTCGAGGTAGGCGTGCTCGCGTAGTGCGGCGCCGAGCTCGGCGTCTGTCAGCTCAGCCTGCAAGCTCGAGGATGTGGCGGGCGCGCCTCAGCAGCGGCTCGGCGTCGCCGGGCTTTGTCAGCGAGACCATCGACCCGTCACCGAAGTAGACGTCTACCCGCTCGCGCTGCCGGGCCAGTCGCCGGCGGAAGAGCAGCGTCCCGGCGACCGAGCCGGCGCCGAGCAGCATGCCCGTGAGAACGTTACGGCTTCGCATCGGTTTTCTTCGTCCGGGTAGCGCTGCGGGTCACTGGCTTGCGCTTGGAGGGCGCGCGCTTCTTCGGCGCCGCGGCGGTCTCGAGGTCGCGGAGGCAGCTCTTCAGGTCGTAGAAGACGAGCCCGACCGTGGGCTCCGGCGGCGTTGTCGCGGCAATCATGCGATCGCCGTCCCTGACGATGAAGACGCTCCCCGCTTGGACCGCCACCTCGAGCTGCGCGAACTCGCCTTCGTCGACGTCGTCGCGCCGCTGCTCGGCCTCGGTCAGGAGCGCCTCGGCCTCGTCCGCAACCTCCTTCGCACGCCCCTGATCGGCGAGCGTGGAGCCGACCACCTTCCC
>VAWI01000033.1 GCA_005884005.1 Actinomycetota bacterium
CGACGCTCGTGTGACCATGCCGCCGCAGCCGCTCGAGCTCATCGGACACGAAGCGATCGGCGTGTTCCTCGACGACCGCGCCGAGGTTCGCGGGGCCCCGCTACAGCTACGCCCGACCCGCGCCAACGGCCAGCCGGCCTTCGGCTACTACCTGCGCTCGCAGCCTCGGGGCATGATGGTGCTCACCTTGAGTGGCAGCAAGCTCGACGAGATCACCTTCTTCGCCGACCCCGCGCTGCCCGGCCGCTTCGGTCTTCCCGAACACATCTAGCCGACAAGGATGCGTTCGACATGAAATGGAAGCCGCCGTTCAGGGGTCATTCCGGAACACTGGCCCATGCGAGCGTGCAGCGCGGCGTGGCGCTCGTCAACCGATTGACTCCCGCAGCCCGCGGAACCAGCGCAGCCGCTCCGCGTACGACACTGCGGCGTTCGCAGGCGACGTCGACGGTAGGACGAACAGGCGCGTAACCCCGAGTTGTCTTGCCTGCTCGCCGAGGTCCGGCCGCTCTCCGAACGTTCCGCGGTAAGCCTCCTTGCCGACGAAGGCGAGCCAGCGCGGGCGGAGCTCCTCTGCGAGCGCGGCCAGCCGCTCTGCCGAGCCCAGAAAGTCGCGCCGCCGCAGGTCGCCGGATCCGCGTGTCGTCCTGGCGGCGGCATTGGTCAACCCGATCCCGAACCTCACGACCTCGAACTGCTCTTCGGGGGCAAGCACCCACGGCGTGAAGCCGGCGTCGTGCAGCAGTCGCCAAAAGTCGTTGCGCGGGTTCGCGAAGTGCGCGCCCGCGGCCGCCGAGACGAAGCCGGGATTGATGCCGCAGAACACGACCCGCAGGCCCGGAGCGAGGACGTCTGGGACAGCGCTCGACCCTTGCTGGTGGTTCGGATGCACGACCCTCCTACGGCCGGAATTAAACGGCCGCACGGGCGAAGCCCGCACGGCCTCCAGGCGGCATCGCGAGCGACGCCGCGGCTCAGCGCCGCGTAGCCGAGCCCGGCCTACAGGGTCCCGGCCCGGCGCTCGAGGCCCAGCCGGTACCGAGCCCGTGCCAGCGCGCCGCCCGGCGGCTCGAGCTCCGCCGCGGAGTCCAGACGCGCCACGACCGGCGACTCCCGCGCAGGCAGGTCACGCGGCCAGGCCCTGCTCGCGCAGATCGAGCCGTTGCTCGAACAGGCGGCGAAGCCGCTCCCCCGTCAAGCGCACCTCCTTGAGCTCGGGCCGCTCGATGCGAAAGACCTTGACTCCCTCGTCCATGCCGCCGTAACAGCGGCAGTAGCACTCCGCCTCGCTCAGGGTCCGCAGCCTGCGCATTTGCGCACGAGACTAGGCCTGCGTTCGGACGTACTTGCTTACTCGTACTGCAGCGCTTCGAGCACGTTCAGCCGCGCCGCCCGTCGGGCGGGGAAGATCGCGGCCAGGATGCCGACCACGATCGCCGCGGCCACAAAGTAGACGAGCTGCATGTACGGCACCGCAAAGACGATCCCCTGGCTCGAAAGGGCATGCGTAATCAAGAGCGCGAGGAAGATGCCAACACCCATCCCAAGGGCGGCACCCATCAGCGCAGTGACGATGCTCTCGTAGCGGATCATCATCCGCACCTGCCTCCGCGTCATCCCGACGGCCCGGAGCATGCCGATCTCGCGCGTCCGCTCGTACACGGTCAGGACGAGCGTGTTGACGATGCCGAGCAGGCTGACGACCACCGAGAGCGCGAGCAGCACGTAGAGCAGGTTGAGGAGCTGGTCGATCGGCTTCTCGAAGTTCTTCTTGAACTGATCCCGCGTCTGCACCTTCGCGTCGGCGAAGCCACGGACGTCGTTCTTCAGCGTTTGCGTGTTCGCGTCGCTAACCCCGCCCGGTGTGTTGATGAGCACCATCTGGTCCTGGGGTCGCGGATAGTGACTGTCGAAGAGAGTCGTCGAGAGGATGAGGTCGCCGAAAGGCGAGCCGCCCTTCGGCTTGTCGTAGGTGCCGAGCAGGCGCACCGTCGACTTCTGGCCGGACGGGAACTGAACGACGACTGGCGAGCCGACGCGCAGATGGTGCGTCTTCGCGTAGTCCGAGTCGGTGAAGAAACCGGTCTTGCCGAGTCGCCCCGGCACCGAGTTGTTGCCCAACTTCCAGTCGAGGTGGATGACGTGCGGCAGGTTCCGGTCGACGGCACTGATGTCGTGGACGGACCCGAGGAAGCGGGCAGAGCCGGCGCGGATCGGCGAGGAGACCGTCACGCCCGGTTTGCCGGGGAGCGAGGCGCCCGCGCTCGACGAGATGGGTGCGAACGAGCTCGACGATGTGATCGCGTAGTCGCCGACGAAGAGCTTGTTGACCGCGTCTTCGAACGGCGCGCGGAGGCCCTGGGCGAAGAGCGCCACGAAGGTGACGAGGGCGAGGCCGATCATCAGCGCCGAGGCGGTGGAAGCAGTGCGGGCTGGGTTCCGCGAAGCATTGTCGCGGGCCAGGATTCCGGGTGCGCCGCCGATCTCACGCGCCGGCCAGCCGAGGAAGTTCGCGAGCGGGCGGACGACTCTCGAGGCGTTCAACGAGACGCCGAAGAACAGCAGCAGCACGCCCAAGCCGATCGCCAGCAGTCGCGGCGCGGTCGCGAGGCCACTCGCGAGCGACCCGAGCGAGACCAGCGCGATCGCAAGCAAAAGCACGGCGAGAGAGGTCACCGGGCCGTAGCGTGCGAAGCGCGACGGCGGCAGCACCGATCCCTCGCGGACAGCGGCGATCGGCGGCACGCGGGTCGCTCTCCGCGCCGGGCGGAGGCTGGCGAGCACCGTGATCAGCGTTCCGACGAGCAACGAGACGACGATCGTCCGCGTCGCGAAGATGGTCGCGCCCTGCGGGAGGTTGATGCCGATCGCGACGAAGAGGCGGTTGAGGCCCTTCGCCAGCAGGAGCCCGAGGAAAAGGCCAACCACGGAGCCGATCACACCGATGATCAGAGCCTCGAGCAGCACCGACCAGAGCACCTGCCTCCTCGACGCGCCGATCGTCCGTAGCGTCGCGAACTCGCGCATCCGCTGGGCAATAGTGATCCCCAAGGTGTTGGCGATCACGAATGCGCCGACAAAGACGGCGATGCCCGCGAAGGCGAGCAGCGCGTACTTGATCACGTCGATGAACCCTCCGAGCGACTTCTTGTCCTCTTTCGCCTGACCCTGTGAGCTCCGCACCGTTGCTTCCGAAGGCAAGAGCGGCTTGATCTCGGAGACCAGCTTGCTCGACGGCACGCCGGCTTTCGACTGCACCTGGATCGCGTCAAGCTGGCCGACCTTCTCGAAGAGCCGCTGTGCCGTCGGCTGGTCCAGGATCGCGAAGGTGACCCCGCCGAGCGAGACGTTCGCCGAGTATTTGGCGATCCCGGAGATCCGGAACGGCTCGACCGCCCCGTAGACCTGAACGCCGATCCGATCGCCCGGCCTGAGGTGCTTCTTGTCTGCGGTCGACTTGTCGATGACGACCTGCCGCGGCCCCAAAGCCCACGAGCCGCTGACGAGCTTCGCCGGGTTGAAGCGCATGTCCGCCTTGGGATCGAGGGAGAAGCCGAGGGCCGGCGCGTTCCCGGCGCTGATCAGCTTTCCGTTCGAGCCGACAAGCTTGACCGTGTCGCTCTGAACGGAACCTTCGGCGAACGCAACGTCCGGAAGCACTCTCACCTTCGAAAGCACGGTGTCCGGGAAGGTCGGGTTCGGAGCGCCGTTCCCGTTCGTGTTCGAGAAAGCGGCCTTCCCACTGATGACCGCGTCGGCGTTCTTGTACGAGGTTTGGAAGATTGTGTTGAACCCGTTGTTGATCGTGTCCGTCAGGACATAGGTGCCGCTGATCATCGCTACGCCGAGAACGATCGCGAGTCCGATCAGCGAGGCACGGAGCTTGCGCGCCGCAAGCCCCTTCAGCGCGACAGCGAGCATCAGTCTTCGGTCAGCTCGTCCATCGCCGCGATCACGGCGCTCGGCTCCGAGCGCGGCAGGTCGCGGACGATCAGGCCGTCTGCGAGGAAGAGGATCCGGTCGGCGATCGCGGCCGCGCGCGGATCGTGCGTGACCATCATGGTCGTCTGGCCGTAAGAGTCGACTGAGTGACGCATCAGCTCGAGGATCTCCTCGCTCGTCTTCGAGTCGAGGTTGCCTGTTGGCTCGTCGGCAAAGACCACCGTCGGCTGAGAGACGAGCGCGCGGGCGATCGCAACCCGCTGCTGCTGGCCGCCCGAGAGCTCTGCCGGACGGTGGGTGCGCCGATCCTGCAGGCCGACCGTCTTCAGCAGCGCCTCGAACCACTCCTTCTCGGGCTTCTCGCCGGCGATCGTCAGCGGCAGCAGGATGTTCTCCTCGGCGCTCAGCATCGGCAGGAGGTTGAAGAACTGAAAGACGAAGCCGATGTGCTTGCGGCGGAGCTTGGTGATCTCGGTGTCACTCAAGTCGCCGAGTCGCGTGCCGGCCAGGACGACGTAACCGTCCGTCGGAGCGTCGAGCGCGGCAAGGATGTGCATCAACGTCGACTTGCCGGAGCCCGAGGGACCCATCACGGCGGTTAGCTTCCCGCGCGCGACATCGAGGCTGACCCCTCGTAGTGCGTCCACAGCCGTATCTCCCTCGCCGTAGCGGCGGGTCAACTCGTGCGCCTCGACGACCGGCCCGGCGGGCGCGGCCTCGACAGCCTCCGCGAGCGGGAACGCGATCGATTCACTCATTTCCTCTCCCTTTTCAGAAGTCATAAAGACCCTTGCAGGCTAGGCCGGCAGAAACAAGAGGCGATTCGGCCATTGCTAGCGTGGCGGTCATGAGCACGGTCGCACTCGACGTCCTCGCCGTTCGGGCCCGCTTCTCGGCACTCGATAACGAGCTCGTGTTCTTCGACGGCCCCGGGGGCACGCAGGTTCCCGACGAGATGATCGACGCGATCGCGACGTACCTGCGCGAGTCGAACGCGAACGTCAGCGGCCCCTACGAGACGAGCCGGCGCACCGAGCGGCTCGTGGCCGACGCGAGGCTCGCAGCCGCCTCCTTCATCGGTGGCTCGCCCGACGAGGTGGTCTTCGGCGCCAACATGACCACGCTCAACTTCGCTCTCTCCCGTTCGGCCGCCCGAGAGTGGGCGGAAGGCGACGAGGTCCTCGTGACGCGGCTCGACCACGACGCAAATGTCTCACCTTGGCTGGAGCTGGCACACGACCTGGGCCTGGTCGTCCGCTTCGCGGACATCCGTGAGGACACGACGCTCGACCTCGACGACCTCGCCTCGAAGCTCAGCGACCGGACGCGCGTCGTCGCCTTTCCCTGGGCGTCGAATGCGGTCGGCACCCTCGTAAACGTGGCCCGGGTGGCCGAGCTCGCGCACGAAGTCGGCGCGCTCGCCTGGGTCGACGCCGTCCACTACGCGCCCCACGGACCGATCGACGTTGCTGCGACCGGAGCCGACGTCCTGATCTGCTCGCCCTACAAGTTCTACGGCCCGCACTTGGGCCTCGCATACGCGAAATCGGCGCTTCTCGGACGCTGGCGGCCGTACAAGGTTCGCCCGGCCTCCGACGAGCCGCTCGGGCATCGCTTCGAGACCGGGACGCTCCCGCACGAACTGCTGGCGGGGTTCGTCGCAGCGGTCGAGTACATCGACTCGATCGGTTGGGAGGCGATCCAAGCGCATGAGCGCGAGCTGGGCCAGCGGTTCCTCGACGGCCTTCCAGGCAGCTGTCGCCTCTACGGCCTGGACCGCATGGATACGCGGGTTTCGACCTTCGCCTTCAATGTCGAAGGGCGGTCGCCGCGGACAGTGGCCGAACATTTGGGCGAACGCGGGATCGCGGTCTGGCAGGGCAACTACTACGCCGTCGAAGTGATGAAACGGCTCGGCCTGGACGAAGGCGCGGTGCGAGCCGGGATCGTGCACTACAACACGGCCGACGAGGTCGACCGGTTGCTCGGGGAACTGGCGGCGCTTTAACCCGGTAGCTTCGGCGCGACCGCCGCGAGACCCGTGTGACGGACAAGAGGGCCCGGCGCAGTGCCGGGCCCTCCGAGGTTTGGCGGGATTCGTCCGCTAGGGCTGGACAGTGGTCGTCGCGCTCGCCGTGTTGTTCGCCGTGTTCGGGTCGGGCGGCGATGCCGACGAGACCGAGACCGTATTCGTGATCTGACCCTTTCTCGTCGGCTTGACGTTGATCGTGATCGCGACCGTTCCACCGCTCGCGATCGTCCCGAGGCTGCACAAAACCATCGCCTTCTCGGGCTTCAGCGAGCAGCTCCCCTGGGTCGTCGAGGTCGAGCCGAAGCCGGCATTCTTCGGCAACAGGTCGGTGGCCGTGACGCCGGTCGCAGCATCGGGACCACTGTTCCTGACCGTGATGGTGTAGGTCAGGTTCTGACCGATGTGCACCGGATCGGGCGAGTCGGTCTTCGTCACCGAGAGATCGGCGGCCGGCGGGGCGCAACCGATCGTGTACTGGGTCCCGCCACGGGTGATGTCACGCTTGCCGTTCACCTGCGACGTGAAGGTCTGCCCTCGGAGCCCGACGAGGACCGAGCCGGGACCGATCGCCGACCCGTGCGTGACAAACGGGTTGAGGCTCGCCAGCGGCACCTTCATCGTGATCGTGCTGGTCGCTGAATCGAACGACCCGCTCGCCGTGCCCTGTCGGGTGTAGGAAAGCGTTCCGTCCGAGTTTCGGACAGCCGTCCCGTACGCGAACTGGGGTTGGGTCGGGTCGGTCGAGGCGCGTAGGTAGAACTGGTCGCCGCGGTCGGAGAGCCCGAAGCTGTAGTCGCCCGTCGGGCTCAGCACCGAGTTCGGTGCGTTGGCGGCGAAGCTCTCCCGCCAGTTAAGCCCGGCCGGAAGCGCCCCCAGGGAGCCCGAAACCTTCATGCTGGTCACGAGCTGGGTACTCGGACCGCTTCCTTCGCACGAGTACTTCGTGGACAGGACGTCGAGCGGGTCGTCCGTGGGCGTGACAACCAGGAGCCCGTCGGCGACATCGTGCCGGAAGTCGGTCACTTGCGAGCCCGCCTCACCGCCGACGTCCGCGGCGCTCGGGTACGGGCCCGTCTGCGGGGCCGGCGCAGGTCCGGGCGAGGGCACGACGGACTTCGCCGCATTCAAGCCCGGCCCGCCGATCTGGTGGGTCACGTAGGTATGGCCGTCGTAGTCGTTGTGATCGTCGGTGTAGGCGATGACGGCCGCGCCGTTCGGGTCGAACGAGACCTGGAAGTAGTCGAGCAGGTTTCGGTTCGCGGTCCCGAGCGTCCCGCCGGTCGAGATGTTGCTGGCGTGGATGAAGTGGTCGCTCGCAATGACCTGACGGAAGGTCGGATTCGCCGAGGTCGCGTCATAGCTCTGCGCATAGAAGGCCTTCCAGTCGGCGCCATCCACGTTCGACGCGCTCGAGCTCCCGTACCACACGACACCGACCGAGCCCGGCGTCGGGCCGGTCTCGAGCCACGGGAAGAGACTCGTCCTCGAGTCCGTGCCGTGACTCACCTTCACGGGCTGGCTCCAAGTCGCGCCCTTGTCGACGGAGTCTGCGAGGAAGATGTCGTGTCCGTCCGAGTAGGCGACGTAGACCGTGCCGTTCGGCGTGCCGTCGTCAGCGACCTTCACGACGAAGAAGATGTTCGCCACGCTGCCCGTAGCCGCCTGGTGGCAGGCGTACTGGAGCGTGGTCGGAGCGACGTTCGGCGCGGACGGCGTGCCCGTGCAGACCTGACCACTCGACCCGCTGACGTACACATTGCCGGTTGGCTGGTGCACGTCGATCTCGCCGACCTGTCCGATTGCGCCTGCGGTCGCCGCAGGCCCGTACGTAAGCCCGCCGTCGTCCGAGCGCTGGA
>VAWI01000034.1 GCA_005884005.1 Actinomycetota bacterium
CGACGGGAGCACCGGTGTTCACGGATATGTCGAGCGACAATCCGGCGAACCCCGGTTTTGCATTCCGCGGCCTGTGCGACCCACAGTGCTGGTACGACATCTTCATCTACACGCCGAAGGGCCATCCGGACATGGTCTACGTCGGCGGCGACTACTTCTACGGCGAGACGGTCGCGAACAAGCGGGCCGTCATGCTCTCGACCGACGCCGGCGTCAGCGGGACGGACATGACCTTCGATGGGACCGACCCGCTGCACCCGAACGGGATCCACCCGGACCAGCATTCGCTGGTCACGAACCCGAACGATCCGTTCCAGTTCTTCGAGACCGGGGACGGCGGCGTCATCCGCTCGAGCGGAGCCTTTGTCAACCGCTCGTCGTGGTGCGACGATCCCAATCGCGGCCTGAGCGGTGCGTTGCTCACGCGCTGCAGGCAGCTGCTCTCGCGAATTCCGTCGGAGCTTCAGGGTCTCAACCACGGGCTCTCGACGCTCCAGTTCCAGAGCCTCTCCGTCAGTCCGCACAACGTGAACGTCCTCCAGGGGGGCACGCAGGACAACGGCACCTGGGAATCCGACGGCAGTCCGGTCAAGTGGGAGAACAAGATGATCGGCGATGGCGGCCAGTCGGGCTTCGACGTCGCGATCCCTGACTTCCGCTTCCACACCTTCACCGGTCCGTCGGTGGACGTGAACTTCGACAAGGGCGACATCGGCAAGTGGATCTGGACGGGCGATCCGCTCTTCGGTGCCGCGAACGCGCCGAGCGAGTTCTATTCGCCGGTGATCAGCGATCCGGTTGTCAGTAAGACGATGTTCGCCGGCACGGGTCTGACCGCGTATCGCACCAAGACCGCCGGTCTCGGCACGAGGACGTACGCCGAGGCGCAGGCTGTCTGCAACGAGTGGTTCGGTACCCTCGCCGCTACCTGCGGCGATTGGGCCCGCCTCGGTCCGACGCCGTTGACGGACGCCGCGTGGGGCACGCGGGCCGGTAGCGCGGTCGCCGCGATCGAGCGGACCAAGGCCGACACCTCGACCGCGTGGGCGGCGACCACTAGGGGCCGGGTCTTTATCTCCAAGAACGTCGATCAGGATCCGGCAAGCGCGGTTTCCTGGAGCCGCCTCGACGACGACTCCGCCGCGGCGCCGAACCGGTTCGTCAGCAGCATCTACGTCGACCCCGCAAACGGGAACCACGCCTGGATCTCGTACAGCGGTTTTGGCGCCAACACGCCGACGACTCCTGGTCATGTGTTCGAGGTGACCTACGACCCGACCGGGGGAACGTCGACCTGGATCGACCGGTCGTACGACTTCGGCGACCTACCGGTCACCGACCTTGTGCGCGACGACGTGACGGGAGACCTTTACGCCGCATCCGACTTCGGTGTGACGATGCTTGCGGCGGGCTCGACCCACTGGACGCTCGCAGCGCCCGGCATGCCGAACGTGGAGGTCGCCGGCCTGACGATCATTCCGAGCCAGCGGATTCTGTACGCCGCGACGCATGGTCTCAGCGCCTGGCGCCTTAATCTCGGCTAAAGGACCGAACGAGAAGGGCCGCCCTCGGGCGGCCCTTCTCGTAGTACGGATGCGTGATCAGTAAGCGACCGCGCCGCGACCAGCCTCTGCGGCGTGTCGCTGCTCGTCGGCCCGATAGCTCGAGCGGACCAGCGGACCGGAGAAGACGGAGCCGAACCCTAGCGCCTCGCCCTGCTCGCGGAACCAGCGGAACTCGTCGGGATGGACCCAGCGATCGATCTTCGTGTGCTTCGCGCTCGGTTGCAGGTATTGGCCGATCGTGACGACGTCGACGTCGTGCTCGCGCAGATCGCGCATCGTCTCCACGACCTCGTCGTTCGTCTCCCCCAGCCCGACGATGATCCCGGACTTCGTCAGCACCGGGTAGTCGGCAAGCTCCTTCGCGCGAGCAAGCAGCCAAAGAGCCTTGTCGTAGCTTGCCTTCGCACCGCGCATGCGCGCGTGTAGCCGGCGGACCGTCTCGATGTTGTGGTTGAAGACCTCGGGGCGCGCGGCGAGGACGGTGCGCAGTGCCTCCTCCTCGACGCCGAGGAAGTCGGGCGTCAGCACTTCGACGGACGCCTCGGGCAGCTTCTCCTTCAACGCGCGGATCGTCGCCGCGTAGTGGCCCGCGCCGCGGTCGGGGACGTCGTCGCGGTCGACCGAGGTGACGACCACGTGCTTGAGGTTCATCTCCGCCGCGGCCTTCGCGAGCCGCAGCGGCTCCAGCGGGTCGGGTGGGTGCTCGGGCTTGCCGGAATGGACGTAGCAGTAGCGGCAGGCGCGCGTGCAGGTGTCGCCAAGGATCTGGAACGTGGCCGTGCCACGCCCCCAGCACTCGGCGATGTTCGGGCAACGGGCCTCCTCGCAGATCGTGTGCAGCGACTGTCCGTGGATCAGCTTCTTGACGTCGAAGTAGCGCGAATTCGCGCTCGGCGCGCGCACCTTCATCCATTCGGGCCGCCGCGGCCGCTCGGCTACCGGGAACGACTTCTCCACGCGGCCGAGTCTAGTCGCAGCCTCGAACGTGGCCGCAGCTCGATACCCAAGTAACAGTCTGTTACAAGGCTTCGCCGGTGCGGTTTGGCCTACGTCAGGCGGCCCGGCAGCAGCTTTCTGGTAGTTGGGGCCATGACGAACTTCGTAACAGTCTGTTACTTGGAGACGGCTGCGCGCTGGGTTGAGCGATCGTGCAGGGGCTGCCGCCGGAGGTCGTCCGCAGCGCTGCTTGGAAGCTCATCGAAGTCGAGCTCGAAGACCTCGGCGAGTGCCGTTTGCGCGTGCGGGCGGACCTCGTCGACTTCGACCGAACGCCCGAGCTCGCCGGCAACCGTCGTGAACTGAGCGTCCTCGATCCCACAGGCGGTGATCCAATCCGTGAACGGCGACGGATCGAGGTCGACATTGAGTGCGTAACCGTGCGTCGAGATCCACCTGGAGATGTGGATCCCGATCGAGGCGATCTTCCGCGGGGGCGCGACTCGGCGAGCCGGCGCTACGGCGCGCAGAGTCGTTCGTCCCACCGGTCGGGTCGAAGCGGCCGCACGGGCAAAGCCCGTACGGCCTCCAGGCGGCGTCGCAAGCGACGCCGCCATCCAAATACCCGTCAGGCCCTCGATCCGCGTTGCCGCGAGCCCGAACGGCGCCAGCGTGCGAATCAGGGCCTCCTCGAGGTCGCGGCAGTACTTCTTGACGTCTTGCCCGTGCCTGGTCAGATCGAAGATCGGGTAGCAGACGAGCTGCCCCGGGCCGTGGTACGTCGACTTGCCACCGCGATCGGTCTCGACGATCTCGACCTCCGCGCCCTCAGGAATATGCAGCTCGCTCGCCTCGGTTCGCCGCCCCAGCGTTACAACCGGCGGATGCTCCAGCAAGACGACCGTGTCCGGGAGCGTGCCCTGCGAGACGGCCGCCGCAAGCGCGCGCTGCAACTCCCACGCCTCCCGGTAAGGAGTCGGCCCCAGATTCATGACGTACGCCCCGCGCGTCACTGTTGACAGCCTAGATGCCGCGCGACTCCGCCTGCCCTTCGCCGACACACTCGAAGCAGGCATGGTTGAGCGAGCGATCGGCGGCCACGGGCCTGAAGCGGAGCCCGCTCTCGTCCATGAACTCGGCGAAAGCCTTCGGCTCATGATCGGGTCGCGACATGTCGTCGAGGAACAGGAGCGTGCCGGGATGGATCTCGTCTCGCAGGTGCCTCAGCACGTAAATCGTCGACGAGTAGAGATCGGCGTCCAGGTTCACGACCAGGATCTCGTGCTCGGGAAGCTCGTACGACGGCAGCGTCTCTTCGAACCACCCCACGTGGAACGTGACGCGCGAATCCGCGATCTCGGGCGCTGCCCCCCCTGTCGAAAAATGGCCCTTGGGGTAGCCGCCCGGGGCGTCGAAGTCCTCAGGCAGCCCAACGAAGCTGTCGAATCCGTGCAGCATCGCCTCGGGATGGCGCAGAGCTTCTGACCAGTAGCGCATGCTCCAGCCTCGGTGAACGCCGAACTCGAGGTAGAGCACTTTTCGATCTCGGATCCGCTCCGCGATGAAGTCATAAAGAGCGCCACGCCGCGGCAGGCGCTCGGTGAACTCAAAGCCGTGCTCGCGCATCCACCGCCCCAGACGGAGATAGTTGAGCGCCATCTGCAGCGAATAGAGCACGCCGCTCGGCGTTCGCGCTCCGGTGAGGGTCAATCCTTGTTTGACCCTGCGAAGAGCGGTTCGCTTTGTCTCTTTCGAGAGCGTCCCGAGCCTCAGTACGCGGCTTCGTCCCAGGTCTCGAGCTTCTTGCGCAGGTCGCGCAGGAAGCGACCCGCGAGGGCGCCGTCCACCAGTCGGTGGTCATACGTGAGCGTCAGATTCATGATCGGACGGATTGCGATCACATCCTCGCCGCGGTCATCCTGGATCACCCAAGGGCGCTTGACGACTGCGTAGGTGCCGAGGATCGCGGCCTGCGGCTGGCTGATCACGGGCGTGCCGTGGAAAGTGCCGTAGCCGCCGGGATTCGTGATCGTGAAAGTGCCGCCCTGAACATCGTCAGGCGTCAGCTTCTTGTCGCGCGCCCGCTGCGCGATGTCGGCTACGCCGCGCGCGATTCCAAGCAGGTTCAGGCCCTCGGCGTGCTTGAGAACGGGAACGATCAGCCCCTTGCCGTCGGCCAGCTCGACCGCGAAACCGAGGTTGACGTAGTTCCGCGTCATAATCTGCTCGCCGCGAATCTCGCCGTTGATCCACGGATACTCACGCAGCGTCTCGACGGTCGCGCGCGCGATGAAGGAGAGGTAGGTCGGGTTGACACCGTGCGCGGCTTCGTACTCCTTCTTCAGCCTCTTGCGGATCGCTACGACCTCCGACATGTCCACCTCGATCGCGCTCGTAACGTGGGCCGAAGTATCGAGCGAGCGGCGCATGTGCTCGGCGATGCCCCGGCGCATGGCGGTCATCGGCTCCAGCTGCTCGCCGGTCTCGGCGACGACCGGCGGGGGCGCAGGCGGTGCCGGCTTCGGGGGCGATGCGGGCGGCGCGGGAGCCTCGGACGGAGCTTGGGCGGGCGCCTCTGCCGGCGCCTCTGCCGGCGCGGCAGCCGCGGGCTCCGGTGCGGGCTCCGGCGCCACCGGCGCACCGTGCTCGATGAAATCGAGGATGTCCTTCTTGGTCACCCGGCCGCCTCGGCCGCTGCCCTGCACCTGGCCTGGATCGACGCCGTGCTCCGAGGCGATCCGCGCCACGACTGGGGAAACGAAGCTCTTGCCGTCGGTTCCGCCGTCGGCGGGGGGCGTGACCGGCGCGGGCTCGGGCTCGAGTGGAGGCTCGGGCGCCTTCGTCTCTTCGATTTGGGCGGCGGTCGGCGTCTCGCCCTCAGAGCTCGAGGCGGCCTCCGACTCGGCAGCAGCCTGCGCGGTCGCGGGTTCTGGAGGCGCAGCCTGGGCCTGGCCGTTGCCGGCGGACGCTCCGCCGATCTGCGCCAGCTTCGTACCCACCTCGACCGTCTCGCCCTCCTGCACGAGAATCTGCGTCACCGTTCCCGCCGCGGGCGAGGGAACCTCTGTGTCGACCTTGTCGGTTGAGATCTCGAGCAGCGCCTCGTCGGCCTCGACCTGGTCGCCTTCGGATTTGAGCCACCTCGTCACCGTCCCCTCGGAGACGGAGACGCCCATCTGGGGCATCACGACGTCGACGGCGGTTTCAGTAGCCATTAGTGGTTCCTCCGGTGACGTTCTCGCGACCGAGGGACGCACTGAATGTTGCCGGAGGAGCCACCTAACCTCCTAATATTCGGCCAGGTCGCGCAGGCCTGCGACGACGTCCTCGACCTGTGGGATGAACGCCTTCTCGAGCGGTGGCGAGAAGGGCACCGGCGTGTCCGGGGCGGTGATCCGCTTCACCGGCGCATCGAGGTCCTCGAACGCCTCCTCGGCGATCGTCGCGGCGATCTCGCCGCCGAAGCCTCCGGTGTGAGTGTCCTCGTGCAGGACGAGCACCTTCGAGGTCTTCCTCACCGATTCGAGCACCGCCTGCTTGTCCCATGGCACGAGCGTGCGCAGATCGAGGATTTCGATCGAGACTCCGTCGCCGTCGAGCTGCTGCGCCGCCTCCTCGGCGGTGTAGACCATCGCGCCCCAGGTGATCACGCTCAGATCGCTGCCCTCCTGGTGGACGCGCGCCTTGCCGAATGGCGTCTCGTAGCGCTCGTCCGGTACCTCGGCCTTGATTCGCCGGTAGAGGTGCTTGTGCTCGAAGTAGAGGCACGGGTTCGGATCCTGGATTGCGCTCGCGAGCAGCCCCTTCGCATCCTCCGGCGTCGCCGGACAGATCACCTTCAGCCCCGGGATGTGGGCGAAGGAGCTCTCCGGGTTCTGCGAATGGAACGGGCCGCCTGAGAAGCCCCCGCCCGACGGCAGCCGCACCGTGATCGGCACGGGCGTGCCGGCACGCCACCGCTGCTTGGCCGCGACGGTGACGAGCTGATCCCAGGCGCACGAGATGAAGTCGGCGAACTGCATCTCGGCGACCGGGCGCATGCCCATGATCGCCGCGCCGGTGCAGCCGCCGACAATCGCGGTCTCCGAGAGCGGCGCGTCGATCACGCGCCACGCCCCGAACTCCTCTTGGAAGCCGAGCGTCACCTTGAAGGCGCCGCCGTAGACTCCGACGTCCTCCCCGATCACGAAAACGCGCTTGTCGCGTCGCATCTCCTCGCGGAGCCCGTCGGAGATCGCCTGCAGGTAGGTCTTCTCAGCCAATGGCTCCTCCGATGACGATCTCGCGTCTCTCGGTCGGGAGCTGCAAGCGATGCAAGGACGCAGGGAGCCCTCGTGCTTGTAGCACGGGGGCGACTGAGGACGCCGCAGCGCGCCGCAGATCGCGGGCGAGAGACGCACTGATTGTTGCCGGAGGAGCCATTTACTTGTGGTGCGGGGTGTCGAGGTCTTCCGGTGACGCGAAGACGCCCTCGGTCAGCTTGGCCGGCTCCGGCAGCGGTGATTCCTCGGCGCGCGAGAGCGCCTCGTTCAGCAGCTTCTTGACGCCCGCCGAGATCTCATCCTCCTCGTCGCCGGTCAGCTCGGCGTGCTCCTGCAGCCAGGTCCGGAAGCGTTCGATCGGGTCGTTCTTGGCCCACTCCTCGAACATCTCCTTGGGGACGTAGAAGGCGTCGTCGTGGACGGCGTGACCTTCCATTCGCAGCGTCAGCGACTCGATCAGCGTCGGCCCGCCGCCGCTTCGCGCCTTCTCGACCGCGCGCTTTGCCTCGCGGTAGACCGCGAGCACGTCGGTGCCGTCGACGACGACGCCGTCGAAACCGTAAGCCTGAGCGCGATCGGCGAGGTGCTCGCACGCGTACTCGAGGTGAGTCGGCGTCGAGTAGGCCCACTGGTTGTTGTCGCAGATGAAGACGACGGGCAATTGCCGGACGCCGGCGAAGTTCATGGCCTCGTGCGTGTCGCCGCGCGCGGAGGCGCCCTCGCCGTACCAGCCGACGGCGACGCGGTTCTCGCCGCGGATCCGAAAGGCCAGCGCGCAGCCGACCGCGACCGGCAGCATCGCGGGCAAGTGGCTGACCATCGCGATCATGCCGAGGTTCGAGTCGGCCATGTGGACGTTGCCGTCGCGGCCCCGCGTCGGTCCGTCCGAACGACCCATGTACTGCGCGAAGACCCGCCACGGCTCGACGCCGCGCGCGACGTGGACGCCCATGTCGCGGTGAAGCGGCGTGCCGACGTCGTCGGTCCCCATCGCCGTCGCGACCCCGACCGCCGAAGCCTCGTTGCCCCGCCCCGTGTAGAACGAGCCCGGGATCTTCCCCTGCTTGTAGAGGATATGGCCGCGCTCCTCGATCCCGCGCGTGATCACCATGTTGCGGTAGATGCCGAGCAGATCCTCGCGATCGAGACCGGCCTCCTTGACCTCACTCAGGGAGCCGACCGGCTCTGCTTCACGAATCGCCATACGCATGAACTCTAACGATCGTGGTTACGATCGCAGCCGTGACCTCCGACGGTTTCAGCCACGACCGATTCCTCGTTGACCAGGTGATCCGGCCGGTCGCGAACCTCTATCGCATCACCCCGCTCGCCGTCGGTGAGACGCCGGCGGGCGGGCCGATCGCCTACGTGCGCCAGAAGAAGCTTGCCGTCAAAGAAGACATCCGTTTCTACGCCGACGAGCAGGAGACGAACGAGCTCTTTCGGATCAAAGCGCGTTCGCTGTTCGACATCGGCGGAGCTCGCTATGACGTATTCGAGGGCGAAGAGCGAATCGGGTTGCTGGAGCACGTCTTCGGAAAGTCGCTCGTCCGCTCGACGTGGCGGATCTCTGACGCGCAAGAGCAAGAGATCGCCATTGCACGGGAGCGGAGCATGCCGATGGCGATAGCCCGGCGGCTCGTCGACTTCGTCCCGTACGGCGAATGGGTGCCGATCCCGTACAACTTCGACCTTCTCGTCGACGGCCGCCCGGCCGGTCATCTCAACCGAAAATTCCAGTTGCGCGACCGCTACGTACTCGACCTTTCGGGCGACAGCGAACGTCAGCTCGACCGCCGGCTGGGGATCGCGCTCGCGATCGGGCTCGACGCGCTACAGAACCGCTGATGGGAAAAACTGCCGACTCAGCATGGGGGAAGGCGGGCTTCCCGCATGAGCCCCCTCCTTTTTGCTGTCCCATCACTCCCGGTGGCTGCGGCTCTCGCCGGGCGAAGCCCGGCTTCTCCGGCAACCGATTGCTGCTTCGCACATGAGCAAGGCATCCGAATGGCTGCGCGAGGAGCGGCGGAAGACACTCGGAGACTGGGTCGCGTTCTGCATGAAGTGCGGCTTCGTGCAGCGCTATTTCGAGCAGTTCGAGGACGAGCTTCCGGGCAAATGTCCGCAGTGCGGCGGCGAATTCCGAGCTCGGTGTCCCGCCTGCGGCGCCCGGTTCAGCTCCGCCTTCGCGGTCCATTGCGAGGCCTGCGGCGGCGAGCTGCGCCCACGGGAGCAGTTCGGCGGTCCGATCCGGCGGGCGGGCAAGTGATTCGGCGACTGATCTCCGCCGACAGGATTCTCGCCCGCGCCCGTAGCCGGGGTCGCCGCTAAGCCCTGATCTGCGAGAAGCGAATCACCGTGACGGTCGCGTCTTCCGCGACCTCGCGGTTGTAGAGCTGCCCGAGGAAAGTGGCCATCTCCTCGGTGCGCCGGATCTCCGGGTTGTCGTGCTCGATCTCCCGCGGCGATAGATCGGCGAGCGTCTTCACCTCGACCTTGTCGATCACGGCCTCGAACACCTTCTCCCGAGGGCTGTAACGCGCGCCCGCGAGGACCTGGACGATCATGCCCTTCTTGTACTTGCTCGATTTGTCGCCGAGGCGGATCGTCGCCGTCTTGCGCCCGGTGCGCAGTTGGTCGGCCACCATCGGCGAGTAGAAGTTGAGGGCGTACATGGCTGCGGTCACGTGAGCGGCGAAAGCGCGCGCATCATAAGGCGTCGCTTGCGATGTCGCTAGAGGCCGTGGCGGCTTTGCCGCCGCGGCCGTCTAAACCCGGCTATCGGATAGGTGCGATCGTCCGCCCGGTAATCAGTCGTCATACGGCTCCGTTGCCTATGGAAGCTAGGGCGCGTTCCGCCATCTCGCGCTCGCCTCCGTACGCGAGCAGCTTCGGTGCCTCCTCGAGCGGCAGCCAGCGCACCTCGTCGACTTCGTGGGCAGTCTCCGGAGGCAGCTCGCCGAGGCGCCCGCTCGTGTAGCGGAGCAGGAAGAAGCTGACGATCTTGAAGATCCGCTCGCCGGCCCAGGTGTAGGTGTAGCGGACGTCGCCGAGCTTCTCGACGAGCCGCCCGCGGGCGCCCGTCTCCTCGTGCACCTCGCGCAGCGCCGTCTCGCGTGGGTCTTCGCCGGGCCCGATGTTCCCCTTCGGCAGCGCCCAGAGGCCCGGTTTCTTGCCGGCGGGCCGGATCGCAGCCAGCATCCAACGACCCTTCAACTTCCGGATGAGAACGCCGCCGGCCGAGAATTCTCGTTTCACCGCCGGTTTGTAACACAGCCGGGGCCACGTCACCCGAATGGGCTTGCGCGGCCCGCTCCCCGCCCTATAAACTCGCCTGGCACTCCACATCTGAGAGTGCCAAGCAGTGTCACAAAGTACGTCTCAAGGAGGCATCTGGATGGATCTACAACCGCTGGGAGATCGCCTCATCGTCGAGGTCCTCGAGGAAGAGGAAACGACGACGAGCGGGATCGTCCTGCCCGACACCGCGAAGGAGAAGCCGCAGCGCGGCAAGGTCCTCGCGGTCGGCCCTGGCAGCCGCAACGACGAGGGGAGCATCATTCCCATGGAAATTGCCGAGGGCGACGAGATCATCTTTTCGAAGTACGGCGGCACCGAGGTCAAGCTCGGCTCCGACGACGTGCTGATCCTGCGCGAGTCCGATGTGCTCGCCAAGGTCATCGGGACGCGTGAGCCGGCCGGCGCCGCTGCCTAGTTGGTCGTAAATCCGGTGCCTGACTTCAGTCTGGCTCCGGCGAACAAACTGGAGGAAGCTGAATGGCTCACAAAGAGTTGAAGTTCAGCGAGGATGCGCGGCGCTCACTCGAGCGCGGCGTCAACATCCTCGCCGACGCGGTCAAGGTCACCCTTGGCCCGAAGGGCCGGTACGTCGTGCTCGACAAGAAGTTCGGCGCGCCGACCATCACCAACGACGGCGTCACGATCGCTCGTGAGATCGAGATCGAGGACGTCTTCGAGAACCAGGGCGCGCAGCTCGTCCGCGAGGTCGCGACGGCGACGAACGACGTCGCCGGCGACGGCACGACGACCGCGACCGTCCTTGCTCAGGCGATCGTCCGCGAGGGCCTGAAGAACGTCGCCGCGGGCG
>VAWI01000002.1 GCA_005884005.1 Actinomycetota bacterium
AGGATCCGAGAGAGTCCGGTTGCGAGCGAGAAAATCGCCGTCGACCAGGCCAGGCGCCGGCCCGCGTCTCGCCCGTCCACGTGGCCGAGTATAGGAAGGGCGTCAGCCGTCTCCGGGTCTCGGCCGGGGGTTTTCCTCGCTGCCCGCCCACCGCACCGGGCTCCGTGGTCCAGCCCCCGCCCTCGGGTGGGGCTCCTTCCCACCTCCCTCTGCGGTCGAGCCTACCGTCGAAATCGGCGCCGGTCTGCAACCGCTTTGTGCCGAAAGCGTGACGATCGTGGGTGCCGGCATGGCCTGCCGGTATGGCCCCCACGCGAGGCGCGGAGGGAGGCCGCCACCGGCGCTTTGCTACGATCGCGCGGCCCGCGAAGCGGGCGTTTTTACGTCATGCCGAACATCAAGCAACAGAAAAAGCGCGTTCGGACCGCGACTCGGGAGCGGCTCGAGAACCTCCGTTACCGCTCGACGGTCAAGACGTTGACGAAGCGACTGCAGAGCGCCGTCGCCGAGGGCGACGAGGAACGGGCAGCCGCCGAGCATCGCGAGCTCGTCCGCGCGATCGACAAGGCGACCTCCCGCCGTGCGCTCCATCGAAACACCGCCGCGCGCAAGAAGGCCCAGGCGGCGCGCCTGCTCAGCGGCTCGTAGCTTCGGCGGCCACTCGCCCGCGCGGCCGGGTCAGGTCGATCAGCGCGCGGCTGAACTCGAGCTCACCCGCGAGCCGACTGCCGCCCTTCAGCGCCAGGTCGAGCTCGGCAAGGCGGACGATGGCGTCCCTCAGCTCGTCGGGCGTGAAGTTCGCCGCTTGTTCGAACAGCTTCTCGACGTAGAAGCGGTTCTTCTTCAGTCGCTCTGCCGCCTCGCGCGGAGAGACCCCTTCGGCCGCGAGCGACTGGCACTCTGCCACTCGCGTGACGTGGCTGGTCATGAGCCCGACGATTCGCGGCAACGAATCGCGCGCCGGCCCGCCGGCCCGCGCGAGTAGGCGTTCACTCGCCTCGAGGACGCCGGCAACGTCGCGACGACCCCAGGCGTCGGTCATCGCGAAGGGCGGAATCTCGCCGCGCGGGGCAACGAGGAGCTCGACCTCGCGCTCGCCCACGGGCTCACCGTTTGCCCAGGCGGCGAGCTTCTCGACCTCGCCGGCGAGCTCGTTGAGATCATCTCCGACCAGATCCACAAGCAGACGCGAGACGGCGGGATCGACCTTGATTCCCAGCCCCGCGAACTGCCGCCCCACCCATCCCGGCAGATCGGCGCGCGTGCCCCGCTTCGGCAGGTCGTAGACGAGCAGCTCGCCGGCTTTGGCGACGGCCTTGCCAAGCACCGAGTCCTTGCGAACTCCCTCGCCGACCAGAGCCAGCACCGTCTCGGGGGAGGGCGCGTTCAGATAGTCGACCACGGCGGCCGCCTCGGGCGCCTTCCAGCTTTCGATGTGCTCGATGACGACGAGCCGTCGCTCGCTGACGAAGAGACCGAGGGCGTTGCACGACGCGACAACCTCCTCCCCGCCGACCTCGAGGGCCGACAGGAGCTCGGTCGCGTCGTCGCCGATTCGGTCACGGAGCCTGCGCACCGCCCGGGTCACTTTCGGGCGGTCGGTGCCGGTGATCAGGTAAGCGGATCTCAGCTCTGCCATCGCGGCAAGCATAGGCCCACGCTCCACCGGCGACGAGCAACAGCGCGGCGGCGGCCCAGCCCGAGCGGACCTGCGCGAGGGGCAGCCTGCCGAAGACCTTCGCGCACGCCGCGAGGTAGGCGGCGCAGAGCCCGTCAGCCTGCGCGAGCACGGACGAGACGCCGGGAGCGAGCGGGTGGGCCACGGCCGACGACATCGCGAGACCGAGCAGGGGAACGACGGCAAGAGCGGCAGCTGCGTTCGCCGGAACGGCGAGCAATGGAATCGCGTGGAACTGCAGCCAGAGGATGGGCGCCGTTGCCAAACCACAGGCGGTCGAGATCGCGATCACCTGGCGGAACATTCGCGGCAGGGGGTAACCCTCGAGTCGGTCCTCGAGTCGTGGCGCGAGCGTGAAGATCGCGACGACCGCCGCGAACGAGAGCTGGAAGCCGGCATCGAAAACCAGGTACGGGTTCCACGCCAGCAACGCGAAGGCGCCAAGGAGCAGGAAGTACCACCTGTCGGTCGGCCGTGCGGTCAGCCAGGCGAGCGAGCCGAGGGCCCCTGCGACTCCTGCTCGGAGAACCGAGGGCTGCGTCCCGACCGCGAGCACGTAGGCGCCGATCGACGCGATCGCGCCGAGCTGTCCCAGCCAGCGGGGGATCCCAAGCAGCCAGGCCAGGAGAAGTGCGCCCCCGGCGACCAGCGCGACGTTCTGCCCTGACACCGCAAGGAGGTGGTAAAGGCCCGAAGCGCGGAAATCGGTCCGAAGCCGCTCGCTGAGACCTTGCTCGTCGCCGAGAACGACGCCCAGGAGTACTCCTCGGCGCTCGCCGTGAAGCCCTCCCGCGACCGAGCGTGCGAGCCAGGCGCGCAGGCGGTCGCCGAAGCCGCCCAGGCCGTGGCGATGCCCTAGGAGCCGCCAGCGGTCTCCGGCCAGCACGACGTGGATGCCGTGGCGTTTGAGCCAGGTTCGCTCGTCGAAGCCGTGACTGGGGCCGCGGGGAAGCTTCGCCTCCGCGCGCACCTCGAGGACGCCGCCCTGCGGCGGAGCTCGACCATGTGGCAGCTCGAGCTGAGCCGGCTCGTCGAGCGCGACCAGCCCGAACCGGCGAACGCGCACAGGCATCTTCAGGTCGAATCTGCCGCGGCGCGGTGCCGCCGTCACGACGACGAGAGCCGTCTCTGCGCGGCCGACCTCGGCACGCAGGGCGCTGCGATCGAGACGGTCGAGCCGGGCGCTTCCCCACCACCAGCCTGCCAGTGCAAGCAGACACGCGATCGTCCCAACAGCACGCCAGGAGCTCGCAGCAAGCCCGACTGCTGCGGCACAGACGAGCGCAGCGAGCGTGGGCAGGCGGACGAGATTCGCGAGCGCGACCCCAAGGCACACGGACGCCAGCAGCGAGTGCGGTGGGGAACGGATTGGAGCCGGGATCACGGCGCCACCAGATCCTTCAGCTGGTCGAGCCTCGCCGGGCCGATCCCAGGGACGGCGTCGAGCTCGTCCACGGACGTGAACGCTCCATGTTGCTGGCGGTAGTCGAGGATCTTTTGAGCAGTCACCGGACCGATGCCGGGCAAGGAGTCGAGCTGCTCCGGCGTCGCCGTGCTCAGGTGCACCGGACCTCCCGTCGGCATCCCCGGGGCGCTCGATCCGCCGGCGGCCGGCGACGCCCCAGGCGCCGCTGCGCCCCGCCTCGGCACGACGACCTGTTCGCCGTCCGCAAGCGGCGCGGCCAAGTTGATCAGCGCAAGATCGGCTCTTCGCGTCGCTCCGCCGGCGCGCGAGACGGCGTCGGCGATGCGAGCTCCCTGCGCGAGCCGGTAAAGCCCGGGCCTGCGGACGGCGCCGACCACATCGACCACGACCGCTGACGAGGCCGCGCCGGCGGTTTCGGCGGGCGCAGCGACAGGCGGCGCCAGGCCCGCGCTTGTCTGCGGCCTGGTCAGGAGCTTGCTACCCGCGAATAGCACCAAGGCCAGGCAGCCCGCCGCGAGGAGGATGCGCCGGCGCGAGAGTTCGAACGGCAACTCGGGCACGTTGGAGAGGGTGCCGCCGGAACTGTCACGGGTGGGCGACGCGTTTGCGCCGAATCAGCGCCAGCTGATCGCGACCGCTCTGGCAGGAGTCCTGATCCGCAGTAGCGGTCGTTTCAGCGTCAGCTTCGCCCCCGGCTTAAGGCTGGAGACGATTCCGATGTCGACGACGGTTGGAGAGCGCCGTAGTGCAACCGCAACCGACGAACCCGTCGGCGCAGGGGCAATTCCACGCATGACGTGACGGCCGAAGGCAGCGCCGGCCTCGTTGAGCTTGGTACCTGATAGGCGCTCGAGCGAGCTGCCCAGGCCACGATTCACGGCGAGCACGACCTGCCCGCCTTCGAGCCAACCGGCTGCGAAGGGACTCGCCGAGATGTGCAGCCTCGCGCAGGAGGGCGGCCGGTCCCAGCGTCGCACGAGGGCAATGCCGTGCGTCGAGACGACCGCGAGCGCCGGCGCCCGGGGGTCGTATGCAACAGCGTGCGCAACACCGCCGCAGCGGCGCGTGTCGAACGCGCGCGTCGAGCTCGTGCTCAGGTCGTAGACTGCCGCACGCCCACGCGCATCGACGTACGCGACCGCGAGCGAGTCGGCGCGCCACGAGGGCTTCACGGGCCGCACGCCGCGGGCAAGTAGGCGGTCCGGCGAGCCGTCGCCCTCGATCAGTCGGAGCTCGTCGGCGCCCGGGCGGGCGACGACATACGCGATCTTGAGGCCATCGGGCGACCACGCCGCGCTCATCACCCGACCGCCTGTTTGGTGCACCCACGGACGACGGTTCCCCGGCGCGAGAGCGACCAACGACGAGCCGATCCCCACGACCGCGTACAGCGCCCGCGGCGAGAGCTCAGCCGCCGAGACCGGCATGCCCTCGATCCGGAGGCCGCCACGCGTGGCAAGCCAGAGCTTCCCGCCGGCGACGACGGCGACCCCGTGCGACCCACGAGGCACGGACAGCCGCGTCGGAACCGTCCGGGCCGGGCTCGTTTGCGCGCCAATGCCGACATGAAGTTTCCCTGTCGCAGCCAGTGCCGCCGCGCCTGCACCGATCACGAACGTGATGGCGAACGCGACAAGGAGGAGTCCGCCACGGGACCGGGAGTGGCCCGGCCCAAGGGCGGCCAGCGCCGCCGACCGTGCCCTCGCGGATGCCTCTCGCGTCGGCTTCGGCAACCGGCCGAATCCCGCCCGCAACTGCCGCTCAAGCTCGGTCGACATCGTTCACCTCGTAGTTGGCGCGTAGCTCTTCGAGCGCGCGGGCTAGCCGGGAGTTGACGGTGCCGGCGGGGATGCCGAGCAACTCGGCAATCGCGGTGGGTGTGTACCCAAGCCCGTAGCGCAGCACGACGACGATGCGGCGCTGCAGGGAGAGCCCCGCGACTGCGTCGAGCAGCTCCCGATCGCCGTCAGGGACGTCGTGCCACTCGAGCCGAGCGAGCTCGGCGTCACCGCCGACAAGGCGGCGCTCGGTCCGGAGCAGGTCGAAGCAGCGGTTGACGACGATCCGGTGGAGCCAGGGGGCGAAGGGCCGCTGCTCGTCGAACCGCGACAGGGCTGCAAACGCCCGCTCGAAAGCGTCCTGGGCGACGTCGTCTGCGAGCTCGCGCCGCCCGGTCACGACGTAAGCGGCGCGCCAGGCGGCCCGCCAGTGACGAGTGAAGAGCTCCGCCGCCGCGTCCCGCGAGCCGCGGCGCGCGAGCTCGACCAGCTTGGCATCGCTGCGCATGCGCATGAGCACATTGTCCTACGTTCAGATCCGATGTTCGCGTCCCCGAGTGAACTTGGCTTGAAGGCGTGTCACCGCAGGACGTGTACCGCCGCGATCTCTCCCCCACCCAAGGGAGGGGTTTCAACCCGCCTCCCTCGTCGGGGACGCTAGCGCCCGGAGCGATACCGAAGTGTGGCGAGTGAGCGCCGAAAGTGCGACAAGTGATCCACACGTGTCCTTTTCGGACGTGTCGACTCTCGCTCCCGCCTCCTCTGGCAGCCGCCGCCTCTCGCGCGGCGTCCATCCCGCGCCTCGTGCTCGCTCCGGCCTTGCGGCCACCATTCGGCCGGCGCTGCGGGTCGTGGGACCCGCCGTCCCTGTTCGACCGAGCTCCTCACACGACGAAGTTCACGAGCTTGCGCGGCACGACGATCGCCTGGCGGATCTCCTTGCCGTCGAGCTGGGCTTGAACGCGGGGCGACGCCTTCGCCCGCTCGATCAGCTCGGCCTCGGGGAGATCGGCCGAGACCTCGACACGGTCGCGAACCCTGCCGTTGACCTGGATCACGAGCTCGAACGTCTCGCGCTCGAGCAGCGACTCGTCGGCGACGGGCCATGGCTGCTCCCATAGGCGCTCGTGTCCGAGCCGCTCCCAGAGCTCCTCCGCGATGTGCGGGGCATACGGCTGGATCAGCGAGACGACGGTCTCGGCCGCCTGACGCGCGGCGGGATCGTTGGTGGCCGGAGCCAGCTCGTTGACCAGCTCCATCACTGCCGCGATTGGCGTGTTGAAGACAAACCGCCGGCCGATGTCGTCGCTGACCTTCGCGATCGTCTGATGGGTTTTTCGTGCGAGCGGCCCGTCTCCAGCCCCGTCGCGAGGCGCTTCCGCCGAAACCTCGTTGACGATGCGCCACAACCGCCGCAGGAAGCGGGCGATTCCCTCGACGCCCTCCTCGGTCCACTCCATGTCCTGGTCGGCAGGACCCATGAAGAGGATGAACAGGCGCACCGCATCGGCCCCGTACATCTCCGCCAGCTGATCCGGGGCCGTCACGTTGCCGCGCGACTTCGACATCTTCGAGCCGCCCAGCCGCACCCACCCCTGGTGGAACAGGCCCGCGAACGGCTCGCGACAACCGACGAAGCCGAGCTCGTTCATGACTTTGACGAAGAAGCGCGAGTAGAGCAGGTGCCCGGTTGCGTGGTCGATGCCGCCGATGTACTGATCGACCGGCATCCAGTAGTCGACGATCGCCCGGTCGAACGGCGCGCTGTCGTTGTGCGGATCGCAGTACCGCAGGAAGTACCAGGAGGAGTCGACGAACGTGTCCATCGTCTCGGCTTCCCGTACGGCCTCGCCGCCGCAACGCGGACACGGCACGTGCAGCCACTCCTGGTTGGAGGCGAGCGGTGGAATCCCCTTCGGCCGGTAGTCCTTGACCTCAGGCAGCAGCACAGGGAGCTCGTCCTCCGGAACGGGGACGATGCCGCATTCGCGGCAATAGACAATCGGGATCGGGCAGCCCCAGTAGCGCTGCCGGGAGAAGCCCCAATCACGGAGGCGATAGCTGACGGCGGGCCGGGCGCGGCCCCGCTCACCCAGCCACTCGACGATTGCGCGGGCGCCCTCGGGCGCGGGCATTCCCGAGAACTGCCCCGAGTTGACGAGCCGTTCATTCGCGGTGTGCGCTTCGAAGGCCCCCTCCGACTCCTCGGCCGTCCCGCCTGCCGGCTCGACTACCCGAACGACCGGCAGGCCGTAACGCTGCGCGAACTCGAAGTCGCGCTCGTCGTGCGCGGGTACCGCCATGATCGCGCCGGTGCCGTACTCCATCAGCACGTAGTCGGCGATCCAGATCGGAATGGGCTCACCGGTCGCCGGGTTGACGGCGTAACGGCCCGTGAAGACGCCGTCCTTCTCCTTGGTCTCGCGCTCCACGGTCGAGCGAGCTGCCGTGTGCTTCACGTACTCGCGCACGGCCGCCTCCTGCTCCGTCCCGGCGGCGAGCTGCTCGACGAGCGGGTGTTCGGGGGCAAGCACCATGAACGTGGCGCCGAAGAGCGTGTCCGGCCGGGTCGTGAAGACCGGCAGGTCGAGATCGAGCTCCTCGACCCGGAAGAGCACCTCGGCCCCCTCGGAGCGCCCGATCCAGTTGCGTTGAATCGCCTTGGTGCGTTCCGGCCAGTCGATCGTCGCGTGGTCGTCGAGCAGGGCGTCGGCATACGCGGTGATCCGGAAGAACCACTGCTCGAGGTTCCGCGACTCCACCTCGGCGCCGCAAAGCTCGCAGCGGCCGTCGATCACCTGCTCATTGGCCAGCACTGTTTGGTCATTCGGGCACCAGTTGACCGGTGCCGCCTTCCGGTAGGCGAGCCCCGCCTCGAAGAACTTCAGGAACAGCCATTGCGTCCAGCGGTAGTACTCCGGCTGATGCGCCGAGACCTCGCGGTCCCAGTCGATCGCCCAGCCGAGCCGGTGCATCTGGGCACGGATCGCAGCGATGTTCCGCTCGGTGATCTCGCGCGGATGCCCGCCGCCGCGAATGGCAGCGTTCTCAGCCGGAAGACCGAACGAGTCGAAGCCCATCGGCCGCAGGACCGTGAAGCCTTGGCGGCGCCGGTAGTGCGTGACCACGTCGCCGAGCGTGTAGTTGAGCACGTGGCCCATGTGGAGGTTCCCCGACGGATACGGGAGCATCTCGAGCATGTAGAACTTCTCGCGCTCCGCTTGCTCAGGGGAGTCGGGATTCGACACGTAGAACGCCCGCGCGTCCTCCCAGACCCGTTGCCACTTGGCCTCGATCTGCTGTGGCTCGTACCGATCCATCTTGCCTCCGGAAACAAAAAAGCCTCTCGATGAGAGGCCGTGGGAAGTTCCGCGGCTCGCCGCCGCGTTGCTTCCCTGGACTACAGAAGCAGCTGCTCCATTGCCTGGACTGTAGCAACGCAGTAGCGTCGCGTCACGCAAATCCGAGGAG
This sequence comes from Actinomycetota bacterium, assembly GCA_005884005.1. Lineage (GTDB taxonomy): Bacteria > Actinomycetota > Thermoleophilia > Gaiellales > Gaiellaceae > 13-2-20CM-68-14. The sequence continues at coordinate 8,354 of VAWI01000002.1, forward strand.
GTAACGATGAGCGGTTACACCGTCCAGAACCTGAAGAACGTCGAGGACCAGGCGCCCAAGTTCGGGCTTTCGCCCCAGCTCGAGGCGCGGATGGCACGTGTGCCGCTCGAGCTCGAGCAGTTCGGGATCAGCTACCAGCGAATCGCCCCCGGCTTCCGCGTCCCCTGGGGACACACGCACAACGTGCAGGAGGAGGTCTACGTCGTCGTCTCGGGGAGCATGCTGGCAAAGCTCAATGAGGATGTCGTCGAGCTGAAACAGTGGGACGCCGTTCGCGTCCCGAAGGAGACGATGCGATCGTTCGAAGGCGGTCCCGAGGGGGCCGAGGTGATCGCGGTCGGTGCGCCCAACACCGGTCCCGGCGATGCCGTCGTCGAGCAGGGGTGGTGGAGCGACTGAGCCGGAGGGCTTGGCGGAACGCCGCTCGTCGTCGGGGTGCGATGCTCGTTCCCCAGGCAAGGACGCAGGGAGCGTCAATAGCCAAAGCTATTGGCGCGACTGAGGACGCCGCCTGGGGGCGAGCAGCGCGGCCCGCCGGCACAGACTGTGTTTCGCCAAGCCCTCCTTACGCTAGCCCGCCGCGCCGACTAGGCCCGGCCGGACCAGGCGCGTCGGGCGCTCGAGCTTCGCGTCGTTGACGCTCGGATTGAGCGGCTCGGCGAGCGGCGACGCGCCGAAGGAGGCCTTGTGCCGCTCGGCCGGTGGCTTACCGTAGAGCGTCGTCCGCTGGCGAGGCCTACGGCCGGCGGCGCGGATCGTCCCTTCCATTGCCTCGGGCGGCAGCTCCTGGCCGTGTCTCGCGCCGGCGGCGCGGGAGATCGACTCGTTCATCAGTGTGCCGCCGAGATCGTTGGCGCCGGCACTCAGAGCCGCCTGCGCGCCGGCGACGCCGAGCTTCACCCACGAGGCCTGCACATTCGTGATCCACGGGTGGAGGGCGAGCCGTCCGACCGCGTGCATCAGCACGGACTCGCGGAAGGTCGGCCCGCGGCGGGCTCGACCTTGCAGGTAGATCGGAGCCTCCATGTGCACGAACGGGAGCGGTACGAACTCGGTGAACCCGCCCGACCGGCGCTGCTGGTCGCGCAGGCGGACCAGGTGACGAGCCCAGTTTCGCGGGCCGTCGACGTGCCCGAACATGATCGTCGTCGTCGAGTGGAGGCCGATCTCGTGGGCGGTCTCGTGCACCTCCAGCCACTGCCGTGTCGTCACCTTGTCGGGGCAGATCAGGGCGCGGATCTCGTCGTCGAGGATCTCCGCGGCGGTGCCCGGCAGAGATGCGAGACCGGCCGCCTCGAGCCGTTCGAGATAGTCGCGCAACGGCAAGCCGAGTGTGGCGGCGCCTTGCCAGACCTCGAGGGCCGAGAACGCGTGGATGTGCAGGTCGGGCAGCTCCGCCTTGATCGCCCGGCAGACGTCGACGTAGAAGTCGCCTGTGAACCCGGGATGGATGCCGCCCTGTAGGCAGACCTCGGTGCCGCCGCGCTCCCAGGCTTCGTCGCAGCGCCGGAGGATCTCGTCGAGGGGGACGAGGTAGGGCGCCCCCCGGAGGTTCGCCGCCAGCTTGCCCTTGGAGAACGCACAAAAGCCGCAGCGGAAGTAGCAGACGTTGGTGTAGTTGATGTTGCGCGTGACGACGTAGGTGACCTCGTCGCCACAGACCTCTCGGCGGAGCGCATCGGCGGCTGCGACGACCGCGGCGAAGTCGTGGCCGCGGGCCCGGAAGAGCTCGGTGACGTCGTCCTCACCGAGCTCGACGTCGTCCCGCACCTTCGCCAGCGCCTCGGCGATCGGCGCGGAGACCGACGGCCTTCGCACGCGAGAGGGCCGTTGCGAGTCGGTTCTCGATCGTGACAGTTCCGGCACAGACCCGTTTCCCACCTGCGCGCGCTTGCTCGATAGGCTCGCCGCGGGGAGGAGGCTGGGTGCGCCGTTAAAAAGCGCCGCAGCCCGGGGCGGCGGCTGCTCGGGCGCGCCGGCTGCCCACTCGTCTTCGCGGGCAAAGCCTTCGCTGTCCGCCAGGGCGAGGACGCGCGGCCCGACGGCAGGGTCGACCCACCGCTCGAGCTCGGCCACGTATTCGGGGTAGATCGCGAGGCGCGGCACGAGTTCCAGTTCTCGGGAGCGAGTGGCTTCGCCGAGCAGCTCGAGCTCGGGCCAGGGGGCTTCTGGATTGACGTGGTCGACCGTGACCGGGGAGACGCCGCCCCAGTCGTTGATGCCCGCGTCGAGCAGCCGAGGGAACTCCGCGTAGCTCAGGTTCGGCGGCGCCTGGATGTTCGAGCCCGGGCCGAGCACGAGCCGCGCGGCCGCGCTCGTCCACAGCAGCTCCTCGAGCGGGGGCTCCGGCGAAGCGGCCATGCGTGTTCCAGGCTTGGCGCGGAAGTTCTGGACGATCACCTCCTGGACGTGGCCGAAGCGCTCCTCGAGCCCGCGGATCGCCAGCAGAGCCTCCAGCCGCTCGCGCCGGGTCTCGCCGATCCCGATCAGGATCCCCGTCGTGAACGGGACTCGGGCCTCGCCTGCCGCCTCGATCGTCGCCAACCTCTCAGCCGGAAGCTTGTCCGGCGACGCCCAGTGGGGGCCGCCGCGCTCGCCCAGCCGGGCGGCCGTCGCCTCCAGCATCAGCCCCTGCGAGGCCGAGACCGCGCGCAAGGCGAGGGTGTCGTCGAACGACAAGACGCCCGGATTCAGGTGCGGCAGAAGGCCGGTCTCGTCGAGCACGAGACGCGCGCAACGCGCCAGGTACTCGAGCGTCGTCGAGCAGCCGAGCCCGGCGAGCTCGTCGCGGGCGACGCGGTAGCGAAGCTCGGGCTTGTCGCCAAGGGTGAAGAGCGCCTCGCGGCACCCGGCCGCCTCCCCCGCCCTCGCGATCTCGAGCACCTCGTCCTCGTTCATGTACGCCCGCTGCCCGCGCCGCGGCGGCCGCGCAAAGGTGCAATAGCCGCAGACATCGCGGCAGAGCTTGGTCAGCGGAATGAAGACCTTGGGCGAATAGGTGACGCGGTTTCCGTGGCCGAGCGCGCGAAGCCGGCGCGCTTCGCCCGCCAACGATCCCCACGCCTCGTCGACGAGCTCGAAGGCCTCGACCGAGGCGAGTCCCTCACCCACCCCGTGAGCTTACGCGCGGGCGGGCTTGTCGAAGCGGACGCGGCCGTCAACCTGTCGCCCATCTCTCCGGGCCGTCGACCTCGACCGCGGGGTTCAGGCGTTTGAGCCGAGCCAGAAAGTCGGCGAACTCGTCTGTTTCGAGCAATCGCAGCTTCGCGTCGCCGTAGCGCACGTCGATCGTGTCTTCGTCGAGCCTGACCGAGTTGATCTCTGTCGCGTGGAAACGTCTGCGGCGGCGGAGGCTACGGAATTCGCACCATCCGTCATAGCCAAGCCGAAACTCGTAGCAGACGCCGAACGCGCCGTAGACCCACAACGCAGCGCCCGTGCTGAAGAACATGAAGAACGACGCGAACAGGACGTCGAACCACTTCGGAGTGTCGTGACTCTCGACGGTGACGGCTGCCACCAGCAAGAACGGGCCTGCGGCGATGAACGGCGCGCAGATCAGGCATCCCAGCGGAAGCAGGACGAAGAACCAGAGCCAGACCTTGGAGCTGCGGTACGTGCGGACCATCGTTCACCTGACTGGCGTGCGCGAAGATAGGAGCTGCCTTTAGGGTCGGCGCAACCCGCGCGAGCCTTGAACGACCGGCCGGCCAAGCTGCCGACCGCCCGGGTTCACATCAAGGCTCTAGCCGATGTGAACGATCGACCCGAAGTAGACCCAGTTCCCGTTGTGGTAGCGCTCGAGCCTCGCCTGGGCGATCGGGAAGTGATCCGTGGGCGTCGTCCGGATGACGATTCCCGGGAGTACGAACGGGTTGTTCCGCTCGTCCAGGTGGGTGACCGCGCGCATCACGCTCGCCCGGGTCGGGTTCTTGCCCGCGTGCTTGAGCGCGTCGACGAGCGTGAACGCGGAGGACATGCCGTAGACGTTGTAGACGTCCGTCAGGCCCTGGCCGCCGTTGTATTTCTTCAGAATCGTCCGGAAGAGCGTCACCGCCTTGTCGCCTTTCCACCGCGGGTTGACCGGGTCCTTGTTGAACGCGATCGAGATCGAGCCTTCGGTCTGCCGCTTGCTGCTCGCGAGCGCAGCGATCGTCATCGTGTTCGAGGCGCTCGAGACGGCGTTCACGAATACCAGGGGGCGCCAGCCGAGCAAACGCGCCGACGAGTAGGACTGGATCGCGAACTTCGGCGTCGCGAACACCATCAGCGTGTTCGCCTTCTTCGACTTCAGGCGCGCGATCTGCGACTTGACGTCGGTGTCGGTGACGTCGTAGCCCTGCTTCGACACGATCAGCTTCGCCTTCTGGCCCAGCCCGCGCTGGAGTCCGGCGACGAGCTCCTTGCCGTAGTCGTCGTTCTGGTAGAGGACTCCGATCCGCGCGTTCGGCCTCGTTTTTGCGATGTAGCGGCCGTAGATCGTGGCCTCGCCCTTGTAACTCGGCTGGTAGCCGATCGTCCACGGGTACTTCTTGAAGTCGTTCCCCCAGGTACTGGCGCCGCTCGCGACGAGCAACTGCGGAACCTTCAGCTGGTTGAGGTACGAGCGGACGGCGAGATTCTGCTCGGTCCCGAGCGTGTTGTAGATCGCAAAGACCTTCTCGTTTTGGACCAGGTCGCGGGTCCTCTGGATCGTCTGCGACGGGTCGTATGCGTCGTCTTCGTACTTGTACTTGATGCTCCGACCGAACACGCCGCCGTGGTCGTTGACGTACTTGAAGTAGGCGTCGGCGCCCTTGGCGACGGCGGCATAGGCCGACGCCGGACCGCTGAGCGGCGTCGTGCCGCCGATCAGGATCTGCTTCGAGGTGACGCCGGGCGTGCTGGCGCCGCCGGCCGACGCCGCTGAGACGACCACGAGCGCGCCAAACACGCCAAAGAGGACCCGGCTCTTCCCCATAGCCCTCATTCAGACCGAGTGTACAGCCGCCTTGTTAGCGGCTCTGTCAACTTCAGGAGGAAGCCGCCAAGCCCGCCCGGGAGCAGGATCATCACTAGAACGATGGCGGTGCCGAAAAAGACGGACGGCGCTCCAGGGGCGCTGGAGAGATTCGCCGCCCAGGTGGGTACGAACTGGATGAACAGTGCCCCCAGCGCCATTCCGGCCAGCGACCCGAGTCCGCCGACGACGGCACCGACGACGAGCAGGAGCGACTTGTCGAAGGTGAACGTGCTCGGGCTGACGAACCAGTTCGAGACGAGCACGAACAGCGAGCCGCCCACCCCCGCGTAGAAGCCGCTGATCGCGAACGCGAGCGTCTTGTAGAACGAGATGTTGATGCCGGAGGAGGCAGCGGCGACCTCGCTGTCGCGGACGGCCCTGAAGGCGCGGCCGAGCCGACCTCGCACCAGCAGCCACGCGGCTCCCGACAGCACGAGCCCGATTCCCCACGTCAGGTAGTAGAGGAAATCGTTCGTGGCGAGCGTCCAGCCCGCGAGATGTACGTGGCCGAGCGCGCCGGTCGAGCGGCTGAGCGCCTCGTCGAACAGGTTGATTCCCTGGCTGCCGCCGGTCAGCCCGGAGAACCGCTTCAGCAGCGCCGGCATCGCAACCGCGAACGCGAACGTCGCGAGCGCGAGATAGAGGCCGGAGAGGCGCCGCGCGGGCAGGCCGAGCGCGAAGCCGGCGGCCATCGCCACGAGCCCGGCAAGCGGGATCGTCCAGAGATCGCGGAGCCCATGGTCGGCGGTCAGGATCGCGGTCGTGTAGGCGCCGACCGCCATCAGCGCCCCGTGACCGAGTGAGATCTGACCCGTGTAGCCGGTGACCAGGTTGAGGCCGATGATCGCGATGAAGAAGCAGCCCGCGCGGGCGAACTCAGCCGCTTTCGCGTCGCTGAGCCAGTGAGGGAGCACCAGCACGAGCGCGACCGCGGCTGCTGCGAAGGCGACGCCGCCCGCGATCCGCAGGACGCGATTCATACGCGTCTCACGGCCAGCTTCCCGAACAGTCCGGCCGGTCTGACGAGGAGGACACCGAGGATCACCGCCAGCGCGGCAGCCTGTCGGAGGTCGGTGCCGACCCACGAGACGTAGGTGCCGAGCAGGTTCAGGAAGACGCCGAGCGCGAGGCTCCCGATCACCGCGCCGAGCGCGCTGTCGATCCCCCCGAGCACCGCCCCGGCGAAGGCGTAGAGCAGGATCGGCTGCATGAAGTTCTGGTCGAAGCTGCCCAGCGGAGGCGCCGCCATCAGGCCGGCGACCGCACCGAGCGCGGTGGCAAGCCCCCAGCCGAGCGCGATCGTCCAGCTGACGCGGATTCCTGTCAGGCGGCTCGACTCGGGATTGAGAGCAGCGGCGCGCATCGCCAGCCCCAGCTTCGTGAACCGAAAGAAAAGCCAGAGCAGCAGCACCGCCAGGAGCGAGACGCCGATGATCCCGAGGTCCGAGATCGCGAATGCGACACCTCCGATCCGGATCGGCCGCGTCGAGAATGCGTTCGGCATCGACTTCACCTCCGGCGACCAGATCCAGAATGCAGCCCCGTTGACGATGAAGAAGAGCCCGATCGTGACAATCGCGATCGTGAGTACCGACGCTCGCTCGACGGGCCGGATCACCGCGCGCTCGAGGGCGATCCCGCCGGCGAACGAAGCGAGCACCGTCACGAGGAAGGCCGGCCAGTACGCGAATCCGTGTCGCGTCAGCGTCCAGGCAACAAAGGTCGAGAACATCGCCAGCTCGCCCTGGGCGAAGTTGACCACCCCGGTCGCACGGTAGATGAGGACCAGCGCGACCGCGAGAGTGGCGTAGGTGCCGCCCGAGGAGAGGCCGGCGACGACCTGCTGCGCGACTCCCGCCCAGTCGACGCCGACGAGCATCAGTCGCTCCTCCGGTTCCGTTGCGGCGACTGGCGTAACCAGGGCGGACGCCCTTGGCGTGCGGTTATCGCGCGCCAGAAGCCGGAGGGCGGGGCCGGAGGAGCCACTTAATAGCCGAGGTAGGAGCGGCGGACCGACTCGTGCCGCTGCAACTCCGGGCTCGTGCCCGCCACTGCGACCCGCCCGACCTCGAGCACGTAGGCGCGGCTGGACGAGGCGAGCGCAAGGCTCGCGTTCTGCTCGACGACCAGCACGGACATGCCCTCCCGCTCGTTCAGCTCGCGGACCCCTGCGTAGAAGTCGGCCACCACGCGAGGTGCAAGCCCCAGCGAAGGCTCGTCGAGCAGCAGCAGTCGCGGCCGCTGCATCAGCGCGCGGGCGAGCGCCAGCTGCTGCTGCTCGCCGCCGCTCAAGGTTCCGGCCGCCTGTCCGAGGCGCTCGGCGAGGATCGGGAACCGTTCGAGCGCGCGGTCGTAGTCGGCCTTGATGCCGACCCGGTCGCGGCGGACATGTGCGCCGAGCCGCAGGTTCTCATCGACGGACAGCTGCATGAAGGTCCCGCGGCCCTCGGGTACGTGTGCGATCCTCGCCCGGGCGACCGCCTCGGGCCTGCGCGGGAGCCGTTTCCCCGCAAAGACGACCTCGCCGCTCGTCTTGACCGTGGCCGAGATCGCGCGCAATGTCGTCGTCTTGCCGGCGCCGTTCGCGCCGAGGACCGCGACGATCTCGCCCTCGTCGACCGAGAGGTCGACTCCTTGCAGAGCCCGTAGCGCCCCGTAGCGGGCGGTGACGCCGCGCAGCTCAAGCAGTGGCATGCTGGGGCCGCTCGCTGCCCAGGTATGCCTCGATCACGACGGGGTTCCGCTGCACCTCCGCGGGCGGACCTTCCGCGATCTTGCGGCCGAAGTCGAGCACGTGCACGCGGTCGGCGACGCCCATGACGAGATTCATGTGATGCTCGACGAGTAGCACGGTCAAATCGAAGGAGCTCCGGATCCGGCTGATCAGCGCCCCCAACTCGTCGACCTCCTCGTGACCGAGCCCGCCGGCTGGCTCGTCGAGCAGGAGCAGCCGCGGGCCCGACGCAAGCGCCCGTGCGAGCTCGACCCGCTTCATCGTCCCGAAGGGGAGACTCCCGGTCCGGCGCTGCGCCACAGCGTCGAGACCGAGCTCGCCCAGCAACTCGCTCGCCGGCCGCTCCCCGCGTGAGTGCCTCCCTACCAGTACGTTCTCGAGCACCGTCATCGTCGGGAAGAGCTCCACGTTCTGAAACGTCCTCGCGACCCCTCGCCGAACGATCCGGTGCGGCGGGGTCCGGAGCAGGGTCTCGCCCTCGAAGGCGATCTCGCCTGAGTCCGGCCGGTAGAGCCCGGTGATCAGGTTGAAGAGCGTCGTCTTGCCGGCCCCGTTCGGACCGATGAGGCCGGCGATCTGCCCGCTCTCGACGCCGAGCGACACGTCCTCCACGGCGACCACGCCGCCGAACCGTTTCGTCACATGCTCGACAGAGAGCAGAGCCACCGCCGCAGAACCTTAAGCGCAGCAAGCGAAGGCTCTCGCCCTCCTCTGCAGCGTGTTAGCGTGGCCCCTGACCGGGTACCTGGTCAGCGAGGACGACAAATCGGCGCGCGCCGTCCGCGCTGCCCGCCTCGTGCGGGCTCACGGAGGGGGAGTCGGCCGCAGCCTCCCCCTCCACCTTTTCTTCAGGCGGACGACGCGAGCAGCTCCTCAGGCTCCGTGATCGGCGCGCGACAGACGAAGCGCTCGCAGACATAGAGCGCTGGCCGCCCGGCGACGAAGTCCTTGCCGGCGAGCAGCGGAACCTCGTCGGAGGGCCCGAACGCGACGACGGCATTCGGGTCGAAGCCGGCGAGCGCGGCCCGTGCAATCGCGTCTTTCGGCGAGCCGATCACGGCGAGCTCGCGCGGAGGCGCCAGGTAGAGATCGAGCGCGCAGAGCGCATGACCGAAGGCGCTCGGCGCCCGCGGAATCGCGTCGCGAATCAGGCGGAAGACGCCGGCGGCCCGTCGCTCGAGCCCGTCGTCGCCCCAGATGCGGGCCAGCCGGAGCAGGACAAACGCGAGCATCGAGTTCCCCGAAGGCGTGGGATGGTCGTCGAATTCCTTCTTGCGTGCGACGAGCTGCTCTCCGTCGGCCGGCGAGAGGAAGAAGCCGCCGCGCTCCTCGTCGGCGAAGAGCTCGACGGCGAGCAGGGCGAGCCGGCTCGCCTCCTGGAGCCAACGCAGCTCGCCGGTTGCGACGTGTAGCTCGTAGAGGCCGTTGGCGACGTCGGCGTAGTCCTCGAGGTAGCCGGGGTTACGAGCCCGGCCGGCGCGCCAGCTGCGGTAGAGCCGGCCGTTCGCGTCCGAGAGCGGCCCGAGCAGGAACTCCGCCAGCTCTCGGCCGGCCTGGACGAGATCCGCGCGGTCGAGGCGGCGCCCCGCCTCGGCGAGCGCGGCGAGCGCGAGGCCGTTCCAGGCGGCGACCGCCTTGTCGTCGCGAAGCGGCTTCGGCCGCTGTTCGCGGAGCTCGAAGAGCCGCCGCTTGAGCTCTTCGTCGAGCTCACCACGCAGGATCGAGCGGCCGTGCTCGAACGGCTGCAGCAGCTCGGCGGGGACGCCCTCGTCGGCCGTCCAGGTGAAGGTCAACCCCTCGATCCCGTCGGTGTCCGCATCCTGGGCGGAGGCGAACCCGCCCTCGGGAAGCCGCAGCTCCCGCACCAAGTAGTCGAGCGTCGCGTTGGCCACCGCGCGATAACGCTTCTCGCCGGTGACGAGCCACGCGTGCAGGTAGACCGGGACGAGGAGCGCGTTGTCGTACAGCATCTTTTCGAAGTGCGGCACCAGCCACTGCTCGTCGACCGAGTAGCGGTGAAAGCCACCGCCCAGCAGGTCGTACATGCCGCCGGCCGCCATGCCGTCGAGCGTCCGCGTGACCATCGCGAGCGCCTCCTCATCATTCGCGCGGTGCCGGCGCAGCAAAAACTCGAGCGTGGATGCGGGCGGGAACTTTGGCGCACGACCGAAGCCGCCCCACTCCGGGTCGAACTGCCGCGCCAGGCCGCGCGCCGCCTCGCCGAGCAGCGACTCCGTCAGCGGGTCGGCAGAGGGCGAGATCGCCGCGGACTCCTTCAGCGCGTCCACGAGCGCCCCCGCCTGTCGCGCCACGTCCGCACGACGATCGCGATACGCGTCAGAGACGGCGACGAGTAGCTGCCCGAACGCCGGCAGGCCGTGCCGGGACTCGGGCGGGAAGTAGGTACCGCCGAGAAAAGGCTCTCCCGACGGCAACAGGAACACCGTCATCGGCCAGCCGCCGTGCCCGGTCATCGCGACGACCGCGTCCATGTAGAGCGAGTCGAGGTCCGGGCGTTCCTCGCGGTCGACCTTGACGTTGACGAAGCGCTCGTTCATCAGCGCCGCCGTCTCCGCGTTCTCGAACGATTCGTGAGCCATGACGTGGCACCAGTGGCAGGCCGCGTAGCCGATCGAGAGCAGGATGGGTTTGTCCTCGGCGCGAGCGCGCTCGAGGGCCTCCTCGCCCCAGGGGAACCAGTCCACCGGATTCTCGGCGTGCTGGAGCAGGTACGGCGAGGTCTCGTCCGCGAGCCGGTTCATCCGGGGCCCGCCCACGTCCAGAGCTCGACCACGTTGCCGTCCGGGTCGGTGATATACGCGGCGCGGCCGGACTCGCCGAAGTCCTCTTCGTGCGGCTCGTGGCCGTGCTCGCGGAGTCGCGCGACCGCGGCGTCGTAGTCCGCCTCCTCGATGTGCATCGCGTAGTGGACATGGACGCCGCCGCGGCCGTCCGCGATCCCAACCTGCGGCGTCCAGAGCCCGATGCGCGTCCGCGTACCGGCCGTCATCCAGACGCGGTTCTCGGAGCGCATGGCCACCGGGAGCCCGAGGACTCCTGCGTAGAAGCGCTCCGCGGCGTCGAGGTCAACCACCTCGAGGACGAGCTCGTTGACGCCGGTAACGGCGATGCCGCTCACGCCAAGGACGATAATCGCCACGATGCAGCTCGAGACGGAGCGGCTCGTCCTGCGCCGGCCGCACCGTGGCGATCTCGACGCCTACGCCGAGCTCTTCGCCGACCCGAAGGTAGTCCGCTACACCGGCGGCGTCACCAAGAGCCGGGCCGAGAGCGTCCTCGCGCTCGAGCGGATGATCCGCCACTGGGACGACCATGAAGTCGGCCTCTTCAGCGTCGTCCGGAAGGAGGACGAACGGGTGCTCGGCCGCGTCGGGTTCCTGCTCTGGGACGCCGAGAGCTGGGAGCACGCGATGATGCGCCGGCTCCGTGGCAGGACCGAGACCGAGATCGGCTGGATGCTCGCCCGCCCGCACTGGGGCCGCGGCTACGCGACGGAAGCAGCCACGGCCGCGAGGGACTGGGCGCTGCAAGAGCTCGGCCTCCGCCGCCTGATCTCATTGATCCAGCGCGGCAACGACGCATCCGTTCGCGTGGCCTGCAAGCTCGGCGAGACGCTCGAGCGAGAGGATCTTCCCGGCCGGTTTTCGGCGGCGACCGACCTCTACGCGCTGACGATCGAGGCGCCGGCCCGGTAGACCTGCCCCTCGAGCGTGCGACCGAGCACGCCCTCGAGCCACTGCGACACCTTGATGAGCGCCTCGAGATCGACCCCCGTCTCGACCCCTTCGCCTTGGAGCAGATAGACGAGGTCCTCGGTAGCGATGTTGCCGGTCGCTCTAGGTGCGTAGGGGCAGCCGCCGAGGCCGCCGACCGACGCGTCGAGCACGTTCGCCCCGGCCTCGAGCGCCGCGAGCGCGTTCGCGTAACCGGTGTTGCGCGTGTTGTGGCCGTGGAACCCCACCGGCTTCCCCAGCCCCGCGACCCGATCGACCAGCGACCGGACGGCCGACGGTGTCGCGACGCCGATCGTGTCGGCGAGCACGAGCTCGTCCGCCTCGAGCTTTGCCGCCAGCTCGGCGACCACACCAGGGTCGACCTCGCCCTCGAACGGGCAGCCGAACGCGACGCTGATCGTCGCAGTCGTCGGCCGGTCGGCCTGGGCGAGGATCCGCTCGACGCGAGCCGTCGCCTCGTCGAGCGTCGCGTTGCCGTTCCGCTGGTTGAACGTCTCGGTCGCACCGAGGGTGACGTTGACGCGGTCGAGGCCGGTCCCGCGCAATCGCTCGAAGCCCTGCTCGTTGAGGACGAGGCCGGCGTATTCGACGCCCTCGCGCCGGTCGATCGCCGCGACCACCGCTTCGGCTCCCGCCATCTTCGGCACGCGGTCGTCCCGAACGAAGCTGACCGCCTCGATCCGCGGCAGGCCTGCAGCAGAAAGCTTGTTGACGAGCTCCGCGCGCATCGCAGGCGCAAGCGTTTCCGGCTCGTTCTGCAGCCCGTCCCGGGGCCCGACGTCGCAGAGGATCACGGCCACCTAGAGACCGTATGCACCGACGCGCTCGGGCCGGACTCGCACCAACAGTCTCCGCTCGCCCGGCTTCGGCTGCCAGCCCTCGCCCGTGTACTTGCGAGCGAGCTTGTCGATGTGCTCGTCGGCGCCCGCGGTCGTGATCTCCGCGGCGCCGTGGACCGCGACCCAGCGGTAACCGTCCTCGCGGTCGATGACGAGCACGCTCAGGCGCGGGTCGCGCTCGAGGTTGCGCGGCTTCGCGCGCCCGGCCGCGGTGTTGAAGAGGACGTGCTCACCGTCCCAGTCGATCCAGACGATGCTGAGCTGCGGCGAGCCGTCGGGGTTCAACGTCGCGACAGTCGCGAAGTTCGGCTCCTGCAGCAGCCGCACCTGTTCGTCGGTCAGAGCAGCCACGCGTTACTCGTCGAAGCCGGTGGAGTCCACCTTCTCCGGCCGGATCTTCACCGTGATCCGCTCCTCGGTCGGCGACCGCCACGGGTGCTCGTCCTTCCCCAGGTACTTCTTGGCCAGGTGGTCGATCTGGTCGTCGGCACCCTCGGTGGTCAGCTCGGCGGGGCCGCTGACCGAAACCCACTGGTAGGCGTTGTCGGGATGGACGACGGTGATCGCCGCGCGCGGGTCATTGCGGAGATATCGCTCCTTCGCCCGCCCGACCGCGGTGTTGAACGTCACGATGCCGTCCTCGGCATCGACCCAGACGATCGTGCTGTGCGGCGAGCCGTCCGGCCGCAGCGTCGTCACGGTGCCGACGTAGGGATTCTCGGAGATGAACCTGCGCTGCTTGTCTGTGAGCTGGGCCATTCGGCCTCCTTCGTGGGTCGCTCGATCGGAAACGCCTTCGACGGCTGGCTTCTTCCCCGCGGGGCGGGTGTCTTGATCCTCGCAGGAGCGCGCGTGGTCGCCGCGATCGCGGAGGGTAACCGGTGAGGCCCGATCTGCCGACAACAGTTCGGTGCGGTCGCTCGCGTTCGTGCTGCTGGCCTTGCTCACCGTGCTCACGGTGCTGCTGCATCGGGGCGCCTCGGCTGCGGCGAAGCCGGGCGACCTACGGCTGAGCGCGATCGCGAGCGAGCTCGCGCGACGACAGGTAACGATTCGCTGTGAAGGTCTCTCGGGCGCCTTGACCGGCGTGCGAGGCGAGTCGGGCCGCACCGAATTCATCGGCGGCAAACCGGTTTCGGTCTCCTATCTGCAGGAGGGGATCTGCCAGACGCTCCATGCCTACACACGCGCGCTCAAGGCCGGCCCGAGCTGTCTCCTGCCGTGCGAGCACCCGCTCGAGATCGCCTGGTCAGTGAACACAATCGCCCACGAGTCGTACCACCTCGCCGACGTGCGCAACGAGGCCCAAACCCAGTGCTACGCGCTACAGGCGATCGATTTCGTCGCCCGGCGCCTCGGCGCCTCTCCAGATCAGGCCCGGGCGCTTGCTTCGTTTTCCTTCGACCAGCTTCCGCGCCGGATGCCGCCCGAGTACAGCTCGCCGGAATGTCACGACGGCGGGGCGTACGACCTGCGCCCCAACGGCGCGGTTTGGCCCTGAACCTAGAGCCGAGTTTGGCGCCGCGCCGGCAAAAGCCGCCGCGGCCTTTTGGTCGGCGTCGTAACCGACGCGTTGGACCTGCGTCCCGGCAGCCCGGTTTGGCCCTAACGAATCGTCAGCGGCGTGCCGACCGGCATCAGCCGGGCCAGCGCGAGGATGGCCGGATTACGCATGCGGATGCAGCCGTGCGACACGTGCCCCGGCAGGATCCGCGGCTGGTTTGTCCCGTGAACGCCCACGTAGCCGCCACCCGGCCAGTCGGTCAGAGTCGGGGAGCGGGCGCTCGTTCCGAAAGCCACCGGCCCGTAGAACGGATTGTTGAAGCTGGTCAACTTGTCGCGAATGTAGAACTCACCGCGGGGCGTCGGCCAGATGCTCTTCCCGATGCCGACCATCGTCTTGAAAATCGTCTTGCCGTCGCGCTTGAGCGTCGCCGTCAACGAGCCACGGTCGACGTAGAGATGCGTGTGCACGACGAAGAGGCTGCTCAGGTAACGCGGCTGGACGTAGCCGGTTTTGTTGTTGGGCAGGATCGGCAGGCGCACCCGGTACCAGCTCTGGTGGGGGCTGATGTCGACCCGGGCGAGGACGAGCACAACGTTCTGGGTGCCGTCGGTCGTGCCCGTCGGCAGTGTCGTCACGATCGGAGCAGCCAGACCCGGCTTGGTGCGAACAACCGCGCGCTTCATCACCCCGGCCCAGTGGGCGACCTTGGCGTCGGTCAGCTTGATCGTGCGGGGGTAGAGCGCCGCCGCGCCGGCGCCGCCGCGCGCCGGCGCGGCGAGCGAAAGCAGTGTCACCACCAGTGCAGCGAACGCGCCTGCAAGCGCGATCGAGGAAAGAGGCAGCGGGCGATTCTCAGAAGTGGACTTATTCATTTAGGTCCCCGGTCTCCCGGTCAATAACTGGGGGCCGCCCCTCAGGGCGACCCCCAGTTTAGCGTCGGTTTCGATCGTTAGCCGGTCGCCTTCGGCTTCTTGTGCGAGACCACCTTCGGCTTGATCTTCTTGGGCACGAGGGCGGCCTTCGCCGTCACCGGTGCCGTGTCCCGGGCGGTGACCGTGGTGGAGCCGGCCGTGCCCGTCGCAACCGCGACGTTGTTGAAGCTCGACCTGACGTTCGCCCGGGTGCAGGTGTAGCTCGTCGAAGCGCCGGGGGCGAGGGTGCCGATCGTGCGGTTGCAGTTCGGCGACAGTGCGTCGGTAACCGTGACGCTGGTCAGGGCGACGTCGCCGGTGTTGGTGACCGTGATCTTGAAGGTCGCCGTGTGACCGACGGTAACCGTCTGCGACTTCGGGTCCTTGACGATCGAGATCGCAGGGTGGGTGACCGGCGGCGGCGGCGGCCCGACCGTGACCGCGGCCGAGTCGTTGGCCGTTACGTTCGGTCCCTTCTCCGGCGTGCCGGTCGCGACCGCGACGTTGGTGAAGTTGGCCGTCACGTTGGCGACCGTGCAGCTGTAGCTGAGCTCGTCGCCGGGAGCCATCGACGCCAGCTGCGGGAGCTCGGCGCTGGTGCGTGCGCACCCAGGTGCCTGCGCGTCGGTGACGATCACATTGGTCAGGGTCGAATCGCCCGTGTTCTTGACACCGATCGTGAAGGTGACCGTGCCGGCGAAGGCGACCGTCTGCGTGTGCGGCGTCTTCGAGATGGAGATCGCCGGGTTGATTACGGTCACGTGTGCCGTGTCCTGCGCGCTCACGTTTTCGCCGACGTCGGGCGTGCCGGTCGCAACCGCCACGTTGGTGAAGCTGGCGGTCACGTTGGCGAGCGTGCAGGTGTACGAGTAGTGATCGTTCGGTGCGAACGTGTTGTTCTCGCGATCCGAGGCGATCTGCTCGGCACTCCGTGCGCAACCGGGCGCCTGCTCGTCCGTGACGTTGACGTCGGTCAGGCTCGAGCTGCCGTCGTTGATCACCTCGATCATCCAGGAGACGCTGTCGCTGTTTCGGATCACCTGCTCATCCGGCGTCTTCACCACCGAGATGTGCGGTGCGATCACGACCGGATTCTCACCCTCGGCGCCGCACGCGCTATCGGAGCCCTTGTTGTTGCTGTCTCCGTCATAGCTGGCGACCCAGTGATAGGTGCCGGGCTCGGTAACGGTGATCGCCGGAGAGGAGTCGTAGTTGACGCCGTCGCCTCCCTTATTCACCGTAGCCGTCGCCGTGCCGACCGGCTCGCCCGAGCAGTCGTCTTCGGGATTCGTGCCGGGCGTCGGATCCGGGCCGTAGAGCGTGAACGTGATCGTGCCGGTCGCATCGCTGGTGCCGCCCGAGAGCGTGGCGGTGTCGGTGAGATCAACCGACGGGAGCTCGCCTCCACTGAGCCTGTACGGGCCACCGGCATCGGTGGTCAGCGACGTGTCGTTCCGGCCGATGACGACGGCCTCGTCCGCGCAGGTGCTGCCGGCCGGGTTGTTGTTGTCGTCGCCGGAGTACTTGGCCAGCCAGTGGTAGGTACCCGCCTGGGTGGTCACGTTGCTGCCGGTCTTGGTGGTGCCGTCGGCGCTGTGGTAGGTGCCGTTGCCCGAGACCGCAACCCCGGTGGAGCTGTAGACGGCCGTGCCCAGGTCGGAGCAGTTGTCGCCCGGCTTGAACAGGTAGAAGCTGATCGTGCCGCCGGCATCCGAGGTGGCCAAGGTGAGGCCGGCGTTGTCGGTCAGCGTGTCGCCGATCTTGCCGGAGGTCTCGCTCGGGGTCGTCCCGAGCGCGGGCGAGTTGACCGTGTGGTGATTGGCGTAGGTGCAGGTGACTTCCTCGCCTTCCTTGAGGTTGATCGCGACGCTCGCGTTGGTAACCGTTCGGCTACCGCCGTTCGGGCTTTCCACCCCACAGGTCAAGCTGTCGAACGCCCAATGGGACGGAAGCGTGCTCTCGTTCACGGTGTAGGTCGTGAAGTTCGTGATGTCGTTGAAGTCCTGGTGGCCTGTGCCGCCCACCGTCGTGATGCTGAAGTCGGCCAGCGGGAGCGGGCTCGCCGTGTAGCCGAACGTGCCATTCCCACCGGTCGTGTTTTTCACGATGTGGATGAATCCGGGGAAGGTGACCGCGTCCTCCGAGAGCGAACGGTCCTGGTTGCCGCCGGCGCCGTCGAGATCGATCAGGCGCGTGTGGTACGGCGAGCCGGGGATTGACACCGCAGAGTTGGTAAGGCCCCAGTCCGCACGGGAGGCGATGTGGCCGCCCCAGGCGAGCACCGGGTTCACGGCGCTGGCGGTGAAGGTGAGCGTGATCTGCGCTGACTTGTCGCCGGCAAAGCCTGTCCCGTCGGGATAGGAGTAGGAGCTGACACCGGTAATGGTTCCGCCGTAGAGCATGAAGTTGCCGGCAATCGGGGTAACGCCGCCGCCCGCGACCTGCGGATCTGTCGGAATCGCGAATGGATTGCCTGTCGCAAAGTTGCACCCGGTGACCCCGAGGCAAGGGTTGGCGTTGAGCACGCTTTGGTTGAAGCTCGTGAGGTAGTCGATCGCATGCTTGCCGCTCTTGGTCGTGTCCCACTGGATCGTCACGGTGTGAGTCCCGAGCGAGAGGTTGTCGAACAGCATGCGGTACGGGATCGAGTCGCCTTCGAAATAGTTGGCCTTGCTGCCGCCCAGGTTCCCGTTCACCCAGTCGGTCGAGTCGAGATTGCAGCCGTCGCTGTGAGGGGACGGGGCCTGCCCATTCGCGCATTGGTCGAGGTTTGCGGAAGGGTTGCCGCCGGCGCCCGTCGCCGCTGCCGGAAGCAAGGCGAAGAGTGCAGCCGCGACGAGCGCGGTCAGCAGCCAGACGCCGCGGGTGAAGCCGCGGTTCCTAGCTCGCGGGCCGGACCTTTCGTAGCCACGCCGAAATGTGGAGCGACCTCCTGCTGTTCGAAAACTCTTCACTTATTTCCTCCCCTTGCCGTAGGCAACTGATGGCTGTTTTTCGACTTTGGGGAGATGACCCGCGTCGCGTAGACGGATCGACACGCGTAAGCGCGCGCGACCGGTGTCTCACGAACTGACGGCCCGTCAATCACTTTCCCTCTCCCTCTTTGTAGATCCCCAAGAAAAGCTAAGCAGACTGTCGTTACTTTGCCCAAACCGAAGGGCTAGTCTGCGCAAACCTTTCGGCTGACGCGCCTGCAATGTCGTTTCAGCGCAAACAGACGGGGCGGCCCCGCCGGGCCGCCCCGTCTCACGCTTACGAGCTTTCTTTCCTAGCCGGTCGCCTTCGGCTTCCGGTGCGAGACGACCTTCGGCTTGACGACCTTCTTCGTCACCGTCTTCGGCTTCAAGGCCGCCCTCGCGGTCACGGGTGCAGTGTCCTGGGCGGTGACCGTGGTGGAGCCGGCCGTGCCCGTCGCGACCGCGACGTTGTTGAAGCTCGACCTGACGTTCGCCCGGGTGCAGGTGTAGCTGGTCGAAGCGCCGGGGGCGAGGGTGCCGATCGTGCGGTTGCAGTTCGGCGAGAGCGCGTCCGTGACCGTGACACTGGTCAGGGCGACGTCGCCGGTGTTGGTGACCGTGATCGTGAAGGTCGCCGTGTTGCCGACGGTGACCGTCTGGGACTTCGGATTCTTGACGATCGTGATCGCCGGGTGGGTGGCCGGCGCGACCGCGGTGACCGCGGCCGTGTCTTGCGCGCTCACCTCCGGCCCCACCGGCGGCGTGCCGGTCGCGACCGCAATGTTCGTGAAGCTGGCGGTCACGTTGGCAAACGAGCAGGTGTAGGTCACTGTTGCGCCAGCCGCCATCGAGGCCAGGCCCGGGATGTCGGCGCTGGTGCGGGCGCAGCCGGGCGCCAAGGCGTCGGTGACGACCACGTTGGTCAAGGTCGAGTCGCCGTCGTTCGTGACCGTGATCGTGAAGTTCGCCGTCTGGCCGATGAGGATCGTCTGCGCATCGGGCGACTTCGAGACCGAGATGTGAGGCTTGATCACGAGCGGAGTCTCGTTCTCGTCACCGCACGTGGTGCTCGAAGCGGCGTTCTTGGGGTCGCTGCCGTAGCTTGCGACCCAGTAGTAGGTCCCGGCCGCGCTGACCGTAATCGACGGCGAGGTGTAGTCCTGGTCGTCGGCTCCATCGACCCCGACCGTGACGTCGCTGCCGGCCTGGTTCACGCACCCGGAGTCGCTGAACAGCATGAACGTAATCGTCCCGCCCGCGTCACTTGTCCCGCCGGACAGGGTTGCCGTGTCGCTGAGGGCGACCGTGCCGTCGGCCCCCAGGACAAACGGCCCGCCGGCGTCGGTCGTCAGCGAGGTCGAGCGCGGATTGACGACCGGGTTCTCGTCTGGAGCGCCGCATTCGGTGATCGTGTTGGCGTTCTTCGTAGTGTCGCCGCTGGCGTAGCTGGCGATCCAGTGATAGGTGCCGGTCGCCGAGACGACAATCGCCGGTGAGGAGACGTACTGGTCGCCGTCGGCGCCGTTGACGGTGGCCGAGGCGGTGCCGACCGAATGCGTGCAGGCGTCATTGTCGTAGAGCGTGAAGGTAATCGTTCCGGTCGCGTCGCCGCTGCCTCCCGAAAGCGTCGCCGTGTCGGACAGGGCCAAGGTGCCGTCGACGCCGATCGTGTAGGGACCGCCCGCGTTCGTGTTCAGTGCGGTCTGGGCGGTGACGGTGAAGCACTCGAGCGTCGTATCGGTGTGGTTGCTCGGCGAGTAGGGCGCAAAGGCGTCCGGCGTGTACTCGCCGCGGAAGCAGTAGTGACCGGTGGCGGTCGGCGTTAACGGGGCCGAGACAGCCTCGCCCGCGGTGATCGTCACGGGCCCTGCACCAACCTGCGTTCCCCCGGACGTGCAGTCCGGGTTCGAGGCCGCCGGTCCGCACACGAAGAACTTGATGGCCCCGGTGACTGGACCGTTCGATCCGGACAGCGTGGCCGTATCGGTGACCGACTGACCGAGCGTGATCTGGCCGAAGCCGGCCTGGGTCGTGAAGACGGCCGGGATCGGCAGGATCGCCGACGCTTTCAGCGATCGGTCCTGGTTGCCGATCTGGGTGTCGTCCAAGGTCAGCAACCGCATGTGGTACGGCGAGCCGGAAATCGCGCCCGCACTGTTGCCGGCACCCCAGTCGATCTGAGAGGCGATGTGGCCGCCCCAGGCAAGCAGCACTGTCGAGCTGGTCGCGGTGAAGGTCACGATCACGGAACGCTGCCCGGGCGCGTCGGTCGCGCCATAGCTGATGTTCGTGATCGTTCCGTTCCAGATACGGATGCAGCCCGGTACCTGGGAGGAACCGGCGTTGTTAAAGACGATGAAGTCGAGTGGGATCGGAAAACACGTGCCCGCGCCCGAGACCCCGGAGACATCCGTCGTCGCGTCCGCGGTCGTCTCGGTCCGGTTGTAGGAGGTCAGGTAATCGTAGGCGTGCGTGCCGCTCTGCAGCGTGTCGTACTGGATGGTCAGCGTGTGACTCGTAGCCGACGTGTCGAGGTTCGTTAGAACCGCCCGGAACGGAACCGAGTCGCCCTCGCGATAGTGCGAATTCTCGGGCCCGAGGTTCCCGTTGACCCAGGCGTCGCCCGCGCAGGGAACGGGGGCGGTGATTTGTCCATTGCGGCACTGATCGATGTTCGCCGCGGGATTGGCCGCCCGCGCCAGCATCGGCGCCGCCATGGCGATTGCAAGCAGAAAAACGGTTGCAGCGAGCACGCGGCTCGCCCGGCCGGCGCAGGCGCGCGCGACCGTTGTCCCACCAACTGACCGACCCTCCATTTTTTGCCCCCTTCTCTGATCCCCCCGGATCCAAAGCCGAAAAGAACGCGACTTCCTAAAAAACCTACAAAAAAATGGAGCGGAGTTCTAGAGCAACTTCCGCCCACGAGTCTCTCTGCCCAGCAATGAGGCGACGATCCCCCCGCCGGCCATCACGAGCGCGATGAACGTGATCGACCAGGTCGTCCCGCCGGTCGCGTCCTCGAGGTGACCGAAGATGTACGGGCCGGCGATCGCGGCGCCTTTGCCGACACCTTCGACCATTCCGAACGCAGTCGAGCGGACCCGTGTCGGGAAGAGCTCAGCCGTGTAGGGGTAGACGGCTCCCCAGGCGCCGAGGTTGAAGAACCCGACGAAGAAGAGCGCGATCACGTAGACCGTCGCCGAGCCGGCGACCGCGAACGCGTATGCAGAGACTCCCCCGAGCAGCAGGAACGCGACCAGAGTCGGCTTCCGCCCGATCCGCTCGACCAGCCAGATCGCGGCGCCGTAGCCGGGGAACTGCGACAAAGCCGCGAGCGCAAGGAGCAGATAGACGTTGATCTGAAACGACTTCTCGCCCTGGAGCACGAACGGCAGCCAGAGGAAGAGTCCGTAGTAGGAGATGTTGAGCGCGATCCAAACCGCGATCATCACGGCCGACGTGCGCCGCAGCCCGGGCGCGAGCAGCTCCGTGATGGATGAGCGGGGTTCCTGAGTAGGCGCGATGGCCTCGGCTCCGACCGGCTCGCCGGTGATCTCCTCGAGCACCGCGGCGGCTTCCCGAGTTCGCCCCTTTCGCGCCAGGAAGAACGGACTCTCCGGCAGCGACAAGCGCGCGACAAAGGCCAAGAAGGCCGGGAAGGACGCGGCGAGGAAGAGCCACCGCCAGCTCCAGGCGCCGCCGACCTGAACGAGGAACACGTACGAGAGGCCGGTTGCGAGCAGCAGCCCGAGCGGCCAGAAGAGGTCGAGCATCACGAGCAGCCGGCCGCGCCGTTGCGGCGGCAGGTATTCGGTCAGAAGCGACGGGTCGACGACGAGCATTCCGCCGAGCCCGAGTCCCGCGAGAAAGCGGAAGGTCATGACCGACCACGGGCCCCACGAAAGCGCCGTGCAGGCAGTGAAGACCGCGTACCAGAGAATCGAGAGCTGGAAGATCCTTCGGCGGCCGATCCGGTCGGCGGTGCGCCCGAGGACGAGGCTGCCGACGAGCGAGCCGGCGAGCGCCGCGCTGTTGACGAGGCCCAGCATGACCCCGTTCAGATGCCAGAGGCCCGCGAAGACCGGCGCCACGAAGCCGACGAGCAGGATCTCCATCGCCACGAAAGTCCAGGCCGCTCCCGTGACCAGGATCGCCTTGCGGTGGAACCCGGTCAGGTCTCGATCCCGCAGAACTTCCTCGACGTCGCGCGCCCCAATAGCCGGCGCCTGAGCCTCGATAACCGACATTCGTCTCCTCTTCGCTAGAGTTTTCGACTGAGAGGCTAAAACCTGTGCGTCAGTCTACCAATCCCGCCCATGTCTCCCTCGCGGTCGTACTGCAGATCCGCAGCGGCGCGCTGCAGGCGCTGCTCTGGCAGCGGGGACGAGAACCGTTTCTCGGCGCCTGGTCGCTTCCCGGCGGCTACCTCGAGGCCGGCGAGACTCTCGAGCAGTCGATCCAACGGCACCTCGCCGCCAAGGTCGACGTGCGGGAGGTCGCGCACCTCGAGCAGCTCGAGACGCTCAGCGATCCCAACCGCCACCCGCGGGAATGGCAGATCGCGAACGCTTACCTGGGCCTCGTCCCCACCGGCGTCGATCCGGAGTTGCCCGAGGACACGGACTGGCATCCCGTCTCGCGGCTGCCCGAGCTCGCGTTCGACCACGGCGAGATCACGCTCGCAGGCCGCGAGCGCCTGCGCGCCAAGCTCTCGTACACGAACATCGCCTTTGCTCTCGCGCCGCCCGAGTTCACGATCTCGGAGCTGCGCGACCTCTACGCCGCCGCGCTCGGGCACGACGTCTCGGCCACCAATCTGCAGCGCGTACTCCTCCGTCGCGGCGTGATCGAGAGCACCGGCGAGCGTCGCGCCCCCGGCCGCGGCGGCGGACGGCCGGCCGCAGTGTTCCGCTTCCGTTCGGGGTGGCTCGAGGTGACGGACGAGTTCGCCGTCCTGCGGCCGCCTTCGACCAAGTAACAGACTGTCACTAGGTCACTCGCGCGCGCGAGGGTGATGAAGCTGCGGACTTCGCGACTTCGAAAACGCACCCGGGCCCGATATCCAAGTAACAGTCTGTTACAAAGCTCGGCGCGGTTGACGCTGTCGACCCCGTTCCGTAGGCTGCTTCGGAACCGCGACCGAGGAGGTGCCTGATGAAAAAAGAGCTGTTCGTCGCCGCCGGTCGCGTGGCGTTCCTCTCGTAGGGCGGCTTCGCGCCGGCTGACGTCCCAGGGCGGGCCGCGGCGCGGTCCGCTTCAGCTGTCTCCAGAGAGGAGCATCGACTTGAGCGAATCGCTCGTGCGACTCGGGTGGACGCCCGAGCGCGAAATCGAGTTCGAGCAGTACCGGGAGGACGGACTCTTGCCCGCGCGCGTGGCGGTCGAACACCGCAGCGCCTATGTCCTCTACGGCGAGCAAGGCGAGCTCCGCGCCGAGCTGGCGGGGCGGCTTCGCCATGAGGAGATCTGGCCCGCGGTCGGTGACTGGGTTGCGGTCCGACACCCCGCCACAATCGCGGCGCTGCTTCCACGGCGGACGGTCTTCTCGCGTAAGGAGCCGTGGCTCGCAGCCAAGGAGCAAGTGCTCGCAGCGAATGCGGACAGCGTCTTCGTGACCGCCGCACTGACACCGACGGACTTCAAGCCCCGCCGCTTGGAGCGGTACCTGGCGACAGCCTGGGAGAGCGGTGCTCAGCCGGCGATCGTGCTGACGAAGACCGATCTCTGCGACGACGTCAGCGCCGCCGTGCTCGCGGTCGAAGCGATCGCCTTCGGCGTCCCGATCCATGCCGTCAACGGCCTCACCGGCGAAGGGGTCGACGCGCTGTCGCCCTACCTCGGCGGAAATCGCACCGTCGCGCTGCTCGGCTCTTCCGGCGTCGGCAAGTCGACGATCGTTAACCACTTGGCGGGCGGCACCGTGATGCCGGTCGCCGAGATCGGAGAGGATGGGCGAGGACGACACACGACGCGCCACCGCGAGCTGCTGCCGCTGCCGGGAGGCGGGCTCGTGCTCGACACGCCGGGCCTGCGCGAGCTGCAGCTCTGGGACGTTTCGGACGGGCTCGAGCAAACGTTCGAGGACGTAGCCTCGCTGGCCGCGACCTGCCGTTTCGGCGACTGCTTGCACGAAAGCGAGCCCGGCTGCGCAGTCCGCGAGGCACTGCGGAACGGAGTCTTGCCGCGCGAGCGCTTCGACAGCTGGCGCAAACTGCAGCGCGAGCTCGGCCGGCTCGAGCGGCGTCTCGACGCGCGTGCCCGCTCCGAGCACGCGCACCAGATCAGAAAGGAAGCGCGGCAGCGCAGGCGAACGCAGCGGCCGCCGCGCGGTCGCGCCCGCTAAGCGACAGCCGCCTGCACGCGCTGCTGGAAGTCGGCGATCAGTCGCTCGCTCTCGGGCATCAGGCGCCCGCGCTCGATCAGGCCCGTCGCGACGCCACGCTGGACGTTCTCGACGAGCACCTTGTCCTCTGCCCCGACTTGGCCGTCGAACTCGAGCAGCTCGGAGATCCAGGCGGCATCGGCATCGGGGCCGAAGAAGTAGTCGAGGAATCGCTCCGTACGCTCCGGCCCCGCAGGCAGAACCGGGCCGATCGAGAAGTTCATCCGCCCGGGAAAGATGTTGATCATCGTGTTCGGCCAGAGGAAATGGAACTGGCTGCGCGTCACCTCGCCTACCGTGTCGAGGCCGGTGCCGTTCTCGCGGACGGGCCCAAACTGGCTGGAGAACGAGTCTCCGAGCGCAAGCTCGTAGACGTCGGGAGAGACGTCGACAACGGCACTGAAGCCCGGGTGGGCGACCGCGCAGTGGTAGCACTCGAGGAAGTTCTCGGCGACGAGCTTCCAGTTCGCCTCGACGGACGACTCGGCCCGGGCGTGGTGCCGCAGCTCCGCGACTACGACGCCGGCAGCCGCGACGAGCTCGGGCAGGCCGCCGAGGACTTCCGCGAGCGGCAGGACCTCCGGGTCGGGGTTGGCGAAGAGGAACGGGCCCCACGCCCCCACCGAAGCCGGCCGCAGCGAGATGCCCTCGCAGTCGAAGCCGGGCTCGCGATCGGAGCGCGGCGCCGCCTTCAGCGCGCCGTCAAGGCCATACGTCCAGGCGTGGTAGGGGCACTGCAGCGTCTCGCGGGCTGCCGCTCCGGCGGCCAGGACGGAGCCGCGGTGGCGGCAGACGTTCAGAAAAGCCCGCAAGGTGCCGTCGCGGTCGCGGGTGATGACGACCGGAATGTCCCCGACGCGCCCCGCGACGTATCCCGGGCCGTCGCCGAGCTGGTCCTTATGGCCAATGTACTGCCACGCCCGGGCGAAGATCCGCCCGCGCTCGAGCGCCGGAAGCGCGGGATCCGAATAAGCCGACCATGAGAGCGCCTCGGGCATGGCGAACAGCTTATGCCGGAGCTAAATTTTCAGCGATCGCCGGCTGGGTGCTTCTCCGGCAGATGCCTTCTCGGGCCTCCGAACGCCCGTTTTACCTTTCGAAATCCGAATAACCCCTCGACCGAGGGGCGCAGGCCGGGCGGCGGCGGCCGATCCAGACAGCAACGCGCATAGAAAGGAGATTGGACGCCTGGCGGCCGGCGTCACCCCGCCCATGGCCGCCAAGCTCACCACTCTTTCGGCGCTCGTCGCCGCCGCAATCGCACTCGCGACAGCCGCTCCCGCACACGCTGTCGACAACACGCCGCTCCCCGCCCCGACACCGCTGTCTCCGACGACGGGAGCCGTCGTCGACTCCGTGCCGCCTTTCGCCTGGTCGCCGGTTTCGGTGGCCGACCACTACGAGTTTCAACTGGCCGCCGACGCAGGGTTCAACTCGCCCGTCCTCGGCCGTGGCTCAGACGACTTCACGACGCAGAACGCGCGCGCAACGCTGCTGAAGACGATCCCGAACGGGACGTACTACTGGCGCGTCCGCGCCATCGGCTCGACCGGATCCGTCTCGGCCTGGACGGCAGGGCGCTCGTTCCGCAAGGCGTGGACGGCTGCCGCCGCGCTGCAGTCGCCGGCCGGCGGAGCAGGGCTCTCGTTCGGGACCGACCCGCTCAAGCTCGGCTGGTCGGCAGTGCCCGGCGCCGCGAACTACCTGGTTTCGGTCGCGACCGACCCATCCCTGGGCTCACTTGCTTTTCACACGGCGGACGATCCGACCGGAACTCCTAAGGTGCAGGCGAACTCGCTCGCGATTTCGGTCGCGCTCGCGACCGGCACTTATTACTGGGGCGTGATCCCGGTCGACGCGGAGGGCAACCGCGGCGCCGCCTCCCAGGTCGCGTCGTTCTCCTGGGCCTGGCCGTCGACGACGACGCCAACCGTCACCGATCTCGATCCCACCGACCCCGAGGTCTTCGATCCGAAGTTCTCGTGGAACCCCGTCGCGGGCGCCGCGCGTTACGAGGTCGAGATCAACTCGTCGTCCGACTTTGCACTCGGCTCGAAGGTGTGCTGCTCGGGCACCACGATCGCGACCTCGCTGTCGCCCACCTCGCCGATGAAGGACAACGTCTACTACTGGCGCGTGCGGGCGTTCGATCCCGACGGCAACGCTGGCGTCTGGAACTACGGCCCCTCGTTTACGAAGACCTTCGACAAGACCGCGCCGGCAGGACCGGTCACCGGCACCGCGATCAAGAACCTCCATATGCGGGACAACGCCAGCGACGACACCCTGACAGCGGACACGGACCACGACCTCTCGAACGGCTTCCAGACAAAAGCGCCGATCGTCAACTGGAACCCCGTCCCCGGTGCGTCGAGCTACGAGGTGCAAATCGCGGAATGGAACGGGACCACGTGCACGCCGGTCAAGATGACAGTGACGACATCGGTTCCGGCCTGGACGCCGCTCGGCGCCCCGGCTACGAACCCCGCCGGCTCCCGCTTCCCCACCCCCGCCTACGATCTGACCCCGATCGTCCCGGGGAAATCGTATTGCGTGCGCGTCAGTGCTCGGGCCGACCGCGTCGGCTTCGACGAAGTGTTCGGCGATCCGACGTATCTCAAGAACGGCAACACCGACGAAGGCTCTCCCAATCCGCAGGCGCCTGCATTCAACTGGACGGCCTATCCGAGCGGCGGGGTCGCCGGCTGCAGCTTCTTCTACCTCTGCTCGCCCGACTACGGGGCCCCGCAGACCGGCAGTATCTCGCCCGGCACGCCGCTGTTTACATGGAGCGCCTTGAACGGGGCCCAGAGCTACTTCGTGGTCGTCTCGAAGGACCAGAACTTCAGCAACATCGTCGACGAGGGCTTCACGAACATCCCGGCGTACGCGCCGCGCAACTTCTTCAACCCGACGACGTACCCCGACGAGACGACCAGTTACTACTGGGCGGTGCTGCCGGCCCACGACCTGGTCGGCACCGATGCCTTCCTCGACGTCGCACACTCGAACTACGACAACTTCCAAAAACAATCGACGCCGCCGGCTCTCCTGGCGCCCGCGTCCGGAACCGCTTTCTTCGACCAGCCGACGTTCAGATGGTCGCCGGTGCTCGGAGCCCGGAAGTACGAGTTCCAGGTCGCCCAGGATCCGAGCTTCGGAAGCCCGATCGACGACATCACGACCGACGCGACCGCTTATTCGAGCAACACGACCTATCCGGCCGACACGATTCTCTACTGGCGTGTCCGCGCCTCGGACGAGAACGGAATCGGTCTGACCTGGTCGGCAACCGGCACGTTCCAGAAAACGCTGGCGGCGCCGGTCCCGAGCTCGACGAATCCAACTGCAGGCGAGTACCTGCCGGTCTGGACCTGGGGCTCGGCCAACGGGGCGGTCTCGTACGACCTCGCGATCGACCAGCCTGACGGGACGACGCGGAACTTCACGGACTTCCGGATGCCGGCAACCTCGTTCCAGAAGCTGACTGGAACGGGCGTCTTCCACTGGCGCGTCCGGGCCGAGTACCCGAAGCAGGGGTACGGCACGACGCCTGGCCCGTGGTCAGTGTCATCGCCCTTCACCCGTTCGATCGGAGAGCCGGGCGGCTTGCATACCGACGCTTCGCCCGATCACCTGCTCCTCTCGTGGAGCCCGAAGCTCGGCGTCAAGGAGTACAAGCTGCAGGTCTCCGGCCGGCCCGATTTCGCGTTGACTGTCGAGGACGTCACGACCGACAACACGGCCTACGCGCCCAAGCTCTCGGACGTGGCCTACCTGAGCGGCAACCAGCTGTACTGGCGGGTAGCCGGCGTCGACGCAGACGGGAACGTCGGCGACTTCTCGCCGGCGCAGTCGCTCAGCTTGCTGCCGCGCATGAAGGTGACCGTCAAGGGCAGGCTGCGCAAGCGGCGCCGCACGAACGTCAGCATTACGGTCAAGAACGGAAGCGGAACCTGGATGCAGGGCGTGAACGTGCGCGTCGTCGGCGCCGGCGTCAAGGCTCAGACCCGCAAGACGAGCATGTGGGGCGTCGCGCGCTTCACGCTTCGACCGACCAAGCGGGGGCGTGTCCTCTTCACGGCCAAGAAGTCCGGCTTCCAGTCGGCCGGAATCACCCTGCGCGTGCGGTAGGAGGTTTTTCGCGGCCCGCTCGGTCGCGTTACTCCTACCGCCCACGCATGGATCCCCCCTAAAGCCCGTTCCCGCCGAACCCAGGACCAGGCGGCGGGCTTCCGCGAAAGCCGTTGCGCAGCCCGAAATGCGGTGCGGTGCCGTTGACGAAGTCGGTGATGTGCGACTTGAGACCGGCCAGGATCGAGTCCGCCTGCGATTGCGTCAGCCGGCCGGCTGCGACGGCCGCGTTGAGCTTGGTCTTGGCCGCATCGACGAGGCCCTGGACGAGGCCGTCCACCGACTTGCCCTGTGCCTTGGCGACGTCGGCGAGGGACTTGCCGCTCTCGAGCTTGGTGCGCAGCTGGGCGTCGGTCAGGCCGAGGTAGCTCGCCGCGGCGCCGAGGCCGCCGAACGGCGCGCCTTCGTGGAAGCCGCGGCCCGGCCCGCCGAACAGCGGCATGTCGCCGGACTCGATCCGCTGCTTGAGCTCGTCTCCTTGGGCCTTCGTGAACCGGCCGGCGGCGACAGCCTCGTCGACGCGGTTCTCGAGCGCCTTCTTCAGCGCAGCGCTGAGCGCGCTCGGCTCGACGCCGAGCTGCTTGGCCGCGTCGTTCAGCACCGCTTGGTTCTCCTGCTGGGGCGAGCCGAGCTGCTTCGCCGCGTATGCGGCGCCGCCCCCGGCGACCGCGAGGCCGGCGACGGCCCCTGCGACCAGTCTGGGTCTGAACCTGCTGCTCATCGGAAGCTCCTTTCGTGGGTTGCCCACGTCCGACCCAACCACCCGGGCGTGAGAGCCGGCTGAGAGCCCGATAAGAGGCGACTAAGAATCTCGCGGGCGAGCGTTTTTCGCGCTGGGACGACGAGCAACGGTTCAGCCCCGCTCGAAGGGCCTCAACGCCGAGCGTCCAAATTGCGACATTTTTGTGTCAGGGACCTCTTGTGCCGGAGCCCGAGGCCACCTAGATTCCCTCGCGCGCCGAGCACGGAGCGCAAGTAGGACGAAGCCGAGCTCGAGGGCCGTAGGCGGAAGCCGAAGGTCAACGAGAACGGTGGACGAAAGCGAGACCGACTCGGCGAACAAAGGAGCGCCTCCGGGCGCTCCTTTGTTTTTCCGTTCTGGAATCCACTACGGTCTCTCCCGTGCTCGACGAGGCCCAGCGACTTGGCTTGCCGAGCCGGACTCGCGCCTGCCTGTTCGACCTCGACGGGGTTCTGACCCAGACCGCTCGGGTGCACGCGGCGGCGTGGAAGGAGATGTTCGACGCATTCTTGCGCGAGCGGGCGGCCCGCACTGGCGAGCCGTTCGTGTCCTTCGACCCGGTTGCGGACTACACCGAGTACGTGGACGGCAAGCCTCGCTACGACGGCGTCCGCTCGTTCCTCGCCTCGCGCGGGATCAACCTGCCCGAGGGCGACCCGAGTGACCCACCGTCGGCCGAGACGGTCTGCGGCCTCGGAAACCGCAAGAACGAGCTCGTCCTCGCCCTGCTGAAACGCGACGGCGTGCAGGTCTACGAGGGGTCGATCCGCTACGTCCGCGCCGTCCGCGACGCGGGCCTCCACCGGGCGGTCGTCTCCGCGAGCGCGAATTGCCGCGACGTCCTGGAAGCTGCCGGGATCGAGGATCTGTTCGAAGTGCGAATCGACGGAATCGTCGTCGAGCAGAGACACCTGCGAGGGAAGCCGGCGCCCGACACGTTCCTCGCGGCGGCGGAGGAGCTCGGCGTCGGGGCGGCGGAGGCAGCTGTCTTCGAGGATGCGCTGGCAGGAGTCGAGGCCGGGCGCGCCGGGCGGTTCGGGTACGTCGTCGGGGTCGACCGCGCGGGGCAGCGCCAGGCGCTGCTGGAACACGGGGCCGACATCGTGGTCACCGACCTGGCTGAGCTGATGGAGCAAAAGTGATCACGCACCCCGCCTTCGCGGTCGAGCCATGGAGCGTCCGCGAGACGCACCTCGACCTGAACGTGCTCGCGCAGACCGAATCCGTGTTCGCGCTCTCGAACGGGCATATCGGCCTCCGCGCGAACCTCGACGAGGGCGAGCCCTTCGGGATCCCGGGGACCTACCTGAACTCATTCTACGAGGTGCGGCCTCTCCCCTACGCGGAGGCCGGCTACGGCTTCCCCGAATCCGGCCAGACGGTCTTGAACGTCACCAACGGGAAGATCATCCGCCTGCTCGTCGACGACGAGCCGTTCGATGTGCGTTACGGCCGCCTGCTGGCGCACGAGCGCGTGCTCGACCTCCGCGACGGAGTCCTGCGACGGCAC
This sequence comes from Actinomycetota bacterium, assembly GCA_005884005.1. Classification (GTDB taxonomy): domain Bacteria; phylum Actinomycetota; class Thermoleophilia; order Gaiellales; family Gaiellaceae; genus 13-2-20CM-68-14. The sequence continues at coordinate 38,827 of VAWI01000002.1, forward strand.
GTCGAGTGGGAGTCGCCGGCGGGCACGACCGTCCGGGTCGACTCGACGCGGCTCGTCTCCTTCGTCCACCGCTCGGCCGCGGCGATCCTCTACGAGGTCGAGCCGGTCAATTCGCCGCTGCGCGTAGCCATCCAGTCAGAGCTGATCGCGAATGAGCCGGCGCCGCCGACCTCGAACGATCCGCGGACGGCCGCGATACTCGAGTCCCCTCTGGAGTCAGAGGACTTCTCGGACCGCGATGCCAGGGTCGTACTCCTGCACTCGACCAGGCGCAGCAAGCTCCTGATGGCGGCGGCTATGGACCACGTCGTCGACGGTCCCGAGGAAACGTTCTTGGCCGCCGAGAGCGAGCAGGACGTCGGCCGGGTGACGATCGCCACCGACCTAGCCGTGGGCGAACGGCTGACGATGGTCAAGTTCCTGTCCTACGGCTGGTCGAGCCAGCGGTCGCTGGCGGCGATCCGGGACCAGGTGATCGCCGCGGTCGCAAAGGCCAAGTACGCGGGCTGGGACAACCTCCTCGATGGCCAGCGGGCGTACCTCGAGGACTTCTGGTCGGCTGCCGATGTCGAGCTCGAGGGAGACACCGAGCTCCAGCAGGCCGTCCGGTTCGCGCTCTTTCACACGCTGCAGGCCGGCGCGCGGGCCGAGCAGCGAGCGATCCCCGCGAAGGGGTTGACTGGGCCCGGCTACGACGGCCACACCTTCTGGGACACGGAGCGCTTCGTCCTCCCGGTGCTCACTTACACGGCCCCGGACTCGACCCGGGATGCGCTCCTCTGGCGCCATTCCACGCTCGACCTGGCCCGCGACCGCGCGCGGCAGCTTGGTCTGAAGGGAGCAGCGTTTCCCTGGCGGACGATCCGCGGCCAGGAATGCTCCGGCTACTGGCCGGCCGGGACTGCGGCCTTTCACATCAGCGCCAATGTCGCCGACGCGGTTGTGCGCTACCAGGCCGCCGTCGAGGACGAGGTCTTCGAGCTCGAGGCAGGGTTGGAGGTGCTCGTCGAGATCGCGCGGCTATGGCTTTCGCTCGGCCACCACGACGCGGAGGGCCGCTTTCGCATCGACGGGGTCACGGGTCCGGACGAATACAGCGCGATCGCCGACAACAACGTCTTCACGAATTTGCTCGCGCAGCGAAACCTGCTCGCCGCCGCCGACGCGGTCGCCCGCCACCCCGACGAAGCGGCCGACTTCGAAGCCGAGCTCGAGGAAGCTGCGGCCTGGCGGGACGCAGCCCGCGACATGGTCATTCCCTGGGACGAGGCCCTCGGCGTCCACCCGCAGTCCGAGGGCTTCACGAAGCATCAGCTCTGGGACTTCGCCAACACGAAGCCCGACCAGTACCCGCTGCTCCTACACTTCCCCTACTTCGACCTCTACCGCAAGCAGGTCGTCAAGCAGGCCGACCTCGTGCTCGCACTGCACTGGCGGGGCGATGCCTTCACCGACGAGGAGAAAGCCAGGGACTTCGCCTACTACGAGCCGCTGACCGTTCGGGACTCGTCCCTGTCAGCCTGCACGCAGGCGATCGTGGCCGCCGAGGTCGGGCATCTCGAGCTCGCCTACGACTACTTCGGCGAGGCCGCGCTGATGGACCTGCACGATCTCGAGCACAACACCCGCGACGGCGTCCACATCGCCTCGCTCGCCGGCGCCTGGCTTGCCGCGGTCGCCGGCCTCGGCGGCATGCGCGATCACGACGGCTTCCTCAGCTTCGCCCCGAAGCTTCCACCCCGGCTCGAGCGGCTCGCCTTCGGGCTCCGCTTCCGCGGCCGGCTGCTGAAGGTCGAGGCGACGAAGGGCGAGGCGACGTACACGCTGGCCGAAGGGAAGCCGCTCGAGGTCTCGCACTACGGCGACCGGATCAGGGTCTCGAGGCAAAAGTCCGTCACTCAGCCGATCCTGCCAACGGTTCCCCCGGAGCCAGCGCCGATCCAGCCGCCCGGGCGAGAACCGATGGTCCGCCAGCCGGAGGCGAAGCGGCGGCGACGCAGAGGCCGGAGGGGCGGGACGACGCGCATTCCTTCGTAAGCGACTGCTAGCCCAGGACGTCGGAGCCGTTGTCGGCGCCGAGAAAAACGGCCAGCTCCGCGAGAATCTCATCCAGTCGGGACGTGTCACCCCAGGCACCCAGCAGCTCGAGCTTTCCAGTCTTGCGGTCGAAGCGAGGCTCCGCGCGGCCGACCAGCCGGTCGCCGGCTAGAAGCGGCAGCACGTAGTAGCCGTACTCGCGCTTCGCGGGCGGGACGTACATCTCCAGGCGGTAGTGGAAGCCGAAGAGCGCCTTGGCGCGATTGCGGTCGTGGACGAGCCGGTCGAACGGCGATAGCAGCGTCGCCCGATCCGGCACGGGCGCGTCGCTTAGGTCCGGGTGGGCGTGCCACTCCCCTTTCTCCAGGCGAACGCCGAGAGCCCGGAAGCGCTGCTCGGCGAGGATCCGCTCGGCCTCTCGCAAAGGCGCGACCTCCGTCTCGGGGTACCAGCGTGCGGAAAGGTCCCAGAGCCGCTGCCCGCTGCGGCGCCCGACCACGGCCAGGTCACCCCGGCGATGGAGAAGCTCGAGCATCTGCGCGACCTGGCGGCTTCCGTACCAGCGGTGCTTTCCGCGGCGCGGCGTCGAGCGGTCCTCCAGCTCGCGCGAGAGGAGCGGCCCGCGCGCTTCGAGCTCGCGTAGGACATAGCGGCGAAAGCCCGCGTTTCGCTTCAAGAAGTCGCGCCTCCAGCGGTCCCTGGCCAATGTGTTCGCGCGCCGGATCCTCTGCATCTCTGCGCGGATCAGCGGCAGCGACTCGATCGGCCAGATGAAGGCGTTCCACTCGAAGAGCTTCCGCTCGACCCAGAGCAGGCGGTCGAGCTCTGCCGGGTCGAACGGGCCGAGCCGGCTCCAGAGCACTAGCTGCTGCGGCGGCGCCACGGTCGAGACCGGATCGAGCTGAAGGAATCCGAGGCGGCGCACGGTCTCGAACACCCCACGTGCGGAGCCGTCCAGCAGCTGGGCCCGAACAGCGATCCGCCGCGCCTGCTCCAGGGTCACTTTCCGCGTCGCGGCCGGCACCGGGGCTCGACGTTACCGAGCGCGCCCGTCCCCGGGTTGACTCTCGGGCGCCGACCTGCGACAGTCCGAGTGCCAAGTCCCTACGGGCCCTCGGGTTCGTGGGGACTAGGCATTTTTGGGCGCGTTTTCTCGTCGCGGCTTGTCAGCGGAGGACCGCCGCAAGACGGGCCGGCACAAAACGCGCGCGCCTCGGCGCCTGAAGCTGGCCCGAGCCTCTGGGTGTGGTGAAGGTTCAGTTACGCCCGGGGCAGCACGAAGAACGCGATCGCCGCGTACTGGCACCCGACGGCCGCGAGCGTCAGCACGTGGAAGAGCTCGTGATACCCGAAGACGTGTGGGACCGGGTCGGGCCGCCGGTAGACGTAGACGACCGCGCCGAGGGTGTACAGGAATCCTCCCGCAACCACCAACGCGAGCCCCGGAAGCGGCACCTTGAGGAGTTGCGAGAACGCAGCGGCGCTCACCCATCCGAGCGCGACGCCGATCGCGGCCGAGAGCCACTTCGGCGCCCGAAACCAGAAGAGCTTTAACAGCGTCGCGCCGACGGCTCCGACCCAGACGATCGTCAAGACGGGCGTGGCCCAGCCTTCGGACATGACGAGCAACCCGAACGGCGTGTACGTACCGGCGATGAGCAGGTAGACACCTGCGTGGTCGAGGCGCGCGAGCCATGCCCGGACCGGTGGTCTCCACGTCGGCCGGTGGTAGAGCGCACTTGCGCCGAAACAGAATACGACCGACCCGGCGAAGACAGCCGCCGCGGCACGAGCGCGGCCGTCCTCCGCGGTGACGACGAGGACTACTCCAAGCCCCAGGGCCACGTAGAAGCCAAGCTCGTGGAACACGCCGCGCAGCCTCGGCTTCATCCGCTGGGCGGTCACCTCCATGATTTCTGAGTCTAAGAGTGACGCCGTGCGAGCGGGGAGCCCAAGTGGCGCCTTCTTTGAGTCGCTGGGGATCTGGCTCCTTGCCACAAACGGATCTGGTTGCTTGCCACGAGGCAAGCTACGATCGATCGACTGAGCGATCAATCGCCCTCCTTGGTTGACGATCCGCCCGCTCAGAGCCGCGTGCTCCTCGCCGGAGATGAATCGCCGCTGCGCGCCTGGGTCAGGCTCTCGCTCGCCGGGACAGAGCTTCGCGTCGCCGGTGAAACCGAAGGGGCCGAAGACACGGCACGGCTCGCCGCCGAGCTCGAACCTCACGTGGTGCTGGTCGAGGCGACCGGCACGGAGCTCGTAAGCGAGCTCCGTGAAGCGGGAATCTCGGTACCGGTGGTCTTGCTCTCCCCCACCCCGAAGCGCGGTTTCAACGAGAACGCTCGTGAGGCCGGCGCGCAAGGAACCGTTCTGGCAACCGGCAGCATCGGCAGGCTCGTGGCGGCGCTACGAGCAGTGTTGCGAGGCGAGCCTTCCTTCGACGCCGCTCACCCCGGGCGGCCGGCCGGCCAAAGCGCGCTGAGCCCGCGCGAGCGAGACGTCCTGAGGCTGGTCGGCCGGGGCGCGACGAATCGCGAGATCGCGAATGAGCTGGAGATCGGCGACCAGACGGTCAAAACCCTGCTTGCCCGCAGCTGCGCGAAGCTCGGAGTCAGCCGCCGGGCAGACGCCGTCGCAGCAGCGCGCGGGCTGGGGCTGCTGGTCTTGTGACTGAGCTCGACCCGCCGGCCGCCCAGGCGCTGTCCAGGCTCTCGAACGGCCTTCGCAGCCCGCTCGCGCTGATCGCCGGCTACGCCGACTTACTCGAGCTCAAGCCCGACGCCGAGACGCTCTCGGAGGCGCCGCAACGGATCAAGGAGGCGGCGAGCGAGCTCACGCGGATCGTCGACGACCTGCTCACCGTGTATGCAATCGACGCGAATGTTCTCTACCTGGCCCCGGTGCCGATGCGGGCCGGTGCCCTCCTTGATGATGCAATAGCCCAGGTGCGAGACCACGGGACGGTCGTCTCGCTCGAGGCCGACGACCGAAGCCGCGAGGCAGAGCTCCTCGTCGATCCCGAGTACGCCCGTTCGATGATCGCGACCCTGCTGGAGAACGCGCGCTACCGGGCCGCCAACGCAGGCGCGACGGTGCGCATCCGTCTCATCAGCGGGTTCGTCGAGTTCGAAGTCGGCGATCCCGGCGGAAGTGTCGACCCCGAGGAGCGCGCGCTGGCGTTCGAGCGGTTCTCACGCCTCCAGCCTCGGACCGGATTGACGACGGGGCTCGAGCTCTACAAGGTGCGGCGACTCGCGGAGCTCCAGCACGGGCGGGTCTGGGTCGGCGACGGGCCCGGCGAGGAGGCGGTGTTCGGATTTGCTCTGCCGCTCGCTCGACCGGATTAGGCAAGGACGCAGGGAGCGCGCGTACCCATAGGTACAGTGCGCGACTGAGGACGCCGCCTGGCGGCGAGCAGCGCGGCCCCGGCGGCACAGACTGTGTTTCGTCGAACCCTCCTAATGCTGCCGGCAGAGCCGGTCGCCGTACGAGTCGAGAATCGCGTTCTGCGCCTGCTCGTAGGCGACGTCGGCCGGGCTCTTCGGACTGTACCGGTGTAGGCCCAGGCCCTCCCAGCTGATGTCCGGGGTGACTCCGGGACCCCCCACGGTCACCCGGTACCGCTTGCCGACTCCAGGGCCGCGGCGGTGGTGGCGCGGCCAGTTCGGCGGCGCGCCATACCCGCCGCTGGTCGGGTCATGTCGGAAGAAGCCGTAGCAGAAGACACCGGTGCCCTTGTGAGTCACGAACGAGTTCTCGCGCCGCCAGCCGTGTCCGTAGGCGGGCGCGTCCAACGTGTCCAAGTAGAGCAGGCGGCCGAACCGGTCGGTCGGCGCCCCCAGCCGCGTCGTTCGATAGCCATACACCGGACGGCCGCGGTAGGTAAGCCGTCCGAAGACATGCTGAAAGCGGCCGCCGTAGACCCAGTCGGTGTGCACCTCGAGCTCCGCGATCTCGCCACTCCAGTGCGAGAGGGTCAGCCAAGGAACCTTCTGGTTCCGCAGCCAGGGGAGGAAGCCGAGATCGGGCAGCCCGACCCGCCAGCTCTGGAGGGCCCAGTAGGATCCGTCGCCCGCCGTGCAGCTGGCAACGACGTGCGTGAGCACGGGGCCGTCGTAACGGTGGCACGTGTCAGCGAACGTTTGCCAGACGCGACGGTGGTAGGTGCCCCAGCCGCCTGAATAGTCGAGCCGAAACGAGACCTGCGTTCCTCCGCTCGCAGACGGGCGCGCGTTGATCGCGCCCCAGCCGAGCACTCGCCTGAGTCTCCCGCTCGCCCGATAGGTGATCAACGCTTCCCCCTTGGCGTTCACCTGGAGGTGAACGTCGGTTGCGTTCCGGTCGACGAGTTGAGAGGCCCGCGCCGGCGCCGCGATTCCAAGTATTGCGAGGAAGGAGACGGACAGGGCCAGCACGGCGAGGGGGATGTTCTTGGAGGGAACCGAGCGGGCCCTGTCCATGTCGTTGTCTCCTCGGTGTTACAGCGTCGGAAGGGAGGGGAGCCCAAGCCGCGAAAACTTGCGGTCGTCTACGCGCCCCCGTTCGGGTAGCTGATCGTAAGCGTGAACGTTAGGGGCTTGCGGCTCGTCGTGCTGACGAGAAGGCGATACCGGCGCGCACGAACCTCGGCGCGCAACCGCGCTCGGCCGGCGCCGCGGGCGGAGGCTACGGCGCTTCTTCCGGCCAGCAGCCTGATCGCGATCCTCGCCCGGCCTCCCTGGCGGACCGTGACGGCCGCGCGAAGCAGGCCCGCCCCCGTCGCAATCACAACGCTGGCGTTCCTTCCCTGCCTGACCCTGCCGGTGACGACCTTCGTCCTTCGCGCCGGCGCGCCTGTGCGTGTCCCCCCAGTCGCCGGAGCCGGCGTGCTTTCTGGCGCCGCCCTGCCCGGGGCCGGCGTTCCCGGCTGAGCGAGCGCGGGCGCGAGGGTGTGCAGGGTCGCATAGGCGTCGACCCTCCCGTTCACGACGCCGGCGATCGGGACGGCGGTCGTCTCGATCGCCTGCTTTACCTGCGCTGGAGTCGCTCCGGGCACGAGCGAAAACGCGAGTCCGGCGATCCCGCTGACGACGGGAGCGGCGGACGAGGTGCCGAGGAACGAGACGTAGGTACTCCCGCGGCCGGTGGTCGAGTTCTCGCCCGGCGCGGCGACTCGGGCGCCCGAGTTCGAAAACGCGTAGAGGCGGTCGCTCTGATCGGAAGCCGCAACACTGAGCACGTTGGGGAGCGCGGCAGGGTAGTCGACGGTGGGGCTGCTCTCGTTACCGGCCGCGGCGACCACGAGGGCTCCGTGAAGCCAGGCGTACTGCGCAGCGGCGGTGAGCGTCAGGTCGTCGACAGGCGTGCCAAGACTGAGATTGAGAACCCGCGCGCCGTGGTCGGTCGCCCAAACGATTCCCTGCGCGAGGCCGGACGCAAACCCCGTGCCGTCGGCGTCGAGGACCTTCACCGGCATCAGCCGGCAGGCCCAGCAGTAGCCGGCGACACCGATCCCGTTGTCCGAATTCGCGGCGACGATTCCGGCGACCGCCGTGCCGTGGCCGTTGTCGTCGCTCGGGTCCTGATCGTTGTTCACGTAGTCGTAACCTGCGACGAGCTTGCCGCCGAGGTCCGGCTGCCCTGGATCGGTGCCGGTGTCGAGAATCCCGACGACGACCTGTGAGGAGCCGGTGCTCAGATCCCAGGCCTGCTCGGCGTGTGTCTTCGTCACCGACCATTGCGTCGGCAGGAACTCGTCGTTCGGAACCCTGAGAGCGCGGACGATCCCGTCGACCTCGGCGTAGCGGACCCGCGGGTCCGCGTGCAGCAGGGACAGGACGCTGGCCGACTCGCTGCTGTCGAAGCGCAGGACGTCGGCGCGCAGCGGCACGATCTTGCCGATCACATCCGCGCCGAGCTCTTGCTCGAACGCTGGCGCGCACGCGTAGCCGCGCTCGGTGTAACCGACCACGATCCGCGTCACCGCGGGCGATGCAGACCCGCCACCGGGCAACAGAAGCAGCAGCGCGCCGCCGGCCAGCGCAGATCCGAGCGCTCGGGACATCGCAAGTGTCAGGGAGGCCGGAAGCCCCTTTTCTTGCGGCCGTCCGCAATCTTTCGATCCCGGTCGCCCCTATCGAGCGAGAACGCAACAAAACGAGGAGGTAGTCGACCGATGTCGTTCAATCCGGGCAGAAAAGCCCAGCTCTTAGCCGTGGTCGGCGCGCTCGCGCTCGCGCTCGTCCCGGGCGCTCGACCCGATTCGATCCCACAGCTCCTTACCCTCGGTCCTCTGACCGTCCTGAACGGGACCGCCATCGTCAGCGGGACCGTCGGTGGCGCGGGCGCCGGCTCGCAGGTCACGGTCAACGGCCACCCGCTCAGCCTGGACGCCGTAGGCAACTTCGCCGGCGTGGTCTCCCTCGACGGCGCAAGCACGCTCGACTTCGCCGTCGGCAATTCCAGCGGGGAACTGGTGGACCTCAGCGTGCCCGTCGCCCTCGCGGGTCCAGGCGGGATCATTCCCGGCTCTGTCGTGGACGCGGTCGAGCAGGCGGGCGCGACGCTGCTTCAGCCGGCCGGCGGATTCGTTGGCGGCCAGCCTCTGACGGTCGCGGGCAGCGTCGCGGACAAGGGCCAGCTCGCCGCGCTCGCGGTGAACGGAACTGACGTGATGCGTCTGCTCGGCGCCGACCAGACGTTCTCGGTGCAGGTACCCGGCACGACGAAGGAGATCACGCTCACGGCCACCGATAAGAGCGGCGTGTCCGAGACGACCCGCTACAAGGTGCTCGACGCTTCGGCCCAGCTCGCCACCCCGCTCGGAACCTCGGTGGCAGCGACCAGTGCGGTCGGCCTCAAGATCGTGAAGATCCGCTACATCGCCACGCGCGTCGCCCGGACAAAACGGCTCCGGATGATCGTGACGGTCAAGGACAGCCGCGGCTATCTGGTCACCGGAGCGACGATCAAGGTCCGCTCGAAAGCGGCCGGCCGCCTGACACGCCGCGCGCAGACGAAGGCGAGCAGCAAGGCCGGGCAGGCAGCTTTCCTGCTGCGCGTCAAGACGCGAACACTCGGGAAGCGTCTGGTCATGGTCACCGTCGCACGAACGCCGACCGCAAAGGCGGCGAAGACGACCTCGATCCGCCTCGCGAAGCCCCGGGGCACCAAGAAGCGCTAGGGATCCTCCTCGAACCGGCAGACGCGGATGCCGCAGCGGGCGGCATCCGCGGCCGGCCCGGCTGAGCTCATCGCTCATGGAAGCGACCCCGCCCGCCGACAACGAGGGGAAAGCCAGCGAAGGGTCGGGCGATGCTTGCAAGCTTCAAGCACAAACTCGCGGTCTACTTCTTGCTCTTGGCGGTCGCGCCGCTGACAGCCGCGTTCTGGGGCTTCGGCACGATCGCGAAGCACGCGGAGGAGCGACAGGTCGATTCACGGCTTGGAGCCGAGCTGCGAGCTGTGTTCGCGTCATACGAGCGACAGGCCGACCACGTGAAGGCGGTCGCGCGAAGTCTGGCTGGTCACCGCGACGTCCAGCGCGGACTGCGTCTCGGAAGCTTCGGCCGGCTCCCGAGCGACGTCACGATCGCCGGGCCCCACCGTCTCGTGGTCGGGCGGCGAGGGACGCTCGAGTCGACCCAGACCGTCACGGTCAGAGCGGGTCGGCGAGTACTCGGGTCGATCCTCGCGGTCCTACCGCTCGACCGCTCGCTGCTGCGAACGCTCCGCTCCGACAGCGGGCTCGTCGGCGACGACCGGATCGTCTTCGTTCCGCGTTCGAGGCTGGCCCGCGGCCGGCTTCGCCCCCTCGCTTCCGGCCGGCCCCTGGCCGTCTCGGTGGCCGGGTCGCACTACCGAGCGCTCGCAACCGGACCGCTGCTCGATCAACCGAAGGTGCAGATCGCGTTGCTCGCGCCGACGAAAGCGATCGCGGCCCAGACAGCGGCGACTCGGAGGCATCTGCTCTATGTGCTGCTCGGAGGCCTGCTCGTCCTCGCCGCGATCGCCGCCGCCGAGGGGAGGTCGATCATGCGCTCGGTGCGCGAGCTCGCCCGCGCCGCAGAGGCGATCGGCCGCGGCCGCCTCGATCGACGCGTGCCCGTCCGCGGCCGCGATGAGTTCGCCGACCTCGCAGGCTCGTTCAACTCGATGGCCGACCAGCTCCGAACCCGGCTGCTGGAGCTGGAGCTACAGCGAACCCGGCTGAGAGAGTCGATCAGTCGCACCGGCAACCTGCTGACGGCGACCCACGACGTCGATCAGCTCCTGTCGCTGATCGCGTCGGCCGCCGTCGAGGCCGCAGACGCCGAGGGCGCGGTCCTACTCGGCGAGCACGGCGCCGTAATCGAGGTCGGGACGCTCGCGGACGACGCAAAGACCTTCGAGCTTCCTGTCGCGACCGCCGGGTCCCGCTTCGGGATCCTGATCCTCTACGCCGCCGAGTTGGATGAGGACAATCTGCTCGCCACCCGGGCACTGGTCGCGCAAGGGGCCAATGCGCTCGAGAACGCGCGGCTGCACGAAGCGGTCGCGTTGCAGGCGACCTCAGACGGACTAACCGGGCTCGCGAATCGGCGCCACTGTGAGGAGCGGCTGCTCGTCGAAATGGCCAGGAGCGAGCGCTACGAGACGCCACTGGCGCTGATCCTCTGCGACATCGACGAGTTCAAGGCCGTCAACGACACGCACGGGCACGCGTTCGGCGATCTCGTGTTACAGCGATTCGCAGACGTCCTACGAGCGACGCTCCGAGACATCGACGTCAGCAGCCGCTGGGGCGGCGAGGAGTTCCTGATCGTCCTACCGGGAACAACCTTCCCTGGAGCGATCGAGGCAGCCGAGCGGATCCGGACGGCGTTCGCCTCGCTCGAGCTCGAGAGCGGGGGCGCGACCGTGCAGATGACAGCGAGCTTCGGCGTCGCCGGCTTCGTCGCTGGAGTCGACTCGGCCGAGCTCGTTCGGACGGCCGACGAGGCCCTCTACGAGGCAAAGCGCCGGGGCAAGAACCGCGTCAAAGCCGCGGCCGAAACCACTCCGGCCGAACGCTGAGCCAAGCGTGCTTCCCGCTCGAATCCCTCGGACGAGGGACTTGCCGGGTGACAAACAGATAGTGGAACTTCGGCAAGAAAACGTGCTCAAACCTGCTAACTCCTCGTAAACAGAGGTTCCCCAGGAGGGTGATGCCGAACGGGCTCGGTTCGGGCTAGCTGCGACTGAGGATGCCGCGGCCCGCAAGCCAGCCAGTAACCCCCGCAACGACCCCGCGACAGGAGCTCGGTCGCGCACGCCTGCTCGTCGGGGCGGCCGTCGCCGCCGTCGGCCTCTTCGTCGCCCTCCACTGGATAGTCCTGCCGGGGTCGGCGCTCTCGCTCGATCAGAAGAGCCGCCGCACGGAGTCGGTCGCCGCACTCGAACAGTCAGGACAGGCCGCCGGATCCCGCCGAAACGCCGCGGCCAATCGCGTCTCCGGAACCCGCGCCGCGACGAAGCAAGCGACTGCGGTGAAGGCCCGGAGAGGCCACAGCTCGAAGGCGACACCTGGCGCAGCCGGCAAGCCGGTCGGGCCTTCGCCGGGAACGAAGCGGCCGGAAGCGCCTGCCGCCGATGAGCCGGCTGGTAGCGCGGGCGAGAGCTCGGGATCGACCGAGATGCCTCCGGCCAACCAAGACTCCCCGCCGCCGCCGCCGCCACCGCCTTCGCCGCCGCCCCCGCCGGTCGGCCTGCCGCAGCTTCCCCAGGTTCCGGAGGTTCCAAAGATCCCGGACCCGACGGTCCCGGAGGTACCGACGCCAACAGTACCGAGCGTTCCGATCCCTCAGGTCCCCACCCTGCCGTGAAACCGGTCGCCAGGAGTAGCGCAAGTTTTTCGCCTTCCCTGCCCCACACCCATGCGGGCACGCGAACCGAGGAGGCGAGGGTGGGCAAAGAAACGATTCCGGCGTCAGTCGGCGGGGACGGTCCGTCGACCCTTGACGAGGGGGGTGCGCCGTGAGCACGCTGCTCGGCCAGGCCCCGGTCGAGCGGCCCACTGAGCCGGCCGACCTGACGCAATACCTGTATGAGAAGTACGGGCAGCGTGTCTTCACGTTCTGCTACAGCCGGCTCCGCAACCGGGAGGAGGCGCAGGACGCGGCCCAGACGACCTTCATCTACGTGCTCCGATCGCTTCAGCGCGGCGTCGAGCCCGAGTTCGAGCTCGCGTGGCTGCTGAAGATCGCGTTCAACGTCTGTCGAGGCACCCGGCGGTCGACCGGTCGCCACAGCGCCGTCACGCAGGAAGTCGAAGACATGGACGAGCTGGCCGCGCCCGCGGCGGCCAGCTTCGAGGGAAACGAGCGGCTCGCCGCGCTACGAGACGGGCTTGCGCACCTTCCCGAGCGCCAGCGCCGCGGCATCCTCTTGCGGGAGTGGCAGGGCCTTTCGTACGCGGAGATCGCCGACGAGCTCGGGCTGAGCCTCGGAGCCGTCGAGACTCTCCTCTTCCGCGCGCGTCGCAACCTGGCGTCGCGTCTCCAGCACGTCCGCACCGGGGTCGGCGCGATTAACGTCGCCACGCTGGCTCCCTTCATTCGCTCGCTCGCCCGGGGAGGCTTGGGCAAGCTCGGCCTGATCGGCGCAGGCGCCACGGTGGCGCTCGTCCCGGTCGTGGCGACGGAGATCGCGCCGGCTCTCGCCCACGGCAAGGCCGCCGTGACGCTTCGCTCGGCGGCCCCGGCCGACTTGGCGAAGACACCTCGGCTCGCCGCGACCGCGCGCCGCACGGGCGCTGTCGTGACGGGGAAGGCGCCTCGATCGCGAGCAGTAACGGACGCAGCCCGGCAAGTGCCGATGCCGCAGCGGCCGGCCATGGCTTCAGCGGCCGCGACACCCGACCTCGGTCAGGGCCCCGCCGCGTCGCCAGCCGGCTCACAGGAACCGTCGGCGACGTCTCCCGGCGCCCCGGCGCTGTCACCGCCGCGGTCGGCGCCCACGCTGCAAACGCCGGTGCCCACTGCCGTCGGCGTTCCTGTTCCGAACCTGCAGCCGTCGGCCGAGCTACCGCCGGCAGCGACAGATCCGCTCGACGTTCTCACGAACGTGCTCTCAGGCGTCCCGGGCACTCTCCCGTAGCGCTACTAACGGTGCCATGCCGCGACGAGCGGCAATGCGATCAGCGCGACTCCGGCGCCGGTGAGCAGCGACGCCACGACGGCTCGTCGGCGCGACCGCCGGCCGAAGGCTTCCCGCCCCCCTCGCATCCAGTCGGCGAGCGCGTGCGTCGGAATGTGCCGCAGGTACGCGAGGACGTGGATGCCGATCGCCCCCAGCCAGACGATGAAGCTGGCTTTGTGGACCGTGTAGACGAGCGAGTTCGGATGCTCTAGCAGGAGCAGCGCGACGCCGCTTCCGAACAGTCCGACGGTCGACGCGACTAGGACGGGTGCCACCAGGATCCTCATCACCAGCTGCGGCGGCCCTTTCTCCCGGAAGATCGCGCTGCCCGTGTAGTAGCGGAAGAACCGGTAGAAGGTGCTGCCCAATTTGAGCGCGACCGGCGGGATCAAGGCGACCCCCACGAGCATGTGCACGGACAGCAGCGAGTGGAGCGAGAGGAGCGTCAGCCCCTCGATCGGCAGCAGCAAGAGGAGAACGAGCCCCGACGTGGCGGTCAGACGAGTGTTTCCGTCAGCACCCGTGAACGGAGATCGCTGCGTGGGCGGTCGAGGCGAGTGACGTGGGCGAGTGAGCGTTTCCACGCTCAAAGAGGAGCAGAGCCAGATGAGAAAAGCGTGAAACCCCTCATCGGCTTCTCATCCGCGAAAGCAAGAATGAGTCGATGCGTGTGCTCGTGGTCGAAGACGAGCCGAAGATGGCAACCCTCGTCGCGCGCGGCTTGCGTGAGGAAGGCCATGCGGCAGACGTCGCTTCAGACGGCGAGGACGCCCTCTGGATGGCGGGCGCCACTCGATACGACGCGATCGTCCTCGACGTGATGCTGCCCGGCCTGGACGGTTTCGCGACCTGCCGCCGGCTGCGGGAGCGCGGTGTCTGGGCGCCGGTGCTGATGTTGACCGCGCGCGATGCGGTTGGCGATCGCGTCGACGGGCTCGACGCGGGTGCCGACGATTATCTCTTGAAGCCGTTCTCGTTCTCAGAGCTGCTCGCGCGGCTGCGCGCCCTCGTCCGCCGCGCGCCGGCTGAACGCCCGACGCTGCTCGAGGCCGGCGACTTACGGCTTGGCCCGGCAGCCCGGCGCGCCTGGCGCGGAGAAACCGAGCTCGAGCTTGTCGACCAAAGAGTTCGCCCTGCTCGAATTGATGCTTCGCCGGCGCGGCGAGGCTCTGTCCCGAGGCCAGTTGCTCGAGGGCGCCTGGGAGCTGGGCTTCGAGAGCCGCTCGAATCTCGTCGATGTCTACGTCCGCTACCTACGCGACAAGAAGGGCGATGAAGTCGCACTACACGTCCTCGACTCGGGGCCCGGCCTGCCCGAGCATTTCGCCGCGCGTGCGCTCGACCGCTTCAGCCGCGCCGACGGGGCGAGGAGCGCGGTCGGGGCCGGCCTGGGGCTGGCAATCGTCGATCTGATCGCCCGGGGACACGGCGGCCGGGTCGAGTTGCGAGCCCGCGATGGGGGCGGCTCCGACGTCGCGATCGTTTTGCCGCGAAGCGTCAACGCGCCCGCAGCCGTCCATGCCGAGCCGCGACAGCTCCTTCGTCGCACTTGAGAACTTAAGAAGCTCTCAGCCGGGACTCATTCTCTTCTCATCTGCGTCTGGTCAGCTTCACGTGGATGAATCCTGACCCGACGCCCATACCTGATAGACGACGCCGTGCAGTGGTCGATCGCGATGCCGCGATCGCTCGCGTTCGGCGCGCTACGACGGCCACGCTCGCCCTGGCCACCGCGCTCGTCGCCGCCTTCGCCGGGCTTGCGGCGACCACGACCCATTCCAAAAGGGCGACGACGAAGCAGTCGGCCGGCACCGCGACCGTCCAGACGCCCTCGGTCTCGCCTCCGGCGGTTCAGCCCAGCGGCAGCACGGCGCCGTCGCCCGCGCCGCCCGCGCAAACGCCGACGCCGTCGTCCTCACCTCCGGCCGCCGTCTCAGGGGGCAGTTGAGCGAGCCGGCTCCGACCTCGGCGGCGCTCCGTGCGTTGGGTACGACCGCGCGCGTCGCCGTTCGCCGCCCCGAGTCGCTCCCCCAGGCGCGAGCCGTTCTCGAGGCCGAGCTCGAGGCTGTCGATCGCGCCTGCAGCCGCTTTCGTGACGACTCCGAGCTCGTCAACCTGAACCGAGCCGCGGGCGAGGACGTGGCCATAAGTTCCTACATCCTTGCGGCGCTCGAGGTCGCTCTGATGGCGGCCGCGGCCACCGACGGGACGGTCGACCCGACCTTGGGTAAGGCGCTTCGGCTCGCGGGGTACGACCGCACCTTCTCCCTCGTCCTACTTCGGAACGGGCGACTCTTCCACGTATCTTCCGCCCCCGGCGGCGCCTGGCAACGGATCGAGCTCGATCGCGAGCGCCGGACGGCCAGGATTCCAGACGGGGTCGAGCTCGACCTCGGAGCGACCGCCAAGGCCCTGGCCGCCGACCGCACGGCGCGCGCCGCGGCCGAGGCCACGGATGACGGCGTCATCGTCAGCCTCGGGGGAGACGTCGCGGTCGCCGGAGACCCGCCCGAGGGAGGCTGGTCCGTCGGTGTCGCCGACGATCACGCCGCCCCGTTCCCGGAGAACGGCCCGGCGGTGGGCATCCGCTCGGGCGGTCTCGCCACCTCCGGGACCTGCGTCCGCAGTTGGACGACGGCCACCGGCCGGGCCCATCACATCATCGATCCGCGCAAAGGGACGCCGGCCGACACGCCCTGGCGAACCGTCAGCGTCGTGGCCGCCTCCTGCGTCGACGCGAACACGGCGAGCACCGCGGCCATGGTGCTCGGTGACGACGCACCCGATTGGCTGGACCAGCGACGCCTCCCGGCGCGGCTGGTGCGAAACGACGGCTCGGTGATGTGCGTTGCCGACTGGCCCATCGAGGCATGACCCTCGCTGCAGGCAACGGGACCGCGCTCTGGTACATCACCCGTGCGTCCGGCGTCGTTTCCCTCGTGCTTCTGACCGCCGGGCTCGTGCTCGGCGTGCTCGGGACGGTCCGATGGAAAAACGACCGCTGGCCCAGATTCGCCGTGGTCTCCATCCATCGAAACGTGACGCTGTTCGCGATCGCTTTCGTCGCCATTCACGTACTGACAACGATCGCCGACGGCTATGCCCCGGTGGGCTTCAAAGACGCCGTCATCCCGTTCGTCTCCCGCTACCGGGCGCTATGGCTCGGCTTTGGAGCAGTCGCCTTCGACCTGCTGCTCGCCCTCGTGGTGACGAGCCTGCTGCGCGCGAGGATCGGCTATCGCGCCTGGCGGGCCGTTCACTGGCTGGCTTACGCGTCGTGGCCGTTCGCCCTGGTGCACGGCCTGGGCAGCGGCAGCGATTCACGGTTCGGCTGGTTTGTGATCGTAGCGATCGCCTGCGCCGCCGCGGTCGGCGCCGCGGTCGCCCTGCGCCTACTGCGCTCAACGGGCCCGCTGCGACTACGCGCGGGAGCCGGTGCGGCGGCGGTTGTGCTCGCCGTCCTGGCCGTCGCCTGGTATCGGGGCGGTCCTGGGCGTTCCGGCTGGGCGGCGCGCGCAGGCACCCCCGCAAACATCCTTAGCCGCCAGGCCTCCTCCTCGGCGGCGCGGGGAACAGTCGCTCTCTCGACCACGCTGCCGAAATCGTTCGACGGGCAGCTCAGCGGCCACTTCGCGCGTTCGAGCGACAACAGCGGAGACGTCGGCGTCGCTTTCGGCGCCGCCGTTCGGGGCCAAGTGCCTGCGGTCCTGCGCCTGACTCTGTGGGGAACGGCTGCCGGAGAGGGCATCTCGATGAGCAACAGCAGCGTCACCTTCGCTCCCGTCGGCCTCCGGGGATTCTCGGGCAAGGTCGTTGCCCTTCAAGGCAATCAGCTCGGCGCCGACCTGACGAACCCGTCGGGGGTGCGACTCCATCTCACGATCGTCTTGAACCTCGACGGTGCGACGAGCACGTTCACGGGCTCCGTCCACGGAAACGGCTCGGCCTCCGAATGACGGCCATGCGGGCGATGAGCGCACCCGACATGACCGCGCCGCCGGGTCTGCCCCGGCTCCTGGCAGGGGTCACCTCGGCCGAAGCTTCCTCGACACTGGATCAGCACCTCGCCGTCTACGGCCGGCTCCCGCACCCCGGAACGATCGACCTGCTTGCACTCGTCGAGGCGAGCGGGCTGCAGGGCCGCGGCGGAGCCGGCTTCCCCACGGCCACGAAGCTTCGCGCGGTCGCGGCGCAGCGCGGGCGTCCCGTCGTGGTCGCGAACGGGACCGAGGGTGAGCCCGTCAGCGGAAAGGACAAGGTCTTGGTCCGGTACCTCCCGCACCTGGTCCTCGACGGAGCCGCGGCCGCCGGGCAAGCCCTCGGCTCGCGCGAGGCGATCGTGGCGGTGTCGCGAGCCGACCGGGAGGGTGTCGAAGCGCTCTCGGCAGCGATCGACGAGCGGCGCGCCCGGCTGGACGAACGAGTTCGTCTGCGGGCTGTCGCCGTGCCCGACGGATTCGTCGCCGGAGAAGAGACGGCGCTCGTTCAGTTCCTGAACCGCGGGGTTGCCAAGCCCACCTTCACGCCCCCGCGGCCATTCGAGCGCGGTGTTGGCCGGGCGCCGACGCTTGTGCAGAACGTCGAGACGCTGGCGCAGCTCGCCCTGATTGCCCGTTTCGGGCCAGAGTGGTTCCGCGCGGTCGGGACGGCGGCCGAACCGGGGACAGCGCTGGTGACGATCTCCGGCTCGGTCGCAGAGCCCGGCGTCTACGAGGTCGCGCTCGGGACTCCCCTCCGAGAGCTCGTCGGCCAAGCGGGAGGAGTGACAGAGCACGTCCGCGCCTTCCTCGTAGGCGGTTTCTTCGGCAGCTGGCTCGGCGAGCGCGAGGCCGCCGATGCGTCTCTGCTTGAGGCCGATCTGCGGCCAAGGGGCGCGAGGCTCGGCGCCCGATCGATCGTCGTCCTGCCGAGGAGCGCGTGCGGCATCTGCGAGACAGCGAGGGCGATGCGGTATCTGGCCGCCTCCAGCGCCGGGCAGTGCGGCCCCTGTGTCTACGGCCTCGACGCGATCGCGCGCGCCTTCGAACGGCTTGCTGCGCAGCGAAGCCAAGACGAGCGGAAGCAGCTGGAACGCTGGATCGCCCAGGTTCGCGGCCGCGGAGCCTGCAGCCATCCCGACGGCGCCGCGGCCTTCGCCACCAGCGCGCTCGAGGTCTTCGCGCCCGAGGCCGAGTTGCATCTTCGAGGACGCTGCGAAGGCAAGCGCCGGGTGCTACCGATACCGGCCCTCGGCACGGAGGGCGAGCGATGAAGCGCCTGCGCGTCAATCCGATCACCTGCGAGGGCCACGGGCTCTGTGCGGAGCTTCTGCCCGAGCGGATCCAGCTCGACGAGTGGGGCTTCCCGATCATCGATCCGGAACCAGTCACCGGCGAGGCCGCACGCCACGCCGCCCGAGCGGTGGAGGCTTGCCCCACGCTGGCCCTGCTCCTGGATTCGGATTCGCAAGAGCGTCGCTAGCCAACCTGGTCAGCATCCGCCTGCGTCGTCAAAGGCAACCGTCCTGTCGGCCAACCGCCGAGTTCGGGCGACTAGCTCTGCGTTTGGGAGGTCGCTCTCGTCGACGTGCCGCACGGAGTCTGCTTCGGAACGGCCACCGGCGATTTGCCGCTCGATCAGGCGGCGGCGCAGGACGTCACGCGGCGCATCGATGTACCAGACCTCGTCGAGCAGCTGACTTACTTCGCGCCACCAGGGCCGATTCAGCAGCAGGTAGTTCCCCTCGGTGATCACCAACTTCGTCTCGGGCCCGATCGGGATCGCGTCGGCGACCGTCTCTTCGGCCGTGCGGTCGAAGTCTGGCCAGAGGACCGTGGCGGCGTGCTCGTCCCGAAGCTGTCGCAAGAATTCGACGAACGCCCGGGCGTCGAACGTCTGTGGCGCGCCCTTGACCGAACGGAGCCCGAGCAGATCGAGCGTCTCGTTCGAAAGATGAAATCCATCGAGCGGCGCGACCACGGCGGCCGCTGAACCGCGTTCCTCGGCGACCGCCGCCGCGAGCGCGCCCGCCAGCGTCGACTTGCCGGCACCCGGCGGGCCGGTGATGCCGAGGATGAACCGCCTGCTCGAGGCGTCGGCTGCCGCGAGAAGCTCGTCTCCCAGGCGTCGAACGACCGGGTCCGCCCCCTTCCCGGGAGGCTTAGACGCTGCTCGAGGCGGCCCAGAGATTGATGCCGCTTTCGGTCGCGTGCCTGTCGATCTCTGCCAGCTCCTCGTCCGTGAAGTCGACGCGCTCGAGCGCAGCCACGTTCGCCTCGAGCTGTTCGACGCTGCTTGCGCCGGCGAGCGCCGAGGTGATGCGCGGGTCGCGCAAAGTCCACGCGAGCGCCATCTGCGCGAGGCTCTGGCCTCGTGCGCTTGCGATCTCGTTCAGGGCACGGATCTTCTCGAGTGCCTCGTCCGTGATCAGGTCCGGCGACAGCGTTGCCACGCGACTCGCACGCGAGCCCTCCGGAATACCGTGCAGATACTTGTCCGTCAGCATCCCTTGGGCGAGCGGCGAGAAGACGATGCAGCCAACGCCCTCCTCCGCGAGCACGTCTAGCAGCTCGGGCTCGATCCAGCGGTTGAGCATCGAGTAAGAGGGTTGGTGGATCAGCAGCGGCGTCCCGAGCTCGCGGAGGATGCGGGCGGCCTCGCGGGTCTTGCCGGCGGAGTAGGACGAGATTCCGACATAGAGCGCCTTGCCCTGCCGCACCGCGGTGTCCAGAGTGCCCATCGTCTCCTCGAGCGGGGTCTCGGGGTCGAAACGGTGCGAATAGAAGATGTCGACGTATTCCAGCCCCATGCGGTGCAGGCTCTGGTCGAGGCTCGCCAGGAGGTACTTCCGCGAGGCCCAGTCGCCGTAGGGCCCAGGCCACATGTCGTAGCCGGCCTTCGTCGAGATCACCAGCTCGTCCCGGTAGGTGCGGAGATCGTGCGCGAACATGCGCCCGAAGTTCTCCTCGGCGGAGCCGTACGGCGGTCCGTAGTTGTTGGCGAGGTCGAAGTGGGTGATCCCGAGGTCGAACGCGCGCCTGACGATCGCGCGGCCCGTTTCGAACGGGAAGTCGTCGCCGAAGTTGTTCCAGAGACCGAGCGACAGCGCGGGCAGCTGAATTCCGCTGCGGCCGGACCTGCGGTACTGCATCCGCTCGTAGCGATCGGGTGCAGGGAGGTAGCTCATGTGACGCTCCAGTCTTTCGCCGGGATGGTCGCTGTCATGCATCCTCCTCGGGCAGCTCCGCGGGCGGGCCCTCCTTGATGAGCGCCTGCTCGAGCTCGCCGCGCGTCGCGCCGGTCATGATCGCCACCGCCTCGGGCATCGTGTGGGTTTGCGGCGTCACGACCGCGACGCGCTTGCCGAGCCGCATGATCTGGATCCGGTCCGCAAGCTCGAACACATGGGGCATGTCGTGGCTGATCAGAATCACCGGCAGGCCGCGCTCGCGAACGCGGAGGATCAGGTCAATCACCTGGCGGGTCTCCTTGACTCCGAGCGCCGCAGTCGGCTCGTCCATGATCGCCACCCGCTCGGCCCACTTCGCGGCGCGCGCGACCGCGACGCCCTGTCGCTGGCCGCCGGAAAGATTCTCGACGGGCTGGCCCATCGATTGGACGCCGATCTTGAGCTCCTGCAGGTGGCGGGCAGCGTCGCGGCGCATCGACCGTTTCGCCAGCATGCGAAGGGCGAGCCCGAGCGGTCCTCGTCTGCGGGCCTCCCGGCCCAAGAAGATGTTGGAGGCGATGTCGAGCGAGGGAGCGACCGCGAGATCCTGGTAGACGGTCTCGATGCCTGCGCTCCGCGCATCGCCGGGAGTGCGGAAACGAACGCGCTTCCCGTCGAGACGGATCTCTCCCTCGTCCGGCTGTAGGGCTCCCGAGAGCGCCTTGATCAGCGTCGACTTGCCGGCTCCGTTGTCGCCGATGACGGCGACGATCTCGTCCGGATAGAGCTCGAAATCGACTCCGTCGAGCGCGACGACCTGCCCGTACCGCTTAGCTAGCCCGCGCGCCTCGAGGATCGGCTGCTGTGGCTCGCTCACAACCGCCTCCTGTGCGTGAGCTGGTCGACCGCGACAGCGAGGATCACGAGGACGCCCGTGACGAGGTACTGATAGATCACCTCGACGCCGATCAGCGTGAGGCCGTTGCGGAAGATGCCGACGATGATGGCTCCGATCAACGTCCCGATCACCGTTCCGCGCCCACCGAACAGGCTCGTGCCACCGAGAACAACGGCTGTGATCGAGTCGAGGTTCTCGGTCGTCTGGCCGGCGTTCGGATCGCCGAGCTCGGTCCGCGAGACCAGCAACCAGGCGGCGATCCCGTACATGAGGCCCGCGACCGTGTAGACGCTGAGGAGGACGCGCCAGGTCTTGATGCCGGTCAGCCGGGCGGCTTCGGGATTGTCCCCGGTCGCGTAGACATGCCGGCCCCAAGCCGTTTGCGTGAGCGAAAACCAGGCTAAGCCGAAGAGGACGAACATCAGCACGACGCCGTAGGTGATCTCGGTGTGCCCGACCGTGAACGTCCGGCCGAAGAAGAGCAGCTGGCTGGGCAGCGTCGACGCCCCCGAAGTGCCCGGAGGGTATGTCAGGTCCTTCGAGACGATGTGGGTCAAAGCGAAGGCGATGTTGAGCGTTCCGAGCGTGACGATGAACGCGGGCAACCTCACCCCCGTCACCAGCGCCCCGTTGAGAACGCCGAAGGCGACGCAGGCGAGGATTCCGAGCGCGATCGCAGTCAGCGGGCTGAAGCCCTGGTCGATCGCGAACTTCGTCATCACGATCTGCCCGAACGCCATCACGGTTCCCACGGAGAGATCGATCCCGGCCGTCAGGATCACGAGCGTCTGGCCAATCGCGAGCACGCCGACGACCATCACCTGCTGCAGCACAAGCGAGAGGTTCGGGCCCTGCAGGAAGCGGTCGCTCTTCAGCGAGAAGAACGCCATCGTCAGCAGCAGCGCGAGGAACGGCCCGACGGCCGGCGCCGCCAGGAAGCGGCGAATCCACTCGAGCGGAGACGGGGCGCGCGCTGGCTGGGCTGAGGTTTCCGAGGTCAATCTAGTCCCGAAGAGCCGATCCTAGGACGCCATGATCCGACCGCGACCGGAGAGCGAACAGCTGCCCTCCGGTCGCGGTGGGTGTGAGGGGTCTACCTTCCTAGCCCCAGCAGTTTGCGAGGCCGTACTTGACGGTTTTGGATCTGACGCCCACAAGCGCCTTCTTCGCGATCAGGTTGACGCCGGTGTCGGTGTAGCCGCGTGGCTTGATACCGGTCTTCGCGTACTTGACAACGGCAGCGACGCCCCGCGAGGCCATCAGGAGCGGGTACTGCTGCGAGGTCGCGTCGATGACCCCGGCTCTGACGTTTCGCACGCCGGCGCAACCACCGTCGACCGAGACGATCGTCGTGGCGGACTGCGTCTTGCCGGCGTTCTTCAACGCGGTCCAGGCGCCTGCGGCGCTGGGCTCGTTGATCGTGTAGACGACGTTGATGTTCGGGTTCTTCTGGAGACAGTTCTCCATCGCCGTCTGCGACGTTGCCGTCTGACCCTCGCCGTTGCCGACGCAGGCGATCTGGCTGTTGCTGCCCTTGATCCCGAACCCCTTCAGGAAGCCGTTGTGTCGCAGGGCTCCCACCGACGACCCGGCGTGCTCGTCGAGCATCCCGATCGTCACTTTCTTGCCCTTCGTCGCGGCGCGCGCGTACTTGCCGATCAGGACTCCCGCGTTGAAGTTGTTCGTCGCGAAGAGGGCGTTCGTCGCGCTCTGCGGAACGGTTGGCGAGTCCAGAGCGATCACGACGACGCCTTTCTTCCGCGCCTTCGCGATCGCGGCGTTTTCGGCCTTCCCGTCCGCGACCGTGATCAGGATCCCCTTCACGCCGGCGGTCGTCATGTTCTCGATCGCCGCAATCTCGCCCGCGTTGTCGGAGCTGCTCTTGCCGGCCGCGTACATAAGGGTTGCGCCGAGTCGCTTCGCCGCCTTCGTCGCCCCGGCGTGCATCTTGACGAAGAACGGGTTGGTGGCGTCCTTCGTGATCAGCCCGACCTTGATGTTCGCGCTCTTTGACGCTGTCGTGGCGGACGCGGCGGCGACGATCGCCGACGTGGCCACAACGACTGCGAGGAGCGCTACCGCGAGACCCAGTGTCCGTCGTGTTGGACGCCTGAGCTGCCTCTGCGGATCGCGCATGTGATACCTCCCTTGCCCGTGGTTGTGGTACCGATAACACGTTTGCGACGCATTAGTCAAGCCAAACTCGCTTGGTTTACGAAGGCCTCCGCTGTACTCTGTGGTACCGCTACCAAGGATTAGGAGTGAGCGCGAACTCAGCCGACGTGACGATCAGGGACGTCGCCTCCCTCGCCGGCGTCTCGCCGATGACCGTGTCGAGGGTGATCAACGAGAGCGATCGCGTCAGCCCGGACACGCAGCGCCGTGTCGAGAAGGCGATCGCCGAGCTCGGCTACATACCGAGCCGGCTCGCGCGTGGATTGAGCGCCCGCCGGACCGGGACGCTCGCCGTGATCGTGCCCGACGTCGCCAATCCGTTTTTCACGATGGTCGTTCGCGCGGCCGAGGACGTCGCGCGGCGGTCCGCCTACCGCGTCATCCTCTGCGACACGCGCGCCGACCTCGCGGTCGAGCGCGACGTGATCGAGGAGCTGATCGCCCACCGCGTCGAGGGGATCGCGATTGCCCCGGTTAGCGACCGCTCGAAGCCGCACCTGGCTCGCCTCGCCAGGTTCCGAGTGCCGTTCGTGTTGATCGACCGGACGGTCGCCGGAATCGAATGCGACGCAGTCGTCGGCGACAGCGTCGGCGGCGCGCAGCAGCTCGTGGAGCATCTGATACGGCTCGGCCACCGGCGCATCGGTTTGATCGTCGAAGCCGATGAGGTCTCGAGCGCACGTGAGCGCCGTCAGGGATACGAGTCGGCCCTGAGGGCCGCAGGGCTGCCGCTCGACCCGGCGCTCGTCGAGGTGGCAACCCCGGATCCCGACGGCGGGCTCGAGGCGATGGGCCGGCTCCTTTCGAGCGAAGACCGCCCGTCAGCCGTGTTCGCGGTCAACAACCTCGTCGCGCTGGGCGCGATTGAGGCTGTGCGGAACACGGGCCTCGACGTCCCGGACGACGTCGCGCTCGTCTGCTTCGACGACATCGAGTTCGCGTCGCGGCTCTACCCGTTCCTGACCGCGTTGGAGCAGCCGGCGGAGACGTTCGGGACTCTCGGAACGCGACTGCTGCTGGACCGGATCGAGGGCCGCGGCCCGGCTCGCGACCACGTCGTCGTGCTGCCGGGTCAGCTGACCGTCCGCCGGTCATGCGGCGCCCAGGCGGTCGGAGCCGCTTGACCGTCTACGGCGGCATCGAGGCCGGCGGGTCGAAATGGGAATGCGCGATCGGGACGGGCCCGGACGACCTCCGTGCGACCACCACGCTTCCGACGACCACTCCCCCCGAGACGATCGACCGAGCGGTTGCCTTCTTCGAGCGCGAAGGGCCGGTCGACGCGATCGGAATCGGCTCGTTCGGGCCGCTCGATGGAAACCGGGCCTCCCCCACCTGGGGGTACATCACGACGACGCCCAAGCCTGGATGGGCTCAGACCGATGTCGGCAGTGAGATCGGCCGCCGGCTCGCGGTCCCTGTCGCGTTCGACACGGACGTGAATGCGGCAGCGCTCGGGGAGCACCGATGGGGGGCGACGCAGGGCCTCGACACGTCCTGTTACATCACCGTCGGCACGGGCATCGGTGGCGGCGGCATGGTCGAGGGCAAGCTCATGCACGGTCTGATGCATCCGGAGTTCGGCCACATGCGAATCCCTCACGACCGAGATGCGGACCCGTTCCCAGGCATCTGTCCCTACCACGGGGACTGCTGGGAAGGCCTGGCCTCGGGCCGCGCGATCGAATCGCGGTGGGGGAAGCAATCGGCCGAGCTCGCCGACGACGTGGCCTGGGACCTGGAGGCCCAGTACCTCGGGCTCGGGCTCGTCAGCGTCATCTGCGTCCTTTCACCCGAGCGCGTCGTACTCGGCGGCGGCGTGATGAATCGGCCGGGCCTACTGGAGCTCGTCCAGCGCGAGATCGTCCGGCTGATGAACGGGTACCTGGCCGGCCCGGTGCTCGGCGACGGGATTTCCGGCTTCGTCAGAGCCCCGGCCCTTGGCCCGCTGGCCGGGGTCCTCGGCGCTCTTGCGCTCGCTGAGTCTGCTTAGTTCGCTGCAGGCTGCCTTCTCGTCGCCGCCAGCGCTAGGCTCGCGGCTTCGCGTTCGATCAGGCCCGGCCGGGCCGCGGGAGGAGGACGGATGCTCGACCACGTAACAGCGAACGTCGGCGACCTCGAGCAGGCGAAGCGCTTCTATGCGCAGGCGCTCGCGCCGCTCGGCTATTCGCTACAGATGGAGTTCGAGGGCGGTGCCGGCTTCGCCGCCGGAGAGGGGATGGCCGACTTCTGGCTCGGCTCGAGTCACGAGCGGGGTGCGACGCACGTCGCGTTCGCCGCCGCCGACCGAGCGTCCGTGGACGCAGAATGAAGCTTCGAAGCGTTTAGCCATGGGCGGCACGTGAATTCCGGCGGCAGACAGGCCCAAAAGGCGGCAGAGTTCAAGGCGCTCCACGCCGGCGACCCGTTCGTGATTCCCAATCCCTGGGACGCCGGCTCTGCGCGCGTCCTCGCTGCGCTCGGGTTCAAGGCTCTCGCCACTACGAGCTCGGGCTTCGCGTTCACGCTCGGTCGCCGCGACGGACGGGTGACGCTCGACGAGATGACAAAGCACGCCGCCGCGCTCGACCGCGCCACCGAGCTTCCGCTCTCGGTCGATCTCGAGAACGGCTACGGCCCCGATCCGGCCGACGCGGCGCGCGCCATCACGCGAGCGGCCGAGGCCGGCGCCGTAGGGGGCTCGATCGAGGACTGGGAGCGCGGCCGCCTGTACGAGCTGCAGCATGCGGCCGAGCGAATCTCCGCCGCTGCCGAGGCTGCTCGCGCCCTCGCGTTCCCGTTCGTTCTGACGGCACGGGCCGAGAACCACATCCGCGGCAACCCCGAGCTCGACGACACGATCGCGCGGTTGCAAGCCTTCGAGCAGGCGGGCGCAGACGTCCTCTACGCGCCGGGGCTGCGCACCATCGAGGAGATTCGGGCGGTGTGCGAAGCGGTCTCGCGACCAGTGAACGTACTCGCCGTCCCGCAACTCTCGTTCGCAGAGATCGCCCAGGCGGGCGCACGCCGAGTGAGCGTCGGGGGCAGCCTGACCTGGGTGGCCGTCAAGGCGCTGGCCGACGCGGCAGAGGCCATTCTCGACTTGGGCGATTTCTCGGCACTGGAGACAAGGCTTCCCCTCGACGAATGGCTCGCGGGTTGAAGTCGGGCGCAGCCGCCGTCAATCGACGCGCAGCAGCCCTTGTCGATGTGCCAGCGCCACCGCCTCGAGCCGCGAATGCGCGCCGAGAGCGCGGAGCACGTGCCGGATGTGGTTGCGAACCGTCTCCTTGCTCACGTGCAGCATGGCGGCGATCTGGTCGGTCGATGCGCCCTCCCCCAGGAGCTGCAGCACCTGATCCTGGCGTGCCGTGAGCCTCGGCGCCCGCGGCGCACGATCGCGCGGCCGGCCGGGCAGCACGACTCCGAAGACCGCGTGGCAGTTGTCCCCGTTCTCGATCGGGACCGAGCTGATCTCGGCCCGCCGCCGGCGGCCGTCGACGGTGAACACGTCCACCTCATAGTCGGTGGACGGAACGCCTTCCAGCTTCCGCTGAAGTTGCCGCCGGACGAGGGCCACGTCCTCCGGAGCGACGACGGTGGCGAACGGCCGGTTCCTGAGGTCGCCGAACATCTTCTCGGCTGCATCGTTGCTCCACGTGATCGTCCCGTCGCTCGCGGCGACAAAGCTCGGGATCTTCACCTTCCTGAGCGTGCGGGTCAGCTCGATCGAGGAGCGCTCTCGTGGCATTTGCCTCGATTGTCCGCCGATTCGACCCCGATGCCAACCCGGCCGCGAGACCATCTTTTGACCCGGCCGTGTCATGACGTCGCGACGGCACGGCGGCAGCATCCCGCCGGGGCTGCTCACAGGCGCGGGGTGTGCACAATCTCGGCGTCTGGGGCCGGGCTCTCCCTAGGCCACGCACGAGCTGCCGCAGGCTCGGCGGGAGCAGCCCCACCCTGAATACCTCAGCGGAAGAGCTCTCTGCGGAAACCCAGACGGAACTCAGGCACGAGCTGGAGGCCGTAGGTCCGCGAGATGTGCCCGCGGTCGACGCAGGTCACAGTTCTGTTCACGACCAGCGGGCAGAGGTACCGCGTCGACGATCCGCGCGGGTGGGCGCAGAACCAACCAAGCGTGTCGAGGAAACCGATCCCGTGCTTGCGCGCGTTCGCGGCGATCGCTCGATTCGTCGACAGCTGAACGCGCGTTGCCTCGCTCGTGCAGCCCGCCATCGTCGCGTGCGGAGCAAGCAGACAGTCCGTCGGATCGCGTTTCTGACCCGGCACATCGCCCACGACGATCACGCTCGCGGACACGCGCTTCATCGCCGAGCTGAGGGCGCCGACGGGCCCGATCGCACGTGGCGGCTCCCAGACGGCCATCCAGCTGCCGATCACAAGGGTCACGTCAGGGCGCAACACCGGCGCGCGTCGGGTAGCCCAGCCGTACCACCTCCCGCACTCACCCTTCGAGCTCCACGAGCGGGGAATGCACCGCGGCTTGACGAAGGGCACGACAGCCCAGCCGTCACGTTTGCCCATCCGCAGGATCGTCGGCATCCACATCTGCGCGTGCGAGTCGCCGATCACCACGATCGTCTTCGAGCTGCGAGCGTCGGCGAGGCGGCAGATCTTGCTCGAGGTCTTCCCCTCGCCCGGTGAGCAGCCGGCCGGAAACGTGTAGAAGTCGCCACGCAGATTGCCGGGCGAGGGAGTGACCGGCGAGGGCAGCGGCGCGCCGCGATCAGCCTGCCGGACGGCGGCGACGACGGCGTCGAGCGACCGTGTCTTGGCCGGCGCGCTTGCGCGTACGAGCTGCGCAGGTTGCAGCGCGGCTGCGGCGGCGTCGAGGCGTGCGGCGGCTCGGTCGGTCGAGTCCAGGATGAACAGTGCGGCGACGGCGACGGCCGTCGCCGTCGCCGGCCAGAGCAAGCCGCTCGCACGCAGCGTGGGCTTCATCCGCCTGATCGGGTTCTCGACGAAGCGGTAGCTCACGACCGAGAGCAGGAACGCGAAAACGAGCAGGCCGAGCTTCGTTCCCAGCGAGAGCTCGTGTCCCGCGTATTGCGTCGCCAGGATCAGAACCGGCCAATGCCAGAGGTAGAAGGCATACGAGCGGTCACCGACGTAACGGAGCGGCGCCAGCGCGAGCACGCGTCCGATGCCGAACGCTGTCTGCCGCGCCGCCAAGCCCGCGCCGATGACACATGCCGCCCCGAGGGCCGGCAGCAGCGCAGCCGAGCCGGGGAACGGAGTGCGCTCGGAGTACGAGCACGCTGCATAGCCGATCGCGAACAGTCCGAGCCAGCCGAAGGCGAGCCCCGCGCGCGCGGGGAGACCGCGTACATGCGGCGCAGCGACGGCCAATGCGGCTCCGAGCGCAAGCTCCCAGGCCCGGGCGAAAGTCGAATAGTACGCCGTGGCAGGCGACGCGGCGGTGACGTGGATCGCCCACACGAGCGACGCGCCGCCGACTCCGGCGAGGACGATCAGCAGCCGGTGAAACCGGAAAGCAAGCAGCGCCGCCAGGAGCGAGGGCCACACGAAGTAAAACTGCTCTTCGACCGAAAGCGACCAGAAGTGCAGAAACGGCGAGGGCGGCTGCCCCTGCGCGAAGTAGTCACTTCCTTGCCGCGCGAAATGAACGTTGGCGGCAAAGAGCGCCGACCAGATGCTGTCGTTGACGGCTGCCCGCGCCCGGACGAAGTTGAGCAGATGGTGCGCGGCGATGTCCGTCACGACGAGCGTCAGCCCGGCTGCCGGGAGGATGCGCCGGGCACGGCGCAGATAGAAGCTCGGGAGTGAGATCGAGCCGCGCTCCGCGAACTCCGCCAGGAGGATTCCGGTGATCAGGAAGCCCGAGAGGACGAAGAACGTGTCCACCCCGACGTAGCCGCCCGACAGGAACGGTACGCCCGCGTGCCCGAAGACCACAAGCAGAACCGCTACTGCCCGCAAACCCTGGATGTCGTCTCTGTGCGCCACCCGGCCAGCCCTTTGTCGAAGACAAGGCTTTCGACCGACGCTAACCGGCGTCCGTTAACGA
The DNA here is from genome assembly GCA_005884005.1 of Actinomycetota bacterium. Classification (GTDB taxonomy): domain Bacteria; phylum Actinomycetota; class Thermoleophilia; order Gaiellales; family Gaiellaceae; genus 13-2-20CM-68-14. The sequence continues at coordinate 68,254 of VAWI01000002.1, forward strand.
TCCATTAGTCACAAGTTCGGATCCTTGGCGCCCGCGCGCTCGGTCGGCGGGCACCCGTTGTTACGCATTCGGCGCAGTTGGACCCTTGACGAAAACCGGTGTCGGACACCGCCGTTAAGGCACGGCCATAGGCGCCTCGTCGAAAGCGGGGGCGTCCGCTGCCGGGAAACCCTGCCCGCCCGCGCGGTTTGAGAATCCCTGCACGGCGGTACCCACAGAGCGGTAACTGGAGGGTCCAGTTGCCTGAACGCGAGGCGCAACGAGGAGGGAGCGTCCTGAGCCTGACTCGGGGCACGACAGCGTTGCTGCGGCCCCCCGCCCCAAAAAGAGCCGGGGAACGGGCACTCGCACACCTCAGAGAAGGAGGAGACGATGCGTCGCATCCTGCTCGTGGTCGGGGTTGCCATCGCCGCGCTTGCGGCTGCAACCCTGGCCGTGACGGCAGCGGCCCCTGCCGCCGGCCCGCCACGCTACCTCGACCGGCAGGCGCCGATCCAAGAGCGCGTCGGCGATCTGCTCAACCGAATGACGCTTTCGGAAAAGGTCGGCCAGATGGATCAGATCGTGATCGGGAAGCTCCGCGCGCCAACCGAGCCGGCCAACGGCGACTGCAACAACGCCGGAGGCAACCATGATCCGCTTCAGACCTCGTGTCTCCAGCGGGTTCTGGTCGATTACAACACCGGCTCGATCCTCTCGGGCGGCACCGACAATCCAGCCGACAACACGGGACACGGTTGGGCTGAGCAGTACAACACGATCCAGCACTACGCGATCGACCATTCGCGGCTGCACATCCCGGTCATCTACGGCGTCGATGCCGTCCACGGCTTCGGCCATCCGTACGAGGCGACGCTCTTCCCGCAATCGATCGGGATGGGCGCTACATGGGACACCGAGCTAGCGCAGGCCGCAGGCGCGGCTACCCGCGAGCAGCTCCTTGCGACCGGCGGGAACTGGGACTTCGCGCCGGTCCAGGACCTGGCCCGGGACAACCGCTGGGGCCGCTACTACGAGACCTGGGCCGAGGAGCCCGAGCTCGCTGCCGCGCTGGGCGGCGCCAACATCCGCGGGCTCCAGGGCGGCGGGTTCGACTCGCCGCAGGTGGCAGCGACGGTGAAGCACTTCGCCGGCTACTCGGAGTCGATCAACGGCCACGACCGAGTCGAAGCGCAGCTGCCGATCCGCTACCTGCAGGACATCTTCCTCCCGGCATATGCGGGTGGCATCGATGCTGGCGCTGCGACCGTCATGGTCGATTCCGGCTCGATCAACAACGTCCCCGCGACCGCGTCCCACTTCCTGTTGACCGAAGAGCTACGCCAGAGGCTTGGCTTCAAGGGCGTCGTGATCAGCGACTACGGCGACGTGCCGGCGCTCCAGAACGCGTATCACATCGCGTCAGATTTCCCCGGCGCGATCGCGAAGGCGGTCAACGCCGGCGTCGACGTCAGCATGACTCCGTTCGACTACGTCCGCTGGAACAACGGTCTGATCCAGGACGTCCAGAACGGGCTCGTGTCCGAGAAGCGGATCGACGACTCGGTTCGCCGGATCCTGACGCTGAAGTTCGAGTTGGGACTCTTCGACCACCCATACGTCGATCCCACGACTGCGGACGCAGCTGTCAAGGCAAACAAGGATCTGGCGCGCAAGGCCGCGGACGAGTCGATGACGCTGCTCCGAAATCAAAGCGCGACACTTCCGCTCACGACCAGCTCCAAGCTCGTCGTCACCGGTCCGAGCGCGGACTCGGTTGCGAACCAGCTCGGCGGCTGGAGCGTGAGCTGGCAAGGCGTCTACGACGCAGGGAACCACGTGTGCTGTATGGGGGACCCCAACCAGATCCCGCCGGCGACAACCGTCCTCGAAGGGATCCAGGCCCAGGACTCGAACGTGACCTCGGTGCCGACCGACCAGGCCGTGACGGACGCGCAGCGAGCTGCGGCCGTCGCGGCGATGAGCTCGGCCGACGCGGCCGTGGTTGCGGTCGGCGAGCGAGCCTACGCCGAGGGGCTCGGCGACAACCCGACGCCGGCGCTGCCGGCTGACCAGCAGTCCCTGATCGCGGCGCTCGAGGCGACCGGTAAGCCTGTGATCGTCGTGGTGATCGCCGGCCGGCCACTCGGCCTTGGCCCGGCCGCCACCGCCAACGCGCTCTTGATGGCCTACCTGCCCGGGACCGAAGGAGGCGCCGGCGTGGCTGACGTCCTCTTCGGCACAGTCAACCCGAGCGGCCACTTGCCGGCGACATGGCCTTCGGCCTCCGATCACAACGCCGGGGACTTCCAGAGCGGCGGGGTCTCGACCGCGGGAGACGAGCCGAAGTTCTTCGACCAGCTGCCGGGGACCAACTCCGGCCAGGGCTCCGGCTACAACGCGCGCTACCCGTTCGGGTTCGGGCTCTCGTATACGACGTTCGCGACGAGCGGACTGTCGGTCACGGGCTCCGTCTCGCGCCATGGGACGGTTACAGCCACCTTCACCGTGGCCAATACAGGGAACCGGGCGGGCACGGCTGTGGTGCCGGTTTACGTGCGCCAACCGGTCAGCGATGTCATTGCACCGCCACGGCGACTCGTCGGGTTCACGCGAGTGGACCTCGCCTCTGGAGCCTCGCAGGTCCAGCACGTCTCATTCCCCGTTTCCGAGCTGGCCGTGACGCCGGCCGACATCGACAGTTCCAAACGCCCGGCAGTGGAGCCTGGCGCCTACCAGGTCCAGGTCGGCTCCCAGACTGCGAACTTCTCGATCGCGGACTGATCGATGAGCTGACTGTTTCGTGAGCCAAGGGAGGGGGCGGGGTCGTCCCGCCTCCTCCCTTGAGCGTCTCAAAACGGTGTCGGACACCGGTTTCCGTCAAGGGCCAATCGCGCCGAAGGTGTAACAACGTTTCCATCGGTCTTGAGGAGGGGCTCAAGCCGCCGAGCGCGAAGCGCTGGCGGGAAGCCGAGCTAGACACGGCAGACGGGGGCACGGCCAGGCCGCGCCCCCGTCGTGTCGCATCATCAGTAGCCGGCTCCGAGCGTTGTGCGCGGAACCGTCGCGAGCGTCTGCTGCTGGTAGTAGACGGGCCCGCCTCCATCGGCCGGGACGTCCGACGGGTAGTGCGTCGAGACGAAGAGCGCGTAGACGTTTTCGTCCGAGATCGCGAGGCCGAAGTAGTCGCCGATGAAGCCCCTGCCGACCGGGCACGGGTCGCGGTGACCGGCGCAAGGGTACTGCGAGATCCCGTCCACCTTCTGCTCGGGCTGGTCGGGATCCCACGGGTACTGGGTGAGACGGACGTTGCCGCCGACCGGAACGGCGCCGGCAGCGCCACCGTCGTCCTTGTACGCCTGCAGGGAGACATCGATACAGGTATTCGCGTCGCCCCAGTGCGCCTGGATGATCGTCGGGTCGCCGGTCGGGCAGCTCGCCCGGCGGTCGTAGAACGCAACGGCGACGGCGCCCGCAGGCCCCGCCGCGACCGACGGCTGGAATTGGTCGGTCGAGCCAGTGTTCGCGTCGTCGTTGACGAGCGCCGGTGCCGACCACGTGCCGCCCCCGTCCGTGGACTGGGTGAAGTAGACGTCGGAATGCCTCGCGGCCGGATCCCAGTTCTCGAAGGTCAGGTAGACGTGGCCCGTATACGTCGGACTCGCCGCGAAGTTCTCGAGAATTCCGTCTCGGAACTTGGTCGGCGGGAAGTATCCGAGCGGGTTCTCGATCGGCGAGGCAGCGACCACGAACGGTCCCCAACTCCGCCCGTCGTCGGTGGACTTCGTCACGTAGATGTGTCCGACCTTGTTCTTGTTCAGGTCGAACCCTCCTTCGAACGCGACGTAGACCGTCCCGTCAGGGCCGATCGAGGGGTAGACGTACGTGTTCCCGGGCGTCGTCGCCGATGGCGTCGAGAGCTGCACGGCCTTGGAGAAGCTCACCCCGCGATCACGTGAGACGGCGACCATGATCTTCCCGTTTCCGTTGGCACCGTTGAAGGTAGTCCACATCGCGTAGACGTGATCCTGGTACGGGCTGCCGACGATGTGGTTGACCGCGATCCACTGCTTGTCCTCGACATGTCCAAAACTGAGGCTGGTCTGGTTGTTCGTCCGATCGAGCGCTTGGCCGCCGTTCCCCTTCACCCAGTCGCGGCCCAGGTGATCCGAGTACGAGACGTCGATTTCGCCGTTCGGATGCAGACCGCCCTCCCAGAAGGCGTTGAACGGCAGCGTGGTCTGGTAGACGCGCCCCTGGGTGTCGAAGTCAGCGTTGGGATCGGTGTTGTTCGTCCAGCTGGGCGGCATCGCCTGGGTGCCGACGGTGGTGCACTCATAGCCCTGCACCTGGTTGGTCGCGACCGGAGCTCCGTTCTCGATCGAATATGAGCCGAGATGGAAGTCGTAGAAGGTGCTCCACTCGCCGACGAAAAACTTCGAGGCTCCGACGAGGTCCTCCGTGCCCGGCTTGACCGCCAGCCACGATTCGGAGTGATTCGAATTCAGGTGTTGCCGACCACAAGTGCCCGGCAGAGGCTTGGTCGAGCCGGCTGGGACCGGGTATCCACCGCCCTCCACGGGTGAGCTCGCCACGATGTTCGTCCCGACGAAGCTCCAGGATGGACTTGCCCCGCTCGTCATTGTGAACACCCCGGTTGCCGCTCCTGCCGCCACGAGCCCGGCGAGGATTACCAGCACTCTCTTCACGGTTGCTCCCCCCTCCGTTCGAGATATCCGGCACTTGATGTACGGCGCGGACATTACTCGCCGAGGGGGGAGCGCGTCGCCCGGTGCGCCCTACCGGAAGTTCACATACGCGCGATGCGTCGTCCCATCGCGCAGCGTCAGGAGCAGCTCCTTGCACGAGCCGGCCCACGTCTTGTCGGTTGCCCACATGAACGTGTACCGGTCGGGGCCGCCGTTGTAGGACAGCGAGCCGGCCGCCGCGGACCAGTCGTTGGTCGTCACGAAGCACGGGCGCCAGGCGGCGCGCGCGAGCACGTCGAGGCCCCGGTCGCCGTGAAGCGAGAACTTGGCCGGAACGTTGTCGCCGGCTCGCAGCGTCACGGCCGCGGGCTCGGCGACGAGCGGCGTATAAAAGCCGTCGAACTCGTATCGCACCGAGTAGCTCGTGCTCGCCGAGGCCGCGTTGCCGGAGGAGTCCACCGAATCGACCCGGAAGGTGTGCGTCCCCGGCGTCGTGTCGACCGGCGTTGCCTTGCAGGTGACGCGTGAGCCGTCGACGTCGTCATGGCAGGAATACAAAGGCGTGATCGCCTGACCGACCAGGTACTGGGCACCGTCGGCAGGGGCGGCGATCGTGATCGTGGGCGGCGTCCTGTCGACGATGCTGTAACTGACGGTCGCTGTACCGTGATTCAGCGCCCCATCGAACGCGTCGACGGTGAACGTGAAGGTGCCCAGACGGTTCGTCGGCAGCGGGTACCCGTTGGGATAGGTGCCAATGCAGCCGACGATCGCCGACCCGCCGGGACCGTCGTCGCAGGCGTAGCTCGCGTACAGCTGCACTCCGAGCGGATACTCGGCGCCGGCGGCGGGCGTTGTGATCGTCGCGCTCGGCGGGATCACGTCGAACACGGTGTAGGTGTGCGTGATGCTGGCTTCCGCACCGGCGTAGTCGACTGCGTGGACGGTGAACGTATGCGTGCCGACGACGCTCGTATCGAGGTACTCGCCCAAAGGAAGGTCGCCCTGACAGGTGATGACGGGCCAGCCGAGCGTCCCGGGGAAGCAGCCGTATCCGGCCTGCACCTGCTGCCCTTGGTAGAAGCCCGCGCCCTCGACAGGGCTTGCGAGCTCGACTTGCGGTCCCTCCGCGCCGGTGGCGGCGGCGGGCGCCGCTCCGACGAGTGCAGCCAGCGCGATGAGGAGAACGAGACGAAGCAGCGTGCGCACGAGCGAACCTCCTGGTTTCGGCGTGCCGCGCGCCGTTTTTGACTGTCGGGTCCAGCTTCGGGCGCCCCCGCCGGGTCACGCATCCCCCATCCGGTTGAATCACCGGTTGGGAAGGACGTGTCTCTCGGGTTCCCTAGCCTCGTCGGCCTCGACTGACGACGAGGCTGATGCGAGCCTTGCTCGGCAGTAAGCGGCCGGCCGCCGGCCGTTGCGCGATTACCCGCCCGCGCCGAGCGCGGGCCGAATACCGCCAGCTGACCTTGCCGAGCGAGCAATGGGACCGACGTATCAACACCCTGGCGCGCGATAGCGATAGCCCGGAGACGCGTGGAACCCGGCAGCGGATCCGACTGGGCGAAGGCGTGAGCGGCGGCGGCTGCGGAGCCGCAGGCGCTGGCGGTGGCACTGGAGGGGCGGGAGGCGCAGGCGGAGGAGGCGGGGACGGCGGCGGAGCCGGTGGAGGTGGTGGAGGCGGTGGCGGAGCCGGCGGCGTCGCAAAGCCGATCGTCCACCGATGCTCAGCCGGCGTTGGATCGGCGTTCCCGGCACGATCGCGCGCGGTCGCGCGGAAGACGTGAGCGCCGGCTTCGAGCGCCGCATACGAGAAGGGCGACGCGCAGTCGCCATACGCGGCGCCGTCCAGCGAGCACGAGAAGG
>VAWI01000107.1 GCA_005884005.1 Actinomycetota bacterium
CGCCCTGCCGCTCCGGCGCAGCTTCGTAGAGCTCACGACGCCACTCGTCGGTGCCGGGTTCGACCCCGGGCCGGTCCTCGGTCGTCGCCACGTCTCGAATACTAGGGACAGGTCTGCTGGCAGGCGCGGCTATTTTTTGGCAAAAGCGTTGACTTTTAGCCGTCGACGGAACCTTGCGCCTAACCCAAAGGGGGGATCTTGACTCGCCGATCAACTTTTCGGCCCGTTTTCCCTCAGCCAGACCGCATTCGGTGCCGATTCGAACCATGTGGCGAGCCATCCTGGTCAGCTAGGCCGGCCCCCCGGGCTGCCCGAGGCGCGCGAGAACGCGCCCCGGCTCGTGCTGCGTTTCGCGCTCTACAGTGGCGCGGTCTTGCTCGCTGCCGGTCTGGCGATCCTCTGGACCATCAATCATGAGATCGCTTCGAGGGCGCAGCGGACAGTCGAGACGCAGGCGCAGACAGTCGCCCAGCAGAACTTGCGTGGGCGCCTGCTTGCGAGCGATTTCGCGGCTCCTGCTCACGGCCGGCGCCTGGCGCAGCTTGACGAGCTGTTCAAGCCGGAGGTCCTGATCCCGGGTGTCGTCGGCACTCGCCTGGTCAACCGCGAAGGGACGATCACCTACGCTGCCCGGCACCCGCTGATCGGGACCAAGGTCCCCTACATGCACGACCTGGCCGCGGTCTTTGCCGGCAGGTCCGAGCGGCGGGTGACGCGGACGGTGAGCTGGCGCGGCGAGAAAAACGTCAAGGTGCTCCAGTCGCTGGTCCCGGTCCGGGAAACCGCGACAACGAAGCCGGTGGGCGCGCTCGAGTTCGACCAGGACTATCACGCCATCGAGATCGGCATCGGCGACGCGAGCCGTCGACTGGGGTTCATCCTCGCGATTCCCGATCCTTCACCGCCTCACGGCACAGCTGGCCTCACGAAACCGGCGCCTCCGCGAACAGGCCGCCGAGCGCGAGGAGCTCCTCGAGGCCGAGCAAATGGCCCGCGCCGAGGCCGAAGCGATCCAGCGGCTCCTGAGCGAGCAGAACGAGCGGCTCCGGGAACTCGACCGCATGAAGGATGAGTTCGTCTCGCTCGTTTCGCACGAGCTGCGCACGCCGCTCACGTCGATCCGCGGCTACCTCGAGCTCCTGTTCGAAGAGGGCGGGAATCTCACACCCGAGCAGGAGCGGTTCCTCGGTGTTGTTGACAGGAACTCGGAGCGGCTGCTCCATCTTGTGGGCGATCTGCTGTTCCTCGCCCAGGTCGACGCGGGCAGGCTCACGATCGAGCGCGAGGACGTCGACTTCGAAGAGGTTGTTCAGGACTCGGTCGAGGCCCTTCGTCCGATCGCCGAGTCGCGTCGGATCGAGCTCGTCGCGTCGATCACACCTCTACCGACAGTTGTCGGCGACCCGGCCCGCCTCGCTCAGGTGCTCGACAATCTCGTCTCGAACGCGCTGAAGTTCACACCCGAAGGGGGCCGCGTCTCCGTTTCGCTGCACGCCGACGGCGACCGGGCTGTCGTCGAGGTCAAGGACAACGGAGTCGGCATCCCCCGGGCGGAGCAGAGCCGCCTGTTCGAGCGCTTCTTCCGCAGCTCGCGCGCGACGCACGACGCGATTCCGGGAACCGGACTCGGCCTGGCGATTACGAAGGCGATCACGGAACATCACGGGGGGCGAATTTCGGTCGAGAGCGAGGAGGACGTCGGCACGTCCGTCCGCGTCGAGCTCCCGCTCCCCGCGGCGCACGACGCCGCTGCTCCCGCCCACGAGGTCGCGGTCTAACCCGGCCTGGACGGCTCAGGCGAGCGCAGGCGGGCGGTAGCGGTAGCCGAAGCCTCGAACAGTCTCGATCGGCGACTCTTCGCCCGCGGGCGAGCCGAGCTTGCGGCGAAGGTAGCCGACGTACAGCTTGACTTGATCGCGCTCGACATTTCGGGAGTCTCCCCAGGCGAGCACGAGCAGCTGCTCGTGCGAGAGGACCTGGTTTGCGTTCCGAACAAAGGCGGCGAGCATCCGAAACTCGAGCGGGGTCAGCGAAAGCGCGGTGCCTCCAGCCTCGACTGCCCGCTGCGCGAAGTCGACGGTGACGAAGCCGTCTCTATAGGTCGGCGCTGCATCGCTGCCGCTGCGCTGCCTGCGGAGGTTCGCCTCGACCCTGGCTAGGAGCTCTTGGCGGCCGAAGGGCTTGGTGATGTAGTCGTCCGCTCCGCCTCGGAGACCTCGAACCTTGGCCAGCTCCTGAGCCTGCGCCGTCAGCATCACAACCGGCACATCGCTCAGGTCACGGATCCGCTCCAGCGTCCCCCAGCCGTCGAGCCCCGGCATCGAGACGTCGAGAACGACGAGATCCGGTCGCGACGAGAAAAAGATCCGCAAAGCCTCGGTGCCGTCTCCCGCCTCAACGACATCGTGCCCGGCACGCTCGAGCAACTCGCGTACGAGATACCGAATGTCGGGCTCGTCGTCGACCACGAGCACGCTGGCCATGAACGGGGGATATCAGACCGTCGGCCTGGCAGGAAGCGATCTCGGCACCGATTTCCCGGTGTCGCTGTCCCTCCTGAGAGTGATTTTCGGGCGGCTCATACCGGTTTCACACCAAAAACAGACCGCTTCCCTGCCTGTTCGGCCGAAGCCTAGGTCTGTAGTG
>VAWI01000005.1 GCA_005884005.1 Actinomycetota bacterium
CAGCGGGTGTTCGCGTCCGTGTCGACGAGCGGCCCGAGTACCGGCCCGGCTTCAAGTTCAACGAGTGGGAGCTGAAGGGCGTGCCGCTCCGCATCGAGATCGGCGGCCGCGACCTCGCGGCGGCAGCCGTCACCTTCGCGCGCCGCGACACCGGCCAGAAGCAGCAGATCCCGCTTCCTGGCGCGGCTGTCGCGATCGACGAGATGCTGCGGGACGTGCAGGAATCGCTCTTCCAGACCGCCCGCGACGAACAGGAGCGGCGGACGCTCCGCAACCCACGCCGCTACGACGAGATGATCGAGTACCTCCGCGAACCCGCCGGATTCGTCGCGGCACCGTGGTGCGGCCGCACCGAGTGCGAAGCACGCGTCAAGGAAGACAGCTCGGCGACGATCCGGTGCCTGCCGCTCGGAGGGCAACCGACCCAGTCCGGCGCTTGTGTCTGCTGCGGTAGGTCAGCGGTAGCCGCAGCCGTCTGGGCGCAGGCGTACTAGCCCGTGTCTGTCGCACTCCCCGCAGCCGAGCACGTGGCCGCCCACCGCCAGGTCGAGTTAGCGGGCCGAAGACTCGTTCAGGCTAGCGGCAGCTCGAATGAGGGTCGCGAAAGCCTTCTCATCGATTTCATCGTCCTCGTGGAAGTCGATTGCGCGCCGGGTGTTGCCCTCGAGGCTTGAGTTGAACAGCCCCGAAGGGTCCCTCAGCGAGGCCCCCTTGAAGAATGTGAGCTTCACGACGCTCTTGTACGTCTCGCCGGTGCAGATCGGACCTTGGTGAGACCACACCGGAACCCCTGGATGAGAAGGCTTTCTCCACTTCCACTCCTCGACCACTTCGGGGTCAGCCTGTTTGATTAGGGCGCGAAGCCTGGAGAGGGTCTTGCCCCGCCAGTCGTCCAGTTCTTTGATCCTTGCGTCTGTCAGCTGAGATGGAGACTCGATCTGCTGCGCGGAGCTCTTCTTCATGTTGTAGACGTGCCGCTCCTTTCGCTCATGGGTGATCGGACCAGCCATGAGGATGGCCACGGCGCCTGATGGTAGCGGGTCGCTGCCGATGGAACGCGGACTCCTTGCCGCTGTCGACTACCGACTTTGAGGGCAACGTCTCTGCTGTTCACGGGGCTTTGTCTACCTCGTCCGACTTCGCCGAAGCGACCGACCAGCCCGCCGAGATGCATGCGCGCGCATGTATCCTGCTATAAAGTTGAGGACGCAAGGAAAGGTGGTCGCGATGCAATTCGGAATCTTCTCAGTCAGCGATGTGACGCGGAACCCGGTCACGAGGTACACGCCGAGCGAGGCGGAGCGGACCCAGGCGATCGTCCAGATCGCCCGGCGAGCGGATGAGGTTGGTCTCGATGTGTTCGCGATCGGCGAGCATCACAATCCGCCGTTCGTCTCGTCCTCGCCGACGACGCTGCTGGCGCATGTCGCCGCGTTGACGGAGCGGATCATCTTGAGCACCGCGGTGACGCTGGTCACGACCAACGATCCGGTCAGGCTCGCCGAGGACTACGCGATGCTGCAGCACCTCGCCGGCGGGCGGCTGGATCTGATGCTCGGTCGCGGTAACACCGTGCCCGTCTATCCGTGGTTCGGCAAGGACATCCGGCAGGGGGTGGCGCTCGCGCTCGAGAATTACAACCTCCTGCACCGCTTGTGGCGCGAGGACGTGGTGGATTGGGAGGGGAGCTTTCGCACCGGGCTCCACGGCTTCACCGCCATTCCGCGCCCATTGGACGACGTGCCTCCGTTCGTGTGGCACGGATCGATCCGCACGCCGGAGATCGCCGAGCAGGCGGCCTACTACGGCAACGGCTATTTCGCGAACCACGTCCTCGCGCCGAACTTCCACTTCCGTCCGCTCGTGAACCTGTATCGGCAGCGGTTCGCGCATTACGGGCACGGCACTCCCGAGCAAGCGATCGTCGGGCTCGGCGGGCAAGCGTTCATCGCCCAGCGCTCGCAGGACGCGGTGCGCCGGTTCCGCCCGTACTTCGAAGGCACGCCGCTCTACGGCACGAGCTACCGGCTGGAGGACTTCGCGCGCGACACGCCGATGAGCGTCGGCAGCCCGCAAGAGGTGATCGAGAAGACGCTGACATTCCAAGAGGGCTTCGGCGACTACCAGCGGCAGCTGTGGAACGTCGACGCCATGGGCTTGCCGCTCGAGATGGTGCTCGAGCAGGTCGAGTTGCTCGGCAGCGAGGTCGTGCCGGTGCTGCGCCGCGAAATGGAGGCGCGCCGTGCGCCCGGGGTGCCGGACGGCCCGACGCATGCGAGCCTCGTGAAAGCCAAGTACGGCGACGGCGAGCCGCGCCAGCCGCGGCCGAACGCGAACCGGGGCGACAATCTCACCGGCACGTCTCCGTACCAGGACAGCGATCCGGATCTCGCCGCCGAGTATCCACTGGTCGCGTGATGGCGCTACGCAGCAACACGAGAATCGCAAACGAGGCCTGGGAGGCGCTGTTCCGGGCGCAGGCGACGATCAGCAGGGAAGTGGGCGTCGAGGACCTGTGGGCCGATCTCGTCCCGCGCGAGTACGGCGTGCTGTATGCGCTGTCATCCGCATCGGAAGGCCTGCGGATCACCGAGCTGGGCGAAGACGTGTTGCTCACGCAGCCGGGCATGTCACGGCTGGTGGCGCGGCTCGAGGCGCGCGGGCTCGTGCAGCGCGTCGACGATCCCGACGACGCCCGCGCCTGCCGAATTCGTCTGACCGAGGCGGGAGCCGACCTCCAGCGTCGGGTCGGGCTGGTGCACGCACGCCACGTGGCGGAGGCGATGACGCAGAACCTCGACCGGCAGGAGCTCCTGCAGCTCCTCGACCTGTGCCGTCGGCTGACGGCCGAAATCAAGTGATGGCAGCGCCCGCCGACAACCATGACGGCGCATCCGCCGAGGTGGCACCGCGACGTCTGGTCGTGATCAGCGCCGGCACCAGCGAGCCGTCGACGACCCGGATGCTGGCCGACCGGATCGCGCAGCGGAGTCTCGAATTGCTGCGCGAAATGCGTGTCCCAGCCTCGGCTGGGGTCGTCGAGGTCGCCCCGCTCGCGGTCGACGTCGCCCGTGCGATGGTGCACGGCGCGCCCTCTGCGGAGCTCCAGGCCGCGGTCGACCAGATCGCTTCCGCTGACGCCGTCATCGCGTCAACGCCCGTCTACAAGGCCGGCATCAGCGGCCTGTTCAAGTCGTTCGTGGACGTGCTCGACGACGACCTCCTGATAGCCAAGCCGGTCCTGCTCGCCGCAACGGCGGGCAGCAGCCGGCACGCGCTCGTGGGCGACGAGCAGATGCGGTCGCTGTTCGCCTACATGCGCGCGCTCACCTTGCCCACTTCGGTGTTCGCCGCCGCCGAGGACTGGGGCGCCTCAGTGCTCGGCGAGCGTGTCCGGCGCGCGGCGACCGAGCTCGCTGTCGTCCTCGAAGCGCGGATCGAGCAACGGATCGCCGATCAGGCGTGGTCCGGCTACAAGCATGAGTTCGCCGGCAACGCGACCCGTGCCGAGCAGACGGCCGCGGATATCGACTTCGACTCGCCGCTGATGCGACTGGCCTCCGGCGGCAGAACGGACGCGTAAACGCGGGCCGTTCGCTTCGCCTCTGACGACTCATGCGGCGTGCGCTTCGAGCGCTCCGTCGGCCCCCGATCACCGACCATCGGGTGGTTGGCCGCGTCAGTGCCGTCGCAGCGTTCGGAAGGAAGCTCTCCGTAGCGGTGTTCGTAGTAGCCCGCCGAGCCACGATACTCCCTGACGTGGACGAAGCGACCACCGTCGAGTCGATGCGTGGCTACTACGCGCGGCGGGCTACCTACTACGAGCGGGTCTACCTCAAGCCGGAACGGCAGCGTGACCTGCGCACGATGGAGGCATGGTTGCCGTCGATGTTCGTGGGCCGTCGCGTGCTCGAGGTCGCGTGCGGTACCGGTTGGTGGACGCCACATGGCGCGTCGTTTGCACGCGAGTGGCTCGCTACCGACCTGAACCCCGAGGCGATAGAGGTGGCCCGTCGCAAGGAGATGCCGTTGTGCGTTCGCTTCGAGACCGTGGATGCATACAGGTTCGCCGAGCTCGGTGATCGCCGCTTCGACGGGGTGTTCGCCGGCTGCTGGTGGAGCCACGTGCCGCTCGGCCGGCTTGCGGGCTGGCTTGACGCTCTCCACGCGCGACTCGAGTCCGGTGCACGGGTCGTGATGCTCGACAACAACTACGTGCCGTCGAGCCGCACCCCGAGCAACACCCCGATCAGCAGACGGGACGCCGACGGCAACACCTATCAGCGGCGTACCCTCGACGATGGGAGCGTCCACGAGGTTCTCAAGAACTTCCCCACCTGTGAGCAGGCGTTCTCGATACTCGGTGAGCGTGCTGTCGAACGACAGTGGATCCAGCACGAGCACTACTGGGTCCTCAGCTATCAACTCACGTGACCGAATACAACGGCGGGGCAAGCGCGGAGCGCGAGTGAGCATCTCGCTGACGGGCGTGCCCTCAGCCGACGCTTCGCTACAGAAGTACGCTCGAGGCTGCGTGCGCCTGCGGAGCCGGCAGCAGTCCCTGCGCGTCTAGTCGGTTCGAAAGCTCGCGATCGCCAGCTCGATTGTCTCCGCTTGCTGGGCCCACGTCTTCGACGGGGCCGCTCCTACGACGACAGAACTGGTGCGATTGCCCGCAACGAGACATGCGATCTCGCGGTAGCGGGCTCGCGACGTGCGATAGCTGTCGATCACGCACGAGCCTCTGCCGGAGCGAAACCTGAGCCCGTGCGCCCGGGCGATCAGACGCACGTCGGTCGAGCCCTCGTCACCCAGGTGATGGATCCGGAAGCTCGGCCAGTTCGCAAGCGTCTCCGTTCCCTGGCGGGGGGTGACGTTCAGGTAGCCGCGGATGCTGCCGGCGTGGCCGAGCAGCGCAACCGAGGCCGTTCCCGGGTCGGTCCGAATAGGCCTCCAGGTCCTCGGGTAGGCGACTGTTGCCGCACCGGACGGAAGCCGGGCAAGCTTCCAGCCCGGCGGCGGAGGCTGCGGATGCAGCCAGCGAAAAGCCGGCGCTTGAGCGTTGACGGACGCGCCTGCGTCCGCGGCGCCGCCCCAGACACCGAGGATCGCGGCGATGGTCGCGGCGACCACTAGCAGCCGCCGCGACCCGTCGATCATCCGATCAGATGTTTCCATCGCCGTCGCTCGGACCGCCGTTGTTATCGCTGTCATGGTCGCCACCGTTGTTCTGCGGAATTCCGTTCCCAGCAGGGGGTGCGACCTTGCGTACAACCTTGGCTCCGGCCGGCGAGACCGCGTACCACTTGGCCCCGAAGGCGTTCAGGCCCTCGCCGTTGGTCTGGCCCTTCCGCTTGTCCTTGACGAAGGTGTAGAGCGGATGGTGGTTGTAAGTCACCTGTCGACGTCCGTCGGCGCGCCTGGTCGTTCCGAGTAGAGACGCCCGGGTACCTGCGCCGGCGCTCGGCTTGCCGGCAGCGATCAGGGGCGGCCAGAATGTCGCACACATCCCCGCGCAGGCGCTCTTGCCGTTCCTGTCCTTTCCGAACAGGTAGAGCGTGTGTCCGCGCGAGTTGACGAGGATCCGTCCGACGCTGGTCTTCGCCGTCGAGACGACGGTGCCGGCCGTATCCGCAGCCTGGGTCTTCGGCGGGTTGAGCAGGAAGGTCGCTGCCGCGAGCGCGGCGAGAGCTGCCGCGGCCGCGATCAGCCAGGGGGCGGTCAGCGCGGGGGCTGTCCGGTGATTCGTTCGCATTGTGTCCTCCTTGCTGTCGAGTTGCCGTACTGGAGCCACAATGGCCTGCGATAGTCCGCCCGGCATCCATGCCACCGCGAAAGGGCGATCCCTGCTAGCCGGGAACGTGCGCCTCCCGGAGGCGGGGATGCCGGATGACTTAGGCCGCGACGGCATCGGTGCGGTCGGCGATCCAGGGTCGACTCGGCACAGAGCTCGCCAGTCCGGCCTGTAGTCGCGGGGAGCCATTGCAGGTCGGTGAGGTGATCGTGTTGCACGTCGCCCACGATCGCGTTTGAGCAGCGCGGCCTTCACGGCCATCGCCCAACTTCACTACCCGCGACCAACAGGGCGCGATGGACGCTGCGGTCAGTGCGAGAGCGGCGTGCCCACGGCTGTTCCTCGCGCCGTCGTTCGAGAGGGCAGCTGCGGCGACCCTCGGCGGCAACCGGGCCGCCCCCAATCGATCAGCGCACAGACGATCTGGCCACCGTCGCGGGTGGCGGCCAGATCGTGTGCGCAGACGCCGCAGCGCTCCCAGTCGTCGGACGGGAGCGCCCGGGCGCGTGTCGACGGCGGTTCAGGAAGGAATGCCGGGCGGGCCGAGAATCTCGATGCCATACTCGGCCGCCGTCGCCGCCAATCGCTCGAAGTCGGGCGGCTCGGTGGCCGGCGGCGGAACCGTCAGGCTCAGCGCGGGTTCGGACAGGGTGCGCATGAAGCCCTCGAAGCCGGCAGGCTCTGTGACGAGCAGGAACCGGGCCTCGGATGACGTGACGGTGAAGGTGTGGGCAATTCCTCGCGGGCCGTACACGAACGATCCCGCGGGGGCCTCGATCAGCCGGCCGCCTACCCAAAAGGTGAGCTCGCCTTCGGTGACGTAGAACCATTCGTCCTCGTGGTGGTGGACGTGGAGTGGCGAGCCGGCGCCCTGGGGGGCGAGGTGATCGATCACCGCCACGCGCCCGTCGGTCGTCTCGCTTGAGGCCTTGATCGTGGCGAGGATGCCGAGGAACCAGAGCGACTCCCCCTCGTCCTGGCGCAGTGCGATCGGGCTGACGGTTCTGGGGGTGACGCTCATGGCGGCTCCTTCCGACATTCGCGAAACATCATGATTCACGATTTAAGAGGAACCTACACCCCCTCGGTTGACCCTGTCAAGTTTCGTGGTACAGCATGTATCATCATGGAGGGTGAGCCGCTCCTATCAGCTCAAGCGCCGCGCCGCGCGCCAAGACCAGACCCGGCAGCGGATCATCGAGGCCGCGGTCGAGTTGCACCAGACGATCGGGCCGGCCGCCACGACCGTGAGCGAGATCGCCGAGCGCGCGCAGGTAGGAAGGGTGACCGTCTACCGCCACTTCCCCGACGAGCCGACGCTCGCCCGCGCCTGCAGCGGCCAGTACTTCGAGCGCCACCCCTTCCCCGACCCCGAACGCTGGCTCGCGATTACCGACCCAGTCGAGCGGTTGCGGACCGGGCTGCGCGAAACCTACGCCTACCACCGCGCCACCGAGCTCATGATCACCCACGTCCTCGCCGACGCCCGCGACCACCCCGTGGTGGCGCCGTACCACGCGCACTTTCGGTACGCGGCCGACGTCCTGACAGAACCGTGGCGGGAACGAGGCCGCCGCCGAACACTGCTGCGCGCCGGGATCGCGGTCGCGCTCAGCTT
>VAWI01000003.1 GCA_005884005.1 Actinomycetota bacterium
TCGGTTTGGACGCGTGACATCGGCCGGGCGCTGAACGCCGCGCGGAAGCTCCAGTTCGGAACGGTCTGGATCAATGACCACATCCCGCTCGTCAGCGAGATGCCGCACGGTGGCTACAAGCAGTCCGGCTACGGCAAGGACCTGAGCACGTACTCGCTCGAGGACTACACGAACATCAAGCACGTGATGGCCAAGATCGATTAGCTCAGGTCGGACCTGTTTTAGGGACAGGCACCCCGCCGGGTGCCTGTCCCTGGAGGCGTTGGAACCGAGCTAGGCCTTCTTCAGATCCGCCAGGATCTCGTTCGCGGCCGCGACACCCGTCGAGGCGCCGCCTTCCATATAGCCCTGGAAGTCCTGGGAGCAGTGCTCGCCGGCGAAATGGATGTTGCCCTGGCGGAGGGCTTCCCAGCCGCTGAAGCCGACGTACTGGCCGACCTTCCAGTACGAGTATGAGCAGTTCAGGTTCGGGTCGAGCATCGGGTTCGACAGTGTTGCCTTGCCGTTCCATTGCTTCGTGATCCCCGGGAAGACCGGCTCGAGCTGCTTGAGGAAGCGCTGCGCGAGGGTGGCGACTTTCGAGCTCGCCACGTTTGCATACGGCGTCCCCGCGGACAGCGCCCCGGCGGTGTCGCCACCGGTGTAGTCGACGAGGATCCCCGTAGCGCCGGCTTGTGCGCGGGTCACGTCCCAGGTGTTCTGGTAGCCGGTGTCCGAGTAGGTCGCCCCGTTCGAGAGTCCCCAGGCTCCCTCCGTGTTCCAGAGCCGGCTCGCGAACTGAAGCTGGAGCTTGGAGTTGCGCCCGTTGCCGAGCTGCATGATCGCCGTCTTCTTCAGCGGGTCGAAGTTCGCGCCGCTGTAGTCGAGCGTTCGGAGGACAGCAAACGGCAGGGCCAGGATCACATGGTCGGCTGTCACTTGCTGAGAGCCGGTCGGCGTGGAGAACACGATCGTGCACGTCCCGTCGCCGTTCCGCGCGATCGACGTCATCCGCCAGCCCATCTTCACCGCGCCGGAACCTTGCGACGACACGACCGCGTCTCTGATCGCGAAGGGCAGCTGCGCGTTTCCGCCGACGATGTGGTAGCGCTCGTTCGAGGCGCCGAAGACCATGTAATTGCCGGGAACCGCCTTGTAGCCGAGCAGGTAGACGAGGTTGAGAGCCGATTGGTCGGTCGTCTCGGCGCCGTACTCGATGTTGTAGGCGACGTCGAGCACCTGGCCGAGCAGGGAGCGATGGCCGCCCGGGACGCGCGACTCGATCCAGTCGTAGACACTCATCTGGTCGAGCGCAACCCCGCCGTCCGTGTGGATGAAGTATGTGGTCGGATAGCTCGCGGCATGGACGTCGGCCTGCAAAGCCTGGTGAACGGGCTGGAAGTCCTTGTCCGCCTGGGTCTTCGAGTAGTACGAGCCGTCGAAGAAGTAGGTGTCATCGGATCCGCTCGGCTCGGCCCCGGTCAAGTTCACCGTCGCCAGGCGGAACCGCTGGGCAAGGCCGAGGATCGTCTTGTGGCCGCTGTCGATCAGCTCGCCGCAGAGCTCGGCGCCCTGTGCATTCGCCCAGTAGCCGGGGAACTCGGTGAAATCGGAGTGCATCCGGCCACCGACGCGAGTGGGGTGCGACTCGTAGACGGTTGAGGCGATGCCGCGGTCCTGCAGCATCAGCGCGGCGGTGAGCCCCGCGATGCCCCCGCCCACGATCGCGATCCGCTTCCCCGGAGCGGCGTGCGCTGCGCGCGCAAATACAGCCGGTCCGGCAAGCGCGACCGCGGCCCCTGCGGTGCCGGACCGCCTGAGAAACTCGCCCCGCGAGTAGGCGCGCTCCTGCTCTCGCTCCCGCAGCTCTGCCGTCGAGATTCCAAGCCGCTCGGCCCGCCGGTGCGCGAGCGCCAGGCGCTGCAACGCGCGCAGCAGCGGTGTCCGTGCCATGCCCCCTCCTCGGTGGATTGCAGTCCGAACGATCTAACATCGCGCGGCAAATCTCAAGCGCAGACGGTTCTCGATTGACGCGATGCGAGGCGATCGGAGAGAATCGCCTCGCATTGCGCAGTAACCACAATCGCGGCGCCGTCGGGCCGGCACGGGGGCTCGACCGGGTCGACCAGAGCATCATCGAGGCGCTGCAGAAGAACGGGCGCGAATCATTCCGCCGCATCGCGGCGCAGGTCGGTATCTCCGAGGCGACTGTCCGGGCCCGCTATGCGCGCCTTTGCGATGACGACATCCTTCAGGTCACGGGGGTCACGAATCCGCTCGGACTGGGTTTCGACGCTCAGGCGATGGTCGGCATCCGCACTACCGGTGCGCCTGAGCCTGTGGCGGACGAGATCGCCAAATGGGAGGAGGCGGGCTACGTCGTCGTCACCGCCGGCCAATACGACATCCTCGTCGAGCTTGTCTGCGCGGATCGGCGCCAACTACTTGGGCTGACCAACAAGATCCGCTCGCTCGAAGGTGTCGCATCGACCGAGAGCTTCCTCTACCTCGCCCTCTGGAAGCAGCTCTACGATTGGGGCACGCCTGTCGGCAATGGTGGCGCCGTCGGGGAGAGGGTCGGCTGATGGCCGTGGACGAACGCATTCAGCAGTCCCTCGAGCGAGCGGCTGAGTCATCCGGCACACCCGACATCCGCCTCGATCGGATCACCAAGAGCTTTGGCGACATCATCGCGGTCGACGACCTCTCGCTGGAGATCCCTCGCGGGAGCTTCTTCGCGCTCCTCGGCCCTTCAGGATGCGGCAAGACGACGACCCTGCGGATGATCGGCGGGTTCGAGGAGCCGACCGCGGGCTTGATCTATCTCGGCGAGCGCGAGGTCAGCGGCACGCCGCCCTACAAACGCGATGTCAACACGGTCTTCCAGAGCTACGCCCTCTTCCCTCACCTCTCGATTTTCGAGAACGTCGCCTTCGGCTTGCGGCGAAAGGGCACGCGTGGAGGAAACCTGAAGGGCAAGGTCGAGGAAATGCTCGATCTCGTCCAGCTGAGCGGCTACGGCAAGCGCAAGCCGCGCCAACTCTCGGGTGGGCAGCAGCAGCGAGTCGCGCTGGCCCGAGCGCTCGTGAACAGCCCGCGTGTCCTCCTGCTCGACGAGCCCCTCGGCGCGCTCGACCTGAAGCTGCGCAAGGAGATGCAGCTGTTCATCAAACGTCTCCAGCACGACGTCGGAATTACCTTCATCCACGTCACGCACGATCAGGAAGAGGCAATGACGATGGCCGATCGAATCGCGGTCATGAATGAAGGCCAAATCGAGCAGCTCGGCACTCCCGACGAGCTGTATGAGCGGCCTCAGACGGCCTTCGTCGCGAGCTTCCTCGGCATCTCCAACCTGCTGACAGGCGCTGTCGCCGGTCCCGACGAGGTCCGGCTCGAAGACGGCACGACCGTCCGTGTGCGGAACGGTTCTCTGAACGGTCGCAAAGGCCGTGTGGCCGTCGGGATTCGTCCCGAGAAGATCCGCCCCGATGACCACGACCCGAACAGGCTCCCGGGCAAGGTCAAGGAGCGTGCATACATCGGCGTCTCGACGCAGTACATCGTCGAGACGCCGAACGGCAACATCACCGTCGTCGTCCTCAACGATCGGCCGGGCACGGTCCCGCTCGGCCCGGGCGACCGTCTCACGCTCAGCTGGGACCCCGAAGCAACCTTCGTCGTCGACTCCCTGGAGGGATCTGCATGACCGATCAGCTCACTCGCCGCGAGCTCCTCAAGCGCGGCGCCGCCGGCAGCGCACTGCTTACCGTCCCCGGCTTGCTCGCCGCCTGCGGCGGCAAAGCGAAGTCGTCGAGCGCCAAGAGCGCACACAAGCTGGCGAAGACGCTCCACTTCTCCAACTGGACGCTCTACATGGACACGAACAAGAAGAAGCACACCTTCCCGTCGCTCGTTGAGTTCCAGAAGAAGTACGGCGTCCACGTCGACTACGTCGAGGAGATCAACGACAACGCATCGTTCTTCGGGAAGATCCAGGGCCAGCTCTCACGCGGGCAGTCGGTCCACCGCGACATCGTCGTCCTCACCGACAACGACCGCTACCTCTCCCTGATGATCAAGAAAGGCTATGTCGAGAAGCTCGACAAGTCCGCGATTCCGAACATGAAGAACCTGGTCGACGTCCAGAAGCACCCGAATTTCGACCAGAACCGCGACTACAGCCTGCCGTGGCAGTCCGGGATGACCGGGATCGCCTACAACGACACGCTGACGGGCCCCGTGCTGTCGGTCGACGATCTGCTCACGAACCCGAAGCTGAAGGGCAAGGTGACGTGCCTCAACTCGATGGGCGACGCGCTCACCCTCGTCATGCTCTCGAACGGCGACGATCCGTCAAAGGTGACCGACAAGTCGTTCAACGCAGCGTTCAACCGGGTCAAGAAGGCCGTCGACTCCAAGCAGATCCGTCAATTCACGGGCAACGACTACGCGCCGATCCTCGCCAGGGGCGACCTCATGGCGGCGATGTCGTGGTCGGGCGACATCGCGCAGCTCGGCAACAAGCACATCCACTGGAACGTGCCCAAAGACGGCGGCGCCCTCTGGACGGACAACATGCTGATCCCGAAGGGCGGGAACGTCTACACGGCGTCCTTCTACATGAACTACGTGTACGACCCGAAGGTCCAGGGCCTGATGGAGGCGGGCGACCCGAAGAAGAACATCACGGGCATCTACTACATCCCGCCCGTGGCCGGCGCGGGCGAGTGGGCGAAGAAGTCCGACCCGTCTGTTGCGAGCAACCCGCTCATCTTCCCGACCAAGAAGATGCTCGACAGCGTCCATCTGTTCGACAACAACGCCCTCAACAACCAGAAGTACCTGACGCAGTGGCAGAACCTCATCTCGGCCTGACCCACGCGTGAGCTTCTTCCATCGCCATCGCGGGCTGACGCCGTACCTGCTGCTTGGGCCGGGGATCGCCTGGCTGGCGGTCTTCTTCGTCGTGCCGCTGGGCTTCCTCGCCTACCAGTCGCTGCAGTCGGGCAACTTCGACATCGGGTACGCGTTCACCTGGTCGTGGGGCAACTACTGGCACGCGATCAGGGACTACCACGCCCAGTTCGTCCGCTCGCTCGAGTACGCGGGTCTCGCAACGGTCCTGGCGCTCGTGATCAGCTACCCCGTCGCGTACTGGATCGCCTTCCGCGGCGGGCGCTGGAAGAACCTGCTGCTGCTCTTCATCGTCGCGCCGTTCTTCGTCACCTACCTGATCCGGACGCTCGCCTGGGAGACGATCCTCTCCGACAACGGCTTCGTCGTGAACACGCTTCAGAGCCTGCACGTGCTCGGGTCGAGCGGGCGGCTGCTCGCGACGTCGACGGCGGTTGTCACGGGGATCACCTACAACTTCCTGCCGTTCATGGCGCTGCCGCTGTACGTCTCGCTCGAGCAGATCGACGGCAGCCTGATCGAGGCCGCGGAGGATCTCTACGCGAGCAAGCTCCACGCGTTCCTCCGCGTGACGCTGCCGCTGTCGCTACCGGGCGTGGTTGCGGGGACGCTGCTCACGTTCATCCCGGCCGCGGGTGACTTCATCAACGCCCAGCTCCTCGGGTCGCCGGAAAACCACATGATCGGGAACGTCATCCAGTCGAAGTTCCTCGAGCTGACGGACTACCCGGCCGCGGCATCGATGTCCTTCATCCTGATGGCGGGCATCCTCGTCGCGGTCGCGATCTACGCACGGATCGTCGGTACGGAGCAGCTGACGGGGACGGCGACATGAGCTCGATCGCGGTCCCGACTGCGCGTGAGCCCAACTTCCTTGCGACCGTGCTCGCCGTCGTGCGCCGCCACGTGCTGACCGTCTACTCATTCCTCTTCTTCGCCTACCTGCTGCTACCGATCGCCGTCGTGATGATCTTCTCGTTCAACAATCCGACAGGCAAGTTCAACTACACGTGGCAGGGGTTCACGTGGGACAACTGGCGCTACTGGGACGGCGTTCCAGGGATCCGCAGCGCCATCTTCCTCTCGCTCGAGATCGCGGTGGTCGCGAGCGTGATCGCCACCGCGCTCGGGACCATGATCGCGCTCGCGCTCGTCCGCTACGGCTTCCGCGGCCGGGCGACGACGAACATCCTGATCTTCCTGCCCCTCTCGACACCGGAGATCGTGCTCGGCGCCTCCTTGCTGACGCTCTTTCTGAACCTCAGCTTCGTCACCTTCGGCTTCTGGACGATCCTGATCGCGCACATCATGTTCTGCATCAGCTTCGCGGTGGTCACCGTGAAGGCGCGGCTCGTCGGCTTCGACCGGCACCTCGAGGAGGCTGCGATGGACCTCGGCGCCAACGAGTGGACGACGTTCCGCAAGGTGACGCTGCCGCTGACTGCGCCGGCGATCCTGGCGGCGCTCCTGCTCTGCTTCGCGATCTCGATCGACGACTTCGTGGTGACGTACTTCAACTCCGGCTCGGAGGTCACGTTCCCCCTCTTCGTCTGGGGCGCCGCGAGGATCGGCGCGCCGGCGCAGGTGAACGTGATCGGGACGGCGATCTTCGTCGTGGCACTCGCTGCGATGCTCGTCAACGTCGTCTTCCAGCGCCGCCGAGAGGTGCGTGCATGACCGAGCTGGCCACCGCATTCACCGCGGACGAGCTTCAGCGGGCAGCCCGCGACCACCTGTGGCTGCACTTCACGCGCATGGGCGGCTACCTGACGACCGAGGTGCCCGTGATCGTGCGCGGCGAGGGCTGCTACCTCGAGGACGTCAACGGCAAGCGCTATCTCGACGCGCTCGCCGGTCTGTTTGCGGTCAACATCGGTTACTCGTACGGCGAGGAGATCGGACAGGTGGCGCTCGAGCAGATGCGTGAGCTCCCCTACTACACGAACTGGTCCTACGCGCACCCGCGTGCGATCGAGCTCGCCGCGGAGTTGGCGTCGCTCGCGCCCGGCGACCTGACGCGCGCGTTCTTCGTCTCCGGGGGCTCGGAGGGGGTGGAGTCGGCCTGGAAGCTCGCGCGCCAGTACCACGCAGCGCGAGGCGAACGGCGGTGGAAGGCGGTCTCCCGGAACGTCGCTTACCACGGAACGACGATGGGCGCGCTCTCGATCAACGGGATCCCGGCCGTGCGGGCTCCGTTCGAGCCGCTTGTGCCGGAGGTCGTCCACGTCCGCAACACCAACCGCTACCACCGTCCCCCCGACGAGAGCGAGGCGGAGTTCACTGCGTTCCTGCTCGACGACCTGGAGAACGCACTCGACGCGGCCGGTCCCGACACGGTCGCGATGGTGATCATGGAGCCGGTGCAGAACTCGGGCGGCTCCTTCACGCCGCCGGCCGGCTACTTCCAGGGGGTTCGCGAGCTCTGCGACCACCACGGGATCCTGCTTTCCGCCGACGAGGTGATCACCGGTTTCGGCCGGATCGGCCACTGGTTCGCGTCCGAGAGGTACGACATCCGCCCGGACATCCTCACCTGCGCCAAGGGCCTCTCCTCGGCGTACGCTGCAATCGGCGCGGTCCTGACGACCGACCGGGTGATCGAGCCGTTCCTCACCGGCGACTCGATGTTCACGCACGGGATCACGTTTGGCGGGCATCCCGTCATGGCGGCGATCGCGCTCAAGAACATCGAGATCATGAAGCGGGACCGAATCGTCGACGGGGTTCTCGAGAAAGAGGGGATGTACCGCTCGAAGCTCGAGCCGCTGCTGGAGCTGCCGATCGCAGGCGACCTCCGGGGCGCCGGTTGCTTCTACGGGCTCGAGCTCGTCAAGAACAAGGAGACGCGGGAGACGTTCTCGGACGCCGAGGCGGAGCGGCTGCTGCGCGGGTTCGTCTCGCCGCAGCTGTTCGAGCGCGGGCTGATCTGCCGCGCCGACGATCGCGGCGATCCGGTGATCCAGATCTCGCCGCCGCTCGTGGCCGGGGAGGCCGAGTTCGACGAGCTCGTGAGCATCCTCGGCGCCGTGCTCGAGGAAGCCTGGGAGCGGATCGAGCACTGACGCCCTGGTGGCTCGAGGAGGCGCCGCAGGTGGAGCCCGAGCCGCCGCTCGAGGGCGACCTCGACGTCGACGTCGCCGTCGTCGGTGGCGGCTACACGGGGCTCTGGACGGCGCTCTCGGTGAGGGAGCTTGAACCCTCGGCGCGGGTCGCCGTGTTGGAAGCAGACTTCTGCGGCAACGGCCCGAGCGGGCGGAACGGCGGCTTTCTCCACGGGTACTGGTCGTCGCTTGCTCGCGCGCGGCGGGTGTTCGGCGACGGTGGCGCGCTTGCCGTCGCCGAGGCCGCGTCGGCGATCGTTCCCGGTGTTCGGGAGTTCGTCGAGCGACGTGGGGTGGACGTGTGGCTTCGCGAGGCTCCGATGCTCGAGGTTTCTGCGGCGCCGGCGCAGGACGAGGCGATCGACGCAGCCGTCGCCGCCGTGCGCGAGCTCGGCGTCGAGGAGGAAGCCGAGCCGATCGCTCGCGATGATCTGGCGCAACGGTGCTCGTCTCCGAACTTCCGGCGCGGCGTCCTCTATCGCGAAGGCGCGACCGTGCAGCCCGGGCGGCTTGTGCGCGCCTTGCGCGCCGCGGCGCTCACCGAAGGCGTGACGCTCCACGAGCAGACGCCGATGGTGCGGCTGGGGCGCGGCTCGCCCAACGTGGTCGAGACGCCTGGTGGGCGCGTTCGGGCCCGAGAGGTCGTCGTCGCAATCAACGCCGCCGCCGCGGGCTGGCGCCCGCTGGCGCGGCGGCTCACAGCGTTCGGCTCCTATGTCGTACTGACCGAGCCGGTGCCGGAACTGCTGGAGGAGATCAACTGGACCGGCGGCGAATCGATCGTCGACGGGCGGATGTTCCTCCATTACTTCCGAACGACGAACGACGGCCGCGTTCTGATGGGCAGCGGCTCAGGTCCGATCGGCTTCGGCGGCCGGATCGACGAGCGCTTCACTGCCGACACGCACTCGGTGGCTCGGGCGGAGGCGGGCTTGCGATTCCTGTTGCCCGGGCTCGCCGGAGCGCAGGTCGAGCGAGCGTGGGGCGGGCCGATCGACGTGTCGGCCGATCACTTCCCCTTCTTCGGCACCGTCCGGGGAAGCCGAGTCCACTACGGCGCCGGGTACTCCGGCAACGGCGTCGGCCCGAGCTGGCTCGGCGGCAGGATCCTGGCCCGGCTCGCGCTCGGGATCGAGGACGAGCTAACTGCTCTCCCGCTCATCAACCGCCACGTTCGCCCGCTCCCGCCGGAACCGATCAAGCGCCTCGGCGGCGGGCTTGTCCGCGGCGCCGCGCTGCGGGTCGAGGTAGCCGAGCAGGCAGGCCGCCGCCCGGCGCTACCGCTGCGCGCGATCGCCTCGCTCCCTCGGCTCGTCGGCCTGCGCGTCGGTACGCGCTAGGGCCCGAAGAGGCGTGTCCCGGTGCCAGCCCCCAGGACACGCCCCGAACGGTCGACTCGCCGCGCCCCGAGCGCGCAGGGGCGCCGCGCCTTGGATTCCAGTGGCCCCGCCGGGCGTGTCCCGGTGCCAGACCCCAGGACACGCCCCGAACGGACACTGCGGCCCCTTCCTAGATCTTCCCCCGGGCCCTCCATTTGGCGAAGATCGGCTTGAATTCGTGCTCCGCAGCCTTCGCCGCCTCGGCGGGCGTCATCTTGCCCTGCGCCACCTGGGCGAACATTTGCGGGACCAGCCACGTATTGAAGATCTCGTCGATGGCCGCGTTCGAGAAGCCCGGGTAACCGAGATTGACAGTGTATTTGCGGGCGATCAGGTCGAGCACCTTGTACTTGCCCTTGTGCGGGTCGGCCGCAAGCTGCCTCGTGTAGTTGTGCACCGCACCCCTGAACGCAGGGAAGTTGTAGAACTTGCTGTTCTTGAACGCCCCTTGATAGTTGACCTCCAGGTCGGCGATGAACCGTTTCGCGAGCGCCTTCTGCTTCGAGAACTTCCAGATCGTGTAGACGCCCATCACATGCTCGAGTCCGAGACGCTGCACGGGCCCGCGCGGGATCGGCGCCACCGAGGTGTTCTGGGCCAGCGCCGGGTTTGCGTCCTCCGCACTGCGGATGATCGAGATTGCGTTGACTGCCAGCGATAGGCGCCCCGAGAGGTACCCCTGGTTGTTCGACGCTGCGGTCCAGGCGAAGATCTCGTTTGTCATCCCATTTTTGTAGATGTCCCGCATCGTCTTCAGCGCCTCGACGGTGTGCTTGCTGTTGATCGAGGGACGGGCGTGCGCGTTCTGGATGAAGGCGCCGTAGCACTGCATCAGTGCGATCAGCAGCATGTTCGAATCGAGCTCGTTCGACATCCCGAGCCCGACCGGATGGCCAAGCGCCTTCAGCTTCGGTGCGGCCTTGCGAACGTCGTCCCAGGTCGACGGCTTGAGCCCGACTTGATGCCAGAGATCCTTGCGGAAATGAATCGGGTCCGGAACGTAATTCTCGGGGAACCCGTGCCACTTGTGGGTCCTCGGGTTGTAACAGCTCTTGAACCCGACCTGGCTGACCTTCCCGACCTTGCGCGTGACCTCCTGGATGATCTCCTTGTGGTTGATCACCTGGTCCTCGAGCCCGGCCTGTGGTGAAAGATGGCCGAAGATGTCATGCCCGCTCTGCGCGGCGACCTCGGCTTGGGCGCGGGCGGGCAGCTGGGCGAGCGCGATGTGGTCGACCTGCACGTCCGTGTCGTGCTTGTCGCCCCATCTCTTTGTATATGTCTTGTCGAACCACACGTCATACGCGGGAACGAAGTGGCTCCACTGGATGATCTTGAGGGTGTTCTTGTACTGCCTGTGGACGTGCTTCGGCACTCCCGCTGCCGCCACCTTCGGCAGCGTGCCGCCGTAGAGAACCAAGAACCCGCCGACGGTCCGGCGGAGCACTTGGCGGCGCGTCAGGCTCTTCGAGAGTCCTAGCTCTTCGAGCCCGTCATCGTTCTCGGGCATTTCTCGCTCCTTCCTCTTGGTTTCCAGGTCAACGGAACGCACCTCCCGTGAAGCCGGCGATGAAACGGTCGAGAAAGCTGTTGTAGAGCAGCGCGAGTGGAATGCTGGGAATCAGCGTCGCTGCCATCAGCGACTGCCAGAAATAGACATCCCCGCGAATCAGATCGGTTGGCACTCCGGCCGAGATCGTGTGCTGCTTCGTCCCGGAGACGAAGGTGATCGCGTAGACGAACTCGTTGACGCAGAGCGAGAACGAGAAGATGACAACGGTCAGGATTCCGGGAATCGAGATCGGAAAGATCACGCGGGCCAGCGCCTTGAGCCGCGAGCAGCCGTCGACGAGCGCCGCATCCTCGAGCTCGGCGGGAATCGTCCGAAAGAACCCCATCAACAGCCACGTCGCGAACGGGATCGTGAACGACGGATAGACGAGCACGAGCGACCAGATTCGGTCCTGCAGTCCGAGCTTCGAGATCACGCGCGAGAGCGGAAGGAAGAGCAGCGTCGGCGGGACGAGGTAGGTCAGGAAGATCCCGACGCCGACGCTCTGCCCCCAGCGCCCTGACAGACGCGCCAGCGAATATCCGGCTGGGACGGCGAAAAGGAGCGTGATCGCGACGACGAGCCCGCCTACGACTGCGGTGTTTTCAACCCAGCGGAGGTAGTTCGTGTTGTGGAAGATGAAGCTGACGTGTGAGGTGGTCGCGTTCTCGAAACCGAACGGCAACCAGTGGTCGTGGCGGAACGGGAGTTTCTCCCCGACTGCGGCCTGCGATGGGTGATAGGTGAAGGGGACGTTGTTCAGGTCATAGAGGTCGCCGTTCGTCTTGAAGGCGGTCACGAGCATCCAGTAGAACGGGAACGCGAGCACGATCGCGAAGGGCCCGACAATCAGGTACGAGATGCCGCGTTCGCGGAGCGTGCTCCACATACCTAGGAGACCTCGACCCGTCGCGCGAAGCGCAGCATCAATACGGTTACGACCAGCAACACCGGCAGCAGATAGAGCGAGATGGCCGCTCCCTCGCCGAGATTGCTCGAGACGATTCCGGTCTGGTAGGCCCAGGTAGTGAGCATGTGCGTGCTGTTGAAGGGGCCGCCGCTCGTGAGGATGTAGACGACGGTCATGTCGGTCGCCGTGAAGACGATTCCGAACAAGAGTGCGACCGTCGCGATCGGCAGCTGCAGCGGGAGGGTGACGTGCCAGAACTTCCGCAGGCCCGTGGCACCGTCGACCTTGGCGGCATCGTGCACCTCGGTCGGAATCGATGCGAGCCCGGCGATGAAGATTACGGTCGCGAACGGCAGGATTCGCCAGGCCTGGACGAAGATGATCGCGAGCATCGCGAGAGTCGGCTGACCAAGCCACTGCGGCGGGTTGAGGGGTTGGATCTTGCCGACGTGCACCCACGGAAGGTGGTCGATCCCTCCGAGTACCCAGTTCACCGGCCGGTAGAGGTAGAAATGGCCACCGCCGGGCATCAGATCGTGGACGAGCGTCCAGTTCACGACGCTGAACTGAGAGTCGAAGATCCAAAGAAAGCCAATCGTGCTCACAGCCACGGGCGCCGCCCACGGCAGCAAGATCAGCAGCCGAAGAAACCAGCGACCTCGGAACGGGCGCACCAGCGCATGAGCGAGGATCCCTGCGCCGACCAGCACGATCGCCTGCGAGGCGAGCGTGAAGACGATCGTGTTCCGCAGCGCCCGCCGGAAATTGTCGTTGTGCCACGCGTCGACGAAGTTGTGGAACCAGACGAACTTGCCGGTCAGCTGGCCGGCGGTGGCATCCGTCATGCTCAGATAGATCGCCAGCACGAGCGGTGCCCCGACGAGTAGGACGATGAACAGGGCCGCCGGGCCGATCAAGGCGGGCGCGAGAAAGCGGCGATCCTCCAGAAGATCGCGGAAGCGCCGCGACTGCGGCCTGGCCTCCGCCACCGCTGCCAAAGCGCGGCGATCCTATACGAAGTACAGTTTTTTGACTCCAATCGCCTGGCAGGGGCAGCATGGCCGAGATCAAGCTCGAGCAGCTGACGAAGATCTATCCCGACGGCACCAAGGCCGTCGATGCGCTCGATCTGGAGATTGCGGACGGTGAGCTCGTCGTTCTGGTCGGCCCGTCCGGCTGCGGCAAGACCAGCGCGCTGCGGATGGTCGCCGGGCTCGAGGACATCACCGACGGCAAGGTCTGGATCGGCGGCCAGGTCGTCAACAAGGTTCCCCCGAAAGATCGCGACATTGCGATGATCTTCCAGAACTACGCCCTCTACCCCCACATGACGGC
The DNA here is from genome assembly GCA_005884005.1 of Actinomycetota bacterium. Classification (GTDB taxonomy): domain Bacteria; phylum Actinomycetota; class Thermoleophilia; order Gaiellales; family Gaiellaceae; genus 13-2-20CM-68-14. Next base: position 13,174 of record VAWI01000003.1, read on the forward strand.
GGCCGGGAACATGGGGTTCGCGCTTCGGATGCGGAAGCTTCCGAAGGGACAGATCAAGACGCGGGTGACAGACGCGGCCGGCGTCCTTGGCCTCATGCAGACGCTGAACAAACGGCCGCGCACGCTCTCGGGCGGCCAGCGCCAGCGCGTCGCGATGGGCCGGGCGATTGTCCGCGAGCCGCAGGCGTTTCTGATGGACGAGCCGCTTTCGAACCTCGACGCAAAGCTTCGGGTCGAGATGCGCGCCGAGATCGCCCGTCTGCAACGAGACCTCGCTGTGACCACGATCTACGTCACCCACGACCAGACGGAGGCAATGACCCTGGGCGACCGCGTCGCGGTCATGCGCGACGGAGTCCTGCAGCAATTGGCCCCGCCGCACGAGCTCTACCGTGAACCTCGGAACCTATTCGTCGCGGAGTTCATCGGCTCCCCGGCGATGAACCTCGTCGGCGCCGACCTCGAGCGGTCGAACGGCTCGCTGTTAGCGGTCTTCGGCGACAGCCGGCTCGCGCTCGAGGATTCGAAAGCGCTTGCTCCGTTTATCGGCAAGCGCGTGATCCTCGGCGTCAGGCCCGAGCACATAGAGGATGCGGCGATTGCATCCGGCGCACCCGAAGATCGGCGCCTCGCGGCCGTGGTCGACATCCGGGAGGACCTCGGCTCGGACGTTTACGTCCATTTCGGCGTCGGTGGCCCACCCGTCCTCGGGGAGGACGTCAGGGCGGCGGTCGGGGACGACACAGTGGAGACCACAGAGGCGCAGACGAGGCGGAAAGGCAATCTCTGGGTCGCGCGGGTCGGCCATACGAGCCCAGCCCGCGAGGGCGAGCCGATCGAGCTCGTCGTCGATACGGCCCGACTTCGCTTCTTCGATCCGGAGACGGGCGACGGCATCTATCCCGATCGCGACGGCCAGGCAGCCTGATCAGCCGAGAGCGGCCAACTGCCGCGCGAACGCGCCGCCGCCGATCACCCGTTCCGCGTTCCCGCCCGCGCGCTCGCGCAGCTCGCGATCGGAGGTGACGAGGACGTAGGGCTCGGCGAGCTCTGACGCCGTGCGGGTGATCCAGTCGTCGGCCGACTCGCTGTCGGTCCCGACCACCTCGATGCCTGCGACCATCTCGGGAGCGGGGCCGTCGAAGACCGCGATCGCGTCGGCGCCTTCCTCCTCCGCCCAGCGCGCGAGCAGCTCAACGAGCCGCTCCTGAGACAGGTTCGGCCAAAGCGACCGCCTCACGTTCGGGGCATCGACGAGCACGATCACACCGGGAGGCTAGCCAGGAACCGGCTCGTTACGGTTCGCGTCCGGCGCGCGCCGTAGCCTGAGTCCGTGGCGGCCGAACAGCACCATGGCGCTTTCGGCCAGGATGCTTTCGGGCGCGGCGCCGAGAAGACCGCTCGCTTCTTCGGCACGCCGCAATACATCATCGGCCAGTCCATCGTCGTCGTGATCTGGATCGCGCTCAACGCGCTGGCGGTCAGCTTCCGCTGGGACCCTTATCCGTTCATCCTGCTCAACCTCGCGTTCTCGACCCAGGCCGCGTACGCGGCGCCGCTGATTCTGCTCGCCCAGACGCGCCAGGCCGACCGAGACAAAGACCACGAGGTATTCGTCGAGCGCAGCCATGACAAAATGGAGCGCCTGGCGCAGCAGCGCGTCGCTGCGATCAAGGCCGAGACGGACAAGCTGACCAACTTGCTCGAGTCGAACACCGACCTGACCCGCCAGGACAAGGAGCTGACGGAGCAGGTTGCCGAACTAACGAAGCAGATTCACGCCGCGCTGACGAAGACATGACGGTTGTAGAGACAGGCACCTTCGGTGCCTGTCTCTCAAGCGGCTCCGGGCTGGAGCTTCGGCCGGAACTAAACGGCCTGTCGCTGTAGCGCAGGCGTGCAGCTCGACCGGCCCCGCTTCTCGAGGTACTGCTGGTGGTAGTCCTCCGCCGGGTAGAACGCTTGCGCCGGCTCGACAAACGTCACGACCGGCTGCCGGTGCCGAGTCTGCTCCTGCGCCTTCGACCGCGTCGCGATCTCCTGCTGCTCGGAATCGTGGACGAAGATCACCGAGCGGTACTGATCGCCGACGTCCCAGCCCTGACGATTGAGCTGCGTCGAGTCGTGCTTCGCCCAGAAGACGTCCAGCAGCTGCTCGTACGAGATCTGCTCTGGGTCGTAGGTGACCTCGACGACCTCGGCATGGCCCGTCGTGTGCGCGCAGACATCCTCGTACGTCGGGTTCTCGAGCGTGCCGCCCTCGTAGCCGACCTCGGTCTTCTTCACTCCATCCAGCTGGCGGAACGCCGCCTCGACGCCCCAGAAGCAGCCGGCGCCGAACGTTGCCTTCCTTTCCACTACTCCTCCTCCAGTTTCAGTGCTGCTGAGTTGATGCAGTAACGCTGCCCGGTCGGGGCCGGCCCGTCCGGGAAGACATGGCCGAGATGACCGCCGCAGTTCGCGCACAGCACCTCGGTACGAACCATTCCATGGCTCGCATCGGTCTCCGCCTCGATCGCTTCCTCCGAAGCCGGGGCGTAGAACGCAGGCCAACCGCAGCCCGAGTCGTACTTCGTCTCCGAATCGAACAACTCGGCCCCACAGCCGGCGCAGCGGTACGTGCCGGGCTCGAACGAGAAGTCGTACTCACCCGAGAACGGCGCTTCGGTGCCTTTCTCGCGCAGAATCCGATACTGATCGGGGGTCAATTCGGCCCGCCACTCATGCTCTGTTTTCTGAATTTTCGTCATCTCCGAACAGTCTCGCAAAGAGACGGTTCGTTACGTCCGGGCGGGCACCAGCCATTGCTCGCCCCACCAGTCTTGATGCGGCATTCCGCCCTTGCGCGCGGTGTCGAGCAGCGCGGAGACGTCGTAAGGGGCGCGCCGCAGCTCCGTGGAGATGCAGCCGTCTTCGACGGTCAAGATTGCGTACTCCGCCCAAGGCGACATGCGGAGCGCCCCGTTCGGCGGCCAGCTGTTGAAAGGCAGGCCGACGCTGCCCGGATTGACGATCAGCGTCGAGCCATGAAGGCGGGCGAGCTGCACATGCGTGTGGCCCGCAGCCAAGACGGCCGGTTTGGTGCCGTTGAGCATCTGCGCGAGCTCCGCATCCGACGTCGTCGCGTGGATGTCCTCCAGCGCCGAGCGCGGGGAGCCGTGGACGCAGAGCACGGTCTTTCCCTCGAGCTCGAGCTCGATCCGCGGCGGGAGCGCTCGGAGAAATGCTTTGTCCGGCTCCTCGAGCTGCGCCGCGCTCCAGGTGCCTTGGTCGCGCAGCTTCGGCCCCGCTTGAACCTCCAGCTCGGGGACTCCCTCGAGCATCCATGTGTCCCAGTTGCCGAGGACCACCGGGCACCCAACCTCTCGCAGCCGCTCGATCGTCTCCCGAGGCTCCGGTCCAGCAGCCACGTCGCCGAGACAGACGAGCCGGTCGATAACGGACTCGTTCAGCTCGCCGAGAACCGCATCGAGCGCCAACAGGTTGGCGTGAATGTCCGAGATCAGGGCGAGGCGCACCGCGGAAGCTTAAGGGTTCATTCGGCGGCTGTTCGTTCGAGGCCCGAGAGAGCTTCGCGCTCGATTGCCCCGAAACCTTCGGCGTGGCCGTAGTGCGCGAGCGCTGCCGAGAGCGAGAGCGCGAGCACACGTGCCCGGACGAGCTGCTCTTCGCTCACCGGCCCGTACTCGGCGAGGAACGCCTCCCGTCCGTCGGACGGGAGGTAGCTCCAGAGCATCGACAGGTCGATCGCCGGATCGCTGCGGCAGACGTCGACCCAGTCGATGACGCCTGTCGGGTTCGCCTCATTGCCGACCAGCACCTGACGGAAATGGAGATCGCCGTGCACAAGCGCGAAAGTCTCCGACGGAGGAAGGTCCTTGGCCGCCTCGAGCAGGCGGTCGACAGAGGCCGGACGCTGCCAGATGCCGGCCGCCTCCAGCTCTCCGAGCTGCTCTCGCGTCCTCGGCACCCGCACGCTCATGTCGGCCCGCCTGTTCCCGTCGGGAGGCAGCTCGTACGCCACCTCGGCGTCGTGGAGGCGGCGTAGGAATCGGGCCAGCCGCCGCCCGACCTCCATCCGCGCCCGGTCGTCCAGCGCTGCGTCGCCGAGCTCACGCCCGGGCAGGAGCTCGCTGCCGAAGAACGGCCAGGGAAAGCCCTCGGCGGGCTCGCCGACGAAGACGGGCAGCGGCACCGGAATCGGCAGCAGCGGCGCCAGCTCGTCCAGGACCGCGATCTCGCGCCGGACGCCCGGAACTGCGATCTCGCGCCGCGGGAACCGGAAGGTCCAGCCTTCGTTGACGAGCCAGATTGTGTAATCCCAGCCCTCGGCAAATGGCCGCAGCGACTCGATCTCGAGCTCGGGAAACTGGGCGAGCAGCCGCCGGGCAAGCTCCTCGTCGACGACGAGCTCAGCGGTCCAGCTGTGCACGACCTAGATAAGCGACGGCCGGCGGCGCGAGTCTTCGAGCTGGTCGACGAGCGTGTGCCCGACCCAGTTGACGAGCCAGATGATCACGACGGTGCCGACGTAGGTCCAGAACCCGTCGATCGAGAAGTTCGGCGCGACCCACTCCGCGAGCGCGATCATCGCGATGTTGATCACGAGCAGGAACAGCCCGAGCGTGAGGATGATCAACGGCAGCGTGATCAGCGCGAGCACGGGCTTGATCACCGCGTTGGCAATCCCGAGTACGGCCGCTCCGATGATGTAGGCCCACCAGCCGTGAATGTGCACGCCCGAAAAGAGCGAGTTGGCAACCCAGAGCGCGGCGGCGTTGATCGCCAAGGCGAGGACGAGGCGAATCGACAAGGGCATGACGCGTGGAGCGTATCGCGAGAGCCAACGCGAGCCGCGATACTGGCGGAATGGTCTTCGTCCCGCCGGCCCGCCACCTGCTCCGCGCGAAAGACGTCGCCGATGCGCGCTACGCCGAGCCGCTGGGCGTCGACGATCTGGCCGGCGCCGCGGGACTCTCACGCGCCCACTTCAGCCGCGAGTTCCGGCGAGCGTTCGGCGAGTCCCCGCACGCGTATTTGTTGACCCGGCGCCTGGAGCGCGCCGCGGCGCTGCTTCGCGCCACCGACCGCACGGTCGCCAACATCTGTCTTTCGGTCGGGCTTCATAGTGTCGGCTCGTTCACGACCAGCTTCACCCGAACCTACGGCAGGTCGCCGACCGCCTACCGTGCCCAGTTCCCCCCAGCTTCACAGCACGCGCAGATCCCGACCTGCGTCCTGCGTGCGTTCGGCCGCCCGCAACACCGCACGTTTCGAGAAGACAGCCGTCGCGGTCGTCCCTAGCATCAGCGCCGACCATTTCCGTCGATTCAGGAGGACTGGATGATCAAGATCGCCAATGCGCTGCTATGGGTGCACGACCAGGACGAGGCTCTTGCCTTCTACACCGAAAAGGTCGGCCTAGAGGTACGCGCCGACGTGACGCTGCCCGAAATGAGCAACTTCCGCTGGCTGACCGTCGCCCCGGCCGGACAGGCCGACGTCTCGATCGTCCTGATGGCTATCCCCGGCCCGCCGGTGATGGATGCGGAGACGGCCGAGCAGGTCAGAAGCCTGATGGCGAAGGGCTTCGCCGGCACGATCTTCCTCACCACCGACGACGTCCAGGCCTCCTACGAGGAGCTGAAAGGGCGCGGGGTCGATTTCGTCGAGCAGCCGGAGGAGCGGCCTTATGGAATCGACTCGGCCTTTCGCGACCCGTCGGGCAACAACATCCGACTCACCCAGGTGCGGGAGCTGGCAGCTCTCTAGGGGCGCGTGCCCGAGGCAATTGGGGGAGGGCGGTCTACCGCCGCAGCTACCGCCCTCCCACGTTCTCACCTGGGGCGGATTCAGGGACGCCGAATCGACACGATTCGCGCGATCCACCTGCCGCGCGGGGCATCCACTTCGACGGCGTCGCCTTCGTAGTGCCCGAGGAGCGCGCGGCCGAGCGGCGAGTCAGGTGAAATCGCGCCGGTTCCGCCGACGCTCGAGATCTCGCCCTCCACGCGGTTGCCGTTCGGGTCTTCAATCTCCACCATCGATCCGACACCAACCTTGTCGGGCGCCAGCTCCGATTCTTCAACGAGAACTGAGTGGTCGAGGCGCGAACGCAGCGTCCGAATGCGCGCTTCCAGCAAGCCCTGCTCGTCCTTCGCGGCGTGGTATTCGAAGTTCTCCGACAGGTCGCCGTGCTCCCGCGCCGTCTTGATCGCTTGAACCATGGCTGTTCGCTTCGGGCCTTCGAGCTCGGCAAGTTCCGCGGCGAGCGCGTCGCGCTGGCGTGCGGTGAGATGTTGGATTCTCGGCTCGCTCATGGTTCGACAGCATAGGGTCGCCTCCGGCGCGTGGGAGGCTTTGTTCGGTCTCGAAACCCTTAGGATCATCCTCAAGGCCCGTTCCGCGGCCTGTTAGAGAGAGGGGAGATAAATGAAGCGGCTATTCATCCTTGCGGCGGCGGCCGCCGTTATCGCCGTGGCGGCTGGCGCCGGTGGTGCCGCTCGATCGGCGCAGCCGACTGCGCAGGGCAGCCTCGCCCCGCAGGTCCTGCAGGCACCGGGAGGGCCGGTGGCGGTCCAGCCGCGGTGGCATCGCGCCAGCGGTTGGTCGGGCTGCACCGCGGCGGGCGGCAACCTCCATTGCTACCTGCCGAGCGATATCCGTGAGGCCTATGGCATCGACCAGCTGCCCGAGAAGGGCGACGGCCAGACCGTCGTCCTGATCGACGCCTACGGCAGTCCTGCAGCGGCGGACGAGCTCCAGACGTTCCACGACGCGTTCTTCCCGAGCGAGCCGGAGCCCAACTTCGACCAGGTGTTCCCGCTTGGCCGGCCCGACTACAAGAACGCGAACGGTAATGGACAGTCCGGCCCGAGCGCGGCGGCGGGCTGGGCCGTAGAGGCGGCGCTCGACGTGCAGTGGTCATATGCGATCGCGCCGCACGCACACATCGTCCTGATGGCGGTTCCGCCGGCAGAAACGCTGGGCGTCCAGGGTTTCCCGAACCTCTTCAAGGCGATCAACCAAGCAATCGACACCTACCCGGCAGGCACTGTCTTCTCGATGAGCCTTGCGACCACCGAATCCGCGTTCGGAGGCGCAGCGGCGACCCAAACCTCCAAGTTCGACGCCGTCTTTCAGAAGGGCATCGAGAAGGGCGACTCCTTCTTCGGCGCGTCTGGCGACTGGGGCACGAACGACCTCCTCAAGCAGCACCACAGGTCGGCGGTTGGTTCGAACCCAGCGACCTTCTGGCCATCGACGAGCCCGTACGTGACATCGGTCGGCGGCACCCAGCTCCAATTCGGCTGGACCTGGGACCCCAAGAGTGACGTTCCGTTCACACCGACCGACTTCAACCCGGACTACTTCAACTCGACCACCGGTGGCAACCTCGACGTCGTCTGGAACGAGTCGTGGCTCCCAGCAGCGACGGGGGGTGGGCCGAGCTCGATCTACCCGCGACCGTCATGGCAGGACTCGGTCGCATCGAAGATCCCGGGCAACCACCGCGGGATTCCCGATCTCAGCTGGAACGCTGCGGTGAACGGCGCCGTTCTGGTCGACTTGCAGTCGTTCCTGCCTTCGGATCAGCAGGGCTTCTACCTGATCGGAGGCACGAGCGCCTCCACGCCCCAGATCGCCGCGCTGACCTCGCTCGTCAACCAGCGACGTGGGGGTCTCGGCGAAGCGCCGATCGGCAACCTGGCGCCCAAGCTGTACTCCCTCCCGTCGAACGCGTTCGTCGACGTCGCGCCGACTCACCAGGGCGACGCCGGTGTGGTCAGCGGCAACCTGGATTCGAATGCGATGTTCCAGTACAACCCCGACGGCAGCGTCAGCGTCGGCCCGGTCCCGGGCTCGCCGACCCTCGCGGGTTGGGACATGACGACGGGCTTTGGCACCCCATGGGCGCCGAACTTCGTCACCGATCTCGCAGGGCCTTAGCCGTCTTCGCCGGGCACGGGTGCCAGAACAGGCGCCCGTGCCCGGAGTTCTGGCCGGAGGAGCCGCGGGACGCGACCAGGCCATATAGGCGTAACCGGTTGAAATGCGCCTTGCACGCATCGTGAGTGCCGGCTTGTGCCTCTTCGTCCTCTCGACGATCGGCGGAACCGCGGCGTCATCGGAGCCAGCCCTGCCGCTTCTGGCTCCGCCCACGTTTCAGCCTGCGCTGCACGAATGGCTCACTGTGACGACGGGACCGACCCGGCACCTGTACTCAATGCACCCTCTGCGCGCGATCGGCATCGCTCCGCAGGTCTGGGCGATCTCGACGCGTCGGTCCGATCTCTCGGCGCTACAGCCGTACTCCCTCGGAACGGGACTGCGCCGCCTTAGCCGAAACGCCGTACTTATCGCGGCGACGACCGTCGGGCGCGGTGGCCCGACCTCGAACTACAGACGCGCAGAGTGGCCGCTCCGCCTTCGTACGTTCCACGTCATGCGAACCTGGGAGACCCAGCCAGCCCCGAACGTCCAGGAGCGAGTATTGGACGTTTCTGTTCGTGGTTGGCGGCTTGACGTCCGCGTCTACTTTGCAACCCAGCAACCAACCAAGCATCTGCTCGGTGTCGCACAGAGCGAATTGAACCGGATGCGCCTCCCCGTCGCCTAGCAGAAGTGCCTGGTAGCAGGGCAATTTTCGCGCCTCGCGATTCGGGCCTAGACCGGAGAGCGACCTTGACCGCTGGTAGCAAGAATGCGGTCAAGCTCCAGGCTGAGAAGGAAGTCGGCAAGGCGCGCGCGCCAAGTTCGGCGAGCGGATCCCTGTCGATCCGACCGAGGCGCTGCTGACGACGCTTGAGCTCAGCGCAGGTCAGCTGTTCTGGCCACAGGCGGCGCTGGAGGACCACGAAGACAAGCACGACTTCACCGGCCAGGTCCTCATGCGGCTGTGGAACGACGAGCGCGATCGCGTCGCCCGCATCTCCGAAGCTGCGCTACGCGCGGGCGTTCAGGAGCGAGCGGTCATACGGCCCACCCACGCGGCAACGGGCGCGGGCCCCGGCGGGCTTACTCCGTGATTGTCCGGGTCTATCTCGGTTCGCGATCGACGCCTGCCCTTCGCTCCGAAGCACAGCGCGCGCTCGATGGTCTGCGGCTCCCGCCGCCCCAGTGAAGATCCCCGGTTCTCTCCGCTGTTGATCGTTCCTATTCAGGTGGTAGCCGTCTCGTCTGGGCCAGTGTTCGCGAAATGTCCTCCGAGGAGGCGGGAGCAGCGGGCCATCCGCATGTCCAGCTTTACGTCGCTTTTACCCACTTCAAGTGTGAAGTGTTAGTGCCTGCGGGATCTATTGCTGTAGAGCGTCTTACTAGCGATGAAAGGGGTCTCTAATGGGTAGGACACGTGTAGCTCTCGTGACGACCGGGCTCGCACTGCTGCTTGCGAGTGTCGGCACAGCGGCGACTCCGCAGACGGTGACGATCTCGGCCTCGCGGCCAAGCGTCGTCTTCGGCAAGAGCGTCACTCTCTCGGGCAAAGTCTCAAACAGCAAGGCGGGCGAGAATGTGAGCGTCCTCGCTGAGCCGTTCGGGACAACGGCCTTTGCGGACCTCGCACCCGTGCAGACGGTGTCGGGCGGTCACTGGTCGGAGGTGGTCAAGCCGACGATCGAAACCGCCTACCAAGCAAAATGGAAGAGCGCGACCAGCTCGACCGTCAACGTAAAGGTACGGCCGCTGATCACGCTTGCGCTCGTCAGCCAAGGGACCGGCCGCTTCTCGACCAAAGTGTCGGCCGCGCGGTCCTTCGCCGGCAAGTTCGTGCTCGTTCAGCGGCTGACCTCGACCGGCGTCGCGACGCTGAAGCGGGTGACGCTCGATGCGAACTCCGCGGCGAGCTTCCGCGTCCGCTTGCACCTTGGGCGCTCGCGTCTGCGGGTTGTAATGCCGAGCTCGCAGACGGCGCCCGGGTACATCACCGGCACGAGCAACGTGGTCACGGTAAGCCACTAACGACAAACCGAGCTGACGCAACAAGGCGCCAGCCATTCCGGGGAGCGCGGTCGTTGCTGGACGGGCGGCCGCGCTCCGAAATCTTTCTATTCGCAAACTTTTTTGACCAGCACTTCTGGGACTGAACAATCTGGTTAAGCGGCAAGCAGTCAGCCGGCAAGGCCGATCTCGTCGGCACGGAACTCGACAAGCTCTTCGCGCACACCTCGGGCCACTCGGCGCCGCGAAGCGGCCCTCGTCAATCTTCGACGCAGTGGCCGTCTACCAGTACGCGCGCGCGGAAGATGAAGAACGCTTTGGCAGCAAGTCAGCGAGATCGCTCGCGCTCAACGCTCGGCTCCCGGGCTTGGGGGCAAATGCCCGGGGAATCATCCCGCCTCGCGCCGGCCACCACCAGCGCGGCCTGCGCCCTGCCTTTGTGTACACCACGAACGTGCCGGTGCGCGGTGCCGAACCCATCCTGAAGGAATCGACCATGCCCCAGAGCACCTTCTTGCGCGGAAACAACGAGAGCAAGCGGTAGCCTTGCTCGTCGAGAACGAGCGCGCGGGGGCCAAACAACAGGATGACCGCTGCCAAGGATACGGCCGTCGCCGCGCCTGCCACCATGCCGAGCCAGTACCACACGATCGGGATCGTCAGGGCGACGAATCCGTATCGGACAGCAAGAAACGTTGGCGATGTCGGAAGCGTCTCAGTGGATGTGTCCTGAGGAGGCACAGTCGTAATCGCGAAACGGGCCCGCATGGAAATGCTGCCACGGACAGTCGATGAAGACACGTCGTGGGGATTCCCCAGCGGGCCTCTCGCGTGGGCCGGTGTTCGGCGACCAGGCCGCTCCGCTTCAAGTTTGAGAACTTGCTGAGACCGTGAGATTCCCGCGAACCTGGCCTAAACCGTGGGAATACGGTCTCAACAGCCTCTCGGCGGTCCCCAACGGGCGAGCATGGTCGAACCACAGAATAGGCCGATTTGCGGGGACTTACCCTGAAATCGGCTTACCTACATCGGATGGAGCGTGCCGGGATCGAACCGGCGACCTCCGGCTTGCAAAGCCGGCGCTCTCCCAGCTGAGCTAACGCCCCGAGTCATTTCAGTGTAGAGCGTCCGTTTGCGGGCGGAGCCGGGCTTTGCCCGGCGGGAGCCCAACCGCGAGGTGGATGCCCCGACAAGAAGGAGGGGGTCACGGGGAGCCATGGGTTCCCCGTGATAAAGAACCGGCGGCTTGTGGGCCGCCGGTTCGTTTCGGGGGAGGAGAGGGGTGTTACGCCGCGCGAGCCAGGCGCTCTTCGTGGCGGGCTCGCTTGATGATTTCGTCGCGGTCGCCGAAGCGAAGGTGGGCTCGAAGCATCCGCTCCTCGTCCCAGAGACTCCGGATGCGGTCCTCGAGCTCCTTCACCTCAGTCGCGGCTTCTGAATCGTGGCCTTGAGAAAGAACGTGCCAGAGCTCGGCGCGGCGCTCGGTCGCGCGCTCGATCTCGGCCTTGATTTCGTCGATTGTCTTCATGTTCTTTCAAAACGATTCGGCTCGTTCGGTCATTCCA
>VAWI01000027.1 GCA_005884005.1 Actinomycetota bacterium
CGCCTTATCGACCGCCAGGCACCTCGGCTTTAGAACGGAGAACGGGCGAGTGCCGGGGCGGTCCCGGAATCGGTCGCCTCAGTCGGAGCGGAACGCTTGCGATCCGCTTGCAGAGAACCGGTGCGCATAAGCACCACACCTGACGAGGGAAGACCCGCGTGCAGGCGGGTTTTCGGAGAGCCAAAATGGTCGCTCGCGCCTGCCCGTCGAGCGCGCGCATCGGCGCTGGGCCGGCTAGCCGGCGCCCGCCGGCACGAGGATCCCGCGCCCCTGCAGCCGCCCTCCGTCGAGATCGGCCATCGCGTCGTTGATCGCGTCGAGCGGATACGTGCTCGTGTGAAGGCGAACCTTGTCCTGGGCGGTCAGCGTCATCAGCTCCTCGAGGTCGGCGTAGGTGCCGACGAGGTTCCCGATGAACGAGATCTCGCGCGAGATGATGTCGATCGTCGGGACGACGAGGTTCTGCCCGTAGCCGATCACGTAATAGAAGCCCCCGTCCTTGACCATCGCGATCCCGTCCTCGACCGCGCCCTTCTCGCCGACGAAGTCGAGGATCACCTCTGCGCCGATGCCGTTGGTCAGCTCTCGAACCGTGTCGACATGCGAGCCGTCGACGCGGACCGTGTGGTCGGCACCGACCTCGCGGGCGAGCGCGAGCGCCGGCTCAGAGGGATCGACGACGATGATCTCGGCCGGCGTCATCGCCGCCAGGCACTGGATCCCGATGTGCCCGAGGCCACCCGCTCCGATCACCACCGCGCGCGTTCCGGGGGTGAGCACGGGCAGCGTCTTCTTGACGGCGTGGATCGCGGTCAACCCCGCGTCGGCGAGCGCGGCGATGTCCTTCGGCTCCAGCGACGGGTCGAGCTTGATCACGGACCGAGCGCTCGTGAGCAGGAAGTCGGCGAAACCGCCGTCTTCGCTGATTCCGGGGAAACGGCCGTTTACGCAGTGCATGTCGTCGCCGCGACGGCACGAAGCGCAGAGCCCACAGGTGATGTAGGGATGCACGATCACCGTGTCGCCGACCTCGACGTTCGTCACGCCCGAGCCCACCTCATGGATCCAGCCGGCGTTCTCGTGGCCGAGCGTGTAGGGCAGCGTCACGCCGGACTTCTCGGCCCACTGCCCCTCCTGGATGTGGAGATCGGTGCGGCACAGGCCGGCCGCGCCGATGCGGACGACGACGTCGAGCGGCCCCATAGCACGCGGCTCGTCGACCTCGTCCAAGGCCAGGGGGTCGTGATAGGCATGCAGCCGCGCGGCCTTCATGTTCCAACCTCCTCGAGCTCGGTCCCGCGCCGAGAGCGGATTTGCAGAAGAGACCGGCAGATGCTGCCGTTCACGTCGAGGCTCGTTCGCACGAGTCGGGCCTTTCGCAGCCACAGCGTCAGCTCAGGGGCCGCCACGGGCTCGCCGTTGGGCGCAACGAACGCCGCCGAGTCGGGGTCGCAGCCGATTCCCAACTGACTGCGTAACTCCAGGCACCGCCGTGCGTCGGCGTCGTCGGGGAGGTCGGTGACGCGGCGCGCGGTGACCTGCTCGGGCGTCGCGCCATCCGCGAGCAGCGCCTCGCACAGCCTCGCCTGGCGGGCGACGAGCGCCTTGCGCTGGAACAGCTCGCGCAGGGCGCCCAGGTGGTCGTCGTCGGTCTCGCCCGGAAACGCGCCCGCGAAGCCTTCGCCGCGCGCGATTGCGGCGTTGATCTCCTCGCCGGTGTAGTGGTCCTCCAGCCTGACTTCGATCCGGCCGAGGTCCGGCAGCCGGCGCACGACGTCGCGCGCGTCGGCTGCCATCAGGTACGCGAAGTTGGGAGCGCATTGCGGCGTCGGCAACCGGAGCAGGATCTCCACGTCGCCACCCGACGACACCTCACAGGAGGTCACGAATCCAAGCGAGGTGATCGGCTCATCGAGCTCGGGATCGTGGACCTCGCTTAGCGCCTCGAGGACGCGCGCCCGCGTGTTCATGCCGAATCGACGAGCTGTGCGTCCTCCCTCGCCGCCGGCTCTCCTGCCTCGGCCGGGATCTGAAACTCCACCGGAACGTCGATTCCGTAGAGCTTGGCGGCGTTGAGGCCGAGGATCTTCTTCTTCCCGTCGGTTGTGATCCGCGGGTAGTCCGAGAACTCCTCGTCCTCCGGGGACGTCCAGTCGACGAAGCCCTCAACCTGCCACCTCGGCTCCCAGATCGCGTAGTCGCTGGCCCAGAGCATCTTGTCCTCGCCGACCCAGAACAGCAGCTCGCCCATCACCTTGGCGAAGAAGCGCGGCCGGGCATGCATCAAGCCTCCGATGACGACCGCGAGCCCCGCGTAGACATTCGGCTCCTGCGTCGCCATGAAGCAGAAGTCTTCGATCCGCGGCAGGCCGACGTGCTCGACGATGAAGTTGAGCTCCGGGAAGTTCGTGGCGACGTAGTCGACATCCGAGACGTCGAACGCGTCCTTGTCGAGCGGCCAGATTGTCGGGCCCTTATGGACGTGGATGTTCTTGATCCCGAGCTCCTGGCACTTCTCCAGGAAGCGCTGCGACTCGGGGTCCTTGAGCGACCAGCCACGCGAGCCCTGATACCACTCGGCCGTGTAGAGCTTGACGCCCTGGAGGTTGTAGCGCTTGGCGTCGTCCTCGAGCTGCTTCAGGCCCGCCTCGCCCTCGCGCGGATCCCAGCGTCCGTTGGCGATCAGGCGGTCCGGATACTTCTCGACCAGCTCCGCGTTCTTCTCGAGTGTGTTGAAGCCGTCGGTGTACCACTCCTTCAAGTAGGTCGACTGGAAGATGCCGACGTCCACGTGCCCGTCCTCGAAGACGTCCTTGACGAAGTCGTCCTCCGAGTACTTCTGGAACTTCTCGATCGGCCAGTGCGTCTCCTCGGGACCAAGGCCCATGTACGCGTGGAAGCATTCGATCCAGCCCTTTGCGTACTGCTCCTGGCCGCTCACCCAGTTCGCAGGGCTTGCGTCCCAGAAATGAAGATGGCCGTCGACGACGAAGAAACTGTCACCGTTGTGGGTGTACACGGGGGGCCCTCCTCTGCTGTTGAGGTTGCGGGAGGCCTGAGATCCAGCATGCCGGCGAGCGGGGCGGCTCGTACGGCTCGGCGCTGCGACGTCCTCGTAAGCGGGGGCGGCATGATCCAGCGGCCTGGCCTCTCAGGATGCTCCTCATCGGGACGAAACGAGTAGACCGTTCCGGCGTCATCCTCTCACGCGCGCTGTCCCGGCGCTACCTCGGCAATACGATCGGTTTGCCCATGCCGGAAGAGGGCTCGATGTCGGCGGTCCCGGCGAGGTTCTCGCCCGGCTCGGGCCAACTCTGCGAGACCTCAGCCGCCGCGGCTCTGCTCATGTTCTGGACGGCCCTCGAACGACCGGATCACGGCTTTGTCGCTGGTGGTGCTCCCGCCGCAAAGGAGCCAGACATCGAGCGCCTGGTCGCAGTCGACAGTTCTCGACACGTTGAACGTCGCCGGGCAGGCGAGGAACAAGAACTGCCGCCCGACCGCGGGCCGGGACGAGATTTGCAACGGGAGCTACGGGAATAACGGCTGGCTCGGCGTCGCCACCATCTGGCTGCAGTCGGGGAGTTCGCACATCGTGCAGGGCACGGTCAAGGTGAACGACTACTACCTTGGACCCGGCGCGAGTTACGCCTACAACAACACATACGAACGCGAGCACGTCATGTGTCAGGAAGTTGGGCACACCTTTGGGCTCGACCATCAGGACACATCGGGCGCGTCGTTCGGGACCTGCATGGACTACTACCACAGCACGAACTCGACCTCGACGACGCCGAACGCGGGCGACTACGACGAGCTGCTCTGCATCTACGATCCGGCGAACGCGGGCAGGACGCTGACCAGCGGTAGCGGCGGCACCGCACACACCTGCACCGGGACCGGGCACCTCGATTCATCGACCACGATCGGGGCGTCGGTCGGAAATGGTGCGGCGGCCGCAGTGCCTTGGTGGGCGAATCCTTCCGAGTCCGTCTACGTTCAGCACCTCGCAAACGGGCAGACGCAGGTGACGTACATCACCTGGGCGTACCCGCTGGCTTTCTAGGAGCTCTCGAAGCTCAACGAGCGAACCAAAAGTGAGAGCCGGGGCCTCAGGTTCCGGCTCTCAGCTCACTGCCTGCTCCGCGCTGCTGCGACCGAGCACACGTAGGAGAAGGCGATCGCGCGCGGGCCGATCGCGATCGCGTCGATCTGATAGGCGACCGGGAGACCCCGGGCCTCGGCGGGAGCTTTCGTCGGCCTCCTGCGGGATATGAGCGGGATGGGCTGTTGTCTGAATAGGAAGCGCCCCGTATAGCTTGCTCTGACGACCGGCAAGCGTCGCCAGCAGCGTCAGCTTGGTGGCGCTCGTCGCTGTCCGGGAGGGACAGCGACACCCAGCCGAGGTTGAGCATGTCTTCCCGCAGCGAAGTTCACTACCGCGGTGCAACAGCAGCAGCTCGGCATGCGGGGGCAAAGGCCACGCAGAGCACGAGGCAGGAGAGGGGATACGCAGCACGGCACGCTCGTCGACCGCTCCGCCTTCCCGCGCGCCACCTCCCTCTCATCCGGAAGGTCCCGCTTCAGCCGCCCGTGTCCTCGCAGTAGCGGTTGCCGATTGCCACCCAGACGGCATTGCGACTCGCTGCGATCCCACAAATCGCCGCAGTTCTCGGGTTTCCGACGGGAATGGTGCGAATGCGGCGGGTCTTCGGGTCGAGCTGCATCACTGATGCGTCGACTTGGTTCACGAGCCAGACCGAGCCTGCGCCGACGGCGAGGGCGTTAGGGTTTCGGCTACCGAGCGGGATCCGTTTGACCACCAGCCCGGTGCCGGGATCGAACTCCAGCAGCTTCTGGTTGTCGACCCCGATGTTGCAGGTTCCGCACGTCAAGACCCAGACTTTGCCGTCGCCGACGGCGACCGCGCTCGGTCCTGCGGTGTCGCCGGTCTCGAGGCGGTACGACTGCGTGCGCGGCCCCGCCGCGCCGAATTTGATTGAGAAAAGCCAGCTCGCCCCCCTCCACGGCGCCGGGAAGCTCGCGATCTCATGTTCGTTGGCGAATGCCCCGATCCAGGCGGCTCCGTCGCCGAAGGCGATGGACGTCGTCTCACGTCCGAGCCGCAGCAGACGGACGACCCGATCGCTCGCCGGGTCGACCAGCCACACCCGATCGTCCGTCCCCGGAGTCGTCTTTGGACCGGCGACCGCCCACAGGTAGCCCGCCCCGAGGGCGAGTGATACTGCGCCCGGCGGAGGGAGATGAATCTTAGAGGTGTCCGAGGGATCCAGAGGGCCCCAGCCCGCTGAGGGGCCGGTGCCGAACGCCGCGAACCGGGTGATGGTCGAGGAACTGCGAAGGCTCGAGACCCAGGCGTTGCCGGCATCGGCGACGACGGCGAATGGCTCGGGCGGGGTACCCAGCGTCTGAACCTTGTGGGTGCGCAGGTCGTATCGGGTGACAAGGTTCTCGGTGAGGTTAGTGGTCCAGATTCCTCTCGGGGTGATGGCAATCCCCTGCGGCTCAGCCCCGACCGAAGTGACGGAGACGATCTTTCCGCTGCGCGGGTCGATACGGACGAGGCTGTCCGGGACGACGTGCGGTGTCGCGGCGGCCGAAGTCGAGAAGACGACGACCGCCGCAGCAGATGCGGCGAGGATGACGAGAACGGCGATCGCGAGTTGCCAGCGTCGCGGCTGGAACCGCCGCCGCGCAGCCGGTGCGCATGCCTCGACCGGAGGGGCCTGCGGGGGCCGCGCTGTGGCCGGCGCGAGTCCGTTCACCGCTGCTGTGCCTTCCGGTGTTTCGAGGGACGGGTCGTGGCGGAGGATTGCCTGCTGTAGCCGTTGCAGCGGCTCGCTTGGCTCGATCCCGAGCTCCTCGACGAGCGTCTGGCGTGCCTGCTGGTAGGCCTCCAGGGCTTCTGCCTGCCGACCGGCGCGGTACAGGGCGAGCATCAGCTGCGCGCGCAGGCGTTCTCGCAGCGGGTGTTCGCCGACCAGCACGTGCAGCTCGCCGAGCACCTGATCGTGACGCCCGAGCGCAAGATCGCAGTCGATCCGGTCCATCAGCGCCGTCAGCCGCAGCTCGTCGAGCTGCGCGATCTCGTCACGCCCGTGCGATTCGAGCAGGAGGCCGGCGAGAGCGGGGCCGCGCCAGAGGGCGAGCGCTTCGCGCAGAAGCTCGGCAGCCGCTTCGAGCTCGCCCGCCGCTGCCCGCTCGCGGGCGGTGGCAAGGAGCTGCTGCAGGCGCGCGGCGTCGAGCCGCTCGGCATCGACCTCGAGGCGGTAGCCCCCGTCCGCGGTCGTGATCGGGTCGTGACCGTTGCGGGCCAGCGCCTTGCGCAGCTGGGAGACGTAGACGTTGACGGCCTTCCTCGCCGTGGGCGGCGGCGACTCGCCCCAGAGCTCGTCGATCAGGCGCTCGCGGGCGACGAACTCGTTCGCGTGCAGGAGCAGGGTCGCTAGGACAAGCCGCTCCTTCAGCCTCCCCAGCGCGACCGGCTCGCCCTCGTCGACCACTTCCAGCGGCCCGAGGATCCGGTACTCCACCGCCAGGTTTTACCGCTTCCTAAGCCAAAAGGGAAGCCCCCGAGCCAGGTCTGTTTATCCGACTGTGCCCGCTGTCTTACCTCGGCCGGCCACAGTCGCGCCATGGCTCGCTCGCTCAACCCGTCGGCAGCGGAGACCGCCTCCTACCACGGGGAGGTCTGGACCGACGCCCGCGGTTACGCGACGGTCAGGTTGCCGGCCGAGGCCGGGCCGCTCGAGCCGCCGCTCGCGTACGAGCTGTGCGACCTCGACCCGCAGAGCAGCGCCCGCGTGACCGCCGAGCTCAACGACGGCCGCTTCACGATCGCCACCGACGAGCCGCACGTGAAGGTCGCCTGGCGGGTCAGCGGACTCCGGCCGGCGAGCCATCAGCCACGTCCACAACAGGAGGAGGGAATGAGATGAACAGGACGGTTGTCACAACCGCGCTCGCCGCCGTGCTCGCACTGGCGGCCCTGGCCGCCGCAGTGGGATCCGCCCGCGCCACCTACCCAGGGGCGACGAACGGGCGGCTCGCCTTCGGGATCAGGATCAACGGCAACACCGACGTCTACTCGGTGCGCCCGGACGGGCAGGACCTGCGCCGCCTCACCACCGACCCGGGCTTCGACGCCTGCGCCGACTACTCGGCCGACGGCAGGCGGATCGCCTACTGCTCGGGCCAGGGCGGCGGCCCCGTCCAGGTGTGGACGATGAAGCAGAACGGCACCGACAAGCAGCAGGTCACGCACATGAGCGGCCCTGCGATCTTCCCCGACTACTCACCCGACGGGAGCGAGATCGTCTTCGCCGCCCAGCCCGCCGGCGCGACCGCGCGCAACATCTACGTCGTCCCCAGTGACGGCGGCACGCCGCAACAGCTGACCACCGTCGGCAACAACGTCTACCCCGCCTTCTCACCCGACGGCAGCAAGATCGTCTTCAACAGCAACCGCACGGGGACCTCGCAGGTCTACGTGATGAACGCC
>VAWI01000004.1 GCA_005884005.1 Actinomycetota bacterium
TTCCCTCCCCGATCTCCAGGATCTTCTGGTCGCGGTAGAGCCGTGAGATCGCGAACTCGTCCATGTAGCCGTAGCCACCGTGGACCTGCAGCGCCCAGTTCACGACGCGGTTCGACATCTCGCCCGAGTAGAGCTTCGCGATCGCGGCCTCCTTCCCGAACGGGCGCCCCTGGTCCTTGACCCAAGCGGCCTTGTAGACGAGGTTTCGCGCCGCCTCGATCTCGGTCGCCATGTCGGCGAGCCGGAACTGCACGGCCTGGAACCTCGCGATCGGGCGGCCGAACTGCTCGCGCTCGCGGGCGTATGCGAGTGCGAGCTCGTATGCGCCCCGCGCCAGGCCGACCGCCATCGCGGCCACGGAGATCCGGCCGCCGTCGAGAATCTGGAGGAACTGGTTGAAGCCCTGGCCGCGCGGTCCGAGCAGGTTCCCCTCCGGCAGCGCGCAGTCGCGGAACGAGAGCTCGCGCGTGTCGGAGGCGTGCCAGCCCATCTTCTCCATCGGCGCTGAGATCTCGTAGCCCGGCGTGCCGTTCGGAACGATCAGGTTCGAGATCTCGCCTTCGCCGGTCCGGGCCGTGATGATCACGCAGGCGGTGATCTCGGTGCCGGCGTTGGTGATGAAGATCTTCGAGCCGTTGACGACCCACTGTCCGTCCCGGAGCTCGGCCGTTGTGCGCGTCGCACCGGCGTCGGAGCCCGCGCCGGGCTCGGTCAGGCCGAAGGCCGCCAGCGCCTCGCCCGAAGCGAGCCTCGGCAGCCATTCTCGTTTCTGCTCTTCGTTGCCGAAGTAGAAGATCGGCAGCGTTCCGAGCGAGTGATGAGCCGCGACGGTGATCGCGACCGAGGAATCGATCCGCGTCAGCTCCTCGACAGCAAGCGCATACGAGAGGGTGTCGGCGCCGGCGCCGCCGTATTCCTCGGGCACGGTCATGCCCATCAATCCGAGCTCGGCGAGCTCGGACACGAGGTCGTACGGGAAGCGGTGCTCGCGATCGAGCTCGGCGGCGACGGGCGCGATCCGGGACTCCGCGAACTCGCGGACCGTGTCCCGCACGAGCTGTTGCTCCGGAGTGAGGTCGAAGTTCAATCCGCCGCGGCCAGTCTGTCGGCGAGTTCGCAGATCAGGCGCACGCCGTAACCGGTGCCGCCGCGTTGCCACAAATAGTCGTGCCGCGGCCAGGTGAAGAAGCCGGTTCCGGCCATGTCGACGTGCGCCCAGGGCCCCTCGCCTGCGAACTCGTGCAGGAACTCCGCGGCGAGGACCGGGACTCCCTGCGAGCGGATGTTCGAGTTCTTCATGTCGGCGTAGTCAGAGTCGACGTAGCGGCGATACCGGGAGTGGAGCGGCCAAGGCCAGGCGTGGTCGCCGCTCGCCTCGCCGGACTCGACGACGAGCGTCCGCCAGTCGGTGTCGTTCGCGAACACCCCCGCGTAAAAGTCCCCCAGCGCGCGCTCCATCGCGCCGGTCAGCGTCGCGAAGTCGACGAGGTGGGTGGTTCCGAGCTGCCTGGCGTATGCCAGGACGTCGGCGAGCACCAGCCGTCCCTCGGCGTCCGTGTTGATGATCTCGATCGTCTTTCCGTTCATGGCCGTGAGGATGTCTCCAGGCCGGTAGGCACCGCCGCCGACCGCGTTCTCCGTCGCACCGACGACCCCGATGACCCGGAGCGGACACTCGAGCTCCGCTAGCGCGCCAAGCGCTGCGATCACCGCGCCGCCGCCGGCCATGTCGCCTTTCATGTCCTCCATGTAGGCCGGCTTCTTGAGCGAGATGCCGCCGGTGTCGAAGGTGACCGCCTTGCCGACGAGGCCGAGCACGACCTCGCCTTTCGGCTGCGAAGGCTCATAGCGCGCCACGATCAGCCGGGCGGGGTTGTGGCTGGCCTGGGCCACCGCCGCGAAAGCGCCCATGCCGAGCTCGCGAATCTCTTCGAGGTTCGGCGCTTCAACCGACAGCTGCGGCGAGCCTCCGGCGGCGACCTCTGCGGCCCGGTCGGCGAGGCCGTCTGGCGTCAGCTCGTTCGGCGGCGCGTTCGCGAGGTCGCGCGCGCGGTTCGCCCATCCAGCGACGATGCCGGCGCGCCTCGTTGCCTCAGCGACCTCGGCGTCACCTGACACGATGACGAGCGATTCGAGCTGCAGCGGCTCTGGTGAGCTCTTCCACCGGCCCGGGTCATACGAGCCGAGGAGCGTCCCGTCGACGATCGCCCGGGCCTGCTCGGCCGGCGAGATCGGGAGGGACTCGTCGACCAGCCAGGCGATCCTGCGTGCGAACGAGCGTGCCTCATGCGCGACGGTGCCGGCTGCGGTGCGCAAGGTGTCCGCGTCCACAGCCTCGCGCGCGCCGATTCCTGCGAGCGCCAGTCTGGAGGCCTGAAGGTCGCCGTTTACGTGCACGAGCGGTGCCGTCTTCAGCTTGCCGGTGATCTCGCTCTGCTCCGCGAGTCGTGCGAGCAACCCGCCGAGTCGGCCGTCCAGCGCCGCAACCGGGCCGGTGAATCCCTCCGAGGCAAGCACCGCTGCCGCGAGGACGTCGGCTTTGACGGACTCGGGCGATCCGGCTTCGACCTCGACCCGCATCGGGTGGCGATGCTATCCGACCTTGTCCGTAGCCTCACTCGGATGCGGGGCCGGCCTCAACTTCGGCGCCGTCGCGCCGATACAAGAGCCATGGTGGCACCAGCTTTGCGGCGGTTGGTCTCTCCGCGTGCTCGCGAGCCGCGCCGGCTCGACCCTGAAAACCTCAAGCAGCTCCACACCACCCTCGTCGATGAGCGCCAAGAGCTTCGCCGGGATGGTGCTCCGGCAGATCAGCTCGAGCGCAACCGGCTTGCGATTGTGCAATGCCAGTGGGAGTTGTCCCGCGCTCTGATCGAGCTCTATCTTCCGCCTGCTGCGGCGCCCACCGCGGCCTGAGCCCTACTCACCCTCGCTAGCCTGGGCCCGGTGCGGGCCGAGCTTGACAAGCGCGCGATGGCTGCGCTCTCGAGCGGCCACCTTGCGACCGATTTCGCGAACGGCGCGCTGCCGGCGCTGCTGCCTTTCTTTGTCGACAAGTTCGAGCTCTCGTACACCCTGGCCGCGGCGGTTGTGTTCGCCTCGGCGGTCTCGTCGTCGATCGTCCAGCCGCTATTCGGGTTGTGGTCGGACCGGCGCGGCGCGATCTGGCTGCTCCCGGGCGGAGTGGCGCTCGCGGGAATCGGAATTGCTCTCGCGGCGGTGGCGCCGACGTACTCGCTCGTGCTCGTCTGCGTGATCGTCTCCGGCCTGGGCGTCGCGGCGTTCCACCCCGAGGGCTCGAAGTTCGCCGCCTTCGCGGGCGGCCGCCGCCGGGCAAGCGCGATGTCGCTCTTCTCGATCGGCGGTAACCTCGGCTTCGCGCTGGGGCCGACGGTGGCGACGCCGCTCGTGCTTGCCTTCGGCCTTGCTGGCGGGCTGCTGCTCGCTTTGCCCTGCCTGGCCGTCGCCGTCACGTTGTTGCTGCTTGCACCGTTCTTGGGCTCGTTCGCGCCCGATAACGGAAGGCAGATCCAGACCGACGAGCCGGACCGCCTCGGGGCCCTGATGCTTCTGCTCGGGGTGATCGCCTTTCGTAGCGTCGCCTGGTTCGGGTTGATCACGTTCGTGCCGCTTTGGGAAGTCTCGCTCGGCCACTCGAAGGCGCACGGGAACCACCTGCTCTCGCTGATGCTCCTCGCGGGAGGGGTCGGCACTCTCGCCGCCGGGCCGCTTGCCGACCGCTTCGGCCGCCGTCCGGTGTTGGTCGCGAGCAGCGCCGCGACCGCGCCCCTGATCCTCGTCTTCGTGATCGTCGGCGGAGTGCCGGGTGCGATCGCGCTGGCCGGCGTCGGGATCTCCGTGATCGCGACCTTCGGCGTGACGATGGTAATGAGCCAGGAATACCTGCCGCGGCACATCGGCATGGCCTCCGGGTTGTCAATTGGGCTCTCGATCGGCCTCGGCGGAGTCGGCGCGGTCGCGCTCGGCGCCGTGGCCGACTCGATCGACCTCCGCGCAGCCATGTACGTCACGGCGGTTGCCGCGCTCGTCGCGCTCGTCCTGGCGGGGCTGCTTCCGTCCTCCCGGTCTTCGCGCCGGCTCGCGGCCGAGCCCGTGGCGCCATGAGTTAGGCTCGCCGCCGTGACCGAGAACACGCGTGAGTTCTTCGAGACCCTCGAGGCGCGCGCCGGTGGCTCATCGAAAGCGGCTGGCCTGAACGCCACCTACCTATTCGACATCGACGGCGCGGGCAAGTGGATCGTGCGCGTCGAGAACGGCCAGGTAAAGGTGCACGAGGGGGAAGGCGACGCCGACACCACGATCTCGGCCTCGGAGGAGATCTTCATGAGGATCGTCAACGGCGAGCAGAATGCGACCAGCGCGTTCATGATGGGCAAGCTCAAGGTCCGCGGCGACATGAGCAATGCCATGAAGCTGCAACAACTTTTCTAGCCTCAGTCCTCGAGCTCCACCAGCACCGCGCCTCCGGCGACGCGGTCTCCCTCGGCGACGTGAATTGCCCGCACGACCGCCTCGTAGGGAGCGACGACGGGCGTCTCCATCTTCATCGCCTCGAGCACGACGAGCGTTTGGCGCGCCTGGACGCGGTCTCCCTCGGCCACCACGACGCGGATGACCGTGCCGGGCATCGGTGCGGTCAGGGCGCTCTGCTCGCCGGTGTGCCTGTGATCGTGCGAGGCGGCGTCGGGATCCGGCGTGGCGCCCGGCTGCGGAGGAGGGAGGTTGAGCCGCCAGGGAACCGACCAGGGGCCCTGCGGCAGGCGAGCGGGACCAGTCGAAAGCGGCGGATACTCGGTCAGGAACGCCGTCGTCGTTCTACCGGCGCGAACCGCAGGATGTGAGACCAGCCAGCGCAGGAACGGCAGGTTGGTGGTGACGCCCACGACCTCGGTCTCCGCGAGGGCGGCCTCGAGCTGGTCGAGCGCCTTCGCCCGGGTCTCGCCCGAGGCGATTAGCTTCGCGATCATCGGGTCGTAGGCGACGCCGACCTCGTCGCCTTCGGCGACGCCGGCGTCGACGCGGATCGAGTCCGGTAGCTGCAGGCGATCCAGCCTCCCGGCTTGCGGCAGAAAATCGACGGGATCCTCCGCGTACAGGCGGACTTCGACCGCGTGGCCGCGGAAACGGGCCTGCGGATCGGCGATCTCCTCGCCTCGGGCGACCGCAAGCTGGAGCGCGACGAGGTCGAGTCCGGTCGCCTCCTCGGTGACTGGATGCTCGACCTGGATCCGCCCGTTCAGCTCGAGGAAGTAGAAGTCGCGGCCTTCGAGCAGGAACTCGACGGTTCCAAGGCTCCGATAGCCAATCTCCGCTGCGAATGCGATCGCCGCGGCAGCCATCCGTTCGCGCAGCGCACCGTCGAGCGCGGGCGACGGCGCCTCTTCCAGGACCTTCTGGTGCCGCCGCTGGACCGAGCACTCGCGCTCGCCAAGCGAATAGACGTGCCCACGGGCGCCGGCGAGCAGCTGGATCTCGACGTGCCGGGCACGCTCGAGGTAGCGCTCGAAGAAGACGGTCTCGTCGCCGAAGGCGGCTTTGGCCTCGCGGCGCGCCGCCGCGACGCTGTCCACGAGGTTGGCCGGCTCGCGAACGACTCGCATCCCGCGACCGCCGCCGCCGGCCACAGCCTTGATCATCAGCGGAAACCCGATCTCATCGGGCTCGCCGGTCGGCAGCACGGGAATGCCTGCTGCCCCGGCGGCGCGCTTCGCCTCGAGCTTGTCGCCGCCGCGACGCAGCGCTACGGGAGTGGGGCCGACAAAGACAAGCCCTGCCGCCTCGACCGCCTCGGCGAAGTCGGCGTTTTCGGCAAGGAACCCATAGCCGGGATGGATCGCGTCGGCGCCCGTTTGCTTCGCAGCTCGAATGTGCTCCTCCGAATAGAGGTAGCTCGCGATCTCGACGGTTTCGCCCGCCGCTCGTGCATGCAGCGAGCCCTTGTCGTCCGCCGCGGCGACGGCGACCGTGGCGATTCCCTCGGCCGCGCAGGCGCGGAAGATGCGGAGGGCGATCTCGCCGCGGTTGGCTACGAGGAGCTTCCGGATCTCCATGCGGCAGGGCGCTTGTCGAGGAATGCGCGCAGGCCTTCCTGGCCTTCCGGGCTGGTGCGCAGCCTCGCTGCAAGTTGCGCCGCTTCGTCTCCGCCTGGACGGTCGCGAATCAGCTGCTTCGCTGCGCGCGTGGCTTCGGGCCCGGCGCTGAGCAGCTCGCGGACGACGCGCTCGATCGCCTCGTCCAGTTCGTGCGCGAGCTCGTGGACGAGGCCGGTCCGGAGGGCGGTCTCGGCGTCGAAACGCTCGCCGGTCAGGAAGAGCCGCCGCGCTGCCGCGGTCCCGATGCGCGGGAAGACGAACGGCGAGATCACGGCCGGAACGATCCCGAGCTTGACCTCCGAGAAGCCGAAGACGGCATCGGGCGCCGCGATCGCGATGTCGGTGCAGCAGATCAGCCCCGAGCCCCCGCCGAGGGCGTAACCCTGGACGCGGGCAAGCACCGGAGCCGGACAGGAGTCGATCGCCTCCAGCATCCGGTAGAGGCGGAGCGCATCCTCGACGTTCTCCTCGTAGGCGAGGTCGATCGCGGAGCGCTGCCAGTCCACGTCCGCGCCAGCGCAGAAGCTTTCGCCGTCTCCCGCAAGCACGACGGCGCGGGCGTTCCCGACGTCGGCGAAGGCTTCGGTCAGCTCGCGGATCAGCGCGGCGTCGAATGCGTTCCGACGCTCAGGCCGAGCGAGGGTGACCCGAAGCAGCGGTCCCTCCCGCTCGATTCGCAGCGCGCTCATCAGTTCGCAGCTTAAAGTCGGCTTCGTGCTTCGAGGCGCTCTCGCTGCCGCTGTGACGCCGCTCGCCGGAGCCGGCGAGTTGCTGGACGAAGACGCGTTCGACCCGCTCGTCGGGTTTCTCGAGTCGGCCGGCCTCGACGGCCTGCTCGCCCTCGGCACGACCGGCGAGGGGATCCTGCTGAGCGGCGCGGAGCGCCGCCGTGCCGCGGAGCTCTTCGTCGCCGCACGGCCGGACGAGTTCGCCGTTGCCGTTCACTGCGGCGCCCAAACGACTCGCGAGACCGTGGAGCTGGCCGCGCATTCCGCCGACCTCGGCGCCGATGCGGTCGCGGTGATCGGCCCCCCGTACTTCGCCCTCGACGACCGGGCGCTATTGGAGCACTTCTCGGCTGCGGCGCAGGCGTGCGAACCGCTTCCGTTCTACGTCTACGAGTTCGCTGCGCGCATCGGGTACGCGGTGCCGGTTGTCGTCTTGGAGCGCCTTCGCGATCGCTCGCCGAACTTCGCCGGTCTCAAGGTCTCCGACCGCCCGTGGGAGCGGTTCGAGCCGTATCTCCTCGAGGGGCTCGACGTCTTCGTCGGACCGGAGTCCCTGATTCGACGCGGCCTGGCCGGCGGTGCGGTGGGTGTGGTCTCCGGGCTGGCGACCGCGTTCCCCGGCGAGGTGGTCGCCGCCTTCCGGGGTCTTCCAGGCCCGGATCTGGGGCCGCTGAGGGAAGGTCTCGAGCAGTTTCCGTTCCATTCGGCGGCGAAGCGTGTCTTGGGAAGACGCGGCGTTCCGATCCGCGAAGACGTGCGAGCGCCGCTGCGCGAGCTGACCGAAGACGAGCGGCAGGCGCTCGACCGATGGCTCGGATCGTCGTAGCCGGCGCAGGCGCTGCCGGCGCGAGCGTCGCCTACCATCTCGCGGAGCTTGGCGCGGAGGACGTGGTGCTGTGCGATCGCGACTCTGTCGCGGGTGGCGCGACCGCGAAGGCGATGGGCGGCGTCCGGCAGCAGTTCTCGACGCCGGCCGAGGTTCGGCTGGCGCAGGCGAGCATCCGTTTCTTCCAAGACCTCGGAGCTCCGTTCTTCGACCAGGTCGGCTACCTCTTTCTCGCCACGACTGCTGCCGGTTTCGCGGAGCTCGAGGAGCGCGCCGAGCTCCAGCGTTCCCTGGGCGTGCCGGTGGTCGCGGCCGAAGCACCTGCTGGCGTGCATTCCGACGACGTCGTCGGCGCCGTCGTCTGCTGGGAAGACGGCGTCGCCGATCCGCCGGCCGTGGCGCGGGAGCTCGTCCGCCGAGCGGCGGAGCGTGGGGTGGAGGTGCGCGAGGGGCAGGACGCGGACGGCCTCGACACGGATCTGCTCGTGATTGCGGCCGGCCCATGGTCTGCTGAGCTCGGCCGACGGGTGGGGGTCGAGCTGCCGGTCCGCCCGCTTTGCCGCCAGCTGCTCGAGACCGGGCCGATCGTGGGCTTGCCGGCCGATTTGCCGATGACGATCGAGGCCGAGACCGGCTTTCACTTTCGCAGGCGCGGCGACCGGCTTGTGCTTGCGATGGCGGATCCGAAACTCCGCTGGGGATTCGACGAGGTGGTCGACGAGACGCTTTTCGAGGACCGCCTGGGTCGGCTCGTCCATCGTTATCCGGCGGCCGTGGGCGCCCGCGTCGACCGCGCCTGGGCCGGCCTCTACGACATGACGCCGGACGCACACCCCATCCTGGGGCGGGTCGGAGAGGGCATCTATGCGGCGTGTGGTTTCTCTGGGCACGGTTTCATGCAGAGCCCCGCTGCCGGTCGCGCGGTAGCGGAGGAAATTCTCGGTCTCGAGCCGAGCTTCGACCTCTCCCCGTACCGCCTCGACAGATTCGAGCGCGGCGCGATCTTTCCCGAGCAGCTGGTGCTCTAGTAGAAGTTGCTCGATCGGCGCAATGCCGTCACCCACCTACACGGATTTCCGCGTTACGCTCACCGCGGGTGGCGGGTGGACCAAGCCACCACCCGGGCGGGGATGCGCGCGCGTCTACCTGGATAAAGCGCGCGCTAGATAAAGGGCGAGCTACTCGAAGAACTGCTCGTGATACGGCAGCTTCTCGAGCAGCTGTTTGATCTCGCGCAGGACGTCCGCCTCCTCGTGACCGAAGTCGTCGAGGTAGGAGTGCAGCGCGTTGCGGACGAGCTTCAGCTCCTCGTTCGTCAGCTCGATCGCGTGGTCGGCCATCAGAAAGGCCCCCTCGGCTCGTAGCTTCCGCGCGGCGCTCCCACGGCGACCATCGTCAGCCCTTCTGGACCGGCCTTCGGACCACGGGTCGTCTCGGGGTCGAACCGGAACACGTCACCCTCTCGGATCGCAACCTCTTCGCCGTCGATTACGTATACGCCGGAGCCGCGAACGATCACATTGACCTCCTCCTGCCCGGAGTCCCGCTCGTCGTGGTGGTGTCCGTCGGCATTCGGCGACAGCTCGAACCAGTTGATCCCGAACGCGAGGAGATCGAGCTCGCGGCGGACGGCGCCGCCGGGGCTTCCCGGCTCGAGCTCGTGCACATTCACCTTCGAGTAGCCCATCAGCCTCCTCTCACATCCGAAAGACGCCGAACGTCGTCTCGGGGATCGGCGCGTTCAAGGCCGCCGAGATCCCGAGCGCGAGCACGCGCCGCGTGTCGAGTGGGTCGATGATGCCGTCGTCCCAGAGCCGGGCGGTCGAGTAGTACGGATTGCCTTCTTCCTCGTATTTGGCCCTGATCTGGTCCGGATCCGCGTCACCGACCATCGTCAGCACGGTCGCGGCCTGCTCGCCGCCCATCACCGAGATGCGGGCATTCGGCCACATCCAAAGCTGTCTCGGCGAGTACGCGCGGCCGCACATACCGTAGTTCCCGGCGCCGAACGAGCCGCCGATCACGACCGTGAACTTCGGCACCTCTGCGCAGGCGACTGCGGTCACGAGCTTTGCACCGTCGCGCGCGATCCCGCCGGCCTCGTACTCCTTGCCAACCATGAAGCCGGTGATGTTCTGCAGGAAGACGAGCGGAATCTTCCGCTTGCAGGCGAGCTCGATGAAGTGCGCGCCCTTCTGCGCGGACTCCGCGAAGAGGACGCCGTTGTTCGCGAGGATCCCGACCGGGAACCCCTCGATCCGTGCGAAGCCGCAGACGAGCGTCTCGCCGTAGAGCGCTTTGAACTCGTCGAAGCGGCTGCCGTCGACGATCCGGGCGATCACCTCGCGCGGGTCGAAGGGCTCGCGGTAGTCGTCCGGGATCAGGCCGTAGAGCTCCGCGGGGTCGGCGGCGGGCTCCTGCCCAGTGACCAGGTCCCACGGCACGTCCTTCGGAGGCAGGTTCAGGTTCCGCGCGATCTGGCGGACGAGCGCGAGGGCATGTTCGTCGGAGGTGGCGTAGTGGTCGGCGACGCCCGAGAGCCGTGTGTGCACGTCCGCCCCGCCCAGCTCCTCCGCGGTCACGTCCTGCCCCGTCGCCGCCTTCACGAGCGGCGGCCCGCCGATGAAGATGGTGCCGGTTCCCTTGACGATGATCGTCTCGTCGCTCATCGCCGGCACATAGGCACCGCCCGCCGTGCAGGAGCCCATCACCGACGCGATCTGGGGGATGCCATTCGCCGAGAGCCGCGCCTGGTTGAAGAAGATGCGTCCGAAGTGATCCCGGTCGGGAAAGACCTCGGCCTGCAGCGGCAGAAACGCTCCGCCCGAGTCGACGAGGTAGACGCACGGCAGGCGATTCTGTTCAGCGATCTCCTGCGCGCGCAGGTGCTTCTTCACGGTCAGCGGGAAGTACGTGCCGCCCTTGACGGTCGCATCGTTGGCGATCAGGACGCATTCCGTGCCCTCGACGACCCCGATGCCGGTGACGATCCCGGCCGAAGGTGCCTGCCCGTCGTACATGTTCCAGGCGGCCAGAGCGGAGAGCTCGAGGAAAGCGCTGCCGGGGTCGACGAGCCGGTCGATCCGCTCTCTGGCGGTCAGTTTCCCGCGCGACCTGTGTCGCTCGACCGCCTTATCGCCGCCGCCGAGCGCGACGCGGGCCGTTCGCTTGCGAAGCTCGGCTACGAGCTCCTCCATCTGCGCGCGGCGGCGATCGTGCTCCTCGCCCGGCTCGATGTGTGACTCGAGAACGGCCACGGGTTGAGCCTACCCTGGCCGCGAGCCGTGATCGACGCGTTTCGTCTCCTGGCCGCGGCGCGAGCGCAGCCGCCACGATCACCGGCGTCGACGCACGCCAGCGGGAAGTGAAGGTCTACGTTGACGCAGGCTTCGACGGTAAGAGGGAGATCGTGGTCTCGCCCGAGCCGGTGTTTCCGGAAGGGTAAGAGCCCCTTTTCCAATGAAGCACTGAGCCGTTGGGCGGCGCCGGACGGCTCCTTGTGGCGTCCTCCGGCGACGAGGGCCCAGCATGAACGGGACGCTAAGAATCAGACGTCCCTCTTGGTCTAGCTGCAGCGTAAGACCGAACCGCCGCGAGCACCACCTGGCGTCTCATGGTTCTTGAACGCGGTACCAGGTTCTGCGGGTTACGGCCCGGAAATGCCTCGGCCTTCTCCGCAGATCCGCGTCTTCGGCTGGCAACCTGGCCTGTAAGGCACTGCTACATAGCTTGCGCCAGTTTTTCCTTATTAAATCTAGGCCGCGACGTCCGTTTGATTCGTGGAGTCAATTTCTCGACTCTTTCTCGACTGACGAGTCAATCAACAACCGAAAAGTTTGATCCTGAATTGCAAGGCAATTAGCGAATATGTAACCCCGTCCTTGTCAGTCGGCGCGTCAAAGCTGCTGGCGAGCGCCGCGAGCGCGAAGCCGCCCGACAGCAATCGTTCGCCCGCGCGCCGGTCTCCCAACCTCGTTTCCGGTGCGGATCTTTAATCCGATTTTCGAATCGTTCGACTATTGCTCACAACAGTTGTATCTTTGTTCGAGAGCCGAGGGGCTCTCAGTCTGACGGCAGGAGCCGCATCGTAGGGGAGGGTGCGTCCTTGAGGTCACTCGGCTCACAAAGCTGATGGGCCACGAGGCGCCCTCGCGGACTTGCTCTAGCGAAGCTCTTTTTCGATCGCTTCTCGGCCAACTTGCCGGATCGAAAGAGAGTCGCCCAAAATGTGAACGCCCGAGGCGCGACCTCCTGGCTGAGGAGCACGGTGGCCCCTGGGAGGGGAGAGAGAAGATCGCCGGCGACTCTGCTGCGGGTTCCGCGCCTTCGCCCCGGACGCCACTCCTCGACGCTAACACCGAGTATCGATCGTTGCGAGTATCCGAATTCGGGTCGTGCCGATAACGGCGCAAACTGCGCGCGATTCGGCAGCGGTTCTGTTTCGGCGGGCAAAGGGACGCCAGGGAAACTGTGGGCGCGAGCCACGAACGGCGACGGCTGATCCAACACCGGGGCTTGACGACTTTCTCAGAGCTTGCCTTGATGCAGACGTAAGAAGTCCGTCAAGTCCGGTGTCGAAACAACCGTTGCGCGGGATGTCGGCATAAGGAGCCGGAGCACCCGTGCGGGGAGAGGAACGAACGAGCCGCTCCGGCTCCGGCTTTCCTCGTTTCCCAGACGATGCTCAGACGAACCAGTGGGCGATTCGAACGTCAGGCCCGGCGAGTCTTCTCGCGGACCACCGAACGTAAAGGGTCCTCGCGCACGTTTAGAAACGCCTCCCTCAAGGGGACTGGGAAGGCGTGGAGGGCTTCCTCCTTGTAGATGACAGAGACGGGCGCGTAGTCGAAGAAATCGGCAACCCTGCGGAGGCGTTTCGCCTGCTAGACGAGCTAAATCAAGACCACCCGGAGCTTGCCGAAACGCTCTGTCTCGTCAGATTCGACGGGCGGCACGGCTCGCTGATCGGGACCGAAACGACCACACGGGTTCGACCGCTCACCTGACACACGAGAACTCGCCGCCTAGCCAAAACCGGTCGCCGCCGCGACCGACATGGCGGGCGCGGCGCACGAGCGCCGGAACTTGAACCGAGGCCGTTGGAAGTCGTCATGGGCGCGAAGCGCCCGGACTTCCAACGGCGACAGGGGCGGCAGGACTCGAACCTGCAACCCCCGGTTTTGGAGACCGGTGCTCTGCCAGTTGAGCTACGCCCCTCGGGGTTGCGTGAGCGATTGTAGCCTCGTCGCTTCTAGCATCCCGCCGTGGCTCCGCCTCCGCAGCGTCGCGCGCTGGGCGCGCTCTTTCTCGTGCTGGCGCTGATGCTGGCGGGGGTCGCCACGGCCGCAGCCGATGCGGCCAGGCACGAGGCCCGCCTCGCTGTGATCGCCTTTGCCGCCGGCGCTCTGGCCCTTTGGCTCGGCCTCCTCGCCGTTCGCGCACTGAGGAAATCGCCGCCCTAGCCCGTATCCTCTGACCGTGGCGGCCAAGCCCGACGACACGCTGTCGCTCTGGCAGGAGTACCGCAGGAGCGGCGACGAGAGCTTGCGCGAGCGCCTGATCCTCACCTACGCGCCGCTCGTGAAGTACGTCGCCGGCCGGGTCGGCAGCGGCTTGCCGAGCCACGTCGATGAGAGCGACCTCGTCCAGTACGGGCTGCTCGGGCTGATCGGGGCGATCGAGCGCTACGACCCCAACCGTGACGTCAAGTTCGAGACCTACGCCCTGGCGCGGATCAAGGGCTCGATCATCGACGAGCTTCGGGCGATGGACTGGGTGCCGCGCTCGGTGCGCTCACGGGCGCGGGACATCGAGCGCGCGATCGGCGGCCTGGAGGCGAAGCTCGGCCGGGCGCCGACCGACGAGGAGGTCGCCAAGCAGCTCGGGATGACCGAGGAAGACCTCGACGAGAGCCTCAGCGAGATCGGCCGCTCGTCGATCGCGGCGCTCGACGAGCTCTGGACGGTTTCGTCGTCCGGCGGCGACCGGATCGCCTTGATCGACACGATCGAGGACACCCAGGGGCCAGAGCCGCAATCTGCGCTTGCCGAGACCGAGATGAGGGAGGCGCTCGGCGACGCAATCTCTCGGCTGCCCGAGCGGGAGAAGCTCGTCGTCACCCTCTACTACTACGAAGAACTGACCCTCCGCGAGATCGGCGAGGTGCTCGGAGTGACGGAGTCGCGCGTCTCCCAGCTGCACACGAAGGCGATCCTGCGCCTGAAGGCGCGCCTCGCAGGCTCGCCCGCCCGCGAGCCGCTCGAGCGCTAACCGCCGCCTCCCCGGCACGTCTTAGTTGAGGGACTCCGTACAAACGGAGTAGTCTCGGCGGCGTGGAGAGGGGTCCACACACCGGGATTGGGTCTCAAGAAAGGATGGGGAAACAGTGAAGCATCGAGCACTGCTCGTCGTGGCAGGTCTGGTCGGTGCGGCGACACTTGCCGTGTCGCTTACCGTCGCGGCCGCGGGGACGTCTCGTCCCTCCGGTCACGCCACACCGGTCAAGTCCGCCGCGATTGCGCCGCCGAAGGTGCCGAATGCCGCGGCGATCAAGGCGAAGTACCACGGTCAGTCGATCCAGTTCATCGGCGACGCGGCCGTCGGGGCGAGCCATAAGCGCGACCTCAAGCTCGTCGCGCGCTTCCAGAAGGACACCGGCATCAAGGTCAACCTGGTGCCGCACCCGTCGGGCTCGGACGCGGCGTACTCCCAGCTCGCGCGCGCCTTCGGGTCGAAGTCGTCGAAGCCAGACGTGGCGATGATCGACGTCGTCTGGCCAGGTGCGTTTGCGCCGTACCTCGTCAATCTGAAGCCGGCTCTCGGCAAGGCGTCGAAGCAGTTTGTGCAGTCGATCATCCAGAACGACACGATCGGCGGCAAGCTGGTCGCGATTCCTTGGTTCGGCGACTTCGGAATCCTCTACTACCGGACGGATCTGCTGAAGAAGTACGGCTACAGCAAGCCGCCGACTACCTGGAACACGCTCTTCGCGATGGCAAAGAAGATCCAGGATGGTGAGCAGAAGTCGAACAAGAACTTCTACGGCTTGGTCTACCAGGGGAACTCGTACGAGGGTCTGACGTGCGACGCCCTCGAGTGGGTCGCCTCGGCCGGTGGCGGGAACTTCATCGACAACGGCAAGGTGACGATCAACAACACCAAGGCGGCGACGATTCTCGACGCAATGCGGAACCAGGTCGGCAAGCTCACGCCGCGCGGTGTCACCTCGTACGACGAGGAGGGCGCCCGCAACGTGTTCGCCGCCGGCAATGCCATGTTCATGCGCAACTGGCCGTACGCCTACTCGGCGAACCAGACCACGCCGGTGAAGGGTAAGTTCTCCGTCACTGTGCTACCGCACGGCGCTGCCGGCCATTCGGTCGGGACCGTCGGCGGCTGGCAACTCGCCGTCTCGAAGTTCTCGAAGCACAAGCCTGCCGCGATCGAGTTCGTCCGCTACATGACGAGCCCGGCCGTGCAGAAGTTCAATGCGATCTTCAACTCGAATGTGCCGACGATCCCCGCCGTTGCGAAGATCAAGGCCGTCGTCAAGACAAACCCGTATCTCACGCCCGCGATCGCGAACGTCGCCCGCGTTACGCGGCCCGGGAAGTACCTGAAGACGCACTACAACGAAGGGTCGAAGGCGATCTACCAGGGTGTCAGCCAGATCCTGAACGGCACGCCCGCGAAGAACGTGCTGCCGAGCATCGCCTCGAAGCTGAACAGCCTCATCAAGTAGAGCCTGCACGCTAAGGCGAAACGAGGGAGGATGGCATTTGTCATCCTCCCTCGGCTTCTTCTCCGATGAGCACTGTCGCCACGCCAGCAGCCCCGCCCCGTCGCCGCCGCAGGAGTCGTCTGCAGCGCCGACAGACCCGTCTCGGCTGGGTGCTGCTCCTACCCGCGCTCGCGGTCGTCGGGTTCGTGGCGATCTACCCGCTCGGCAAGACGATCTACTACAGCTTCACAAACCAGGAGTTCCTCGCCGGGATCGAGCCGACGAAGTGGGTCGGGCTTCGAAACTACCGGGAACTCTGGCACGACAGCATCTTCCGCACTGCCATTTGGACGACGATCAAGTTCACGCTGATCACGGTCGGGTTCGAGTTCGTGCTCGGGATGATCATCGCCCTGGTCGTCAACTCGAACTTCCGGGGGCGCGGTGCGATGCGCGCCGTGATGCTCGTCCCCTGGGCGATTCCCACCGTCGTCGCCGCCCAGATGTGGAAGTGGATGTTCGACGACGTCTACGGCGTCATCAACGATGCCGGCGTGCGTTTGCACCTCCTTTCCCACTCGCGTGCGTGGATCTCGGAGCCGGGCACCGCGCTCGCATCCGTCTGCGCCGTCGACATCTGGAAGACGACACCGTTCGTCGCCCTACTTCTGCTCGCCGGGCTGCAGGTGATTCCGCGCGACCTCTACGAGGCGGCGTCCGTCGACGGCGCGAGCAAGCTGCAGCAGTTCTGGCGGATCACGCTGCCTCTGCTTCGTCCCGCGATACTCGTCACGCTGATCTTTCGGACGCTCGACGCCCTGCGTGTCTTCGACGTCTTCTACGTCTTCTTCGGGAACCGCCCCGATACGCAGACGATGGCGATCT
Organism: Actinomycetota bacterium; assembly: GCA_005884005.1. Lineage (GTDB taxonomy): Bacteria > Actinomycetota > Thermoleophilia > Gaiellales > Gaiellaceae > 13-2-20CM-68-14. Next base: position 16,273 of record VAWI01000004.1, read on the forward strand.
ACGATCAGGCCACGATCGTCGGCGACGGGCATGTCGGCTACGGGTCGGCAGTCAGCGTCGCGATCTTCTTGATCATCGGGCTCTTCGTAGTCATCTACGTCACCTTCATGAGGGTGACGGAGGAATGAGCGTCGCTCGCCTTCGGCTCGCTCTCGTGGGGGAAACCCTGTTTCCCCCACGAGCCCCCTTCTCCATAGATGCGGGCGAACCTCCCAGTTCCCCCGGGTCCCCCGCTCATGGGCCAGGGGCTGGCCCATGAGCACGGTCGCCGAAGCAACACGGGCGCGGGCACGGCCCGTCAGCCGCGGCCGCTGGCTTCGGCGGAGCCCCGTGGGGCGGTTCGTGACCAAGGTGCCGTTCTGGCTCCTGATCGCCGTGATTTTCGTCTACGCCCTGTTCCCCTTCTACTGGGCCATCCGCTCGGCCTTCACCCCGGACGGAGAGCAGTTCAAAACCCCGATCGACTACTTCCCGAAGCATCCGACGTGGGCGAACTTCCGCGAGGCGTTGAGCGCCTCCACCTTCCAGCACGCGCTCATCAATTCGACGATCGTCGCCGGCGCGGTCACGCTGATCTCGCTTGCAATCGGCTCGCTGGCGGCGTACGCGCTCGGGCGTTTCCGGTTCCGCGGCAAGTCGGCGGTGCTCTATCTGATGCTCTCGATGACGATCTTCCCGCAGATCGCGATTCTCGGCGCGCTCTACACGATGATCAACGACTTCCACCTCTACGACACGCTGGGTGCGTTGATCCTCAGCTACATGATCTTCACACTGCCGTTCACGGTCTGGGTGCTGACCAGCTTCATGCGCGGGCTGCCGGGTGACCTCGAGGAAGCCGCGTACGTCGATGGAGCGACGCCGTTACAGGTCTTCTACAAGGTGCTTTTGCCCCTGATCGCGCCCGGCCTGGTAACGACGGGGCTGCTCGCTTTCATCGCCGCCTGGAACGAGTACCTGTACGCGCTCTCGTTCATTCAGACGCCGAATCACTACACCGTGCCGCTGTCGATTACGACCTTCGTCGGCAAGTCGGGGAGCACGTTCCAGCAACCCTGGGGGCAGATCATGGCCGCGACCGTGATCGTCACCTTGCCGCTGATCACTGCGACGTTGATCCTGCAGCGGCGAATCCTCGCGGGCTTGACCGCGGGGGCAGTTAAGGGCTAGATCGCTTCCCGCTAGACCGGCGAGCTGGTTCGTCTCCCTTTTGGCTCTAGATTGCTTCGCGCGTTTCCGGATCGAAGAAGTAGAGCCGGCTGGTGTCGACGGCGAGCTCGATCTTGCTGCCTACCGCGATCCGCGTGCGTGGGCTGACCCGGGCCACGAGCCGAGTTACTCCCTCGGGGGCTCCGCCGTCCTCGCTTCCGCCGAAGTAGATGTCCGCGTCGCCCTCGGCAGCGTCCGCGGTCACGGCGCTGGAGACGATGCCCGTGGCCTCGACCGAGAAGTAGACGAGCACCTCGGATCCGAGCGGCTCGGTCAGATCGGCGACGGCCTCGATCCGCCGGTCGGAGGGCGTATCCGACTCGAGGCTCGCGTCCTCGAAGTCCTCCGGGCGGATGCCGAGTATGACCGTGCGGCCGACGTAGTCGCCGAGGCCTGACCGATTCCGCGCCAGCCGGTCGTCGAGCGGCAGCTTGTAACCGCCGAAGGCAACTGTGAGGCCGCCGTTGCTCCGGTCGAGCTCGGCCTCGACGAGGTTGATCGACGGCGAGCCGATGAACCCGGCCACGAACTCGTTGACGGGGTTGTCGTAGAGCACCTGAGGTGTGTCTACCTGCTGCAGATGCCCCGTTTGCATGACCGCGACCCGGTCGCCCATCGTCATCGCCTCGACCTGGTCGTGCGTGACGTAGATCGTGGTGACGCCGAGGCTGCGCTGGAGCTGGTGGATCTCGGCGCGGAGCGTGACCCGCAGCTTCGCATCGAGGTTCGAAAGCGGCTCATCCATCAGGAACGCCTGTGGCTCGCGCACGATCGCGCGGCCCATCGCGACGCGTTGTCGCTGGCCTCCGGAGAGCGCGCGCGGCTTGCGCTTCAGGAACTCTTCGATCTTGAGGATCTTCGCGACCCGCCGCACCCGCTCGTTGATTTCCTGTTTCGGGAGCTTCCGCAGCTTCAGCCCGAAGGCGAGGTTCTGCTCGACCGTCATGTGCGGGTAGAGCGCGTAGCTCTGGAAGACCATGGCGATGTCGCGGTCCTTCGGCGTCAGGTCGTTGACGATCCGCTCGCCGATCCGGATCTCTCCGCCGCTGATCTCCTCGAGCCCGGCGAGCATTCGCAGCGCAGTCGTCTTGCCGCAGCCGGACGGACCGACCAGCACCATCAGCTCGCCGTCAGCGATCTCGAGATCGAGGTCCTGGACGGCCTGGGTCCCGTCCTCGTAGATCTTCGAAACGGAGTCGTACGCGATCTCGGCCAGCGATCCCTCCTCTGGTAAGGGGCGAGCTTAACCCGATTCTCGGGTGACGACACCCGCATGCGGCGCGAGCAAGCCGTCCGCGAGCGGATCGGGGTGGGTCGTCAGCTCCGGCGGCCCGGTAACCGGCGCAGCCTGGGAGCCCGCGGTCGCATTGATCGCGACGATGTGCTCCCGCCGTGCGAAGGAGACCAGGCCTTCGAGGCCTTCGAGCAAGCGGAAGCCGTCTCCGAGCAACTTTCGGCCTTCGATCAGCAGCCGGTACAGAGACATCAGGGAGCCGGGGTCATCCCGCTGGGCCTCGACGTTGCGCTCGCCCGGATCGACCGGTGGAAGCCAGGGCTCGCCGGATGTGAAGCCGCCCGTCGGGGTGGCGTCCCACTGCATCGGATGACGCATGGGGTCGCGCCCGGCGCGGTCGAACGGCGGGTCGGCACCTGGGCCGTTCGCGAGCCCGATCTCGTCGCCCTGATAGACGAAGGCGGCGCCGGGGAGGGCGAGGAGAAGCATTGCGGCTGCGCGCAGGTTCTCGGGCCCGACGCGTGTGGCGAGCCGCTCGAAGTCGTGGTTCGACATCACCCAGGCAACCCGTCCCAGCTCCGCGGCCGGCCCGACCGCCGCCCGGAGACGTTTCGCCTTCCAGGGGGAGAACAAGAACTCGAAGGCGAAGACGAGGTCGAGCACCTCGAGGTAGCGCGGGTACTCGCTCGTCGGCTGGAAGACCTCGCCGACCAGTAGAGCGTCGCCGGCGGCCGCGCGTATGGAGGCGAGGGCGTCGAAGGCCTCGGGACGGTTGCCTGAGTAGAGGCGCTGGAGCTTGGCGGCGTCCTCGCGCAGCGGCAACGGAAACGTGTCAGTGGCGGGCGGGTCGTCGCGTAACTGATCGTCCTTGATCAGCCTGTCGATGGCATCGAGCCGGAAGCCGTCGGCGCCGCGGTCGATCCAGAAGCGAACGACGCCCTGGAACGCTTCGACCACTTCCGGATTGCGCCAGTCGAGGTCGGGCTGCTCGGGGTAGAACGAGTGTAGGTACCAGCGGCCGGTTTCTTCGTCTCGGGACCAGGCCGGGCCTCCAAATGACGAGACCCAGTTGTTGGGCGGCCCGTCGACCGGCGACCAGATGTACCAGTCGGGGTGCTCCCGGAACCAGGGGTGCCCGATCGAGGTGTGACAGAGGATGAGGTCGAGCAGGATGCGGAGGCCGCGCTCGTGCGCCGCCGCGACGAGCTCGTCGAAGTCGTCCAGCGAGCCGAACTGGGGGTCGACGCTGGTGTAGTCCGAGACGTCGTAGCCGAAGTCGGCGAGCGGCGAGGGGTAGAACGGCGAGAGCCAGAAGGCGTCGACGCCGAGCCAAACGAGATGGTCGAGGCGTTGCGTGATCCCGCGCAGGTCGCCGACGCCGTCGCCGTCCGAGTCCTGGAACGACCTGGGGTAGATCTGATAGACGACCGCCTGCTCCCACCAGGGCATGGCGCGGAGGATAGATCCCGCCCGGCGATAAGATCGACCGCGCCAACGAACCGAGGAGGAATCCCGCCAGATGCCCGTCGAGCCCGGAAAGATCCGCAACGTCGCCGTCGTCGGTCACCGTTCCACGGGCAAGACGTCGCTCGTGGAGGCAATGCTCTTCCAGGCGGGCGCGATCAACCGGCTCGGCACGATCGAGGCCGGCAACACCACCGGCGACTGGGACGACGACGAACACAACCGTCAGATGTCGCTGGCGGCGTCTCTCTGCCACGTCGAGTGGCAGGACCGGAAGATCAACCTGATCGACACCCCCGGCGACCCGGGCTTCCAGGGCGACATGATCGCCGCGCTGCGGGTCGTCGAAGGGGCGCTCGTCGTTGTGAGCGCGGTCATGGGCGTCGAGGTGCAAACGAACCGCGCCTGGCAACGCGCCGATGAGTACGACCTCTCGCGTGTCGTCGTCGTGAACATGCTCGACCGCGAGCGCGCCGACTTCTTCCGGACACTCGAGGCGCTCCGCGACCAGCTCTCGCCGCGCTGCGTGGCCGTTCACCTGCCGATCGGCGCCGAGCATGAGCTGACCGGTGTCGTCGACCTCCTGCACATGAAGGCCTACACGAGCCCGGAGGGCGAACGCGAAGGCGGGCCGGGCGAGATCCCGGCCGAGCTGCAGGACCAGGTCGCCGAATATCGCGAGAAGCTCCTCGACTCCGTGGTCGAGACCGACGAAGCGCTGATGGAGCGCTATCTCGACGGCCAGGAGCTCTCCGACGAGGAGGTCGCCCATGCCCTCAAGGACGCGGTCACACGGGGCGAGATCTTCCCGGTCGCGTGCGCCGTCGCGACGAAGAACCTCGGCACGACGGCGCTGCTCGACCTGCTCGTCGAGGGCGTTCCCTCGCCTGCGAAGAAGCACATCGACCTGGGGGTGGAAGGCGACGGGACGGCGGCGTTCGTCTTCAAGACGATCGCCGACCCCTTCGCCGGCCGCATTAACGTGCTCCGGGTCATCTCCGGCGAGGTCAAGTCGGACTCGACGCTCGCGAACCACCGTTCCCACTCGAAGGAGCGCGTGGGACAGCTGCTTACCCTGCAGGGGAAAGAGCACACACAGGAGGCCGCATTCGGCGCCGGCGACATCGGCGCGGTCGCGAAGCTCAAGGACACCACCACCGGCGACCTGCTGCTCGACACTGAGCGAGAGGTCGAGACCCCGGAGCTCGCCTTCCCGGAGCCGGTGATGAGCTTTGCCGTGACCCCGAAGGCGAAGGGCGACGAAGAGAAGGTCGGGACCGCGCTCCGGCGCCTCTCCGAGGAGGACCCGACGCTCGTGATCCGCCGCGACCCGCAGACCGGCGAGCAGCTGCTGTCAGGCCTCAGCCAGATCCATGTCGAGGTCGCCGTCGACCGTGTCAAGAGCCGGTTTGGCGCGGAGGTCGAGCTGCACCAGCCGCGCGTGCCGTACCTGGAGACGATCCGCAAGGAGTCGCGCGCCCAGGGCCGCTACAAGAAGCAGACCGGCGGCCGCGGGCAGTTCGGCGACGCAGTAATCGTGCTCGAGCCGCTCGAGGGCCACCAGGGCTATGAGTTCTCGGACGAGATCGTCGGCGGCGTCATCCCACAGGGCTTTCGCCCCGCCGTCGACAAAGGGATCCAGGAGGCGATGCAGCACGGCGAGCTCGCCGGCGCTCCCGTTCAGGGCCTGCGCGTTCGCCTCATCGACGGCTCCTACCACTCGGTCGACTCTTCCGAGATGGCGTTCAAGATCGCCGGCTCGCTCGCCTTCAAGCAGGCCTATGAGCAGGCGGACCCCGTGCTGCTCGAGCCGATCATGGACGTCGAGGTGACCATCCCGGACGAGTCCGTCGGCGCGGTCAACGGGGACCTCAACTCACGGCGCGGGCGCCTGCAGGGAATGGAGCCGAAGGGCGGGATGACGACGATCAAAGCCGAGGTGCCGATGTCGGAGATCCTCACTTACTCGCAGTCGCTGACCTCGCTGACCGGCGGTCGTGGCGACTATCACATGTCCTTCGCGCGGTACGAAGAGGTTCCGACGCACATCGCGCAAAAAGTGATCGCCGAGGCCAAGCATGAGGAAGAGGCCGCGGTCTAGCGAGGCGCTCGCTCGCAACGCGACTAAAGGACCGCCCGGCTTGAAAATGAGGTCACAGGGAGCAGCCAGGCTATAGTCGCGCGGATGCGGATCACGCGGCTATCCGTGGCTCGCAGCTGCGCGGTGTGCGAGCGCACCTTGCTGATGGGCGAGCGGTCGACCCGCTTCACGCCTGACGGCGAGAACTTCGTGGACGTCTGTCCGCTCTGCCAGGACATCGCCCTCGAGTACGGCTGGCTGAAGGAGGGAAGTCCGACGACGCCGACCGTCTCGACGGACCGGCCTCGCCGCCGTCTCAGCCTCTCGAGCCTGTTCGAGGCGCGGAAGGCCGCCGTCGCAGAGGCGCCCGTGGCCGACGAGCCGTTCCTGCGCCGGCTGTCGGAGCCCGAGCGCGAGGTCGTGGAGGCGGCCGATCTCTTCAACCAGACCGACTTCCGCCGCACGGTTTCCGGGATCGCGAAGAGCCTCGGCGAGCCGAGGGCGAGCATCCGTTCGCTCTCAGGCGTCAGCGCAGAGGTCGTGATCACCGTCGCCTGGGACATTTCCTGGTACCAGTACCGCGTCACGCCCGAGCTCGCCCAGCCGGTCCGACTCGAGGAACGCGGCCACGAGCTCGCCGAGCTCGACCCGCTCTACAAGGACTGGAACGCGCACCTGGATGAGCACGGCCGCGTGGTTCCGAACATCGCGCGCATCTAGCGCCGGCCCCAGCCCTCCATACAATCCGACGCAGATGATCTATTGCGTCATTCCACGAGAGCTCGCCGACGATCTCTACGACAAGATGGTCGAGTACTACAAGGACAACCCCAACGTCGAGGTGATCGTCGACCGACGCGAAGGGCCGGATCGCCGCGCAGGCAAGCCGGCGGACGAGTTCCAGGAGAAGCGCCTGCTCAGGGATAGGCGCAGGCGGCGTCCGGGAACCTTCCCCGATACCGACCCACCCGAAGCCGGCTGACGCGGCGCCACTAGAATCGCTGCCGGTGGCGACTCTCGGCGCGAAGACGTTCCAGAACTACATCGACGGCGAGTGGGTCGACGCTGCTTCCGGCGGGACCTTCGAGTCGACGAGCCCTGCGAACGGCGAGACGATCGGCGTCTTCCCGAAGTCGGGGCCCGAGGACGTCGACGGCGCGGTCGCGGCGGCCAGAGCGGCCTACGAGCACTGGCGGCTCGTCCCGGCCCCGAAGCGCGGCGAGGTTCTCTTCCGCTTCGCACAGCTGCTCGCCGATCACAAGGACGACGTCACCGAGCTGATGACCCACGAGATGGGGAAGGTCAGGGCCGAGGCCGCCGGCGACGTCCAGGAAGCGATCGACATGGCCTACTACATGGGCGGCGAGGGCCGGCGTCTGTTCGGCCAGACGACGCCATCCGAGCTGCGCGACAAGTTCCAGATGTCGGCGCGGATGCCGGTCGGCGTCGTAGGTGCGATCACACCGTGGAACTTTCCGATCGCGATCCCGTCCTGGAAGACGCTCCCGGCAATCGTCTGCGGCAATACGGTCGTCTTCAAGCCCGCAACCGACACGCCAGCGCTGGGCGAGCGCTACGTGGAGCTCTTCGCCGAGGCCGGGCTGCTGAAGGGCGTCCTCAACATCGTCCAC
>VAWI01000041.1:0-960 GCA_005884005.1 Actinomycetota bacterium
ATCGCCTTGATCGCGGAGGAGGTCTTGACGCATTGGATCGTGTGCCACCGGCCGTCGATCAGCGACGGTCCCGCGAACAGCTCGGCGTAGCCGGCGGAGCCTTTGAAGCCGCACGAGGCCTGCCCCGATTGTTGGAACTCCATCTTGAACTCACCGCCGCTGGTGGTATAGAGGCCCTTGCGGATCAAATCCCAGTCCGCCGGCGGCGGCGGAGGGGTACCCGAGGTCTGGAAGTGGATGGTGATGGTGATGTTCGCGCTGCCGGGGTTGAGGTCGGCGGCTGTCGGGACCGAGACGTAGCTTGAAGAGCCGTTGAAACCGTAGGCGAAGCCCAGGAAGCCGGGAAGCCCGCGTTGGACCGAGAAGAGGGTGCCGTTGTGACTACCGATCGAGTCGTACATGACAGTGCCCGAGGTCTCGTCCATGTGCCAGAGCGCCACAAGTCCCGGCTGGGTCGAGATCGCCTGCACGATCGTCGTCGCGGCCGAGGTCGCGCTCGCCGAGCCGGCTGAGTTGCTGCCGGTCACGACCACGCGCAGGGTGCGGCCGACGTCGGCGCTCGTCGCCGCGTAGGTCGGCCCGGTGGCGCCGGTGATCGCGGCGCAGTTGGCCCCGCCCGAATCGCAGCGCTGCCACTGGTAGCCGTAGGTGATCGGCTGCGTCCCGCTCCAGCTGCCGGTGCTCGCCGACAGCGTCTGCCCGTCCTGCGGCGTTCCGGTGATGGTCGGCGGCGACGTGTTCACCGGCGGCGATGCCGCAGCCGCTTGCACGATCGTCGTCGCGGCCGAGGTCGCGCTCGCCGAGCCGGCGGAGTTGGTGCCGGTCACGACCACGCGCAGGGTGCGGCCGACGTCGGCGCTCGTCGCCGTGTAGGTCGGCCCGGTGGCGCCGGTGATCGGGGCGCAGTTGGCCCCGCCCGAATCGCAGCGCTGCCACTGGTAGCCGTAGGTGATCGGCTGC
>VAWI01000041.1:1063-8432 GCA_005884005.1 Actinomycetota bacterium
CGCTTGCACGATCGTCGTCGCGGCCGAGGTCGCGCTCGCCGAGCCGGCGGAGTTGGTGCCGGTCACGACCACGCGCAGGGTGCGGCCGACGTCGGCGCTCGTCGCCGTGTAGGTCGGCCCGGTGGCGCCGGTGATCGGGGCGCAGTTGGCCCCGCCCGAATCGCAGCGCTGCCACTGGTAGCCGTAGGTGATCGGCTGCGTCCCGCTCCAGCTGCCCGTGCTCGCCGACAGCGTCTGCCCGTCCTGCGGCGTTCCGGTGATGGTCGGCGGCGACGTGTTCACCGGCGGCGTGGGGGTCGTTGAGGCGCCGTTCTGCACGTCGATGGTGTCGACCACGATGTTGAACGCCTGAGCGCCGGTGTCGTTACCGATCTGGATGGTCGATACGCCGACCGTCCCCAGGCTCGCGCCGCTCGTCTGATAGATCAGCTTGCCGTTTAGGCGCACCTCCACCGTGCTGGTCGTCCCGTTCGTGATCACGTGGAGCGCGATCGTTGCCCAGGTATTGAGTGGAAGCGACCCGGTGGTGGAAAAGTAGCTCCCTCCGTAGCCGACGCCAATCGATCCACTCGTACCGTTCTGTCGGTACAGACTGATGATTCGGGCTGAGCTCGGATCGAGAAAGCGGAAGAACGGCACGTTTCCGCCGCTCGCGCCTTGCTGGAGTACCTGGAAGTCGCCGCTCGCTGTCAGGTCCGTTTGCGCCGCCGCGAACGTCTTGCGCGCGTACGCCTTCGACCCGGAGGTCGAGCTCTCCGAGAGCTGGGCCGCGAGCAATCCTGTGCGGACGATCCCGCCTTGCACGACCGCCGTACCACCGGTGGCCGTCTGCACCTGACTCCACGCCGAAAAGTCGCCTGACTCGAACCCGTCATTGAAGACCGTGTCGGCGCTTGCCGTGCCGACACCCGCAAACAGCGCGACCGCGAGCGCAAGGCCCGCCACCAGCATCAATGAAGGGGAGCGTCGAGGACTACGCCGCTGGCCGCCGAGGCGTTGTGGTTCACCTTTGAATCGGGGCCTGCGCACGTCTGCCGCTCGTCTTCAAGAGTACCCCGTTCCAGGAGCATGGTGGGTAAAGTTCACCGCCGTATCCAGCCCACGGCTCGTGGGGCCGCGTCGCTGTCCCCGCCAGGATCGAGCGGACGCCGGAGCCCCGCTTCGGCGCAGACGCGACGACGGGCGGTCCGGGACGGCGGCCTCAATGGAGCGTCCAGTAATGCTGCGTCTGGTCGTTGATGGCGAGCAAGAGAAGGCCGGCCCTCGTAGGCACGTTGCGCTTGCTCGTACTGGCGTTGTGGAGCAACGGGTCGTTGGCGTCGTCGAGAACCATCCCGCCGCGCCCAGGGCGGAACGAGCTGCCGTCAGCCGGCGTAGACTTCTCGTAGATCGCGCCGCCGCGGGTCGTACACGTGTATTTCGGCGGCGCCGGACCCGTCGCGAACATGTGCACGAGCCGTCGTCGCTCGTCGATGACCAGAGTCGGCCTGTTGTGGCAGAAAGGCGCGGTGCCGTAGATCGCGCTGCTCCAGCGTCCTGCGAGGTCGCGGCTGAGCAGGAGAAGGAGAGGGTTCGAGTGGATGTTGGACGTCTTGACAGCGGCGTAAACCACGCCGCGCGAGTCAGCCTTCAGGTTGATGTGGTCATCCGCTTCACGACCTCCGGCCAGGGCCGCCTCGGGCGGCTCCCAGGTCTTCTCGGATGCCCCGACGCGATGAATGGAGAACCAGAAGCCATCCTCGCCGGCTGCTTGGTTGCTCCACAACAGGCCGATGCGGCCGGAGAACGCGACGACCGACGAGACGTCGTCTACAGTCACCGCGGCCTGAGGGAACGGAAGCCGAAACGGCGGTCGCCAGGTCCGACTGTTCGCCGGCATTGACGCAACGTAGATGGCGCTGTCCTGTTGCCAGGTCGCCCAGAGTCTCCCGGTCGTGTCCTCGTCGATCACGAGCGTCTCGGTGCGGTAGTGGTTGATTGCCGTCGGAAACCCGTCGTCGAGCGTATACCGGTGCTTGCTGTGGCTGTACGAGAATCGGAAGAGATAGCTCGCTGACCCACCCACAGCCCGCTCCATGTCCCGCACGCGTTTGTGGGTTGCGATGTAGAGGTGCGCACCGTCCCACAGAGCGTCGGCGCCCGTGTTGTCCCGGCGGTCGACTGCGGTCTTCGTATCCATCCAGCGGTGCGCGCTCGCCGAAAAACGAAAGATGTGGAAGTCCTGGCTGTGCGCGTCCCACATGTCCGCCCACCACGAGCCGTCATTCCACCAGACCACGCTTTCCGCTCGCTTCGTCCCGGTTGGCGCGACAGTTCCCTGGAACGATGGGCCCTCCACCTGCAGCCTCGCCTGCTCGGGCGCCATTCCATTGAATGCGGCCGGCGAGGCACCGCCGGCAACGACCCCAGACGACATGGCCGCCGCGAAGATGGTCGCCACGAGCATCGTCAGGCGCCGGGCGACCCGGCGTTGGGGCTCCAGAGCAAGGCCCGGACGCCGCGCTCGCGCGGTTTCCAAAGGGCGAGCCTCAGCTGGATCGCCCGCATCTGATGCGCCCCTGAATCGCAACAGTTGCGTCGCACTCCTAGAGTTGGATCTGACGGCTGGAGTTGGATCTGACGGCGGATTCCATTGTCGGCGAGATCGAAGACGCAGTCAATAGCCCAGGGGCCTGCGCCGGCGTGTCCGAACAATGTCTTTACCAGGTGACCGCGCCCGAACTGAATTCGATTAGCTAAAGGAGCTCATCGGCCAAGTCCGAAGGGCTTGCGCATACTCGCAGCCGACGCCGCCTCACCAAGGCGCCTGCGAAGGCCGAGGAGCTCTTCAGTCGTCCGCAACATCGAATAGTGGTTGAACCTTGCCCGCGACTTGGTTCCCCGGCGAACAGTGGGTGCGACAACGACTGTCGCGATGTGCTGGGAGCTGTGGTAGTCGTCCTCGTCCCAGGTGATGAAGATGACGGTGTTCCCCGCCCTGTACTGGGCGCTGCTGAGCAGCTTGGGCAGGAAGCTCGCGAGCCAGGTATCGCCGGTTTTCGTCTCGGTCGCAGTGTCGCTCTGTGACGAGCAGGAATGCATGTCGTGACAGAGGTTGGGCGTCACGAAGGTGAACCGGGCGCTGAGTCGACGTGGGTTCGCCAGAGGGACGTTCTGGGTCATGCAGCGCCGGCGGATATTCGTGTAGTAGGCGGCCGGGTTGTGGCGAACGGCATAGTTGCCGGAGTTGGAGAGATCGCAGTGCGACGGCATGTCCTCCTGAAGTGACTTCCAGCCACTACCGAGCTGCGAGAAGATGCTCGGAACCGAGAGCGGATGCGACGAGGGGCCGCTGTCGTCGGTGATGCCCTGCGTGGAGCCGCTCGTCATTGCGATGTAGTTCGGCAGGCTTGGATGCCCCTCCGCGTAGAAGTTCGTCGCCAGCCCGCACTCGTCCGCGACGCTGTTGATGTAAGGAGCATTCGAGGAGCCGATGATCTGCGAGTACTGCTTGTTCTCGAACACGATCCAGACGACGTGCCGGTAGGCGCGGCGCGCCCGGCTCGTTCCGCACGGACGACTCGACGATGGAGCGCGCACTGCCTTACCGTCGAAAGCGCGTGCGTCGGCCGATTCATGGGAGCGAGCACCAACGAAGAGCCCGATCGCCACGAGGAGCACGGCTGCGACGCCGCCGATTCGAAGATGAGCGCTCACCAGGGGCAAGGATGGCGAGCGCGGGACCTTACAGCAGACGCCGTGGACCGGACGCTTTCTCGAGTGAGGCGCCCCGCCCATATTGCCGGTGCTCGTGAACCGCCGTTGACGGTTCCACGCCGTTGGGGGAAAATGAAGTCGTCAGTTCGGAGAGGGAGAGGGAGCGACAACACGACTGTTTTGCGGCTCAAGCGTTCGCGGGGGGCGTTTGCACCGGCGGGCCGAGGCGCGCTCGCGCGTGTGTCTTGGTGTGGTGGGTCCGCGCCCGCGTCCGCGACCGGGAAACAGGAGACCGACGCCCCCACCGTGACAGGCACCGGCGGCCTGACACTGTGAAGTCCGTCACGCTGCAGGTCAAGCGATAGCGTCGGTCCCGCCGGACGCGCTCTACTCCTACGAGCTTTCGATGCGTTTCGAGATCGCGGGAACCGTACGCCTGGCACTGCCGGACGCCGACGAGCGCACCGAGCGCGTCGCGTGCCGCGAGCTCGATCCCTACGGGCCGATCGCTGGCGACGGCAACGCCGACCTGACACTCGAGGCGATGGCCCGGCTGCCGGCGCCGATCGACGTCCAGAACCCGGCCGCGGATAATCTCGTCACGGCGTCCGACGGCACTGATCTCCGGGTCATCGTCGGCGGACGTTCGTGCACGGTGCCGCGTCTCGCCCTCCAGGGGCCATTCCTGCTCCGCTATGAGCGCGGGTTCCCACTCGCGCACATCTTCGGCTCAATCGTGCGTCCGACGATCCAGCTTGCTCTGGAAGATCATGAGGCGGTCGCAGTGCATTCGACCGGCGTGCAGTACGACCGGTCCGGCGTCGTGATCGGCGGATGGTCGGAGAGCGGCAAAACCGAGGTGGCGCTTGCGTTGATGGAGCTCGGGGCCCGCTTCGTCTCCGACAAATGGACCGTTGTGCGCGCCGATTCGTCGATCAGTCCGTTTCCGATCTCGGTCGGCGTCCGCAGGTGGGTTCTCCGCTACCTCCCTCGGCTTCGCCGCTCGCTGCCGACGATCGCTCGAGCTCAGCTCGCCGTCGCCGGGTTTGCGGCCGCCGTGACGGCGCCTGCCCGGGCCCGTCAGTCGCAGAATCGCCTCCTCGAGGTCGCCCGCGCGGCGGTCGACCGCAGCGTTGCGCTCGCAGAGCGGGCCTCCGTCCGGCCATCCGACCTCGCGCGTGCGTATCAGCAAGGCGCTCCGGTTGTCGGTGCCCCCCTCGGTGCGGTGGTACTCCTTACCACCGTCCCAGGGCCCGAGGTCACCGCCTCGCTCAGCGATGCGGGCTGGGGCGCTCGCCGTCTCGCTCGGTCCGCAGCGTATGAGCGCCGTGCTTTCTTCGACCTTCACCGGCGGGCCCGATACGCGTTGCCTGAGCTGGACGGCGAACTCGAGAGAGCGATTGAGGCACGGGAAGAGCGGCGGCTACAGGCATCGCTCGCGTCGGTGCCGGTCATCGAAGTGAGGGCGCCGTTTCCCGCCGATCCACGCCGCGTCGCCGAGGCGATCCTCGCCCGGCTCCCGTGAATTCTCCGCCCGGCCGGCGCTTCGCCTTTCGCCCCGAGCTCGTTCTCGACGTTCAAGGCTCCAGGTCCGCCCTCGCGCATTTCGCGGCTGAATACGGCGCAGCCGAGGTGACGGGAGCGCGAGGAGACCCGAGTGTTTGCGTTCGCTTCGATTCAGGCGAGCCGCAGTCGGAGGTCGGGGTCGTCGACGGCCGATACAAGACCGTGCGTTGGCGAGTCTTCCTGTCTTCGCCTGATGCGCCGGTTCTCACTGCGTCGATCAACATCAGCGGCCACCCGACCTCCTTCGGGTTGTCGCTGCTCCAGGGCTTCTTCGTTGAGCCGCTCCTCGCCTTGGCCGCAATGCGCGCGCGATACGTGCTCCTACCCGCCGCGGCCGTTGAGCTGGACGGCAAAGCGTTGCTCGTAATCGGGCGGTCCCGCTCCGGTAAGAGTTCCGTCTGCGCGCGCGCCCTCGCCGCCGGTCGACGCGTTCTCGGTGACGATCACGTCATCGTCGACGAGCGGGCGACGATCTTCCCGTTCCCTCGGCGCCTCCGCCTCTACTCCGATCTTCCGGTGACTGCGCCCGGCGCCTATCGGTCGCTGGCGCGAACGCAGCGGCGGGCCCTGCTCGCGCGGAAACTGGCTCGACGTGTCACGCGCGGGTACGTAGCGCCGCCGCTCCGGGTGCAGCCGACGGACCTCGGTGGCCCACCTGCCGAGCCGCTTGAGCTTGAGCGAATCCTGGTGATTGAGCCCGGTGACGCGACAGACGTCGCGTACAGCGAGCTAGATCTCGATTCGCTCGTCCCGCTCGCCTTACAGGTTCTTCAAGAGCAGCGGACCGCGCTCGCTGCGACGAATGAGGATTGGCGGCAGGCTTCGAAGGCTGCGTCCGCCGACGAGGCTCGTCTGCTACGAGCCGCCTTCGTTGAGACGCGGGCGCAGCGCATCGCGATCCCGCGTGGCTTCGACGCCGCCCGGGCCGTGGACACGATCTCCGCTTGGATCGGGATCGGTCGCTGAAGGGCGCGCCGACTCCGGCGCGCGCGTCCGCCGATCTTCGATCGCTTCCGTTACCGAGTCGGCCCACTCGTTGAAGTCGCCGCGATCACCGAGTCGTCGGGAAATTCGCGTCCGACCAGCGAGCCAATCGCGTGCGACCGTTGCAACGTGCGCGGCGGTCTGCCGCCCACGTGCTCGAGCTAACCGATCCATGCCAACGGCATCGGCACGCCCGAGCCGAGACTTGAGGTCGTCGGCCCGCCGTCCCTAGGCAGTGCCGTGGTGAACGAAGCGAACCGCCCAAGCTGCCCACGATCGGACCCGGCGGAGCAACGTCAGCCGACTGCCGAAGCGCCGGCGCGTGGAGCTCGATTCAGGCCTCGACGCGTCGCGACGACGTTCGACGCCGTCGACGACGTCCGACGCCCAATCGTCGAAATCTGGGCGGTCGCCCAACCGGGTGTGCTCACTTCGCGGCAGAGGTCGAGAACTTCGTCGCAGAGGTCGAGATGTTACTAGGGGCACCTGACGACCTGCCATCAGGTCCCTGGGCTAGGATCGCGGGACGGACCGGACGGGCAAGATCTTCTGGGTGCCCTGCTCAGTGGTACTCCTCCTCGCCGGCGGGGCACTACCGGTGCGGGGCGATGCAGCGAATCATCCGTTCGCAGGCTTCCGCAACCACGCGTTACGCCAGGCTCCCAGCGGCGGCCTAAGAGTGAGCACCTACTACGTCGACTCTGTTCACGGCGACGATTCCGCTCAGGGGAAGTCGAGCGGGAGCCCGTGGAAGACGTTGGCTCGTGCTCGATCGCTCCGGCTCGTGCCGGGCGATCGGCTCTTGCTCAGGCGTGGGCGCTCCTGGAAAGGACCGCTGCGGATCGTTTCGAGCGGGACGCGAGACGCACCGATTCATGTCGGCGGATACGGGCGGGGTCGGCCGCCGCGGATCTACGGAACGTCGAGTTGCGTCGTCCTGGCAGGCTCCTATCTGACGCTCTCGGACGTCCAGGCGGACGGCTGTTCCTGGGCCGGGGTGGAGATCACGGGCGCGAATGACCGGGTCGAGCGGAGCCTGCTCAGCCACAACGTCGCCGGCGTCGATGTCAAGTCCGGCTCGGTGGGGGCGAAGGTGCTCGACAACCAGATCGTCGACAACAAC
>VAWI01000035.1 GCA_005884005.1 Actinomycetota bacterium
GAACCGGCCGATCAGGCGCTCGAGCGGCAGCCGTCCCGACTTGCTCCACGCGACCCGGAAAGCGTGCGCGGCGGGGAGCGTCACGAGTCGGCGCTCGACGCCGAGCGGTTCGAGCGCCTCCCGCACCCGACGCGTTCCGCGTAGTCCGGTTGGCGCAAACGCGACGATCTCGTGCTCGCCGGCAACGGTCGCGAGACCTCCGATCATGCCGCGCAGGTAATTGCCGATCCCGGTCCGCGGAAGCGAGAGCGGGCTCACGTCGACGACGATTCGCAGCGCTTCAGCCCTTGGGCGAAACAACCAGCGGCTGCCCACCAAGCTCGGAGAACCACGCGAGTCCCTCACGAACGAGGTCGATCCGGACCTCGTTCCGGGTCGCCTCGCTCGGGACGCGAACGAGCACCCGAGCCGAAGTGCCGGGCGAAACGCCGTGGGGCAATGTTGAGCGTCCGAGTTCGGCTCTCTCGCCGGCTTCGTCCAGCGTATAGGGGGCGATCGTTACGACCCCGGAAGGGAATGGGAATCCCTTCGCCGACGGCCAGAAGGCCCGGCCTTCGTTCGTCACCTCGACCCACATCAGATGCACTCCGGGCTCTGAACTGTCGTCCCAGAGGCCGAGGCTCTCGATCCGGCCGGTGAAGTTTGCCGCCTCGGTGGGTATCTCGAGCCCGATCGGCTTGCGGGCGACGACGGTGTTGATGTCGCCTCGCCCTCCGCGGTACCGGAAAAATCGCGTGAACGCGTTGAACGGCTGCCGAAGGTCATCGACCGGAACGAGCTCGTCGACCTCGACCAGCCGATGAACGTCTTCGAAACCCGCCTTGCGAACCACCTTGAGCAGGTAGCGCGGATCGAACGGAGATTCGAGTGTCCGATGCACGCGCATCTCCTCGATCAACGCCTGTTCGCCCTCCGAGCCTTCCGCAGGGCGGGCGCCTTCCCGTATGTAGATCGTGCCTCCGGGAACAAGCGACCGAAGGATCACGCGCAGCGTTTCCAGCTCATCGTCGAAGTGGTGCATGGTGTCGTAGAGGACCGCGGCGTCGAAGCGGTCGATCCAGGGCATCTCGCGAACCGGCATCGCATCGAATTCGGCAAGGGGCTCGATCCCGTCACCGACCTGTTCCGGGATTCTCGACACACGTAATCGGGCGATCTCGACCATGTCCTCCGAAATGTCGATGCCTGTCACCCAGTACCCGCACCGCGCGAGGTACTCGCTCATCCAGCCCGGCCCGCAGCCCACGTCGAGGACCTGCGCGCGCAGGCCGAGTCCTAGGTGATCGACAACATGGGCGAACGTGCGCAAGCAGGCCGCCAGCTCGAAGTTCGGCGGCGCACTGAAGGGCTTCGTTCGAAGCCAGAGCCGCCCGCCCTCGGGCAACTTCTTGACGTACTCGCGGTGCCCGCGATCGAAATCGTGGCCGAGGCTCCCCAGACGTCCGTCGCCGGAGCGCCGAAGCCTGCCGAGCTTCCTCACAGCCTGCCTTGCGACGGAGGAACGCACAGCGGAACGATAGTACTCAGGCGACATCTAGACTGGCCGCGGTGACCCTCTACGCCGATCTGCTGCGGTACCCGGACCTGTTCGGAAACCTCTTTCGCAGGGAGCTATACGCGCGTTACAAAGGGTCGCTCCTCGGAGTCGGTTGGACGTTCGTCAATCCGCTCGTCCTCATGGGCGTCTACACGCTGGTCTTCTCGATCCTTTGGCGAAGCGCCGGTATCCAGCATTACCCGCTGTTCATCCTCTCCGGGCTGACGATCTGGATCTTCTTTTCCGGCTCGATCCAGATGGCGAGCGCCAGCATCATCGGGCACGCAAATCTCGTCAAACAGGTCCGGTTTCCGCGGCAATTGCTGCCGATGGCGGTCGTCGGCTCGAACCTCGTCACGTACGCCGTGATGCTTGTCGTCATCGGCGCGGTCAACTTCGTGGTGGTTCCGAGCGTACGGACGACGATCTGGGCGGTGATCCCACTCTCGATCCCGCTGGTCGCGCTCGTGAGCGGGCTCTCGATCGTGCTCGCGGCGCTTTCGGCGCTCTACCGCGACGTCGAGCACCTGCTCCTGACGGTGCTTCTGCCGTGGTTTTTCCTCACCCCGATCTTCTACGACCTGCGGACGTTGCCCGGGGTCCAGGATCACCACGCGCTGATGGAGCTCATGCACTGGGGGAACGTCGCCACGCCCTTTGTCGAGGCGATCCGCGGGCCGCTGTTCTACGGCCAGTATCCGGGCACGGGCGAGATCGTCTATCTCGTCGTCGCCGGCGCGCTGTCCCTGCTGCTCGGCGCCTTCGTCTTCCGCCGCTTGGACGACCAGCTCGCGGTCGAGCTCTAGCGTGGCCGATCCGCTCCTCGTCCGTGCCTGCCGGCTGGAGCAGGTGGAAAGAACGCCGGTCTGGTTCATGCGTCAGGCCGGGCGGTCACTTCCCGAGTATCGCGAGCTCCGGAAGCGCTACGGACTCTTCGACATCGCGCGCCAACCGGAGCTGTGCGCGGAGGTCACGCTCCAACCGGTCCATCGCCACGGCGTGGATGCGGCGGTGATGTTCGCCGACATCATGCTTCCCGTTCTCGGCATGGGCGTCGAGGTCGAGCTGGTCGAGAACGTGGGCCCGGTTGTTGCGCAGCCCGTCAGGTCGATCGCCGACGTCGAGCGTCTCGCCGTTCCCGAGCCTGAGGAGTCGGTGCCCTGGACGCTCGAGTCCGTTCGCCTCGTTCGCGAGGCGCTGCGCTCCGATCAGGCGGTGATCGGTTTTGCCGGGGGCCCGTTCACGGTCGCCGGCTACCTGATCGAAGGCAAACCGACGCGAGAGTTCAAGCAGACAAAGGCATGCATGTACGGCTCCCCGGAGGTCTGGCACGCGCTGATGGCCAAGCTCGCCGACGCCTTCGCGCGCTACCTCGCCGGGTGCGTGCGAGCCGGCGCCGACGTGATCCAGGTCTTCGACTCGTGGGTCGGGGCCCTCTCGGTGGGCGACTACCGCGAGTTCGTCGCGCCCTACTCGGCGCGGCTGCTCGAAGCGGTCGACGCGCCGACGATCCATTTCGCCACAGGCGACGCGCACCTGCTCGAGGAGCGGCGCAACGTTGGCGGCGACGTCATCGGTGTCGACTGGCGCGTCCCGCTCGACGTCGCCTGGGAACGGATCGGACACGACCGCGGAATCCAGGGAAACCTGGACGGAGCCGTCCTGCTCGGGCCATGGGAGAGGCTCGAGCGCGAGGCGGACGACGTCCTGCGGCGTGCGCAGGGCCGGCCCGGGCACATCTTCAACCTCGGTCACGGTGTCCTACCCGAGACGAGCCCCGACGATCTCGGCCGGCTCGTCGAGCTCGTGCACGAGCGTACGGCTGCGGTCGCCGCATGAGCGCAGCGCTGATCGTGATGGCCTATGGAAGTCCCGCGAGCCTCGAGGACGTGCCGGCATATCTTGCGGACATCCGTGGAGGCCGGCCCGTCTCGCCGGAAGCTATCGAGGAGCTGACCGAGCGTTACCGGCGGATAGGCGGGCGCTCGCCACTTGACGAGATCACGGAGTCGCAGCGCGCGACGCTCGAGCGGGAGCTCGGGCTGCCGGTGTACGTCGGCATGAAGCACTGGCGGCCGCGAATCGCGGAGGCGGTCGAGGCGGCGCTGACGGGTGGTGCGGAAACGATCGTCGGGCTGGTGCTCGCGCCGCACTACTCGCGGCTCTCGATCGCCGGCTATCGCGAGCGACTCGAGGAGGCGTTGTCAGGTCGCGCCGAGCTCCTCTTCATCGACAGCTGGTACGACCACGAGCCGTTCCTCGACGTCCTCGCCGCGCGCGTCCGCGGCTTCGATGGCCACGTCGTCTTCACGGCGCACTCGCTGCCGCAGCGCATTGTCGCGGCCGGCGATCCCTATCGCGACCAACTACTCGAGACCTCGCGCCTCGTGGCCGAGCGCGCCGGTCTCTCGGACTGGTCATTCGCGTTCCAGAGCGCGAGCGCGACGGGCGAGCCGTGGCTTGGGCCAGACATCCTGGAGGAGCTGGACGTGCTGGCGGCGAAGGGTGTCCGCCGCGTGCTCGTCTGCCCGGTCGGATTCGTCTCGGACCACCTCGAGATCCTGTGGGACCTCGACGTCGAGGCACGCGAGAAGGCCGCCGCGCTCGGGTTGGAGCTCGAGCGGATCGAATCGCTGAACGACGACCCGGAATTCATGCGCGCGCTGGCAGGGGTCGTGCGAAAAGCCCTTCCAGTACCCTCGCAAGCGTGAAGCCCGGAGCTATCGTCGCCGAAGGCGTTAGCCGCCGGTTTCGGGTTTACCCGCAGCGGAACGTCACTCTGAAGGAGGCGATACTTCGCCGCCGGCACCTGCGCCGGGAGGAGATCTGGGCCCTGCGGGACGTTTCGCTCGCCGTCGAGCCGGGCGAGGCGGTGGGTGTCGTCGGCCGCAACGGCTCCGGCAAGACGACGCTGCTCCGATTGATCGCCGGCATCTTCAAGCCAAGCACGGGCCGGCTCGAGGTGGGAGGCGACATCGGTTCGCTGCTCGGGCTCGGCGCGGGCTTCCACCCCGACTTCACCGGGCGCGAGAACGTCTACATGAACGGCGCGATCCACGGGTTGACGCGAAGTTACGTCCACGAGCGCCTCGACGAGATCGTTTCCTTCGCCGAGCTCGGCGAGTTCTTCGACGTGCCCGTCAGGACGTATTCGTCGGGGATGTACATGAGACTCGGTTTCGCCGTCGCCACGCACCTCGACCCGGACATCTTGCTCCTCGACGAGGTCTTCGCCGTCGGCGACGAGGCATTTCAGCGGAAATGCTTCGGCAAGATTCTCGACCTGCGGGAGCGAGGGAGAACGATCGTCTTCGTCTCGCACGCGGCACCGGCTGTGGAGCGGGTCTGCGAGCGCGCGATCTTGCTCACCGGTGGACGCGTCGCGCATGACGGAGCGGCACGTGACGTGATCAGGCATTACCAGCAGCAAATCGCCGGCGAGGAGGCTTCGGCGCAGCGGCATGCTTGGGGAACCGGCGAGGCGACTGTGGTCGGGGTCCGACTGGAGGGCAGCGATGGTGAGGAGCAGAGGCAGTTTCTCTCCGGCGGACCGCTCGGGGTGCGGCTTGCGATCGAGCTCTCGCCGGAGGTCCGGCCGCCGCGAGTGGCCGTCGAGTTCAGGGACGCCAACGGTGGGCTGCTCGGGGCCAGCGAGGCGACAGCCGAGGAGCTCGGTTGGGAAACCGGGCGGAGTCGGGAGGTTTGCTTCGAGGTGCCGCGCCTGCCGCTCTCGGATGGTGTCTTTCGCCTCAGCGTCGCTTTGGGCGACCCCAATTCGACGCGGCAGTACCATCGTCTCGACCCAGCCGCCGAGTTCACCGTTTTCCCCGACGAGCACAGCCGCGGATGGTTCAGGTTCGAGGGGGATTGGTCGCTCGTCGCATCAAAGCGTCCGGCTAGGACCGCTTGAGCTCACGAACCTGTCCCGACTGGCCTCGGCTGATGGAGATCGCCCCCGATCTCCAGTTCATGCACTACACCGTCGCGGAGGCGAGGCTGCCCGCCGAGGCGCTCGCGAACCTGCCGGACGTTCCGCTGGAGACGGTTGCGATCTGCTGCGATCTCGAGCGCCACGTCTTCAACCCTGAGCACACCGATCCCAAGGTGGCCGAGGCGCTACGCGCAACGCACTGGTACGACCTCCGCGAGTGGACGACTACCGGTCCCGGCGGGGCGCGGCCGTAGCGGGCCCTCAGCGCAGGCGCAAAGCCAGAATCTCCGCGAGCGGCCGAGTGTTGATCACGTCGGCCGCGGTAGCCCACCCGCGACGGGCGGTCGCGACGGCGTTCCGCATGTTGCCGAGGCCGCGGATCGAGTGGGCGTCGGTCGAGCAGACGACCGGCACGCCCGCTTCGACCGCGAGCCGGACGTGTGCGTCGCGCAGGTCGATCCGGTCCGGCAGGCCGTTGATCTCGACCGCCTTCCCATAGCGCTTCGCGGTTTCGAGCACGGCCTCGATGTCGACGGCGTTCGGCGGGCGCCGGCCGATGTAGCGCCCGGTCGGATGGCTCAGTGCCGAGACGTACGGGTTCTCGAGCGCCCCGACCGACCGGGCCGTTAGCTGCTCGCGCGACTGGCGCTGGCCGCCGTGCACGCTCGCCTGCACCCAGTCGAGCTCGGCGAGTACGTCGTCGGGCAGGTCGAGCTCACCGTCCGGGCGGATGTCGCACTCGATCCCGGCGAGGACGCGGAAGGGCGCCAGCCGCTCGTTCGCGGCTGCGATCTCCTCGGCCTGACGGCGGACATCGTCCGGGCCGAGGCCTGGCACCGCGCCGACTGCCGGTGTGTGATCGCAGATCGCGAGGTACTCGTAGCCGAGCTCGCGCGCGGCCCGTCCCATCTCGTAGACGCTCTCGCGCCCGTCCGACCAGGTCGTGTGGCAGTGGAGGTCGCCGCGGATCTCGCCGAGCGTGACGAGCGGCGGCGGCTCGCCGCGGAACGGGTGCTCGCGCAGCTCCGGCGGGCAGAAGGGGATCTCGAGCGCCGCGTAGACGGCTTCCTCGTCGCGGCCGTCCGGCAGGGGCTCGAGCGCCGCGACGTACGACTCCGAGCCGGTCGCCCGCAGGAGCTCGGTGCCGAAGCGCTCGCGCGGGACGACGACGAGCTCGACCGGTATGCCCTCGACCGTGACGCCGATGGAGCGATCGTCTGACCGCTCGAGCACGGTCACGATCTGAGCCAGGCGCTCGAACTCGTCGAGCAGCGGCTTCGGCCCGTCCGCGCAGGCGACCACGGCGAGCCGCTCGGACGAGTCCTTGAAGCGGCGTGGGTCTCCGGCCACCTCCGCGCCGAACGGGTCGGCGATCGTCTGCGACAGCGCCCAGGCGCGGTTGAGCAGCAAGCCCCGTGGAGGCGTGGGCCGTTCGGCGGCGCGCAGGGCATCCACCAGCTTCCGCTCGGTCTGAGGCCCGATCCCCGGAACGTTCTGTAGCCGCCCTTCCTCGGCCGCCTCGCGGAACTCGTCGAGCGTCGAGATCCCGAGCGCCCTGCCGACCTCGACGCCGCGCTTGGCGCCGATGCCGAGCAAGCGCCCGAGACCGATCAGCTCCGGCGCGAGCTCGCGCTCCAGGTCGGCGAGCTCCTGGATGTCACCGGTCTCGACGAGCTCGCGCAGCCGTCCTTCGATCCCGGGCCCGATCCCGCGCAGCTCCTGGGCCCGTCCAGCGCGGACAAGCTCCGCGACCGGCGCCGGGGTCGACCGAATCACCTCCGCCGCGCGTCGGTACGCCCGCACGGCGTGGTACTGAGCATCGGCGAGCTCGAGCAGGGCGGCGAAAGACTCGAGCCTGTCAGCGAGAGCTGCATTCCCGGAAGCACTCACCTCGATAGTGTCTTTGACTGTGCCGTCAATCGTCATTCCGTTCCGCGGAGAGGACGCGAAGCAACGGCTCCCCGACGACCTGCGCGCGGAGCTCGCCGACGCAATGCTCGCGGATGTTTTCGCAGCGGCCCACGAGGTCGGGCCGGTAATCATCGCGGACAGTCGCGGTCAGGGGCCTGCGGTCGAAGCGGCTCTCTCGGATGTTCGGGAGACCCCCGTCCTCGTCGTCAACGCAGATCTGCCGGCCGTAACCCCGCGCGACCTGCTGGC
>VAWI01000044.1 GCA_005884005.1 Actinomycetota bacterium
CCACCCAATGCGCGGGCGACGACGCTTGCGACGGACTGGCCACCGCTGGTTCCGAGCCATCCGGCGGTGTCGACCGTCCAGCCGACAGCGGCATAGCCAAGCGAGTTGACGATCCGCAGCGACCGAGCGCGGACGTCCCCGTAAGGGAAACGGAAGAGCGGCTCCGGAGCGCGACCGGTGACGCGGCCAATCGAATCTTTTGCTTCGACCACCTCATTTCGAATTTGCGCGTCGGAGAGGCGATTCAGGTCGACGTGGTTCATCGTGTGGTTGCCGATTGGATAACGGGCACCGACCAGTCGCGCCCAGCGAGGGTAGTAGCGGGCGAAGTGACCCGTCATAAAGAAGGTCGCCGGCACCCCTAGCCGAGCTAGCGTGGCTGCGATCTTCGGCAGGCCGGCATCATTCGCGCCCGCGTCGAACGTCAGCGCGACAAGCCGCTGGCGTGTCGGCAGGCTCGCCGGCACATGAGCGACCAGCGCGCGCGGGAGCCGGGCTCGCGTCGGTTCGCTCGTCCTCTCGGGGCGCTTTCGCGGCGTCCGGCCGCGTATAGGCCGACGGTCGGGCGCACCCCGGTGCGCCTGCGACCGGGGAATTCTCTGCGCCTTCTCGGTCTTCGCACCCCCGTGGCGGCCCGATGCACAGGCGGCCAACGATAAGGCGACGAGCACAGTTACTACGGCGGCTCCCAGCACCCTGACGCCTCTGCTCAAGCTGGTCTTCCTCCTTGCACTGTGCATACTGCCTGCCGCACGAAAGCCCGAGGGGCCGCCGACGGTCAAGGCAATGCCACGTTTGCGTGGATCGATTCGCGACCAGGAGGTTCGGCGATTCCGCGACCTCCCCGATGTGACCAGGCGACGATCAGCTGTGCGCCGACGATCGGGCCGACGCCCGGCTCGTCGAGCAACTCCCGTGCGAGTGCGCGCACGTGCACGAGGATCTCGCGTTCGAGCTCGTCGGCGGAGGCGCAAACCCGCTTTCCTCCGCCGTTTCTGTTTTGGCCGAAAACGGCCAAAACTACCTCCGGCCCCAGTCCCGAATCCGGGCGCCGGTGCAACATCTCTCCGCCGGGATGGCTGAAAGCGGGGATCAATTCAGGCGTGGGCAGCCTCTCGCGGGAGCCGGCGGCGCAGCATCCAGGCGAGGTAGGCGACGATCGCAATATTGACCACGATCCCGCCTGCCTTCAGCAGGCTCGGTTTGCTGACGAGCTCGTAGAGCTCGAGCGGGAGCAGCAGCGAGGTCGCGATCACGGTCAGGTATTCGGCCCAGAGCTGGTCGAACCAGAGGCCGACTCCCTCGGTGAGCTCGAGTAGCCCGTAGCCGATCGCCGCGATCCCGCCGACGAGCACCGTACGCACGTGCAGGCGGTGCAGCCTGACGACGATTCGATGCAGGAATGGGCGCCGCGGATCGAGCTCGAGTGCGCGCATGAAGTGATCAGCGATGCGGCCGAAGTCGCTCTTCAAGTGAGTGAGCAGATAGATCCCGGCCGCGAGCAGCAGTACGGAGCGCACCGACCGCTCGAGGGCGATCAGGCGCAGGATGCGGCGACTTCGGGGTGCGTCTCCTGCGCGCGTCATGATCGGGAACGATCGCAAGAAACCGCTCGCGGCCTGCTGCATGGGTCGCGCCGGGTCCTACTTGCCGCTCGAGCGACACCCGCCTCGATCCTCGTCGGCTGCTAAAGGTCCGCCGCGGGCGGAGGACGGCTCGGCAAGTCGTGCAGCTGCTTCGCAGTTCCCGCATTCTGCGACATGTAGGCGCACGGGAACGATCCGTCGCGCGCGAGAACAAGAAGAGGAAGGCGATGTCGCGAATGAGTCGAAGTCGGGAGCAATTGTCGCCTTCTGTTGGAACTGCGACACCGCGGTGAACGATCGCATTACGCTGGCAGCGGCCCTGACTGCGGCCCATCGTCAAAGACCGCTTAGGATCCGTCTTCGGAAACCACGTGCGTTAGATGCCGGATGCGCCTGACAAAGCCGAGCTAGAGGCCGCGATCTACCGGCACCTCACCTTGCAACCGGCTCGCGAGACGACTGAAGCGCTGATCGTAAAGGTCGCGGAGCTTGACCCGGTCACCTGGCCGCCGGATTCGAAGCAGCTTCGAGCCGGACTGTTTCTCTCCGTACCCCTTCTTGGAGGCGATCGCACGAAGCTCGATCAAGCTTTGGCCCGGGTTCGCAAGGGCTTCAAGCGCAACGAGCTCCTCCCGGGATGGCACGTCGAGCTGTCCGAGGAGAAGGTGTACTCCCACCGGGACGACGACGCGGGCGCGGTGCTTCTGACGCTGCCGGTCGTGTTGACACTCACACCTGCGTAGGTCGACCCCCGACGCCCGACGAGCCGAGCTCCTCCGACTTTCGCTCCGAGGAGCCGCCTTCAGTCCAGGTGTCGTCTTTGGGCTCAACGGCGACAGCCAGCGCCGGCGAAGTCTGCCGACAGATGCTTCGGCAGAGGCACTAGCACGCGAGAAGAAGCGGCGGGAGCGAAATTGGAATTTGACTCCGCGACGGCGCTATCGGAGCCGCGTCGGCGACCGCGGCGTGAACTTGGGGGCCGCCCCGGACGCGTCACGACCGGGGCGGCCCTCAGTGGCTAGTGAGGCTGAGACACCTGGAAGCAGGCCACGTCGTACTGCGAAACCGCGGCACCGTTGGCCGGTGTCAACGTCGTCTGCCCATTGCCGGCGTACATCTGCCCCGCGATCCCGCCGGCCGGGTTGGTCGAAGACGGCTCATTGAAGGCCGAACCCGGTGCGGACGCCGCTTGCCCCGGCTCCATCGGCGCCGTTGAGCTCAGACAGGACTGCGATGGTTGACCGTTCGTCCCTGGTGACGCGGCAAACGCGGGAGCCACCATCACTGCCACCGCGGCGGCAACTATCGCTGCCAGTGCGAACAAGCGCTGCATGCCATACCTCCTTTCGGAGTAAAGGCCCGCCACTATGTGATGACTTACGCGTCGGCAGCAGAATCGGTTTTCCCGCCACGCGCTGGGCCCGGCCCGTGGATTATGGGCTGGGCCAGTGTTGCGGAATGTCCCCCGAGCGGCTCAGTCGTCGGCGAAGCGATCGGCGTACTCGTTCGCGACCCTGATCTGCACGAAGTCGCCGCCGCCGACTGCTCGTCCGGTGACGATTTGCACTGCCTCGTCTGGGAGCGCGGAGAGTGCCGCAGCGTGCTGCTCACGCCACTCGCGTGCGGAAGCATGAGCGTCCGGGGGGTCGAAGCGAACGACGACCTTCATCAGCCGGAGAGTAGGCCAGGCCGTCGAGAGGCGAGCTGTCGCTGGTGTGGGCCAGTGTTCGGGAATGCCCCCGAGATGCGGGACCCAGTCGGCGCGGACCGCTGGACCGCACATCGTCGTACGCTCTGCAGAGTGCGCCAGGCAGAGGTCATTTTCGTCCTCGTCCTAGTGGTCGGGCTATGCGGCTGTTCTGATTCCCATACCGCGGCACCCTCCACGACCGCGCAGAAGGTCGGCCTGCGTTTCGTCGCTGCGCCGCAGGCACTGCTCGCGAAATGTCGCGTGACTGCGCGAGCGGTTGGCTATCCCGTCCCATGTCCCACTTACGTCCCCGCCGGCCTTGCTGTCGGCTCCTCCACCACCCCGACCGGCTGCCTCGACGTCATTGGCCCCGGTGGTCGCCCTGCCTGCGGCCCTGCCGGCAAGTCGTGGCGAGGGTGGGTAGTCGGCACGAGCGATGTCGGGCGCGACCACCTAGTGATCACGGCCTCTCCGAAGCCGCTCACGAACGACGCCAAGCTCGTCAACGGGCCGGCGTGGTATCCGCGGGCGCGGGTTCGGACGGTTGGCTGGGTGAACATCAAGGGCTGGCGCATGCGCGCGGTCTACGTTCCGCCGGCCACGAACGACGGCAGTGCGTTCATGCACCACGTCGTGCTCGTCTGGAGCGACGCTGGACACACGTACGGCGTCGGGTTCCACAACACGCGAGGCATCCGCCAAACCCTGCTTCTCGACGAGGAGCTGGCGAAGCACATCACTCTCATCGAACCGTGAGGGTGGAGGTTTTACTCTTGCCTGGGCCAGTGTGCTCTCGCCAGATAGTCTTGGTCTGCCTCGAGCCGCTGACCGAATCCGGTGCCGCCAACAGTGAAGACAACTTGACAGCATGCGTCGGGACGCAGGAGTTGGCGCTCTCCCTCACGCAAGAGGGCGCCGTTGCGCAATCACCACGAAAACCGTTTACTCGACGGGCTTTTCCTTCCTCGTCGCCGTTACCCGCGTAGACGCTGCTGGCCGTTCCGGGGGCCGATTCGTTGAAACGCCGACGGGGTCTCGCCGCGCACCGAGGTAAAGCCTCGCGACTTCCGGATCGGCAAGCAGCGACGTTGCGGGTTTCTCGAGCTTGACGACGCCCGCGTCGAGGACGGCTCCGCAGTCTGCGATCGAGAGCCCACTCCGCGCGTTCTGCTCGACGAGCAGGATCGTCCACCCGCCGCCCCGAAGCGACCCGAGTACCTCGAACACCTGCGCGCGTGCCTGTGGGGCGAGTCCAGCGGAAGGTTCGTCGAACAAGAGAAGTTTCGGGTCCAGCATCAGTGCGCGTGCGATCTCGACCAGCTTCTGTTCGCCGCCTGACAGCGAGCCAGCACGCTCCGTGCGCCGGTCGCGAACGAGCTGGAAGCGCTCGGCAAGCGATTCCGCGCGGCGCCTCGCCTCGCGGTGATCGTTGAGTATGTAAGCCCCCATCAACATGTTCTCCCAAACGCTCATGAGCGGGAAAAGGCTCCGCTCCTGCGGTACCTGCACGATCCCCAGGTCGAGCACGGCGCGCGGCCGTCGCCTGGCGATGTCCTCGCCCTCGAAGCGCACGCTGCCATGACGCGGATGCAGAAGACCGCTGATCGTCTTGAGCACTGTTGACTTGCCGGCGCCGTTGGGGCCGATCAAGCACGTGATCGTCTCTCGTTCCAGCGTCAGGTCGATGCCCTTCAGCACGTCGCCGAAGCCGTAGCCGGCGACGACGTTCTCGAGCTGGAGGAGCGACATCAGCCGCCGAGGTACGCCTCGAGGACGGCCGGGTCGGTCTGGATCACGTCGGGTACGCCCTCGGCGATCTTCGCGCCGTGGTCGAGAACGACCACGTGATCGCTGAGGTTCATCACGAAGCCCATGTCGTGCTCGACTACGAGAAAGGTCATTCCCTCTCGGTTGAGGTCTCTGATGTGACCGGTGATTCGCTCGACCAGCAAGGGGTTGATGCCGGCGGCCGGCTCGTCGAGCAGCACGATTCTGGGGCTGCTCATCAGCGTGGTCGCAAACTCGAGCAGCTTCTGCTGCCCGTACGAGAGTTCGATCGCGGGCAGCTCGGCGTGGCGGCCGAGACCGAATTCGTCGAGCAACTCCAGGGCGCGAACCCGTTCAGCTGGGCGCACGCGCGCATACATCGTCCCCCACCACGGTTGGTGGACAGCGGCGGCAAGGTTCTCCTGAACGGTCAACTGCGGGAAGATTCGTGCCTGTTGAAACGTCCGGAGCACCCCTAGTCGGGCGACCTTGGCGGGATCGGCGCGCCGGAGCGACTTCCCGTCGAGAAAGATGCTGCCAGAGTCCGGCGGTAGATAGCCCGTGACGAGGTTGAACAGCGTAGTCTTGCCCGACCCGTTCGGGCCGATGAGAGCTGTGATCGAGCCTTCGGCGACTTCGATGGAGCAGCGGTTCAGCGCGACGATGCCGCCGAACCGCTTGGTCAGGCCCTCAACTGCGAGCAGTGCCCTCACGACCGGACGAGCTCCTTCGCAGGCCGCTCGACTTGCGCGGGCGGACGGCCGGGATCCGCGCGGCCTCGCCTTCGCCTGATCTTCTCGGCGAGCGACGGCAGGATCCCCCGCGGCAGTAGAAGCATTACGACGAGAAACACGGCCGCGTAGCCGACCAGGTAGAGCTGGCTCGCGCCGAGCCGGTAGGCGAGGTACTGCTGGGCGGGGACGAGGAGTACGGCTCCGAGGACCGGGCCCCACAAGGTCGCTTTGCCGCCGAGGTAGACCATCAGCACCGCACCGATCGTCACGAGCGGATCGATCGCGAATTGTGGGTAGACCGAGCCGATGTAGAAAGCCCAGACGCCGCCCGCCATCGCGAAGAACCCGGCGCTGAGGGCGAAGGCCGCCAGCTTCGCATACGTCACGCGCATTCCGAGACCCCGCGCGCGATCCTCGTCGTCGCGAACCGCGAACAGCGTGAGCCCGAGCTTGCTGCCTCGCACCCACCAAGAGATCGCGAGTCCGCAGGTGAGGAGGCCGAGCAACGCGTAGTAGAACGGTCGCTCGTACGTGGCGACGGGGAAGAGCGGAAGCGGAAGAAGGAGGCCCGACGAGCCGCCCGTCAGCGAGCGGAGGTTGAACGCGAGCTGTTGAAAGACGAAGAGCAGCGTCAGCGTGACGATCGCGAACGTCGCGGTCCTCGTGCGGAAGGCGAGCCAGCCGAGCGGGAGGCTCCCGAGCGCGACCGCGGCCCCGACGAGCGGTAGCACGTAGAAGGGCTCGTAGCCGTGGGCCGCGTAGTGGTGCGTCGTCGTGACGGCGATTGCGTACGCGCCACCGCCGAAGAAGGCGACATGGCCGAGCGAGATGTAGCCCGCGTACCCGCCGATCAGGTTCCAGGCGGTCGCTAGGACGGCGTACATCAACGTGAACACACCGATGTTCACGAGCCAGTGCGCGGAGAAGAGGAACGGGAACGCGGCGAGGACGCCGATCACGAGAGAGCCTCGCGCGACGCCGCCTAAGGTGACGCGCCTCAAATGGCCCCTCGCGCTTTGACGCCGAACAGGCCCTGAGGCCGGATGAGTAGTAGCGTCAGCAACGCGACGAAGAACGTCAGCTTCGCCCAAGTTGGCGAGATCGTCGCGGCGAGCACCGCCTCGGCGACACCCATGAAGAGCGCGGCGAGAATCGCCCCTCCGAGGCTCCCGAGACCGCCCAGGACGATGATCGTCAGTAGGAGCGAGATCAGGTCGTAGTGTGAGTTCGGGTTGAACGGATAGACCATGGCGTAGACCGCGCCAGCGGCTGATGCGGTCGCGGCGCTTAGGCCGAACCCGACTGCGGCCACCCGCTCGGTCTCGATCCCGAGCAGTCGGGCCGAGACCGGGTTCTGGACAACGGCGCGAATTGCGCGCCCGATGCGTGTCCGCGTGAGTGCGAGGAAGAGCAGTCCCAGGATTGCGACCGATAGCAGGAACCCGTAGAAGCGGACCTGCGTGATCGTGTAGCCACCGACGTCCCAGGTCGCATTGGTGTAGCCGGTGTTCACCGACCTGTACGTCGTCTTGAAGACAACGCTGAGGACTCCCTCGATACCGAGCGCGATCGCCCACGTCACTAGCAGGGACAACTCCTCGCGGTCCTCCGAGCGGAGCGGCCTGATGAAGACGAACTGGAGCAGCATGCCGAGTACGAACATCCCGGGCGTGATCACGAGCAACGCCACGAACGGATCCAGGCCTGCGTGGACGAACAGGGTGTACGTCAGATACGCGCTGAGGATGATCAACGCGCCCTGCGCGACGTTGATCACGCGCATCACGCCGAAGGCCAGTGTCAGACCACTCGCCATCAGGGCATAGACGCCGCCGGTCAGCAGACCGAGGATGACGGCCTGGACGACGAGATGCACTCGGTGCGGCTCCTACGCGGGCTCGTGCATCAACAGCTCAGTGCCAGCGCGGCTTCGGGTACGTCGGCTTGTGGAGCGCGAGTGATTTTGGCCAGACTGGCAAGAGCTTTCCGTGGATCCACTCCACGAGGATGTCGCTTCCCTTCGGTGCGCCGTACTTGTTCCAGCTGAGGTTGCCCTCGACGGTAGGCCACTTCCCTTTGTGGAGCGTCTTGATCACCGTCTTGTTGTTGATCGAGTGCGTCTTCTTGGCCACGGCCTGGATGATCTGCCCGACGGCGTAGGCCTCCGCGGACCCCGAGTCGATCGCGAGTGCGCTGCCGTGGTACTTCTTGAGGTACGCGGCGACGAACTGGTTGTTTCCCTGGTTCTTCGCCTGCGGGAACCAGTCGCCACAGCTGAAGATCCCGTCGGTCTGGCTGCGGCCGACCTTGTCCGGAAACTCGAGCGCGGAGCTGGCGCCGTTCGAGAGGAAGACGAACTTCGGATTGAGCTTGAGCTGGATCATCGCCCTCACGAGCCCATACGCGTCGTCGGACTGCGTGCCGGCGGCGACGAGCTGCGGATGCTTCGAAGCCATCTTGGCGACGATCGGCGAGAAGTCGGTTGTCTCTGGCGGATAGATCGTCTTGAAGACAGACTTGACGCCCTTGTGTGAGAGCTGACCCTGCATCCGCGCGGCGATCGGCGAGGCGAAGGGGTCATCGAGGGCCGGATATGCGCCGCTCGTGGGCCGCTTCGAGGTCGGGATGCTCGCGAGGAAATGCACGAACGGGTCGCCGCAGTTGATGACCGGCGCCGGCTGCGCGAAGAACACGTTCGGGAGCTTCTGCTGGAAGACGGCCGGGCCACCTCCGGCAGGCTCGACGAACGCATAGCCGTAGCGATACGCGACGCGCGCCGACGGCGCGGTTAGGAGGGTCGAGAACGGGCCGAAGACGAGGTCGACGTGGTCGCGCGTGATCAACGTTGTGTAGTTGCTGACCGCCTGGTTCGGGCTGGAGGCGTCGTCGACGATCTTCAGCTTGACCGTGCGCCCCAGAATGCCGCCGTGCGCATTCACAACCTGCTGCCATAGGTCGTAGCCGCGCCGCGCGGCCTTGCCGGGGTCTGAGAAGTCACCGGAAAGCGACAGCGAGATGCCGATCGTGATCGGCTTCGCGGACGCGGAGCGCGTACCGCCGCCGGCCGAGGTTGCGAGGACAGCGACGACGGAGGCTGTGGCCGCGAAGAGCGCGGCGACGATCAGCGCTTGCTTCTTCATGTTCCCTCCACTCCGGGTCGTGGTCAGACAGCCGATTATGAACTACCGCTGGACGCGCGAGCAAGACAACCGCCGGATCCGCTGTTTCAAGCCGAAGGTGTGATCATCACACTGCCTCCTGTTGTAGGCTCTCTGTCGGGTTGTCGGACCACACCGGACCTCAGGAGCTCCCCGGCCCGATCGAGCGGAAGAAGGCTTACGAGCTCGTGAGGGAGCGGCTGCTGGTCGACATCCGTGCCGGCCGGCTCGCCGCGGGTGACCAGGTGCCGGCCGAGCGCGAGTTGACTCAGACGTTCGGCGTCGGCCGCTCGTCTGTGCGCGAGGCGCTCCGAATGCTCGAGTCGCAGGGGCTGATCGAGGCTCGGGGGTCGGCCGTTTTCTCCGTCGCGCACTGGCCGAACCCGCTGAACAGCTCCCTGAACCTTCTGCTGACGTTAGAGGAGTCGAACCTCAGAGAGTTGTTCGAGGTTAGGAAGATCCTCGAGGTCGAGTTCGCCCGACTTGCCGCTGGGCGCCGGAGCGACGAGGACCTCGGACGGATGCTCACCTCGGTCCAGGAGATGAAGGAGGCGTTGGATTCGGAGGCGCGGTATATCGCCGCCGACCTCCGATTCCACCTCGCGGTTGCCGACGCGACGAAGAACCGCTGTGCGACGCATCTCATGCACGCAATCCGCGGACTGCTGCAGCAAGCTCTCGCCTCGATCTATCGAATCCCGGGAAGCGCGCAGACGTCGATCGAGCAGCATCGGGCGATCCTTGACGCGATCACGGCGGGCGACGCCGACGAAGCGCGGCGCCGGATGCTCGCGCACCTGCACCGGGTCGAGCATGACGTCGAGTCGGCACTGCCACCCCTGCCGTCGCCCGCCGAGGCGGCCGACGGGAAGGGGCCGTCAAGATGAAGCTCGGGTTCGTCGGGCTGGGCGCGATGGGCAGCGGCATGGTGCGAAGGCTGCTCGCAGCCGACCACACCGTCTACGGCTACAACCGCACGCGCGCGAAAGCGGAGCCGTTGATCGAGCTCGGCCTGCAATGGCGCGCCTCGCCTCGTGAGGTCGCGGCCGAGGCGGACGTTGTTTTCACGATGGTCACGAACGTCAAGGCGCTGCAGGCGGTCACGGAAGGGACGGAGGGGATCCTCGCCGGCTTGGCGCCGGGAAAGGTCTACGTCGACATGAGCACGGTGTCGCCAACCGCGAGCCGCGAGCTGGCGGCGCGCGTCTCCGAGCTCGGCGCCGCGATGCTCGACGCGCCAGTCTCGGGCAGCCTCTCCACGCTAGAGGCGGGACAGCTCTCGATCATGGTGGGCGGCGCGGAGGCGACGCTCGCGCGCGTCGAGCCGATCCTGCGCGACATCGGCCCGACCGTGACCCGAGTCGGAGACAACGGGCAAGCCGTCCTGATGAAAATCGCGGTCAATCTCAGCCTCGCCGTGCAGATGCTCGCCTTCAGCGAGGGCGTGCTCCTCGCCGAGAAGAGCGGCATCGACCGCGAGGTGGCTGTGGACGTGATGACGAAGAGCGTCATCGCCTCGCCGATGGTCAAGTACCGCGGCCCCTTCGTGCTCGAAATGCCGGCAGAAGCGTGGTTCGACGTGAACATGATGCAAAAGGATCTGCAGCTCGCCCTTGAGGCGGGTCACGAGGTGGAGGTGCCGATGCCGACCACGGCGGCGACGAACCAGGTGCTGACCGCGGCACGCGCGATGGGGCTCGCCGACCGCGACTTCGCCGTCGTCTTCGAGGCTCTCGCGCAGATGTCCGGCCTGCGGCCGGTGGAGGCGTAGCAGCGTGGCGACCGAGCCGACAACGACGCCGCAGACGCTGACCTCGGAGCTCGCGCTCCAGATGTATGAGCAGATGCGCCGGATCCGGAGCTTCGAAGAGCGCGTGAACGACCTCTATCGGAGCGCGAAGATGCCGGGGCTTGCGCATCTGTACATCGGCGAGGAAGCCGTCGCGGTCGGCGTCTGCTCCGCGCTTCACCGCGACGACTACATCACGAGCACCCACCGCGGGCACGGCCACTGTCTGGCCAAGGGTGCCTCGATCGAGCGGATGTTCTGCGAGCTGCTCGGCAAGGAGGCCGGCTACTGCCACGGCAAGGGCGGGTCGATGCACATCGCCGACCATGAGCACGGGAACCTCGGCGCGAACGCGATCGTGGGGGGCTCGACCGGGATCGCCACCGGCGCCGCCTTCTCGGCGAAGTCGCGCCGTACCGGCCAGGTCGCCGTTTGCTTTTTCGGCGAAGGCGCTCTCGGCCAGGGGGTCCTGTACGAGGTCATGAACATGGCCTCGCTCTGGCAGCTGCCCGTGATCTACGTGTGCGAGCAGAACTTCTACAACGAGTACACCCACTATTCCGAGACAACTGCCGGAGAGGTCGCAGCGCGTCCCGCAGCGTTCGGGATTCCGGAGGAGGAGGTGGACGGCCAAGACGTGCGTGCGGTGTTCGACGCCGCCTGCCGCGCCGTTGAACGCGCGCGTTCCGGCGGTGGCCCGGCGTTCCTCACGTGCGCGACATATCGCTTCCATGGTCATCACGTCGGCGATATCGATCGGGGTTACTATCGGTCGAAGGACGAGGAAGAGCAGTGGCGCCGGCGCGATCCAGTCGAGATACTCGCAGCCTGGCTCGTCGATCGAGGCATCGCGGATCGGTCCAAGCTTGAGCGCGTCGACGAGAACCTCGCCGCCGAGATCGCGGCTGCAGCCGATGCGGCGCTGGAGGCGCCGTATCCCGACCCACGCGAGGTCAACGAGCATGTCTACGCCTAGCACGCGGGCGCTGCCGAAGCAGCACGAAGGCACACGCGAAATCTCGCTCGCCCAGGCGGTGAACGAGGCGCTAGCGGAGGAGTTGCGGCGGGATCCGATGGTCTTCGTCGTCGGCGAGGATGTCGCCGAGGCCGGGACGCCGTTCAAGGTCCTCTCGGGCCTCGTCGAGGAGTTCGGACCCGAACGCGTGCTCGACGCTCCGATCTCCGAAGCCGGGATCACTGGCCTTGGGTTGGGAGCGGCGATGACCGGCATGCGTCCGGTCGTCGACATCATGTTCGGCGACTTCGTGACGCTCGTCATGGACCAGCTCGCGAACCAGGCGGCGAAGGTCCATTACATGTCGGGCGGGAATCTGCGCGCGCCGCTGACTGTTCGAACGACGCTCGGCGCCACGCGTCGCTCGGCTGCGCAGCACAGCCAGAGCCTGCACGCGTGGCTCGCGCACGTGCCGGGGTTGAAGGTGGCAGTGCCGGCGACGCCCTACGACGCGAAAGGTTTGCTTAAGACGGCGATCCGCGACGACAACCCGGTCGTCGTCTTCGAGGACAAGATGATGTACTCGACGAAGGGGCTCGTGCCGAACGAGGAGTACACGCTGCCGCTCGGCTCCGCCGAGGTGAAGCGTGAAGGCGAGGACGTCACGCTCGTCGCCACGAGTTCGATGGTGTACGTGGCGCTCGACGCCGCCGCGGAACTGGAGCGTGCTGGGATCAGCGCTGAGGTTGTCGACCCGCGGACGCTCGTCCCTCTCGATCGTGCGACGATCGTCGGCTCCGTGCAAAAGACCGGACGCGCGATCGTCGTCGACGAAGGCCACCGAAGCTACGGGGCCTCCGCCGAGCTTGCGGCATTGATCGCCGAGGACGCGTTTTGGCACCTGGACGCGCCGGTGCGTCGCGCCGCTGCGCTCGACGTCCCGGTTCCGTTCTCGCCCGTGCTCGAGGACGAGACGGTCCCAACCGCGGAATCCGTGTTCGAGCTTGCGAAGGCACTCGTGGGGAAGCCGTAGCCGTGTCGGTTCGCACCTTCGGAACGATGGCGGTCGATTGGGAGCAGCGCGTGGACTTCGAGCGCTTGCGGACCGACCGGCTCGCGCGCGCCCGCGCTGCGCTCGAGGCATCGGATCTCGGCGCGCTGCTCTGTTTCGACATGAACAACATCCGCTACATCACTGCGACCCACATCGGGACGTGGGCGATCGACAAGCTCGTGCGCTTCTGCCTTCTGCCGCGCGGCGACGACCCGATCATGTGGGACTTCGGCTCGGCGGCGCGGCACCACCAGCTCTACAACCCTTGGCTCGGCGAAGGCCGCTCGCGTGCGGGCATTTCGACGCTGCGCGGCTCCGTCGAAGGTCGCGCCGAGGACGTCGCCCACAAGATTCGTGTCGAGCTCGAGCAGCGCGCGCTGGTCGAGGAGCCGCTTGGGGTCGACCTCGTCGAGCTGCCGGTTTTGCGGGCGCTCGAGCGCGAAGGGATCGAGGTCGTCGACTGCCAGGCGCTGCTGCAGAACGTGCGGATGATCAAGACACCGGACGAGATCACGCTGATCGCGACCGCCTGCGCGATGGTCGACGCGGCGTACCACGAGCTGTTCCGGCAGCTGCGCCCCGGTGTGCGGGAGAACGAGTGCGTCGCGCTCGTCAACCGCGTCCTGTACGAGCTCGGGTCCGAGCACGTCGAGGGTGTGAACGCGATCTCCGGCGAGCGCTGCAGCCCGCATCCGCACGTGTTCACGGACCGCATTCTGCGCCCGGGCGACCCCGCCTATTTCGACATTCTCCACGCCTTCAACGGGTACCGCACGTGCTACTACCGCACGTTCGCCGTCGGCAGCGCGTCACGCTCCCAGGTCGACGCGTACAAGCGGTGCCGCGAGCTCCTGGACGAGGCGATCTCACTCGTCAGGCCGGGGGCGACGACCGCCGAAGTCGTCTCGGTCTGGCCGGAGGCCACCGAGTTCGGCTTCGCGGACGAGGAAGCCGCGTTCGCGCTCCAGTATGGCCACGGTGTCGGCCTCTCGATCTGGGAGAAGCCGATCTTCAGCCGGCTCGTCTCTTTCGATCATCCGGAGGAGATCCAAGAGGGGATGGTTTTCGCCCTCGAGACCTTCTGGCCGGCGAGCGACGGCTGGTCGGCGGCGCGGATCGAGGAGCAACTCGTCGTCACGGCGGACGGTTGCGAGGTGATCACTCGCTTCCCCGCCGAGGAGCTGCTCGTGGCCGGGAGCGGCCAGATGGCGGTGGGGGGGCTGCTACCGCCGGTCCGCGAGACGCAGTCGAACCTCAACCGCGATGCGGCAGTCGATGCCGTCGTCGCGTCGGCGCGGCTCGAGGGCGCCGCGGGGGAGAGTTAGGCCATGCCGACGCAGGTGATCATGCCTGCGCTCGGGATGGCGCAGGACACTGGGCGGGTGCTACGTTGGCTGAGGCGCGAGGGCGATCTCGTCGCGAAAGGCGAGCCGCTGCTCGAGGTCGAGACGGACAAGGTCACGGTCGAAATCGAGTCGCCTGCGGACGGGACGCTCGCCTCGGTTCGCGCCGCCGAGGGCGACGTGATCCCGGTCGGGACGGACATCGCTGTCGTTCTCGGGCCGGGAGAGACTGCAGACGACTTGTGGCAGGAGCCGGCTGTCCCACCCCCTCACTCGCCGCCGGCAGGGGCTCGGGAGGCAGGCCGCGATAGCGCGACGCGCGCGGTAGGAGACGCGCGCCGGCTCGCGTCACCGAAGGCGCGACGACTCGCGCAGGAGCATCGTCTGGCGCTTGCCTCGCTGTCGGGCACCGGGCCGCGGGGCACGATCGTCGCGGCCGACGTAGACGCTGCGCTGGCGGCTACCGCTGCGGGCGGTGCCGGGTCGCCGGTCGGCGGCCGAGCACGCGGGCGGGTCTGGGACCTTATGGCGGAGCGGGTGACCGCGAGCTGGCAGACGGCGCCCCACTTCTTCCTGATGCGAGAGGTCAATGCCACAGCGCTCGAGAGTCGGCGCGCGCTCGGCCGGGAGCGCGGATCGTTCGTGACCGCGACGGACTTGCTCCTGAAGCTCTGCGGCGCGGCGTTGCGGGAGCATTCGGACATCAACGCCTGCTGGCGCAACGGCGGCGTCGTCCGGGAGGACGAGGTCAACATCGGGATCGCCGTGGCCGTCGAGGAAGGTCTCGTCGTTCCAGTCGTGCGCGGCGTTGACAGACTGGAGCTCGACGCCGTGGCGGCTCGCCGAGCAGAGCTCGTCGCTGCGGCGCGCGAGGGACGGCTGCGGCCAGCCGACGTAAACGGAGGCACCTTCACGATCTCAAACCTGGGCATGTACGGAGTCGATGGCTTCTTCGCGATCGTCAATCCGCCGCAGATCGCGATCCTCGCCGCGGGCCGGATCAGCGAGCGAGTGGTGGCGGTCGACGGTGTCCCGGCCGTACGGCCGACGCTCGTCCTCGGGCTCTCGTTCGACCATCGTGCCGTCGACGGTGCGCGCGGCGCGGAGTTCTTGGAGGGCCTGGCGCGACTGATCGAGGACCCTGCGGGGCTCGTGGCGTGACGGCACACGCGCAGCGACTCCGCGGAGCGCCCGCCGCCGGCCGAGGCCGTGCGGATGGTCGCGCCGCCCGCGCGGGGCTCCTTCGCCGCGCTTGTCGCGGGCGAGTGGGTCGAGACCGATCGACCGTCTCGGTCGAGGGCCCCTGCGACGGCCGCCGAACATCGTCTATGCCGACGTCGTCCGCGTCTTCCGGGACCTTGAGCCGGTGACGCCACCGACGGCGGCCGCCTGAGCGACGAGCGGGGCTTCGCGGCTACTAGATGAGTTGTGGCTGAAGGGTGTCAAAACCTAGGTTCAGCCCCGAACCCAAGTTTTGACACCCTCAGGATGAGCGGGACGCCGTGCGAGGGACGGCTGGAGCCACGCTGCGCGTACTTATCGCGTGATCGCGCCGCTGGTGGTGGCCATCCTGACGATTCACGGCTATGGCCTGTCGATCGATCTGCCCGTCGGGTGGGCGGGACGTGTCGTCCACGGCGAGGTCGTCGCCCACGGACCCGGGGCGCGGATAGACCTGCGCGAATGGCAGCCGAGCCCTCTCGATAACTACACCGGCAACTTCAAGCGCTTGGCGGCGCCGCCGACGTTGCCGCCGCAGCACCAAACTTTCGCTTTCCACGGCCGCTTCTTCATCATGTTCGCGCACGTCAGCAAGCCCCAGCTTGCCGCTGCGAACCGCGTCTTAGCGAGTTTCACGGTCCGGCCAGGCGACTTCTACAAGGAAAGTGTTAGGCCGGCGCGCTTTCAGCCGCGCCACGGCTGGCGGACCCGCACAAGTGGATCGGCCAAACTGCTCGCGCAGGGCGCTCAGACCGAGACCTGGGCGTCGACAGTTCGCTACCGAGACCCAATCCTGCAGCTGCCGCCACGGCGAACCCTTACGCACCTGCCGCGCGACGGCGTCATCATCCACGTCGACCTCTCGCGCGGCTGGCCGACGCTAAGGGAGCACTCGCAGGGCGGCTGGCGGATCGATCGCCGCCGGATCTCCACGAACTTTGAAGGGGAGCCGCGGCAGAACGGCCTGTATCGCGCGTACATCGTTCGCCCTCGCTACAACGTCGACCTCTGGGTCTATTTCGGCATACCCCATCCGAGCCGGCGGGTGGTCGCGCGAGCGCAAGCCGAGCTGAACGCTGTGCGCCTGCCCCGTTGGCCTCGCGGCTAGCTCTCGATGTGAGGCGCGGAGCGCCCTTTCAGAACGCATAACCCGGAGGTCGGCGTCGCGGCGAAATCGGTTCGGTGGTCAAGTTTTGGTCAAGTAGCGACGACGAAGCGACGCGAAGGGTGGCGCTGCAGCATGCCGCAGATTCCGCTGGTTGAGACAGACGGCGAACGTTGGCGAAAGGTGGCGAAGGTTCTCGCGTAGATCGCACCCAGGAGGTCGCCGGTTCGAGTCCGGCTAGCTCCACAAGCAAAAGGCCCGCTCAGCGGGCC
This sequence comes from Actinomycetota bacterium, assembly GCA_005884005.1. Classification (GTDB taxonomy): domain Bacteria; phylum Actinomycetota; class Thermoleophilia; order Gaiellales; family Gaiellaceae; genus 13-2-20CM-68-14. Next base: position 16,675 of record VAWI01000044.1, read on the forward strand.
TTTTTGTTCTCTGGCGTGGCGACGAAAAACTGCGAAAACGCCCGTGGTCAAGTTTTGGTCAAGTAGCCGCGAAGGGACTCATCGCACCCAAGAGGTCGCCGTTACTGGGCAACGATGATTAGGTCATCCCAGTGAGATCCGTTCTCGCCGCTGAACTGTCGCGCTTCCTGTTCGATTTCCTCCGCACTCCGTATGAAGTGCTCGCCCATCGAGAATTGCTTCCAGTGATAGAGCTCGTGCAGAAGAACGTTTGAAGCCTTCTGCACAACCACTGCAAGCAGCACGCTCGGCATGAAGACGGCGGGATGCGCGAGCGATCCCTCGTACAGGATCTGGAACGACCCTCGGTAGATCAAGATCAGTCCTGAGTCGAGACAACGTCCAAAGACAGCGCCTCCGTCTTCGTCGATCATCGGATCGGCGACGATTTCGACCTTGGGAGGTTCGATCCCCTGGTCGCGGCAAAAGTCTGCCACGCGATCCGATGACACAGCGATGTCAATCATTGGGGCGCGAGAAGCCCCCGCGCGAGCGTGGCCAGTGGCTTTTCCCAACGAGCAACCGTCGTCAGGCGAAGAGGGCATCGAACTCCGCGGTGCTCAAGGCGACGACGTTGCGGAACAGCCAGGGCTGCTTCTCTAGCTGGGCGAGCACGTCCAGGTACCGAGCCGCACAGAGTCTTAGCCATGCGAAACTCCTCACCTCGACGTTAGGCACCCGACGCCTCAGTGCCCTGGGCCGCTGATCATCCTATGCCTACGTGGGCACAGACACTGCCGGCCTCGTAGCTGCTGCAGGCGTGGCAACGGTCGGCTTTATCGGTAGTGGAAACATCGGTGGCGCGGTTGGCCGTTTCGGCCGGCTACGACGTGGTGTTGAGCAACTCACGGGCCGCAGACGCTCGAAGATCTGGTGGAGGCGTTGGGACCGCACGCGCGGGGCGGCTAGCCCGGCCGAGGCCGCGGCAGCGGGCGACCGCGCTGCCCACGAGTAATCTTCCACTAGCACTAAGAACCAGCAGGGTGATGCGAGACCATCCGGTCAGCTCGAGCGGCATCCGTACACCGGACCAACGGTTGCGCGTCTTCGTCAGCTCGGCGGTGCGCGAGCTGGCCGAGGAGCGGCTGGCGGCGCGGGAAACGATCGAGAGACTGCACCTGACGCCGGTAATGTTCGAGCTGGGCGCCCGTCCACACCCTCCGCAAGAGCTGTACCGCTCCTACCTTGAGCAGTCGGACATCTTCGTCGGGATCTACGGCGATTCGTACGGTTGGGTTGCGCCGGACATGGACGTCTCCGGTCTGGAGGACGAGTATCTCCTCTCGGAAGGGAAGCCGGCCCTTCTCTACGTTAGGGATCCGGCACCGCACCGCGATGAGCGACTCGACGGGCTCCTTCGTAGGATCAAGGACGGAGCCCGTGTTTCCTACAAGAGGTTCTCCAGCCCGGACCAGCTCGCCGACCTGCTGGCGGACGACCTTGCCGTTCTGCTCGCGGAGCGCTTCGCCAGCCGCGAGGTCGAGCTTCCAAGCGGCACCATCACCATGCTCTTCACCGACCTCGAGGGCTCGACGCAGCTCCTGCGCGAGCTCGGCGAGCGCTACCAAAGCGTGCTCGCCGACCATCAGCGGCTGCTCCGCGATGCCTGGCACGCCAAGGGCGGCCACGAGGTCGACGGCCATGGCGATGCCTTCTTCGTCGTCTTCCAGGGAGCGAAGGACGCCCTGGCAGCCGCCGTGCGCGCGCAGCGCGCGCTAGCGTCCCATTCGTCACGGACTGCCGTGGAGCTGCGCGTGCGAATGGGACTCCATACGGGCGAGCCAGCCCTCGCCGGCGAGCGTTACGTCGGCCTCGACGTCCACCGCGCAGCCCGCATCGCAGCCGCTGGCCACGGCGGCCAAGTGCTTCTCTCGGAAGCCACGCATTCCGTCCTCGCCGGGGACGAGGTCACGGGAGTGACAGTGCGCGACCTCGGCCGGCATCGCATCAAGGACTTCGACGAGCCGCAGCGTCTCTACCAGCTCGTGATCGAGGGCGCCCTTTCCGAGTTCCCGCCGCTCAGAACGCTCGACGCCGAAACCAATCTTCCGTCCATGCCGACGCCGCTGGTGGGCCGCGAGAAGGAGCTCGAGACGATCGGCGCTCGTCTGCGGCGACCTGACCTTCGGCTCCTCACCCTGACGGGAGCCGGCGGGGCGGGGAAGACCCGCCTTGCGGTACAGGCCGGCAGCGAGCTGCTCGGCGAGTTCGAGGACGGCGTCTTCTTTGTGGGACTCGCTTCCATCCTCGAATCGGATCTCGTCTCGTCGGCGATCGCCGAAGCGTTCGGCGTCAGAGAGAGCGGCAGCATCCCCCTCGTTGAGAGCGTGAAGGGCTACCTGGGGAACAAGCGGTTGTTGCTGCTGCTCGACAACTTCGAGCAGGTGGCGCAGGCGGCGCCGTTGGTGAGCGAGTTGCTTGCGGCAGCGCCCGGCCTGAAGATCCTCGTGACGAGTCGCACCGTGCTTCATCTTGCGGCCGAGCACGAGTATCCAGTGCCTCCGCTCGCACGACCGGATGCGGTCATGCTCTGCGTCCAGCGCGCCCAGACGGTCAAGCCTGGCTTCAGCCCCTCCGGCGCCGACGCGGCTGCGATCGCGGAGATCTGCGATCGGCTTGACGGGCTCCCGCTCGCAATCGAGCTCGCAGCCGCTCGCGTGAAGCTGCTCTCGCCACAGGCCCTGCTCGGACGGCTGGGCCAGCGACTGCAACTGCTGACCGGTGGACCTGCCGACTTGCCGACCCGCCACCAGACACTGCGAGGGACGATCGACTGGAGCTATGAGCTGCTCGACGACGAGGAGAAGGCACTCTTCAGGAGACTCTCGGTGTTCGTCGGCGGCTGCACGCTCAGGAGTGCGCACGCGGTGACCAGCCCAGCTGGCGACCTCGGGCCCGACGTGCTCGACGGCCTCGCGTCGCTCGTCGACAAGAGCCTCCTGCGCCAGGAGGAGGGAACGGATGGGGAGCCGCGCTTCAGGATGCTGGAGACGATCCGCGAGTACGCGCTCGAGCGGCTCGCCGAGAGCGGGGAGACTGAGGTGACGACGCGGCGCCACGCCGAGTTCTTCTGCGCCCTCGCCGAGGAAGCCGAACCCGAGCTGCGGAGTCCTCGCCAGACGAGCTGGCTCGCGCGCCTGGATGCTGAGAACGACAACACCACGTTGGCCGCGACGGCTGCCGAGATCGACAACCTGCGCCTCGCCTGGCGCTATTGGGTGGACAAGGGCGATCTCGACCAGCTCAACAAGCTCGTCGACAGCCTGTGGCTCCTCTACGAAACACAGGGCTCGTACCACGCCACTATCGAGCTGACGACGGAGCTGCTGAAGGTCCTCTCGTCCACCCCATCGACACCCGAGCGCGCGATGCAGGAGGTCACGCTACGGACGAGTCTGGCAAGGGCACTGATGGCCATCCACGGGTACACACGGGAAGTCGAAGAGGCATATTCCCGCGCCCTCGAGCTCTTCGAAGGGGAACGAGAGCTCCCTCAGCTTTTCCCGGTCCTCCGAGGCCTCGCCAGCTTCTACAACTACCGCGCCGAGTTCGACAAGGGAGCCCAGGTCGGCCGAGAAATTTTGCGCCTGGCCGACACTCAGGCCGACCCGAGCATGCGCGTCGATGGACATCTCGTGTTGGGCTCCAGCCTTGCGTTGCAGCACGATCTCCACGGCGGCCTGGACCACCTTGAGCAGGCCATCGCCTCGTTCGAGTCGCAGGGTCCCGGGTCCCGCCGGTTCCGCCTCGGCAACAACCCGGGGATCGCGTCTTTCACGACGTCGGCCCTCACCCTGTGGATGCTCGGTTTCCCGGACCGGGCGCTCGAACACGCGACCCGCGCCGTCACTCTGGCGCGCGAGCTGGAGCACCCCTTCACGCTGGCCTATGCGCTCTTCCACGCCGGCTTCCTCCACCTATGGAGACGCGAGCCGGAGCCGATGCGAGACCGCGCCGTGGAGGTGCTGGACGTCGCAGACGAACATGATCTGCCGATCTGGATGGCACTGGGGACCTCCCTCCTCGGAGCAGCGAAGACGGGGCTCGGCCGCTCCGAGGAGGGTCTGGCAGAGATCCGCGACGGAATCGCCCTCTATCAGGGTCTTACGACTCCGCCGGTGTTCTGGCCGCTGATCCTGTACGTCCGAGCAGGAGCATGCGCTCGATCCGGAAGAGCGGCCGAAGGCATCGGCTTGATCGACGAAGCGATCGAGATCGCCGACACCGGCTCCGGGCTGACCCTCCTTCCGGAGTTCTATTCGCTGAAGGGTGACCTGGCACTTCTTCTCCCCGAGCCGAACGGCTCCGGAGCCGAGCCCTGGTTTCAGCAGGCGTTTGACGTCGCCAGGGACCTCGACGCCAGGATGATTCAGCTACGGGCCGCGATCGGGCTTTGCCGTTCACAGCGCGAGCGCAGTAATGCGCAGCACACGGGTGAACAGTTGAGCGCCGTCTATGCGAAATTCACCGAAGGTTTCACAACCCCCGATCTGATCGACGCGAGGGATCTTCTTGAGCGCGCTCCGCAGGACGACCGCCGTGGGCGACGCGCTCGCAGCTGACTTCGGCGATTTCCACCGCGGCGCAGCTCTCGCCCAGCGCGGACGAGCTCGCCCGGCTGGGAGAGCCGTACGTCCCGCACCGCGTCGTGTTCTGACAGTCCTCATCGGTTTTTGCCCCTCAGACGGTCGGCATCGGCTCCTTGATGCCGTGGCGCAGCAGCCAGCGGTTGACCGGCCAGCTGGTCACGAAGCCCAGCATCATCCCGATCTGCATCAAGAACCAGTGGCTGGAGCTGTCGATTGGTGGCGGTGACTTCCAGATCGCGTACTCCGCGACAGCCATCCAGCCGAACAGGCCGACCTCGAAGCTGAGCACCGAGAGCGTGTCCGACTTGATGGCGTCGCGCAGCGGTGCGAGCCGGCCGACCTGCCCGCGCGACGGTGCGATCACGAAGTACTGGAAAAGGATCCCGAACGTCCAGGCGAGCGGCAGGTCGAGGATGTATTCGGGGCCGAGGGCAGCTGTCGAGCCGATCATCCAGCCGCTCGCCCAGACGATCCACTCGCCGCCGATGTCCCCGAGCGCGCAGCCGGCGCCGCAATGGCTGTCCGAGAGCGACACCTGCCACCACGAGTCGCAGGCGCCCTCGTTCATCGCGCCCGCGTGCATGTGCATCCGCTTGCGCGACATCCGCCGCCCGCGCCCGAAATACGCCCAGAGAGCGATCGGTCCCAGGTAGAGGGCGGTGAGCGGAAAAGCGAGGTCCATGATCGCCATGTGCTGCCGGTTGCCCAGCAAGACGATGTCGGCGACGATGACGAGCGCCGACCCGAAGCCGAGTCCGAGCGCCGCCCAGGCGACGAGCTCAAACCAACTCGGAGCCACGCCCAAATCAGTATCAGCGGTGGGCGGGACTCATTGCTCGATCACCGCGTCGGTGACGGCATCGATCGCGGCGAGCCTGCCCGCGAGCTCGTCGCTGAGCCCGTACCGTGCGGCCAGCTCGGCCGGCTCGGTGTAGCTGACCTTCGTCTGGTCGCCGTCGGCCCAGACGAGGATCTTGAGCGGCAGGTCGAGCGCCGCGAGCGGTGCCGCCGCCATGACTGGCGTTCCGGCGAGCGGGTTGCCGAAGATGACGACCTTGGTATCGCGGAGCTCGAGACCGGCCGCCTCAGCCTCGCCGCTGTGGTCGATGACGGCGAACAGCTTGATCCTCTTCGACTCCAACACGTCTTCTAGGCGAGAGACCGTGTCTTCGACCGACCGGGGACTTTCTTTGGTTGTCATGCGATTGCCTCCGTTTCGATCACTGCGAGCAGCCTCGGTACCTCGTCCCCTCGAGCGACGCGATCACGCGGCCGGCGTTGAGATCAAAGTTGAGGTCGACGACTCCTGCCTGGGCCGTCGTAACAGTGGTCATGGCATGGTGATCGGGCCAGCTTCACCGGGACTGCCCTGGCGAGAGGACGCTCGCCCACTCAAGCTCCCCGAGCACAGCGTGTGGGCGGCTGGTTGAAAGAAGCTCGCCGAGCGGCGTTTACCGCACCGACACCAGGCGGCGGGCAAATCGTCGGACGCGCTACGACACAGTCGGTTCCAGGGAGAGTAGGGTCGTGCTTCCCGTTCACAAAGGAGGAGCTCAGTGCAGTACCTGATCGTCGGACAGCACCCGCCCGACCTCTGCCCGTCAGCGAACGAGACGGTTCGGAAACTCTCCGCGGAGGGCGCGGGCCAGATACCCGA
>VAWI01000045.1 GCA_005884005.1 Actinomycetota bacterium
AACCGCAACGTCGCCAGGATGGCGTCGCTGCTGGCGGGCCTCCCGGAATCCGTTCCGGGCGTGACCGTCAACAGGCTCTGCGCCTCGGGCCTGTCGGCGATCGTCTCGGCCTGCCACGCTGTTGCGGCCGACGAGGGTGACCTCTACGTCGCCGGCGGAGTCGAGTCGATGAGCCGAGCGCCCTTCGTCTTCGGCAAGCCGGAGCACGGGTTTCCCCGGGGCGACCGAACGGTCTACGACACTACGCTTGGCTGGCGTTTCCCGAACCCGCGGCTCGAGGAGCTGTTCCCGTTGGAGTCGATGGGCGAGACCGGCGAGAACGTCGCGGAGCGGTTCGGGGTCTCCCGCGAGGAGCAGGACGCATTCGGCCTGGAGTCACAGCGGAGGTGGGCTGCGGCGAATGCGGCCGGGCGTTTCGCCGACGAATTCGTGGCGGTGGGGGATGCCGAGCGAGACGAGCATCCGCGGCCGGATACGGACGCGGCGAAGCTGGCCGCGTTGAAGCCTGCGTTTCGCGAGAACGGCACGGTCACGGCGGGCAACTCGGCCGGAATCAACGACGGAGCCGCGGCGGTCGTCATCGCCACGGAGGAGAAGGCGCGGTCGCTCGGCGCAGAGGCGCTCGGCTCGTTCGTGAGCGCGGCGGTCGCCGGTGTCGACCCGCGCGTGATGGGGATCGGGCCGATCCCGGCGGTGCGGAAGGTGCTGGCGCGCGCCGGCGTGGACGTCTCGGACCTCGATCTCGTCGAGCTGAACGAGGCGTTCGCCTCGCAGAGCCTGGTCGTCATCCGCGAGCTGGGGCTGGATCCCGAGAAGGTGAACGTCAACGGCGGCGCGATCGCCCTCGGTCACCCGCTCGGAATGTCAGGAGCGCGCTTGGTCGTGACGCTGTTGCACGAGCTGCGGAGGCGCGGCGGGCGGTACGGGCTGGCAACACTGTGCGTGGGGGTTGGCCAGGGGCAAGCCGCTCTCTTCGAGAGCTCAACGGCGTGACGCAATCGGTGCACACGCGACACAGACACGCGCGCCTCGGCTCGATAACGTTTCGCTAGGGGGCCTTGCGTACCCCCCCACGGGGCGCGCGCGTGAACAGCTAACGGCCGACGGGCAGCGGGCCGGCTACGAAGTCGGCGGCCTGATGTAGATCGTGCCCTCATGCTTCACGGGCACGAACGGAGCGCCAATGCTGATGATCGCGTCCTCGGCGAGGGCGAGCACGTCGTCGGACGGGTCCTCCGCGTCACGGGCCGGCACCTCGATGCAGACTTCGCCTACCGCTCTCGCCTCAAGGCCGGCTTCGCGCAGCTCTTGGAGCAGACGGTCCCGGTCCGGAATCCTCGCCGCCTCGACCTGCACGGCTTCGCCTTCGCTCACGGCTTCGGTCTGCCCGGGGGAATGCAGATGGAAACCCGGTCGAGCCCAGTCGCCATGTCAGGGGGCCGGATCCGGATCACCCGGCGACGCCACTCGGTAGGCTCAGGCCGCAATGGCGGTCGCGACCGAGCGCGAGTACGGGCTCTTCATCAACGGCGAGAGCGCCGAGGCTGCGTCAGGCGACATTCGAGAGCTGACCGAGCCCGCGACCGGGGAACCGCTCGCCCGGGTCGCGTCGGCGGGCGAAGAGGACATCGACCGCGCCGTCGAGGCCGCGCGAGCCGCCCTCGCCGGCGAGTGGGGTAAGACGCCGCCGACCGAGCGCTCTCGCTTGCTGCATGCACTCGCGGATGCGATTCAGGCAAACCGAAAGGAGCTTGCCGAGCTCGAGGCCCGCAACGTGGGCAAGGCGATCTCCTCGGTGAAAGCGGAGCTCGCACAGGGGGTCGAGAACTTTCGCTTCTACGCTTCGGCGATCGCGTCGATCGCGGGCCGGTCGAACCCGATCGGCGGCTCGCTCCTCTTCTACTCGTTGAAGGAGCCGGTGGGAGTCGCGGGACAGATCGTTCCGTGGAACTACCCGTTGATGATGACCACGTGGAAGCTGGCGCCCGCGCTGGCGGCAGGGTGCACCGTCGTCCTCAAGCCTGACTCTGCGACGCCGCTCACCGCTCTGCGCATGGCCGAGCTCGCCGCCGAGCTCGGTTTTCCTCCGGGAACGCTCAACGTCGTCCCGGGACCGGGAACGACGGTTGGCGCGCACCTCGTCCGCCACCCAGGCGTTGACAAGGTCGCGTTCACCGGCTCAACGGCGACGGGCTCGGAGATCATGCGGCTGGCGTCCGACCCGATCAAGCGGCTGACCCTCGAGCTGGGCGGAAAGAGCCCCAACATCGTCTTCGCGGATGCGAACCTGGAGGACGCGATCCCAAGCTCGGTCTGGTCGATCTACTACTCAGCAGGCCAGAGCTGCGAGGCGCGTTCCCGCGTGCTTGTCGAGGCGCCGCTCTACGACGAGTTCGTCAGCTCCTTCAGCGACTCCGCGCAACGACTGAGGGTGGGCGACCCGCTCGAGGCCGACACGCAAGTGGGCTCGCTGATCTCCGAAGAGCACCGCGAGAAGGTTCACGGCTTCGTCGAGCAGGGCCGCGCGGAGGGCGCCGAGGTTGTCGCCGGCGGCGAGCCGCTCGACGGCAAGGGCGCGTTCTATCCCCCGACGGTACTCGCCAACGTTGACAACCGGATGGCGGTCGCGCAGGAGGAGATCTTCGGGCCGGTCGTCACGATCGGTCGGTTCGAGGACGAGAAGGACGCAGCCCGGATCGCGAACGACGTCAAGTACGGCCTGATGGCCACAGTCTGGACAGGCGATCCGGCGCGGGGCCACCGGCTTGCGCGGCGAATCAAGGCGGGGACCGTCGGGATCAACATGCCGTTCACCGCCTTCCCCGGAATCCCGTTCGGCGGCTACAAGCAATCCGGTTTCGGCCGAGAGCTAGGCCTCGAAACGCTCGAGCTGTATCTGGAGACGAAGAGCGTCCTCGTGTCGACGAGCCCGAGGCCGTTCAACCCGTTCGGGCTGTAGACGCCTCGGCTGTAGAGCTTCCGCTCCGCCGCAACCGCGACTTCACCGGCGATCCGCTTCGCGCCGTGAGCGATCATGGCGTCGTGCGGGTCCTCGAGCGGCTCGATCAGATCTATGACATCGGCGCCACCCGTGCCGGCTACTCCGCCGAGGAGGACGCGGCTCACGAGCTCGCCGCGGACTGGATGCGCGAGGCGGGCCTCGAGCCGTCCGCCGACGAGGCCGGAAATCTGATCGGCCGCCGCGGCGTCGCGCGTATCTGGACAGGCTCGCACCTGGACTCGGTACCGAACGCCGGCAAGTACGACGGCGCCCTGGGCGTCGTCACCGGCATCGAGGCTGCCTCACGGCTGCCTGAGGCAGACCTCGCCGTGGTCGCCTTCCGGGCGGAGGAAACGGGGCCAATGGGGAGCCGCCGGCTCGGCGAACTGCCCGAGGCCTTCGTCGAAGTTCATGTCGAGCAGGGGCCGGTGCTCGAGCGTCTCGGCGAGCCACTCGGGATCGTGACCGCTGTCAGCGGTCAGGCGCGCGGCGCGGTCACCTTCGAGGGCCGCGCGGCTCATGCAGGGACGACACCGATCGAGGACCGGACAGACGCCCTCGTCGAGGCCGCGAAGTTCGTTCTTCGCGTGCGCGAGTATGCGCGTGACGGGGTGCTCGCGACCGTCGGTGCGCTCGAGGTCGAGCCGGGGGCGGCGAATGTCGTTCCCGAGCGGGTGACGGTCTCGGTCGACGCGCGTGCTCTCACCGCCAAGAGGCTCGACGAAGTGATCGAGGCGATCGGCTTTGAGCCGAGCTGGCGTCAGGACCCGGTCGCCATGAGCGGTCCTCCGCTCGAGGCTCTTCGGGCAGTGCTTCCCGGCGCGCCGGAGCTCGTCTCCGGCGCCGGCCACGACGCGATGGTGCTCGCGGCCGCCGGGGTCTCGACCGCGATGCTGTTCGTCCGCTCCTTGAACGGCGGCGCCAGCCATTCCCCGGACGAGTTCTCGAGCCCCGAGGACATCGCGCTCGCGGTGGACGCGCTGACCGAGGTGCTCGCCGGGCTCTAGGCCTCGTCGAAGCGAATCGGCTGAGCGCCCTGCCAGAGCACCAGCGGCCCGAGCTCGCGCAGCTGCTCGCCGCCCTTGACGACTGTTGCGAAATGGTTGCCCGCCAGCACTCCCGCCTTGCTCGCGAACTGGGTCGGCCCGTAGGGAAAGAGGATCTCCATCTCGCTGACCCCGCCGGGGTACAGCAGCAGTTGCCCCGGCGCCGGATAGCTGGTCGCGTTCTCCGGCCCGATCCCGACGTCGAGCTCGCCGAAGGGAATCCAGCAGGCCTCGCCGCTCCAGCGGGCGTGGATCAGCTTGCTCTCGAGCGGAAGCAGCCGCCGGAATGCAGCGACTGTCTCCGGCGCCGAAACTTCCTCGAGGCGCGCCTCGAAGCGCGCGGCGCCGACCTCGATCTCGAGCATCCGCGCAACCTATCTCGTCTTAGCTCCCTGCTGGATCCAGGCCCCGAGCACGTCCCGCTCGCTCTGCGTCATCCCGGTCTGGTTCCCGAGCGGCATCACCTTCGTTCGCACGGCGACCTGCTCGATCAGGCTCGCCTGAGCGTGTATCTGCTCGGGCGTGTCGAAGACAAGGCCCAGCGGCGCCGAGTCCGCCTTCGTGGGCTGCGCCGAATGACAAGGGACGCACCGTGCCTGAACGATCGCCTGGGCACGGGTGAACGGCACGGCTGTCCCGCCGGACGAACCGTGCGGCCGGATCGCGACGGCGACCCCGGCGATCGCCAGTGCCGCCGTGACCGGGATCCACCATGCGGCCCGGCCGGTGTGGCGCAGGTTGAAGAAGTGGCGAACCCACGCTCCGATCACCAGCAGGGCGACAAGGGTCAGCCACGAGTACGAGTGGCCGTAGGTGATCGGGAAGTGGTTGCTGATCATCGTGAACACGACCGGCAGCGTCAGGTAGTTGTTGTGCACTGAGCGCTGCTTGGCCCGGAGGCCGGCCGCCGCGTCCGGTTCCCGGCCGGCTTCCTTCGCACGAATGAGCTCCCAGTGGGCCGGGATGATCACGAGGAAGACGTTGCCGGCCATCATCGTCCCGAGCATCGCCCCGATCTGGATGTATTCGGCGCGGCCCGAGAACAGGTGGCTGACGCCCCAGGCCGCGAGTGTTACGAGCACGAGCAGAATGGCGGCGAGCGCGAGGTCGTTGGGGATCAGTCGGCAGAGGCCGTCGTAGGCGAGCCAGGCCGCGGCGAGCAGGGCAATACTGATCGCGATTGCCTCCCAGGGCCGCAGGTCGGCGACCGACTTGTCGATCAAGTACGTGTCGGCGTTGACGTAGTAGAGGACGATTAGGAGCGCGAAGCCTGATAGCCAGGTCGTGTAGGCCTCCCACTTGAACCAGTGCAGCGGCTCGGGGAGGGCTCGGGGGGCGAGCCGGTACTTCTGCACCTGGTAGAAGCCGCCGCCGTGGATCTCCCAGGCCTCCCCGCCGACTCCGCGCTCGGCGTCGGCTTCCTCCTTCGGCGGCCGCAGGTGGTTATCGAGCGCGATGAAGTAGAACGAGGAGCCGATCCAGGCGATCGCAGCGACCACGTGGAGCCAGCGAACGAGCAGGTCGAGCCACTCGTTCGCGTATGGGTCCATTAGCTCTGTTGCCAGCGGTCGCGCGCGATCGCGACGAGCTCGTGCAGACCTGTTTCGAGTTCCTCATCGCGCGTCCGCTCGAGGCGCTGCTGCAGGACCTCGAGGATGTCGGTCTTGGGGCGGCCGTCGACGAAGACGACGAAGCGGAAGCCGAACTTCTCCTCGTAGACCTGATTCAGGTAGGCGAGCTCGGTCAGCACCGCCGGATGGTCGCCCTCGCCCTGCTCGGCCGCTGAGCGCTTCGAAAGGCCGCGGGCACCGATCGCGGGATGGGCATTCAGCGCTTGGCGCTGTTCCTGCTCGCTCAGCTTCGCAAAGACTTGCTCGGCCGAGCCCAGCGGGTCCTCTCGCTCGGCGAGCAATTCGACCAGCCTGGTGCGGCCTTCGAAGAGCTCCGCGAGCTCGTCGGCCGTCAGCTGCCGCGGTAGATCACGCACGAGTAGGGCGCGAGCAGTAGTGGCACGTGGAGGTGCTCGTCCGGGTCGGCGATCGCGATGCTGACCTCGATCTTCTCGAAGAAGCCGCTGTCGGCGTGGAAGACGATGCGGTAGACGCCCGGCTCGAGCGGTGCCGGCGAGAGTTCGGCGATGCGGCCGTCCTCGTCCGTCTCCTGCAGGGAGATCTGCTCCTGGCCGCGGTAGAGGCCGACCTTGAGACCGGCTCCCGGCCTTCCCTGTTCCGTGTCGAGGACGTGAGTCGAGATCACGGGTTGAACTTCTCCGCCTGGCGGCGCTGCTCCTGCGCGATCTCCTGCTCGGATGCGCGGACGAGCCGGCCGCCGCGGACGACGTCCTCGCCGCCGACGAGCAGCCGGTCGACCCGGTGCGGTGCCGAGAGGACAAGCCCCGCGACCGGGTCCCGGGCCCCGGCCAGCTCGAGCATGTCCGTTCTCCAGACGGCGAGGTCGGCGCAGCGGCCGGCCTCGATCGCGCCGACGTCGTCGCGGCCGAGGAGGGCGGCGCCGCCGCGTGTGGCGAGGCGGAGCGCGTCGCGCGCCGTCAGGGCGGTGGGCCCGTCGCGGCCGCGCGCGACCAGCAGTGCCTGCTTGACTTCGAAGAGCAGGTCGCCGCGCTCGTTCGAGGCCGAGCCGTCGACGCCGAGGCCGACACGGGCGCCTGCGTCGAGCAGCGGCCGCACGGGCGCGACGCCGGCGCCGAGGCGCAGGTTCGAGGTCGGGCAATGCGCAACGCCGGTGCCCGTGGCGGCGAGCTTGCCGACGTCGCCGTCGTCGAGGTGGACGCAGTGCGCGCACCAGACGTCGCCGGCGAGCCAGCCCAGCTGCTCGAGGTACTCGACCGGGCGGAAGCCGTAGAGCTCTTGGCAGTAGGCCTCCTCCTCGGCCGTCTCGGCCAGGTGCGTGTGGAGGGGGAGCTCGAGGCTGCGCGCCAGCTCTGCCGATTCCGACATCAGCCGGCCGGTGACCGAGAAGGGCGAGCACGGTGCGACCGCGAGCTGCACGCGTGCGCCGGGGCCCGTCTCGTGCAGGCCGGCAAGCCGCTCGGTATCGGCGAGCACGGCATCGAGCTCCTCGACGAGGCCGTCAGGCGGCAGGCCGCCGGCCGACTCGCCGAGATCCATCGAGCCGCGCGAGGCGACGATCCTGACGCCGAGCTCGCGGGCCGCCTGGAGCTCCGCCTCGATCAGTCCGTCCTCGCCGCGCGGGAAGACGTAGTGGTGGTCGAAGACGGTGCCGCAGCCCGACAGCGCGAGCTCTGCGAGCCCGGTGCGGGCCGCTGCGTACTCGGCCTCGGCGTCGAGCCTCGCCCACAGCGGATAGAGCTCTTTCAGCCAGGTAAAGAGATCGGCTTCCTGTGCCCGGGCGCGGGTCAGCGTCTGAAACAGATGGTGGTGCGTGTTGATCAGCGCGGGCGTGACGACCGCGCCCGCCAGGTCCTCGCCCCGCTCGGGCGGTGTGTCCGAGCCGACCTCGGCGACGAAGCCGTCCTCGATCCGGATCCAGCCCGCGGCGAATTCTGTCCCCGCGTCGTCCATCGTGACGACGTTGGCGTTGGCGAGGACAGTCACTAGGCCTCGAGCGGCACGAGCTCGAAGCGGTCGACGTCCACGAGGCCCTGGTCGGTGATCTTGAGGCTCGGAATCACCGACAGCGCGAGAAAGGACATCGTGAGAAACGGCGTCGCGCCCCTGCAGCCGAGCTCCTCGGCCGCCTCCGTGCAGGCGCGGCTGCGCTCGACGACCTCGGCAAGCGGCAGGTCGGAGAGCAGGCCGCCGACCGGCAGCGGCAGCTCGGCGAGCACCGTGCCGTCGTCGACGGCCACGATCCCGCCTCCGACCTCGGCCAGGCGCTCGACCACGCGGGCCATGTCGGCGTCAGTCATGCCGACAACGACGATGTTGTGTGCGTCGTGCGCGACCGTCGAGCCGAGAGCACCTCGGGTGAGTCCGAAGCCGTGCACGAAGCCGAGGCCGATCCGACCGGTACCGAGGTGGCGCTCGACGACTGCGATCTTTGCCAGGTCGCGTTCGGGGTCGGCGACCGCCTCGCCGTCTCGTACGGACGCCTCTTCGAGGAGGGACTGCGTGACAACCTGGTCGGGGACGAGGCCGATCACGCGGGCCTTGACTCCCCCGCGCCAGTCGATCCGGAAGCGGTCGACGCCGACGGGACCGATCCGCACCGTGTGCTTGATCCACTCCGGCACCTCGGAGCGCGCAATCTCCTCGACCCGGCGGCCGCGCTTCAGCACGAGCTCGGGCCGGAAGCTCTCGAGCTCCGGCAACAGCAACGCGTCGGCCTGGTAGCCGGGGGCCAGCGCGCCCAGATGGTCGAGTCCGTGCCAGAGCGCCGGGTTCAAGGATGCGAGCACCAGCGCGTCCTCGGGGCCGATCCCGGCTGCGACGGCGTCCCGGACCATGCCGTTGATGTGGCCGTTTTCGGCGATGTCGTCGGGGTCCTTGTCGTCCGTGCAGAAGGCGATCCGCGAGGTTCCGAACTCCACGACCAGGGGCAGGAGCGCCCGCAGATTCCGGGCCATCGAAGCCTCCCGGATCAGCACCCACATTCCCGCACGGAGCCGCTCGCGCCCTTCCTCGACCGTCAGCGCCTCGTGGTCGGAGCGGATCCCGGCTGCGGCATAGGCGTTCAGCTGCTTACCGACCACCCCCGGCGCGTGGCCGTCGACGTGCGTCGCGCCGGTGAGACCGAGCTTCGTCAGTTCATTCTCGTCACCCGCGATCACCCCGGGAAAATTCATCATCTCCGCCAGGCCGAGCACGCGGCGACGGCGCAGCAGCCCTTGGAGGTCGCCCTCGTTGAGGGCTCGGCGTGGCGACTCGAAGCGCGAGGCCGGGACTGACGAGGACGCCATGAAATAGACGTCCAGCGGCAGCTCGGCGCAGAAGTCGAGCAGCCAGTGGACGCCGTCGGTGCCGAGGACGTTCGCCAGCTCGTGAGGATCGGCGACGACGGCGGTCGTTCCGAGCGGCAGCACGAGCCGCGCGAATTCGTCCGGCAGCAGCTTCGGCGACTCGAGGTGCATATGTGCGTCGATGAAGCCGGGTACGACGAAGCGGCCGGCGGCGTCGATCTCCTCTGCTCCCCGGTAGTCGCCGAGTCCGGCCACGTAGCCGTCGGCGATCGCGACGGTGGTCTCGAGCCATTCACGGGTGAAGACGGAGAGCACGCGCCCGCCGCGGACGACGAGGTCCGCAGGCTCGTCGCCACGTGCGACCGCCAGTCGGCGCGCGAGGTCCATCCGGCGACGATACCCCGCCGGCCGCCGAGTTTTCGTCTCTCAGGCGCGACGCAATACGCTTGCCACCGTGGATGTGCTGACCCCGACCACCCTTGACGAGGCGCTGCGCATGAAGGCGGAGCGGCCGGACGCCGTGCCCATCCAGGGCGGCACGGACGTGATGGTCGAGCTCAACTTCGACCGCGCGCGGCCGGCGGTTCTGCTCAACCTGAACGAGCTCGCCGAGCTGCGGGGTTGGTCGCGCGAGAACGGATCGATCCGGCTCGGCGCCGGTCTCACCTACACCGAGGCGATGGAGGCGCCGCTCGCGGAGAAGCTGCCCGCTTTGGCTGAGGCCTCGCGCACCGTCGGCGGCCCCCAGATTCGCAATCGCGGTACCGTCGGAGGCAATCTCGGTACCGCGTCGCCTGCCGGCGATGCGCTGCCGCCGCTGCTGATCGGCGACGCGGTCGTCGAGCTGGCGAGCATCCGCGGCGAGCGAACTGTGCCGCTGAACGAGTTCTTGACCGGGCCCAAGCGAAACGCGCTCGCAGATGACGAGCTGATCCTCGGCGCCCGCGTCCGGGCGGCACACGGGGCGCAGACGTTCATGAAGGTCGGGCCGCGAAACGCGATGGTGATCTCGGTCGTCTCACTGGCGCTGACCGTCGACCGCGAGCGCGATGAGGTTCGTGCCGCGTTCGGATCGGCTGGGCCCGTGGCTCGGCTCGTGTCGGCGCGCCTGGCGGATCTCGACGGCTTCCCCGAGCGGGTCGCGGCGGCGGCGAGCCCGATCGACGACGTCCGCGGCAGCGCCGCCTACCGCAGCCATGCCTTGAGCGTCCTGACCGCGCGCGCCGTCGAGCGCTGCCTCCAATGAGAGTCGAGCTGACGGTCAACGGCGAGCGCCGGGAGGCCGATGCCTGGGCCGGGGAGAGCCTGCTCTACGTCCTTCGCGAGCGGCTCGGCCTCCCCGGTTCGAAGAACGCATGCGAGCAGGGAGAGTGCGGCTCCTGCTCGGTGCTGCTCGATGGCAGGCTTGTTTGCGCCTGCCTTGTCCTCGCCGCCCAGGCGGATGGCCACGAGCTCGTCACAGTCGAGGGGCTGGGCGAGGAGGCCGGCCTGCATCCCGTGCAAGAGGCTTTCGCCGAGACGGGTGCGGTTCAGTGCGGCTTCTGCACGCCGGGCTTCGTCGTCGCGACGGCGGATCTGCTGGCACGGAACCCGCGTCCGAGCGACGACGAGATCCGCGAGGCGCTGTCGGGCAACCTCTGCCGCTGCACGGGCTACGCGAAGATCTTCGACGCCGTCAGGCTGGCGGCCGGCTCATGACAGTCTCTTCGAGGCGTGCCCCGGTGCCAGACCTCAAGCCAGGTCCGATTCGGCCATTTTCCCTGCAAACAGCCATCCCGAATTCGCGCCCGGCCGTCCGCTCCGGGCGTGCCCCGGTGCCAGGCACGAGGACACGGCCCGAATGAACGCGCCCGCTCGCACGCTCGAGCTTGGCCGGGTCGGCGAGAGTGTCAAGCGCGTCGACGCGATCCCGAAGGTGACGGGGGAGTTCGCCTACTCGAGCGACCTCTTCGCGGCCGGGATGCTCTGGGGACACACGGTCCGCAGCCCGCACGCGCACGCGCTGATCGAGGAGGTCGACATCTCGGAAGCGGTCGGCATGGCCGGAGTCCACGCCGTGCTCACGCATACAGACGTCCCGGGCGCGAAGGCGTACGGGCTCGAGTTCGCCGACCAGCCGGTGCTTGCGATCGAGCGCGTCCGCTACTTCGGCGAGCCGGTCGCGATCGTCGCTGCCGAGCATCCGGAGCAGGCACGTCGGGCCGCGGAGCGGATCCGCGTCGCCTACGAGCCGCTCGAGCCGGTCGTCGACCCGGAGCGCGCGACCGAGCAGGAGCCGATCCACGACGGCCGCCCCACTGCCGGGCATGGCTTCCGCGACGACCCTCGTCCCAACGTCGTCCGCTCGATCGTCATCCGCCATGGCGATCCAGACGCTCAAGGCGAAGTCACCGTCTCCGGCGTCTACGAGCTCGGGATCCAAGATCAGGCATTCCTCGGCCCGGAGTCCGGGCTCGCGGTCCCGGACGGAGAGGGCGGCGTCGACGTGTATGTCGCCACGCAGTGGCTACACGTCGACCGCGACCAGGTCGCGCCGTGCCTCGGCCTCGATCCCGAGCAGGTCCGGATCCACCTCTCGGGCGTCGGCGGAGCGTTTGGTGGCCGGGAGGACCTCTCGATGCAGATCCACGCCTCGATGCTCGCGCTGCATACCAACCGTCCGGTCAAGATGGTCTACAACCGCGAAGAGTCCTTCGTCGGCCACATTCATCGCCATCCCGCAAAGATCTGGATGGAGCACCGGGCCAAGCGCGACGGCAAGCTCGTCAACGTCCGCGCCAGGATTCTCCTCGACGGCGGCGCCTACGCCTCGAGCTCGGCGGCCGTGACCGCGAACGCGTCCGCTTTCGCGTGCGGCCCCTACGCGGTCGAGAACGCGCTCGTCGAGTGTGCGTGCGTCTACACGAACAACCCGCCCTGCGGGGCGATGCGGGGGTTCGGCGCCGTGCAGAGCTGTTTCGCGCACGAGGCGCAGATGGACAAGCTGGGCGCCGAGCTCGGGATGGATCCGGTTGAGCTGCGACTCCGCAACGCGCTCGCGCCCGGCGACTCGCTACCGACCGGCCAGAAGATCACCGGTTCGTTCCCGGCCGCCGAGGTGATCCGCCGCGCCGCCGCTCTGCCGATACCCGAGCCGGAGGAGCTGCCGCGTGACGCATTGCGCCTTCCCGGCGGCTCGGGCAATACGACCCGCGGTGAGGGCGTCAGGCGCGGCGTCGGGTTCGCCGTCGGCTTCAAGAACGTCTGCTACTCGGAAGGGTTCGACGATTCAACTGCTGCGCGCGTGCGGCTGGCCGCAAGCGACGACGGGATTGCAGCAGTGGTCCACTGCGCCGCCGCGGAGGTGGGTCAGGGCGTCGTCAACGTGATCCTCCAAACGGCCCGGACGGAGCTCGACCTCGACGAGGTCGTGCTCGGCTCGGCGACGACGAGCTCGGTCGGCTCCGCCGGCTCGGCGTCGGCCTCGAGGATGACCTGGATGGCGGCAGGGGCCGTTCAGCTTGCGTGCCGTGCAGCCAAGGACGAGCTCGAGCGGCGTGGTGGCGACCTCGAGCACGGCGAGACGATCGATGTCGAGCGCGTCTACCACCACCGCCCGACGACGCCGCTCGATCGCGAAACCGGCCAGGTCACCGGCGACGGCGCGCACGTCGCCTACATCTGCGCGGCGATGCGCGTCGTCGCCGAGGTCGACGTCGAGCTCGGCCTCACCCGCGTCGTCTGGATCGGGACAGCGCAGGACGTTGGCAAGGCTGTCAATCCGCAGGCCGTCTACGGGCAGATCGAGGGCGGCATCGCTCAGGGGCTCGGTCTCGCGCTGATGGAGGAGATACAGACGCAGGACGGCCTGATCACGAACGCGAGCTTCACCGACTACCTGATCCCGACCACGCTCGACATGCCGCCCGTGGAGGCTCAGCTCGTCGAGGAACCGGAGCCCGACGCGCCCTATGGGGTCAAGGGCGTCGGCGAGCCGCCGACGGTCGTTTCGACTGCGGCGGTTGCCTCAGCGCTCCGCGACGCGACGGGCCGCCAGCTCACCCGCGTGCCCGTCCGTCCGGACGAGATCGTCGGTCTCCCCTAAGGACGGCGGCGCCGGGACCGGCGCCTCCTCCCGGGATTCCCGGCGGACGACGATCGCGACCGCGGCGATGATCAGCAGGGCGCCGCCGACGATCCGCCAGGTGATCGACTCACCGAGCACGATCGCCCCGAGCGCGATCGCGATGACCGGGTTGACGTACGCGTAGGTGGCGACCTGCCCAATCGGCGCGTTCGCGAGTAGCCAGGCGTAGGCGCTGTAGCCGATCAGCGAGCCGAAGACGACCAGGTACGCGAGCCCGAAGAGCGAGCGCGCCGAGTAGTGGGCCGGGTTGAGCTGGTGCGGGCTGTATGCGATCAGCGCCGCGGTCATCAGCACCACTCCCCCGGCGAGCATCTCGTAGGCGGTCGCAGCGAACGCGTCGCGCGGCACGGGCAGCCGCGGCGAGAGGAACGAACCGAAGGCCCACATGAACGAGCCGAGCACAGTCAGGAGGAGGTAGGCGAGCGACCCCGAGCCGCCGCCGGGCCGGACGAGCAGCGCGATCCCGGCGAAGCCGACGACAAGGCCGGTGACCGAGACCAGATCCGGCCGCTCGCGCGCGGCGAGCCGCAGCAATACGACCCAGAGTGGGATCGCGGCGATGATCAACGAGGCGAGCCCGATCGGTACCTGGCGCTCGGTGAGGAAGAGCAGCGAGTTCGCGCCGGGGAGGAGGACGCCGACGAGAGCCGACGACGCGGCCTCCGCCTTGGTCAATCGCAGCACTGCGGTTCCGCGTCGCCAGGCGACGATTACGAGCATCAGCGTTCCCGCGATCAGGAACCGGGTACCCGCGGCGAAGAAGGGGGGCATCGTCTCGCCCGCCAGCTCGATGCCGAGGTAGGTCGAGCCCCAGACGATGTAGACCGTCCAGAGGGCGATCCAGGTCTTTGCCTGGCGGCTCACCACCGTCACAACGAGCCCTACCCGCGATTCCATCCCGTTAGGCTCCGCGGCGACGACGGGAGGAGAAACCGATGTTCAAGGCAGTGGTCCTGTGGGAGCGGGCGCCCGACGCCGACTGGTACGCGCGCCACACCGAGTTGTGCAAGCAGGTTCCGGGCGTCACGTTCAGAGCGGGACGCATCTTGGGCAGCCCCGCTGGAAAGCCCGACCGTGAGCAGTACGCCGAGTTCGAGTTTGCTGACCGGGAGTCGTTCGACCGCGGCATGAGCAGCATGGAGATGGGGGCCGCCGTCGAGGACGGGCAGACGCAGGGCATCCCCTTCCACGTCTACTTCGTCGAGGTCGCCTAGCTCAGCGCTTCAGCGTCAGCACCGCGCCGACGGCGAGCAGCGCGAGTCCGACGACGCGCGGCCAACCGACCGGGATCCGGTCTAGGCCGAAGAGCCCATAACGGTCGACGACGGCCGCTGCGGCGAACTGCCCGACGAGGAAGACCGCTACGGTCGCGGTCGTGCCCAGGCGCGGCCCGGCTAACGTGATCGTGAGGACGACGAAGGCCCCCATCAGGCCGCCGAGCCACAGCCACGAGGGCTGATGGAGGGCGTCCGCGTATCCGGCGAACGAGCGGCGCGCGGCGAGGAGCGCCAGGGCGCCGAAGCCGGCAGCGACCGCGGCCGCGAAGGCAAAGGCTGGCATGACGCCGATCCGGTCGCCGAGCCGTCCCATTACGGCGATCTGCACCGTGCCGGCGACGCCGGCAACGAGACTCATGCTGACCGCCAGCGCGTTCCCTCCCGACATCGGCCGGGATGCTAGACGCGCCTCCGTTAGGCTCGCGCACGTGACCGAGCCCGACGCGCCGCGGCCAGTCTCGCCCGACGAGCTCGGGTTCGAGCGGATCGTCTACGAGAAGGCGCCGCCGCGGGCGACGATCACACTCAACCGGCCGGAGGTGCTGAACGCCTTCGACTTCCGGATGCTGCGCGAGATCGCGCGGGCCTGCGAGGACTCGTCCTGGGATGACGAGATCAAGGTCGTCGTCGTCACGGGAACCGGGCGCGCGTTCTGCGTCGGCGCCGACCTGAAGGCGTGGGGCGCCGACCTGCTCGACAACCCGCGCGAGTACTGGAAGTGGTTCGGCGCCTTCAAGGACATGCACGACCGGCTGCGGGAGATCGGGAAGCCGACGGTCGCGCGGGTGAACGGGATCGCGGTCGGCGGCGGCAACGAGCTGCAGATGGCCTGCGACCTTGCGGTGATGGTCGACGACGCGTTCATTCAGCACGTCGGCCCCGAACACGGGTCGGTGCCGGCCGGAGGCGCGACCCAGTGGCTGCCGATCTTCGTCGGCGACCGCCGCGCCCGGGAGATCCTGCTGCTCTGCGACAAGATCCCCGCAACCCAGGCTGAGGACTGGGGCCTGGTCAACCGCGCCGTCCCGGCGGTCGAGCTGGATGCAGCCGTCGATTACTACGTCGAGCGGCTCGCAGCGAAGCTGCCGCAGACGATCCGCTACACGAAGCAGCAGCTCAACTGGTGGCGGGACATCTCCTGGCACGAGACCGTCGGCCACGCACGCGACTGGCTTGCGCTGTCAATGCTGGGCGACGAGGCCAAGGAGGCGATTCAGGGATTCCTGGCGAAGAAAAAGCGTTAGTCCTCGTCGAGCCCGACGGTCCCGTTGCCCTCGTTCTGCTCAACCGGCCCGAGGCGCTGAACGCGCTCTCGGATGAGCTGATGGACGAGCTGGTGGCGACGCTGACGGAACTCGACCGCGACCGGGCGATTCGCTGCATCGTCCTCGCCGGCAACGAACGAGCCTTCGCTGCCGGCGCCGACATCGGCGAGCTCGCCCGCTCCTCGGCGATCGAGCTCTACTACCAGCGGCGCGTCGAGCGCTGGGACGCGATCCGCTCGCTCTGGACGCCTTTGGTGGCAGCCGTCTCCGGCTTCTGCCTGGGCGGGGGCTGCGAACTGGCGATGTCGTGCGACCTGATCGTCGCCTCGGAGACCGCGCAGTTCGGACAGCCTGAGACGTCGCTCGGAATCATCCCCGGCGCCGGCGGTACGCAACGCCTGACGCGCGTGGTCGGCAAGGGGCTCGCGATGGACATGATCCTGAGCGGACGGCGGCTGACTGCGCCGGAAGCGCTGGCGGCGGGCCTGGTTTCGCGCGTCGTCGCCCGCGAGGCCTGGCTCGCGGAGGCAAAACGTGTCGCACGCGAGATCGCGACGAAGGGCCCGGTCGCGAGCCGTCTCGCGAAGGAATCCGTCAATCGGGCGTACGAAACAACCCTGCAGGCGGGCCTGGAAGCCGAACGCCGAGCGCTCTACCTCGCGTTCGCGTCGGAGGACGCCCACGAGGGCCTGGCCGCCTTTATCGAGAAGCGCGACCCGGAGTTCAAGGGACGTTGAGCGAATCCGAGCATGAGCGGCTCGGCTACGACGAACTTCTCGAACGATTGCATTCGTTCGTTGGCCAAAAGGTCAGTGTTCACGTCCAAGTGATCGTCGGCCCTGACACGACAATGCCGACCGTCGATCTTCTTCGCTTTCTCGCCTATGGATATCCACAAGGCGTGAGCCCGAACGGGATCGACGAGGGCGTCCTTTTCGCCTTGGATGCCGACGACGGGCCGCGAAGCCAGAGATCTTTCTGCATCTGGCGAAGCGACTTGCTGAGTGGACGAGAGTTCGCTGACGGCGTCGCGTGGCGTGCCGGTCCATTGCTGGTGTCGGTTCAGCCCGTTGAGGAACCCTGAAAGCGCAGTCGTTTCGTGGAGCGGCGGGCTTTGCCCGTCGCGACCACAAAGCTGGCGAGCGAGGCAATCCCGACAAAGTCGTCATGGCTCGCGCGTAGCGCGAGCCGGACTTTGTCGGGCTACCCGACGTAAATGGGCGTGTGCAGCGGCACCAGCGGGAATAGCTGGAGCACGTCAGGAATCGACATGCGGATGCAGCCGTGCGAGGCGGCGGTTCCGAGCGAAGAGAGTTCGTCGGTCCCGTGGATCCCGGCGCCGTTGTAGAAGCCGAGCCACCGGGCTTTGATCGGGTCTTGAGGGCCCGGCGGGATCACGCGACCCGCCAAGGCGCCGGCCCAGGCGCTGTCCGGGACGTGCCACGAAGGGTTCACCTGCCGGTCGTTGATCTCGTACGTGCCCGCCGGCGTCTCGAGGCCCTGGCGGCCGACGGCGATCGTGTACGTGTGAGCGACCCGGAGGTTCTTCCAGAGCCGCAGCCTGAAATGCGCGCGGTCGATCGTGATGAAAGTCTGGTTCTCGTAGGCCAAGCGCGCGCTGCTCACGTGCGGGCGAAGCGTCCGTGTCGGGATCACGGCGACGTGACTGGAAGTCGGGTCTCGCAACTGGCGAAGTATCCGCGCCGCGAGAATGCGTTTCTGCACCGCGATCCCCGGGTGGGAGGGCGTCACGTTGAGCGAGACACCGGTCGGGTTGATCGTTGCGCTGACCGCAGGTCTGCCGATCTCGTTTGCGATCACGCCGATGAACCCGTGGAGCTTCTGGCGTGAGTTCGCGACCCGCAACGGCAGCACGGCGCGCACCTTTTCGCCCCGTAGGTCACGCATGGCGCGACCGAGGAAGCTTCCCTCGTGGCTGCGCTGGAGAGCCTCGCGCACCATCCGGTCGACTCCCAGCTTCGCGTCGATAGCCGCCGCGGGCAGGGTCCAGTAGCGCCCGCGCCACCGAAGGACGACACCCTGGCCGAGCTTGGGGCCGAGGCTGCGCTGAAGCACGTCGCGCGCGCGCTCCGCACTGAGTCCGCCGACGTCGACCCCGCCCGCCGTGATCCCCTGCGCGATCACGTTCGAACGCGACGAGTCGTACGCGTACAGGCCGCCCGCGCCCGCCGCAAGGACGAGCACCACGGCGACAGAGCCGATCGTAAAGACGCGCTTTTTCATCCGCTTTCCCGGTCCTTCTTTCCCGCTTGCAAAAACTGTTACGCGGGAAGCTAGCGGCTGCGTCTGACGTCCGCTAACTCATCTGGACTAGTTCCGCTAGCCGACGAGCTCGACCGGCACGAGATCGAGCTCACGCTCGGAACCCTCGCGGAGCACACGCGCATGAACCTGGGCGCCGATCAACTCGCCGACCATCAGACGCTGGATGTCGTCGACCGTCTGCACGGGAACGCCGTTCAGCTCGACGATCAGGTCTTCCGGCCGAAGCCCTGCCTGAGCCGCGGGACTGCCGTCAACGACCTCGACCACCTCGACACCGCTCGAGCGCTGGAGTCGCGACCCAACGCGCGGTGGCAGTGGCCTGGTCCCGCCGGCAATGCCAAGGTAGGCGCGGCGGAAGCGTCCCTCGGTCATGAGCGCTCCGACGATCGTCCGCGTCGCCTGGTTGATCGGCACGGCGAGACCGAGCCCGACGCCGGCCACGGCCGTGTTGACGCCGATCACGCGGCCATGTCCATCCGCGAGGGCGCCGCCGGAGTTGCCCGGGTTGAGCGCGGCATCGGTCTGGATCACGTTGTCGACGACTCGCCCGCCGCGAATTGGCAGCGAGCGCCCGAGCGCGGAGACGACGCCTGCCGTCACCGAGCCCGCAAATCCGTGTGGATTGCCGATCGCGACGACCAGCTGTCCGACCCGCAGACGCTCAGCATCGCCGAGCTCGGCTGGAGCCAGGTCGCGCGCATCGACTCGAAGCAGGGCAAGGTCGGACAGCGGATCCGAGCCGACGACCTCGAAGCCGAGCTCGCGGCCGTCGACGAATGACGCACGGCCCCCCTCGGCCCGCTCGATCACGTGCGCCGAGGTCAGGGTGAAGCCGTCGGGCGTGATCACGACGGCGCTACCCCCTCCGTCCAGGCGACGACCGCCGCGGACCCGGCGCGAGACACGCAGGTTCGCCACCGAGGGCGTCAGCCGCTCCGCGACCGACGTGACGGCCCGGGAGTAGGCGTCCAGTGCCTCGTCCTCGTCCGCGTCGCGGGAGGCGATGAAGGTCAGCTCCGGCATTGGCCCAACCTAGCAACGCACTGTAGGCCTGCGGCGCGTCATTTAGGCTCGCGCGCGTGGCCGAAGTGGAAGCAACGCGCGAGGGGGCGGTTCTCACCGTCACGCTCAACCGTCCTGACGTGCTGAACGCGCTCAACGCCGCAACGCACAAGGCGCTCGGAGCGGCGCTCAAGGAAGCGCGCGCCGACGACGTTCGCGCGGTCGTGATCACCGGCGCCGGTCGCGGCTTCTGCGTCGGCCAGGATCTGACCGAGTTTCGCGACGACGCGGGCGACATTGGTGCGCGCCTGCGTGGCAATTACCACCCGAACATCAAGGCGGTTCGCGCCCTCGAGAAACCGGTGATTGCCGCCGTCAACGGCGCCGCGGCCGGCGCGGGGCTCTCGCTCGCGTGCGCCTGCGACCTACGAGTCGCCTCCGACCAGGCGACCTTCGTGCCCGCGTTCGTGAACATCGGCCTCGTCCCGGACTCCGGCGGCACATTCTTCGTCACGAGGCTCGTCGGTCAAGCGCGCGCCTTCGAGTGGCTCTGCTCCGGCAGACGGCTGACGGCGGCGGAGGCCCAGCAATGGGGGGTCGTGTCCGAGGTCGTCGAGGCCGACACGCTCGCCTCCCGCGCAGCGGAGCTCGCGTCCGAGCTCGCGGCTTTGCCGACGCGCGCGATCGGGATGACGAAGCGGCTGCTCGACCGCGCACCGGCAGCGACGCTCGACGACCAGCTGGAGTGGGAAGCGCAGCTTCAGGCGGCCGCGACGGAAACGGACGACTTTCGCGAAGGAGTCGCCGCGTTCCTGGAAAAGCGGCGGCCGGACTTCCGCGGCCGCTGATCTTTGCCCGGTTCGCCCGAACGAGTGATTCGCTCGCGCGTCCCGCAAGTTTTGAATCGCGGCGCGACCCTTTTGCGTCGATGACATTCGCTTTCCACAACCCCCAGCCACTCAAGGTCCTGATCGCCGACGATCACGACCTCTTCGCTTCGAGCCTCGCTGAGCTCTTCAGCTGGTATCCGGACCTCAACGTCGTCGGCCGGGCCGCAGACGGCGCCGAAGCGGTCTTGCTCGCCTCGCGCTTACAGCCGGACGTAGTTGTGATGGACGTGAACATGCCCTGCTTCGACGGCATCGTCGCGACCCGCCAGATCACCCGGACGCTCGAGCGCACCCGCGTTGTCGTGCTGAGCGCGCTGACCGACGCGGAAACCGCGTTCCGGGCTCGCCTGGCCGGCGCCACCGCCTACTTGCGCAAAGGCTGTCCGGTCGAGGACTTGATTGCGGCCGTACGTGCGGACGGCAGCCGGTCAGATCGTCTTGAACTGCTCGAACGGCTGCCGGCAGCTACGGCAATAGCGCACTGAGCGACAGGGCGTCGGCCCGAAGATGTTCTCCAGCCCTGTGTCATGGGAGCCGCAGTAAGGACAGCGGAAGGCGTTCGACTGAAGCTGAACGAGCTTCGGCCCGCCCGTCTCACGAGGCGCGGGGGGTGCGAAGCCGCTGGCCCGGAGCTTCTCTCGCCCCTCGGCGGTGATCCGGTCGGTCGACCACGAGTCGTCCGAGATCACGCGGATTTCGGGCTCTGCGCCAAGCGCGCTGATCTGCTTTTCCATCGCGTCGCGCATCACCTCGAGTGCCGGGCAGCCGAGGAAGGTGGGGGTGAACTCGACCCGGACCTGGTCCCGGGACACGTCCACTGACCTGATCACGCCGAGGTCGACGAGCGAGATCACCGGGATCTCGGGATCGGGGATCTCGGCGAGTGCGTCCCAGACCTGTTGCTCGGTTACCACGTCGCTCCCGCCAGCGACCTGCGCACGCTCGTCATCTCCTCCCAGAGCGTGGCGAACTCGGGCGTGTGCTCGCCGCGGACGTCGAGCAGCGGTTGCAGCTCATCCAGCGCCGCCTTGAACCGCGGCTCGTCGTGCAGGCGCTCGAACCACATCTGCGCGTGCATCCGGTGGTACGCCTCCTCCCGGTCGATCTTCGCCGCCAGGCCGGCGAGCTCGGCGTCCTCGGACTGCTTGAGCACGCCGATCCGCTCTTCGTCCGCCGTTTCGTAAAGGTAGTGGCGCGCGATCGTCGCGGCCCAATCCGGGACGAGACGGAGCTGGACGAGGCGGGAGCAGCGGTATTCCTCCGGCGACCGGTCGAAGGCAAGCTCGTCCGCGGTCGTTCCAAGCTCCTGAGCGGCACGCTCGTACAGCGCCCGCGCGTGGCCGATCTCGTTCTGGGCGATCGAGGAGAAGGCGACGTCCTCCTCGAGCAGCGGCGCGATCCCAGTCCATTCCGAGTTGCGCCAGCCGAGGATCAGCTCGTCGTCAGCGATTTCGAGGATCTTCTGAACCTGATCCGTCATCACTACGAGCGAAGCGAAGTCCTAACCGGCACCCGCGGAAAGTCCGCGAGGACCTTTCGCCGCTAGTTCACGTGCTTTCCCCAGCTTCTCTTTGAGCGGATAGCCGTCGACGCGGTGGTAGTTCTTCCGGAGCTCGTCCGCGAAGTCGTCGATCTCGTGCACCGCGTCGCGAGGCGCGACCCAGAGTGCGGTCGACTCGCCCCGGCGCCCGTACTGCTCGCGTGCGTACGCCTCGGCGAACTCCTCGTTCGGAGCCTCGACCGAGCCGGCGTGAGCGAACGCTTGCCCCTTGCGCTCCTGACGGAAGACCTCGTAGATCATGCGGCTTCGGCCAGCACCGCGCGTCGCACCCACGCCGTCTCCTCGCGGCTCGTGCGCCGGAGCTCGAGGCGCTCGGCGGTCTTCGGCCCGTGGCCGGTCACGACACGCTTGAGCTCGTCCCAGTCCGGCTCGCTGTATTTCCAGACGTCGTCCTCGTTCTTGCGGAGCTTCGGGTCCGGGACGGTCAGCCCGAGCTCCCAGATCTGCGGCACGTAGCCGTCGAGGAACTGCTGCCGCGCCTCCTCGTTGCCCTGGGACTTGATCCGCCAGACGTACATCGGATCCTCTTCGCGCGAGATCGGGTTGCCGTGAAACTGCATCAACGGGCCCCACCAGCGGTCGAGCGCCTCCTGCACGAGCTCGCGCTGCTCGTCGGTGCCGAGCATCATCGTCAGGACCACGTCGCGGCCGTGGAGGATGTGGAACGACTCCTCCCAGCAGATCTTCTTCATGATCCGCGCGTAGGGGGCGTACGAGCACTTGAGCAGCGCCTTCTGGCTGATGATCGCGGCGGCGTCGACCAGCCAGGCGATCACGCCGACGTCGCCCCA
Organism: Actinomycetota bacterium; assembly: GCA_005884005.1. Taxonomy (GTDB): domain Bacteria; phylum Actinomycetota; class Thermoleophilia; order Gaiellales; family Gaiellaceae; genus 13-2-20CM-68-14. The sequence continues at coordinate 22,125 of VAWI01000045.1, forward strand.
GGTCTTGGTCGGATAGTGGAACACGTTGTGGAACTTGGACTTGCCGGAGATCAGGTCGTCGAGGCACCGCTCTCGCGGCTTCCCCAGGTCTTCGACGACGCGGTAGATCAGCTGGGAGTGGCCGACCTCGTCCTGCACCTTCGCCGTCAGTGCAAGCTTGCGCTGCAGCGTCGGCGCGCGCAGGATCCACTCCCGCTCGGGCAGGACGCCCATCAGCTCGGAGTTCCCGTGCATCTCGATGAACTTGATCAGCTTGGCGCGGTACTCGTCGGGCATCCAGTCTTCGGTCTCGACCTGTCCGCCGCCTTGCACGTAGTCGAGGAATTCCTGCTCTTTGGCGTCCACACGGCTCCTTTGCTCGACCCTAACGATCGTTAGGGTACCCCAGGTCATGAGCCGGCGAAACGAGCTCACCAGGCAGGCTGCGCGTCTGTTCGCGCAGAAGGGCTACCACGGCACCTCGATCGGCGACCTCGCCGAGGCGATGGGCGTGCAGAAGGGCTCGCTCTACGCGCACATCAGCTCGAAGCAGGACCTGCTCTACGTGACGATGGCCGAAGGAGCGCGCGCGTTCCACGCCGGGCTTGACGCGATTCCCGAGGAGCTGCCGGCGACGGCCAAGATCCGGTTGGCGCTGCGCTCACATCTCGCGGTCGTCGCGGACCAACTCGACGTCGCGACCGTGTTCGTCCAGGAGTGGCGGTACCTCGAGGGCGAGCGCCGCGACGAGATCATCGCGGAGCGCCGGCGCTACGAGGAGCGGATTCGAGCTTTCTTTCGGGAGGGCCGAGACCTCGGCGAGCTCCGCACCGACCTCGACGAAACGACGGCGGCTTTGCTCGTCCTTTCGGCCGTCAACTGGGCCTATACCTGGCTCCAGCCCGGGCGCGACACGGATGAGCTCGCCGACCGGTTCTACTCCCTGCTTGTCGAGGGAATGCGCGGCTACGCGACTCCAGCTTAAGGTTTTTGGAGATCAACCGAGCGCTCAGACGTTGCGGGAATCCTCTCCCGACGCGTAGGTGATCGCCTCCAGCAGGCGGCCGTCGGGATCGTGGAAGAACAGGCCGATCGCGATCTCGTGGTCGCGCTCTTCGTGCTCGATCCCGGCCTGCTCGAGCCGCCGCTTGATCTCGGCTCGCTCCGCGGCCGAGACGCGTACGCCGACGTGGTCGCCGGGGCCGCCGCGCTTGTGAAACGCGAAGCCCGTATTGCCAACGTATGCCATCACCGGATGCCCCTCGGTCTTGACGACGCGGGCGCCGAGGATCCGCTCGTAGAAGCCGGCGGTCGCGTCAGGGTCGTCCGTCTCGAAGGCCGCGTGGTCGAGCCGTGGCATGCTCGCGACGATGAACGGCGCCGCCCTGATCGTCAACCCGTTTGCAAGCGGCGTCACCGAGGAAAGGCTCGCCGCCGTCGAGCGCGAGCTGCGCCCCGGTATCGAGTTGACCGTGGCGCTGACCGAGCGGCCCCAGCACGCGACCGAGCTGGTTCGCGGCCTCGACGGCGCCGACCGCATCTACGTCTTCGGCGGCGACGGGCTCCTCAACGAGGTGTTGAACGGTCTCGGCGAGGACGCCGTGGTCGGAGTGCTTCCCGGGGGGCGGACGAACGTCGTCGCTCGGGCACTCGGCGTGCCGCTCGATCCTGCCGCCGCCGCGCGAATGCTCGTGTCGGCGCCGCCGCGCAGGATCTCGCTCGGCCGGGCGAACGGGAGACGATTCGCGTTCGCCGCCGGCGTCGGCTTCGACGCGGAGCTCGTTCGCCGCGTCGACCGGCGCGGCCGTCGCAGCGACGGCCGCAGGCCCGGCGACGTCGCCTTTGCCTGGGAGGCGGCCAAGCTTCTCATGGGCTGGCGCGCCCGGCGCGAGCCGGCGCTCGAAATCGAGGGATTCGGCCGCGCTGCCTTCGCGCTCGTCGCCAATGGCTATCCGTATTCGTATGCCGGGCGCCGGCCTGTGCGGGTGGCGTCCGAGGCGCGCTTCGAGCTCGGGCTCGATCTCGTGGCCCCCCAGCGGGTGGGCCCTCGGGCGATCCCTCGCTTTGTCGGTTACGCCTTTCGCGGCGGAGCCGACCGGGCAGAAGACGTCCTCTACGGCCACGATCTCGACCGGATCGACGTTCGCTGTGATCGCCCGCTCCCGCTGCAGGTCGACGGCGAGGATCTCGGAGACGTCGACTCGGTCGTCTTCGAGGCCGAGCGAGACGCTGTCTCGATTCTCGCGCCGGACGCCGGTACGCTCACGGCGTGACCGACCCGCGGACGCGGCTCACGCGTGCGCTGCTGCTCGTGGCGGCGTCCGTCGTGCTGGTCGCGCTGGTCGCGGTTGCAGCTGGGGGTTACCGGCTTGGCGGCTCCGGGTCCTCGCATGTGAGCCCCTACGCCGTCGACACGATCCTGACGATCGTGATCGCCCTCTACGTCATCGGTGCGATTGTGGTGATCATCGGGATGTTCTGGAGTGGACTCGTGCTTCGCCGCCACGAGCGGACGCAGACTCGCCGCGAGCGGACCGTTCGATCGATTGTCCTCCTCCTTTCAGTCGGGGCCCTGATCACGATCGCTGCCGAGCGCTTCCACCTCCGCGCGCATCCTCGTAGCCCCGCCGCCAACACCACGGCCGCGGGGAATCCATTGCAAGGCATCAATCGGAAGAAGACGGCGCGGCCGTCGGCAACGACCCAGGCACACTTCCGTTTGGCGCCGTTTCTCGCTGTCCTCGGGGCGGGCGGAATCGCATTCGCGGCATTCCTGATCGCCGAGCGCGGGCGCAGGCGGCGCCTTCCGCGCGAACTGAACGTCCGGGAAACGCTGTCCGACGTCCTCGACGAGACGCTGGACGACCTGCGCGCCGAGACGGATCCACGCCGCGCCGTGATCGCGGCCTACGTACGCATGGAGCGAGCCCTCGCCGCTCACGGCGTTCCGCGGCGGCGGTTCGAGGCGCCGCACGAGTACCTGGGCAGGGTGCTGGGCGAGCTGACCGGCGGCCGACTGGCTGCCTCCCGGCTCACGACGTTGTTCGAGCGCGCGCGCTTCAGCCCGCACGAGATCGACGCTGCGATGAAGGCCGACGCAATCGAGGCGATCGAGAGCCTGCAGGCCGACCTCGCCGCTGTCGAAGCGGCGGAGGCCGCGTGAGAGGCAGGTTCTTTCGGGTCGCGACGGCCATTTCGTTCGCAACGGCGATCCTTTTGCCGCTCGTTGTTCTCGTTCCGAGCAGGCGGACGTTGTTCGTCGGGATCTACGAGCTCGTTCTTGCCGGGATCGCGATCGGAACCCTCGTCGGTTCCTTTCGAGCGTTTCAGCCCGAGGCGTGGATGAGATCGCCCTTTGAGCGCGCTCGTGAGAAGCCGGGGCGGCCGCAAGCGATTGCGGAGCTCGACCGGATCGACCGTCTGGTCGTTCTCGGTGCGGCGAACGAGTTCGACCTGCACTACCGCCTCCGGCCACTTCTCCGTCAAATAGCCGGCGAGCGCCTGTACGGCCGGTACGGCCTCGAGCTCGACCGCGATCCCGATCGTGCGAGGGCGCTGCTCGGTGAGGGCCTGTGGGAGCTCGTCCGACCGGAGCGCGAGGTGGGGAGGCGATCGGGGCCGGGGCTGCCTGCCGCCGATTTGGCGGAGCACGTCGCCTTGCTGGAGCAGCTGTGACGATCGAGCAGCTCGCTGCGAAAGCCGAGCAGATCCTCGACGAGCTCGAGCGCGCGATCGTGGGCAAGCGCGAGGCGCTCGAGCTCGTTCTGCTTGGTGTTCTCGCCGACGGGCATGTCCTGATCGAGGACTTCCCGGGCCTCGCGAAGACGTTGATCGCCCGCTCGTTCGCGCAGGTGACCTCGATGCGCTTCAAGCGCGTCCAGTTCACGCCTGACCTGATGCCGGGCGATGTCACCGGCTCCTCGATCTTCGACCAACGCACGTCGGATTTCGAGTTCCGGCCGGGGCCGATCTTCACGAACCTGCTTCTCGCCGACGAGATCAACCGGGCTCCGCCGAAGACGCAGGCGGCGCTGCTCGAGGGAATGCAGGAGCATCAGGTGACGATCGACGGGACGACGCACGCGCTCGAGCGCCCCTTCCTCGTGCTCGCGACTCAAAACCCGGTCGAGTACGAAGGGACCTACCCGCTCCCGGAGGCGCAGCTCGACCGCTTCCTGCTGCGCCTGCAGGTCGGCTATCCCTCGTCTGACGACGAGTGGGCGATTCTCGAGCGACGGCTCGAGCGCGGCGAGGACGAGGTCGAGCTGAGCCCGGTCGTCGACCGCGAAACGTTGCTGGCAATGCAGAGCGCGGTCGAGGACGTGTATGTCGCCGACAGCCTCGGCCGCTACATCGTCGAGCTCGTCGCCGCGACCAGGGCGAGCCCGCGTCTGCAGGTCGGGGCAAGCCCCCGCGGGTCGCTCGCGCTGCTGAAGCTCGCCCGCTGCCGGGCCGCGCTTCACAGCCGTGACTTCGCGACCCCGGACGACGTCAAGGCCGTCGCCGTACCGGGTCTTGGACACCGCTTGATGTTGAAGCCCGAGCTCTGGGTGCAGCGGATCAGCGGCGACGACGTCGTCCGCGAGACGCTCGAGCAGGTACCGACGCCGTCGGCCGAAGAGGCCCTGCGGCTGCCCGAGTGAGTAGGTACGCGACGCCGAAGCTCGGCGCCTATGTGCTCCTGACCGCGCTCGGGTTGCTGGGCGCACTGATCTTCGCGAGACCCGAGCTGGCGCTGATCGCGCTGCCGTTCGCGGTCGCGCTGGCGGTCGGCCTTTCACACGCGCGGCAACCGGACGTTCGCGTTCATCTCGAGTTCGACAGCGAGCGGGTGCTCGAGGAAGACGAGGTGGCGTTGGAGCTGGAGTTGGATGCCCGCGATTCAGCATCCCGCCTCGAGCTCCTCGTCGAGATCCCGCGCGGGCTCGAGCTCGTCGAAGGAAGGAATCCGGTCGCGCTTCGGCTCGAGCGCGGCGAGGAGCGGCGTCTCGACCTCCGGCTGCTGTGCCGGCGGTGGGGCGCGTACCGCCTAGGGGACGTTCATCTTCGGGCCAGGGACGCGGGGGGTTTGCTCGCCTGGGAGCAGACGCTCGATCGGGCGGCACCGCTGCGCGTCTACCCGAGGCCCGAGCAGCTGCGCGAGCTCGTGACGCCGCGCGAGACGCAGCTTTTCACCGGCAACCGCGTCTCGCGGCAGAAGGGCGAGGGGCTGGAGTTCGCGGATCTGCGGCCGTTCGCCGCGGGCGACCGGATCAGGCGGATCAACTGGCGCGCCAGCGCACGGCGCGGCGATTTCTGGGTCAACGAGTTCCACGCCGAGCGGAACGCCGACGTGATCCTGTTCCTCGACAGCTTCGCGGACGCCCGGCGCGGTGGAACGGGGACACTCGACCAGGCGATTCGGGCTGCCGCCTCCGTGAGCGAGCGCTACGTCGTCGATAAGGACCGGGTTGGTCTCGTCAACTTCGGCGGCGTCTTGAACTGGCTTCGTCCCGGGACGGGAATGGTGCAGCGCTACCGGATCGTCGACGCGCTGCTGAACACCGAGATCACGCTCAGTTATGCGTGGAAGGAGATCGACGTCCTGCCGCGCGGGACGCTGCCGCCGAAGGCGCTCGTGCTCGCGCTGACGCCGTTGCTGGACGATCGTACGGTCAGCGCGCTCCTCGACCTGCGCGCCCGCGGCTTCGACCTCGTCGTCATCGAGGTCTCGCCGCTGCCGTTCGCCGAGCCGCCGCCGGGCAGGTCCGGCGAGCTTGCGTTCAGGCTTTGGAAGCTGCGGCGCGAGGGCCGCCGGTCCGAGTACGAGCGGGCCGGGGCACAAGTGGTCGAGTGGCACGACGGGACGCCGCTGACCGCGATCCTCGAGGGGGTGAGCGCATCCCGCCGGCACGCCCGCGTACGCGTTTAGGACTTGCGGTCGCGGCCGTCGCGGCCGTCGCGGGTGTCGCCATGTACGGGACGCTCGAGGCCGATCGCGTCGCTGTCTTGGTGCTCGCGCTCGGCGCGGGCTCCGTCGTGCTGCTCGTCTGCGGCCTCGCGGCTCCGAGCCCGCCGGCCGTGGTCGGTTCATTCGTAGGCGTCGCCGCATCGTGGTCGGTTTCGGCGTGGACGCGGGGCTCCGGCGCCCCCGGCGGAACAATTCTCGCCGCGGTCGGGATCTTCGTCGCTGCCGAGCTCGCCTATTGGTCGCTCGAGCAGGTCTCGGTCGTGGATGAGCCGGAGCTCCTGGCCCGGCGGGCAGCCGGGCTCGCGATACGTGCCGCCGCCGCGCTGGCGCTCGTTGCCTTCGCGCTGGCCGCACTGGACCTTCGCACCGGCGGCGGCCTCCTGCTCGAGGCGGTTGGCGCCGCCGCTGCGGTTGCATTGCTCGCACTCGTTCTCCTGCTGGCGAGGGCGGGGCACGAGAACCCAGAGCGGTAGATTTCGAGCAGATGGCTCAAACGCTACGCGTCCCAGGATCACACGAGCTCCGGCGTGTGATCGGAGACGGCGAGGCGATTCCGGACGGAGAGGTCGAAGGGCTCGAGGAACGCGACCTGCTCGAGCTCTATCGCTCGATGGTCTTGCTGCGCACGTACGACGAGCGCTCGGTCGTCTTCCACCGGCAGGGCCGGGTCGGCACCTACGCGATCTTCTGGAATCACGAGGCGATGCAGGCCGGCTCGGCCTACGCGCTCGAGCGAGGAGACTGGATCTTCCCCAGCTATCGGGAGTCGGCTATCGGGCTGCTGCGGGGGATGCCGGTCTCGACAGTGCTCTCCTGGTGGCGAGGGCATCCGTCAGGCTGGTGGAATCCCCTCGACTACAACGTCGCGTCGATCTGCGTACCGATCGGGACGCACGTGCCGCATGCGGCCGGGCTCGCGTGGGGGAAGAAGCTGCGCGGCGAGTCCGGATGCGCGATCGCGTACTTCGGCGACGGCGCCACGTCCGAGGGCTCGTTCCACGAGGGCGCCAACTTCGCGGGGGTGATGCGCGCGCCCCTGATCCTCTTCTGCAACAACAACCAGTGGGCGATCTCGACGCCGCTTGCTGCCCAGACGGCGGCAGAGACGCTGGCCGACAAGGCGGTCGGCTACGGAATCCCGGGCGTTCGGGTCGACGGAGGCGACGTCCTCGCCGTGTTCGAGGCCACGCGCGAGGCTGTCGCGAGGGCGCGGGCTGGGGATGGGCCGACCTTCATCGAGGCCGTCTCGTATCGGACGGCGCCGCACGCGACCGCTGACGATCCACGCGCCTACATCGACCTCGAGCGGGTCGAGGAGGAGAAGGCCCGCGAGTGCCTTGGACGCTACGAGGCCTATCTGCAGCGGGCCGGCGTGCTGAGCGACGAGCTCGCGGAGGCAACTAGGGCCGAGGCGGCCGAGGCTCTGCGCTCCGGGATAGCGGCGGCTGAAGCTGAGCCGCCGGCGGATGTCGCGCTGTTGTTCGAGCATGCCTACGCAGCCCCGCCGGCCTCGTTTGCCGCCGAGCTCGCCGAGTTGAGGGAGCTTCTCGATGGCTGAGCTCACGCTCGTCGAGGCGATCAACGACGCCTTCCACACCGAGCTCGGGCGCGACGAGTCGGTGCTCGTCATGGGCGAGGACGTCGGCCGCGCGGGCGGGGTCTTCCGGGCGACGGCCGGCCTGCGGGACAAGTTCGGTGCCGACCGGTGCGTGGATACGCCGCTGGCGGAGGCCGGGATTCTCGGAGCAGCCGTCGGTCTCTGCATGGCCGGCTGGCGTCCCGTATGCGAAATGCAGTACGACGCCTTTTCGTATCCCTGCCTCGACCAGCTGATCACGCACGTCGGCCGGTACCGCTGGCGGACGCGCGGCGGGATGGGGTTTCCGCTGGTCGTGCGGATGCCGTACGGCGGCGGCGTTCGCGCGCCGGAGCTCCACGACGACTCGCCCGAGGCGTACTACGCGCATACGCCCGGTGTGAAGGTGGCTATCCCTTCAACACCGGCGGACGCGAAGGGCCTGCTTGCGGCGGCGATTCGCGATCCCGATCCGGTAATCGTGCTCGAGCCGAAGCTCCACTACCGGACGATGCGGGGGGAGGTCCCGGCCGGAGAGCACGTCGTTCCGCTGGGCGAGGCGCGCCTGGCACGGGAAGGCGATGACGCGACGATCGTTGCCTACGGGTCGATGGTGCCGGTCGCCGAACGGGCTGCCGAGGCGCTTGAGGGAGAAGCTTCGATCGAGGTGCTCGACATCCGCACCCTGAAGCCGCTGGACGAGGGCGCTCTGCTCGCCTCGGCCGGGAAGACCGGCCGGGTCGTGATCGTCCAAGAAGCGCCGCGAACCGCCGGCTACGGAGCCGAGTTGGCAGCGATTCTCGCCGAGAAGGCGATGCTCGACCTGCGCGCGCCCGTCATTCGGGTCACCGGCTACGACGTGCCGTACCCGTACTGGCAGATCGAGGACGCGTACATGCCATCCGTCGAGCGGGTCGTGGCCGCGGTTCGCAAGACGCTCGAGTTCTGACCGGCGAGCGCCTCAGGCTCTGGCTCGAGCGCGGCGCGGCCGGCTACCACCTGCGGGATGCGGCGACCGGCGAGCCAGTTCGCTGGGAGGACCCACGCCTCCGGGTCGTTGCGGTCGCAGGCGTGACCTTCAGGCCCGGCAACATCGACGACGCCTCGTTCGACCCCGGCCGACGGCTCGCGCTCGTGCGCGAGCCCGAGAACGAGCACGATCCGAACGCGGTGGCGATCTGGAATGAGGAGCGAACCTTGCAGGCCGGCTACGTGCCGCGGGAGACCGCGGCCGAGCTGGGCGGCGACGAGCAGGCAGTCTCGCTCTGGCGCGTCGAGGGCGGCCTGCGTGTGCTGATCGTGCCGGCGGACGCCTGGGTCGGAACGCCTCGGTAGATTCCAGCGGCGTGGCCTACGAGTTCAAATTGCCCGACCTTGGTGAAGGGCTGACCGAAGGTGAGATCGCGCGCTGGCTGGTCACCGAGGGGCAGGAAATCGGCGAGGACGACCCGCTCGTCGAGATCCAGACGGACAAGACGACGGTCGAGATCCCTTCGCCCGCAGCCGGCAAGGTCGCCCGGATCCTCGTCGCCGAGGGCGAGACGGTGGCGGTCGGAACCGTGCTCGTCGTCATCGGCGAGGATGGCGCCGTCTCGGCCGGCGACGTGCAGCCTCGCGCCGAAGAGGCGCCGCAACGCCAGGCGGCCGTGGACGTTCCGGCCGTGTCCCCGGGTCTGGCACCGGGACAGTCCTCCGCGGGACGCGTCCGGGCGACGCCGCTCGTCCGCCGGCTCGCCCAAGAGCTCGGCGTCGACCTCGAAACGCTGGGCGGCATGACCGAAGAGGACGTGCGCTCTGCGGCCGCGTCTCCGGGTCTGGCACCGGGACACGTCCCGGAGGGACGCCGCGTGCCGCTGCGCGGGGTCCGGAAACTGATCGCCGAGCACATGGCGCGCGCGCACGCCGAGGTGCCGCCCGTCACCTGGGTCGAAGAATGCGACTTCGGCGCCGTCGACCTGAAGCGGATCGTCCCGCTGACGCTCAAAGCCGTGGCGGAGGCGCTGAAGGAGGTACCCGAGCTGAACGCGCGGCTCGAAGGCGACGAGATCGTCTACCTCGACCGCTACGACATCGGCGTCGCCGTGCAGACCGATCAGGGCCTTGTCGTGCCGGTCGTCCGCGACTGCGACTCGCGTTCCGTGGACGAGCTGGAGGACGAGGTCACGCGGCTAGCCGAGGCCGTGCGCGCCAACAAGCTCAAGCCCGGGGAGCTCCGCGGCTCGACGTTCACCGTCAGCAGCGCGGGGAAACTCGGCGGCCTGCTGACGACTCCGATCGTCAACTACCCCGAGGTCGGGATCCTCAGCATCGGCCGGGTTGGCGAGCGGCCGGTCGTGCGCGACGGTGAGATCGTCGCGCGTCCGATCGGGACGATCGCGGTCACCTTCGACCACCGTGTCGTCGACGGCGCGCGGGCGGCCGAGTTCGGCCTCGCGGTGATCCGCCGCCTCGAGGCCGGGGCGTAGCGACTCCAGCACTACACTGGACCGGATGTGGGAGTGGTACCGGATCGGCGTCGCCGCAGGCATCGGCGCCGGCATTGCAGTCTTCGCGGCGGGTTGGCTGGCGCGAACGAGGCCGGGGACGCTGATCGCAATCCTGATCGGCGTGGCCGTGGGGGTCGCCGTAGGGTTCGCGTTCGGCGACTGGAAGGGAGCTGCCGGAGGTGCGATCGGCGGGCTGCTCGGTGGAGTCGGGGGCGCTCCCCTTGCTGCCGGAACGTTGCGCCGCGGCGGCACCGTTAGCGGCACGGGAATCCTGATCGGCGTCGCGGGCCTCGCGATCGCGGCGCTCGCGCTCGTCCCATTTCTCGGCTACCTCGAAGCGCTCGCATTACCCGCGCTCGCGGCGCGCGCCCACCGTCGTGAGCCCGAGCGCTACGCAGGCTTGCGCACGCTGGCCCGCGACTAGTGCCCCTTTCAGCAATACATGCCGGCTTCTGGCCCGCATCACGCGGCGCCACAGTCCACCCTCCCTCTTGCCAAGGCTGCCAGCCTTGGCCGCGAGGGAGTGCGGCCTCTGGCTTGGTGCTCGCGACCCCAGAACCTCGACGGCATTACTGGAAGGGGCACCAGTGGCCAAGAAGCTGATCCTGATCGTGATCGACGGCCTGACCCCGGCCACCTTCGAGGGTGCGGCCGAGGATGACCGGATGCCGGCGCTGAAGCTCCTCGCGGCCAACGGCACCTATGCCCGCGGGATCTCAACCTTCCCCTCGCTGACGCCCGTCTGTCTCTCCGCGATCGCGACGGGCGCCCATCCCGACGTCCACCGGATCCCGCATCTCGTCTGGTACCACCGCGGCGAGCGCCGGATCGTCGAATACGGCTCCTCCTTTGCGGCAGTCCGCGCCGCCGGCACACGCCAGGCGCTTCTCGACGCGATCTTCAACATGAACGAGCAGCACCTTGGCGCCGAAGCCGTGACCGTCTTCGAGGCGCTCGAGGATGCCGGCTTTACGACCGCCGCGATCAACTTCACCTGCTATCGGGGACGCAACCGCCACGTTCCCGCGGTGCCCGCGGTCACCCGACCGGCCTACGGGCCGAAGCGGTTCTTCTTCTACAACCTCTTCGAGTCGGACGTGACCGGCGCCCCGCTGGCCGTCTTCGGGCGCTCCGTCGGCTCGGTCGATGCTTACGCGGCCGCGGTCGGCCGCTGGCTGGTGACGCGAGACGGCTTCGACTTCCTCGTCCATTACCTGCCGGATTACGACTTCGCCTCGCACGCGGCCGGCCCGGGCGCGTCGGAAGAGGCGCTGCAGCGCAGCGACGCCGCGATCTGGGCGCTGATCGAGGCCGCCGGCGGGCCCGACGAGTTCCTGGAGCGCTACGCAGTCCTCATCTGCGCCGACCACGGCCAGACGCGCATCGACCGGACGCTCCAGCTGGAGGAGCGCTTCGCGGACGCGGGCGTGATCGTGACCGCTTCGAACCGCGCCGGCATGGTTTACCGGACGGACGCGACTCGAGAGGACACTCGCGAGCTGGCGACACGCCTCGATTCCGAGCCGGGCGCCGAGGCCGTGCTCTTCCTCGAAGGGGATGAGGCCGTTGCGCGCCACGCCGGCGAGGAGCTTCGCTTCGCGCCTGCGGAGAGCGGTTGGGGGACGAGCGGCGATCCCGCGCTTCTGTCACAGCCGGATGCCCTGGAGCGCGCCTGGGCGGCGCTCCGCAACCCGAACGCTGGAGAGCTGCTCGTCTCGGCCGGAGACGGTGTCGAGTTCGCCGATCTCGCCGGGCGCAGCCACCTGGGCGGGGGCAGCCACGGCGCCCTCTCCGCCGCCGACTCGGAGGTCCCCTTGCTCGCCGTTGGCATAGACGCGGCGCCGCGGAGCATCACCGAACTGGCGCCGCTTGCGCTCGAGCACTTCGGCGTGAAACCGCCCGCCTACACCCGCGCTCTCGCGCATGCCGCCTGAGGACGAGCAGGCCCGTCGGCGCCGCTCCATGGTCGAGGCGCAATTGCGCGGGCGCGACATCGTCGACGAACGCGTGCTCCGCGCAATGGCGTCCGTCCCACGCGAGCAGTTCGTTGGCGAGCGCGAGCGGCGTCGCGCGTACGAAGACGCCGCCCTTCCGATCAACGGGGGCCAGACGATCTCCCAGCCGTACATGGTCGCGCGCATCTGCGAGGCGCTGCAGCTGGCCGGCGGCGAGCGCGTGCTCGACGTCGGCACCGGCTCCGGGTACCAGGCCGCCGTTCTCGCCGAGCTCGCGGCGGAGGTGCACACGATCGAGCGGATCCCGGAGCTCGCCGAGCTGGCCCGAGAGCGGCTCCTGGAGGCCGGTTATGACCGAGTTCAGGTGCACGTCGGCGACGGCACTCTCGGCCTGCCCGAGCATGCGCCCTTCGAGGGGATCGCGGTCGCGGCCGCGGCGCCGGGCTTTCCGCAGACGCTCTACGAGCAGCTGAAGCCGCGAGGGCGGCTGGTCGTCCCGGTCGGCAGCGCCCGCGGCCAGCGACTCGAGGTCGCCGTTCGCAGCCCCGAAGGGCCGGCCGTGATCCATTCGGTGCCGTGCCGCTTCGTGCCGCTTGTCGGCGCCGAGGGCTTCGGCGAGTAACCCCTCGATTTCGATCAGGTGGGCTTCTACCGCGAACAGGCCGTGAATTTGGGGGAGCTGAACGGCGATGCGGCTGAGCTCGTCGTCGATCGTGGCGGGAGGAACGCCGGCGTAACGCTCCGGCCACGCTGATAGCCTCGCCCGCCGATGGCGCAGCGGCCTTCCGCCGTGCTCGGCATGCGCGCCCGAGCGATGGGTGCTCTCCGTCGACCCGCGAACTGGATGCAGCTCGCGAAGTTCGGCGCGGTCGGCGCCACGGGCTACGCGGTCAACCTCGCCGTTTACACGGCGCTGCTGCGGGGGGCGGGCTGGCACTACGCCTACGCGGCCACGGTCTCGTTCCTGGTCGCGGTCACCAACAACTACCTCTGGAACCGTCTCTGGACGTTCCGTGACCAGCGCGGCCACATCGGGTTCCAGGGTCTTCGCTTCTTCACGGTCGCCCTCGTCGCGTACGGCGCGAACCTCGGCATCCTCAGCGCCTTGATCGCTTTTGGGATGAACAAGGTCGCCGCCCAGGCGATCGCGATCGTGCTCGTGACCCCGCTCAACTTCGTCGGCAACAAGCTCTGGTCCTTCGCCCGGTAGCCTGATTCCATGCGCCGGCTGGGAGTCGCCGCTTTTTGCGCGCTGCTACTCGTTCCCGCCGCCGGGGCCGCCCCGAGCTCGAAGCTGACGCAGCAGCGGGCGACCGAAATCTTCCTGGCCAACCCGAAGGTCGCGCGATGGGTACGGCATTTTCCGGCGAAGACCCGGACAACCGAGGCGACCTACCGCGCGCAGTATGGAAACTGGACGATCAAGGTCTGGACCTCGATCGACAAGGTCGGTGAGGTCGCCACCGGGCGCGTGCAGGACGCGACCGGTGTGGTCACGGAGGCCTGGACCGGTCCGCAGGTGGCCTGGAAGATGGCGCGTGGGTACAAAGGCGCCTTCGGCGGCAAGGAGATCAACAGCCTTCCCATCTGGCTGGGGTTCTGCGCCGCCTTCCTGATCGGGCTCGCCGATTTCCGGCGCCCGCTCTCGCTACGGAACCTCGATCTGCTCGCGCTCGTCTCGTTCAGCGTCTCGCTCTGGTACTTCAACAAGGGCCATGTCTTCACGGCGATGCCGCTCGTCTACCCGCCGCTCGTCTACCTGCTCGGGCGGATGGTCTGGAGCGTTCGGCGGGGTCACCGCGCCGCCGCGACACGGCCGGTCTGGCCCATCTGGGTACTGGCCGCCGCCACGATCTTCCTCATCGGGTTCCGCATCGGGCTCAACGTCGAGAACTCGAACGTGATCGACGTCGGCTACTCGGGCGTCGTCGGCGCGGAGCGGATCTCGTCGGGCGAGGCGCCCTACGGGAACTTCCCAGTCGAGGACAGCCTGAAGGCCTGTGGGCCTTCTGACGAGGACGGCGAGATCCGCGATCGGATCCAGACGAACGGGCGTTGCGAGTCGGCAAACCCTCAGGGGGACACGTACGGACCGGTTGCCTACGAGGCGTACCTTCCCGCCTACTGGTTCTTCGGCTGGAGCGGCAAGTGGGACAGCCTGCCGGCCGCTCATGCCGCGACCATCGCCTTCGACCTGCTCTGCGTGCTCGGCCTCGCACTCGTCGGTCTGCGCTTCGGCGGCGCCAGCCTCGCGGTGGGGCTCGCATTTGCGTGGGTCGCGTGGCCGTTCACCCAGTACGTGTCGAGCTCGAACACAAACGACGCGTTGCCGCCGCTCTTCCTGATCTGGGGCTTCTGGCTGGTCAGCTCGTCGTTTGCCCGCGGCGCGTTTTCCGCGCTCGCCGGCTGGACGAAGTTCGCGCCGCTCCTCGTCGCGCCGCTCTGGGCCTCGTACCCGGACTCGCGCGCGCGCCCGCGCGAGAAGCTCGTCTTCCTCGGCGCATTCCTGCTCGCGACGGCGGTTGCATTCTCGGTGCTGCTGCTCGAGCCGAGCCCGCTCCACGCCGCCCACCTCTTCTACGACCGGACGATCAAGTTCCAGATCGGCCGGCATTCGCCGTTCTCGATCTGGGACTGGAAGCAGTACGGCGTCGGCTACCCGAATCTGCACCTCGTTCAGCGGGTTCTCCAAGTCATGCTCGTGGTGGGCGCGATCGCCGTCTACTTCGTGCCCAGACGGAAGACGGTGCGGCAGCTGGCAGCGTTGACGGCGGCGCTGCTGATCGGCTTCGAGCTCGTGCTGACGCACTGGTTCTACCTCTATCTGCCGTGGTTCTTCCCCTTCGTCGCGTTCGTGGCTCTGACCGTTGAGCGCGAGACGGTGCCCGCCGAGGTCCCGGTGACAAGTGAGCGCGACGCAAGAGCGCTGGTCGCTGCCGGCTGAGCACCGGCTCGCGGTCGTGGCCGCGCTCGTCGCCCTCGCCGTCTTCGGCGCCGCGTGGGCTCTGCTCCACCGCGGCTTCTATCGGCGCAGCCAGATCGTCGACACGCCGGTCTACCAGCGTTACGGCGACGCGATGGCAGACGGGCAGGTGCCGTACCTCGACTTCAGCGTCGAGTATCCGCCGGCTGCGATGCCGATCTTTCTGCTGCCGGCGATCGGAGACCGGCACGACCCACGGATTTACCGGCGGAACTTCGAGCGGCTGATGGTGCTCTGCGGCCTGCTTGCCATCGCCGGCGCCGCGATCGCGCTGGGCGCCTTGCGGGCCGAGCCGGAGCGTCTCTTCGCCGCGCTCGGCTTCGCCGCGCTGGCGCCGCTCGCGCTCGGCTCCGTGATCCTGACGCGCTTCGACCTCTGGCCGACGGCGCTGCTCATGCTTGGCCTCGGTGCCGTGCTCGTCGAGCGAAAGCGCACCGGCCTCGGCGTGCTCGGTCTCGCGGCGGCGGCGAAGATCTTTCCGGTCATCGTCGTGCCACCCGCGCTCGCTTACGTGTGGCGACGGTACGGCCGGCGGGAGGCGCTCGTCTGCGCGGGGGTCTTCACGGGCGTGGTCGCGATCTGCTTCCTCCCATTTGTCAGGCTCTCGCCCGGCGGCGTATGGGACAGCCTGCACCGGCAGGCCGACCGGCCCCTACAGATCGAGAGCCTCGGCTCGAGCTTTCTGCTCGTTGCCCACCAGTTCGGAGCTTGGACGGTTCACCTGAACCTGAGCCACGGCTCGCAGAACCAGGCCGGTTCGCTGGCGAACACCTTCGCGGTGATCCAGAGCGTCGTCCAGGCCCTCGTCGTGATCGCGTTGTGGATCGCGTTTGCCCGCGGGCCCGCGACGTCCGAGCGCCTTGTTCGCTACTCGGCGGCGTGTGTGGCGGCGTTCGTCGCCTTTGGCAAAGTGCTCTCGCCGCAATTCCTGATCTGGCTCTTGCCGCTGGTGCCGCTCGTGCGCGGGCGGCGCGGTCTTGCAGCGTCGACGGTGCTCGCCGTGGCGCTGGTACTGACGCAACTTTGGTTCCCGTACCGCTACTGGCGGCTGGCGCTGCAGCAGGATGCGATCGCATCGTGGCTCGTCTTCGCGCGCGACCTCGTTTTGCTCTTGCTGGTTGTCGTGCTGGTAGTGCCGTCACGGGGTCTCGCGGGCGTCGGTCGGTCTGGAACCGTTTGAGGGACAGTCCCTTAAAGGGACTGTCCCTACGGCGCGACGCGAACCGGCTCGCACGAGGTAGCTCGGCCGTCGGTGCCACATTCGATCAGGACGCCCTCGATCTGGACACCGCCCTCGGCCGGTTTGAAGCGAACCGGCATGCCGGTTCGCATGCGGGCGATCGCGAGTTCGGCCTGGACGCCGATCACCGAGTCGTGCGGGCCGGTCATGCCGGCGTCGCTGATCGCGGCCGTGCCACCGGGTAGGACTCGGGCGTCGTTCGTCTGCACATGCGTATGCGTCCCGATTACCGCCGTGACGCGGCCGTCCAGCCAGCGCGGCAGGGCCACCTTCTCGCTGGTCGCCTCTGCGTGGAAGTCGACCAAGACGATCCGGGCGCGCTTCCGCGCCTCGTCGACGAGCTCGTCGATGACTTCGAACGGGCCGACCGGCGGATCGATGAACAGCCGGCCGAGCAGATTGATCACGGCCACCGGTGTCCCGTCTGCGGACGGAGCGACCGTCAGGCCACGGCCCGGCGACCCCAGGCTCACATTCGCGGGCCTGATCACGCGCTCGGACTCCGTCAGGTACGGCCCGATCTCCGGCCGGCGCCAGACATGGTTGCCGAGCGTGATTACGTCGGCGCCGGAGGCGAGGATGCGCTCGGCGATTCGCGGAGTTATGCCTGCGCCGTCCGCAGCGTTCTCACCGTTGACGACGCAGAAATCGACGGCGAGCTCATCCCGCAGGCCAGCCAGACGCTCCTCCACCGCCCGGCGCCCCGGGACGCCGAACACGTCAGCGATAAAAAGAATCTTCAGGGCGTCGAGAGCGCCGCAGCGGGGCGAACTTCGATCTCGGCGTGGTTGCCGGCGTCCTGGGTGTAGCGGGCGAGCGCCTGTTCCTCGACGCGCGAGAAGTCGAGCAGGACGCCGAGCTTGGATGTTCCCGCGGCGATGCTCGATCCCACGGTCAGTGTCGGGTCCGGCTTCACATGCGTGATCGAGACGACGAACGACGGCGCGCCGGTCGGCTGGACGTCGATCTCGGAGCCGAATCGCTTGCCGTTGACGATGTACGGCGTCAGCCCGATCACGCTTCCGTCAACGGGTGAATAGACGTCCGTTCCCGGGAGCGCGCCGACGTCTAGCGCCGCCGTTCCCGGACCTTCGCCGCCGGAGAGCTGGAACCAGCGGATGCCCCGGCTGCCACCGCCGAACACGCTGCGCGCGAGCCGCGTGAGCGCGCCGGGGTTGGCCTGCGAGCCGAGCGGCTGGAGGGCGACCGCGCCGTCGCCGCTTGCGTGATAGCCGATCACGGTTACCCGGGACTGCGCAATCGGCAGCTGGATCCGCAGCGCGCCCTCGAGCGCGACGACCTGCGGGCTCGGCGGGCCCGACGGAAGCAGGCGGTTCGCCGGCGCGGGGCCGACAGTGGTCTGTCTCGCCGGGGATTTGCCGGCCCCGAAGGCCGTCAGGAGCAGGGTGACCAGAGCGACGATCGCGAGCACGACGAGGCCGGCCACGCGCCTGCGGCGCCGGACAGCCTGATGGTGTGCACGGCCGTGCCGTGCAGCGATCGTGCGCCCTCCGTCCCTGGGCATCGGCGGGACGCTAACGGGTTGCTCCTCCACCCGCAAGGAACCCCGGTCAAGCCGACTTTGTGACAGCAGAAGCCTTGGTACTTCCAAGGGTTCCTCCCATAGTTCGTAACTGTCCAAAGCCAGGGCGCCATCCTCTGCCAAAGACCAGTCCCAGGCCGGCGGCCGGAGGGACGATCTAAGCCGGACTCCGGGAGCAGCATTCGATCGATTTCGGCCTTGCCGCTCGGGATTAGACGGCCATCCGGGCAAAGCCCGGACCGCCTGCAGGTCGGCGTCGCGAGCGAGCGCCGTTGGCCGGACGACGCGCGCCGTATCATCATCGCGATGGCGACCCAGTCGCCCCCGAAGCTCCAGATCCCTCGCTGGATCCAGCTCGTCACGCTGCCGCTGATCTTGCTGCTGATCTGGGCCGTAGCGGGGGCGGTCCGTCACGTCGTCTTCCTCTTTCTCGTCGCCGGACTGATCGCGCTGCTGCTGAATCCGCTCGTCCGAGGCGTCACGAGGTTCTGGATCCCTCGCGGACTGGGTGTCGCAATCGTCTACCTGTTGTTCGCGGGCCTTGTCGCGGCGGCGAGCATCGCGCTCGGGACGGTGGTGGTCGATCAGACAAGGTCGTCGTCACATCGAGTCGATTCCTACTTTACGGCCGAACACGGACAACCCCCGCAGACTCACGCCGAGCGCGATGTCGATCGTTTCCAGGTGTGGCTGAACCACCACGGCCTGCGCCGAATCAAGGTCCGCAAGCAGCTCAACGACTTCGTGAACAACATCCGCACGAGGGACGTCCAGAAGTACACGACGCGGGCGATCAACTTCGTCGAGGGGGCCGCGATCGGGACGGTGAAGTTGCTCTTCAGCCTCGTCCTCGTGCTCGTCGTCTCGGTCTACATGCTGCTCGACATGGAGCGTCTGTCGGCTGCGGTAAACCGCCGCTTCCCCCCGCCCCGAGGCTCCCCACCTCTGGTCGTACGGATCGAGCAGTCGCTTGTCGGCTACGTGAAGGGCCAAGTGCTGCTGTCGTTGATCATCGGTGTGAGCGCCGGCCTCGGTCTTTGGCTGCTGGGGACTCTCGGGCTCGGCCCCGGGCTCACGAAGTACGCGGTCATCTTCGGCGCGTGGGTCGCATTCACGGAGCTGATTCCATACCTCGGCCCCTGGCTCGGCGCGGTGCCGCCGTTCGTCTACGAGCTGGTCGTCCATCCGATCTCGGCTCTCTGGGTCGCGCTCCTCTTCCTCTTCATTCACCAGATCGAGGGCCACGTCGTCGTTCCGAACGTGATGGGCTCGGCCCTGCGGCTGCACCCCTTGCTCGTCATCTTCGGATTGCTTGCCGGCGGCGAGATCTACGGGCTCCCGGGCGTGCTGGTGGCGTTGCCTTTGTTGGCGGCGGGGCGCGCGATCTGGGAGTTCTTCTCCGAGCGGATCGAACTCGAAAGCTGGGACGAGGCCGGGGCCGAGCCGCTGCCGGTTCCGGTCGAGGTCGAGGGACCCGAGCCCGAGGCGCCAACGGAGATAAAGCCTTCCCGGGCTGCCAGGAGATGAACGGTCGCCCGCCGCTGCTCGCGGCCCGGGCGGCGGCGAGGCGCTTCGGCTCGCAGATGGCGCTGGAGCCGACGGACTTCGAGCTCCGTGACGGAGAGGCGGTCGCGCTCGTCGGGCCGAACGGCGCCGGCAAGTCGACGCTGCTCGCGCTGCTCGCCGGAGCGCTCGAGCCGTCGGCGGGACGGGTCGAGCGCCGCGACGGCGCGCGCGTCGGCTGGGCGCCGCAGCGTGCCGCGCAGTATGCGCGCCTGTCACCGCGCGAGAACCTCGAGCTGTTCGCGCGCCTCGAAGCAGAAGAGCAGCCGGAGCGGTCCGCGGAGCGGCTGCTGGACGAATTTGAACTCCCGCGCGGAGTCCTCGCCGGCGACCTCTCGGTCGGCAACCGCCAACGTCTCAATCTTGCGATCACCTTGCTCGGCGAGCCCGATGCGCTGCTGTTGGACGAGCCCACCGCGGCGCTCGATCCGGAACAACGGCGGCGTCTCTGGGCACGCCTCGAGGCCGACCACCATGCTGGTACCGCACTGCTCTTCGTCACCCAGCACGCCGCGGAGGTCGAGGCGCATGCGGGCCGTGTCGTAGCGCTCCGCGAGGGAGCGGTCGCGTTCGCAGGGTCGGTCTCCGAGTACGACTCGCTCGCGCTCGCTGGATGACGCGCGTCGCCCTGCTCCTGCGAAAGGACGCGTTGATTCTGCGGCGCTCGCCGCTCCTGCTCGGACTACTCCTTGCCTACCCGCTCCTGATCGCCCTGCTCGTCGGCCTTGTTGCCGGGTACGCGAACGCGAAGCCGCGGGTTGCGCTCGTGGACGAGGATGGGTTGCCCCGTTTCGTCAGCATCGGCGGCCACCTCTTCGACGTCGACAGGACGATCAGGCGCGTGAGCAAGGACGTCAGCCTCGTCAGGCTCGGTCATGACGAGGCGCAGAGGGAGTTGCGCTCCGGGAAGGTCGTCGCCGTGCTCACCGTTCCGCCCGGGTTCGTCGCGACGCTCAAAGGCATGGTCTCCAGCCCGACGCTCGAGGTGCAGACGGCCCGCGGAATCATCTCCTCGCGGGTCGACGAGCAGGTGCAGGCGCTCGTCTACGGACTGAACCGGCAGCTGCAGACCGCTTACATCGGCAGCGACCTCGGCTACGTTCGTTTGATCCAACATGGCGGGCACGGCTCGTTCCTTGGCCACGAGTTCACGGTGCTCGGGCTCGACGGCGCTGACCTGCTTCTCCGCGGAGCGTCTGGCCCCCAGGCGCGCAAGCTCCGCGATTTCATCGGCGACGCGCACCTCGCGCTTGCCCGGACCGGTGACGCGTTGCGGGCGACGGCGCATCCGATCCAGATCGCACGCGTCAAGGGGCGCGGCCGGACATGGGCGCTCTCGGCCGACGTCCAGGCCTATGCGCTCGGACTGACGATCAGCTTACTCGCCCTTGTGCTCGCGGCCGGCTCGCTCGCCGCCGAGCGGGACGAGAACGTCGTCGGGCGCCTCGCGCGTGGGCTGGTCACGCTCGGCGAGCTCGTCTGGGCAAAGGTTCTGCTCGCCGCGGTCGTGGCGCTGGCGCTCGGACTGGGAGTCTCGCTCGTCTTCGGCGCGATCATCCAGATCGGCAACGTCACTGGCGGCGAGCCGTGGGGCCGTGTGCCGCTCCTTGCAGTCGGCCTGCTGCTCGCGGGCGCCGCGCTAGGCGCTCTGGGCGCGCTGCTGGGCGCCGTCGCGCGCGACGCCCGCACGGCCTCGCTCGTCGCGCTTCTGGTGGTCCTGCCGATCGTCTTCCTCGGGCTCGTTCCGCAAGAGATCGTTCCCGCCGCGGGCTGGATCAGCGACGGCCTGCCGTTCATCCACGGTGTGCGTTTCTTCAGTGCCGCGCTCTACGACGCGAGCCCCTGGTGGCGGCTCCTGCGCGAGGCGCTCTGGCTCTGCGGTTTGGGCGCGCTCTTCGGCCTGTTGGCCCGAATCGAAACGCGTAGATTGTTGGCATGAACGCTACGCGTCCGGTTCTGTCGGCAAGGCCGCACAGTAGACAGGCGCCGGCTTCGCTCGAGCTACTGAGCCATGGCTGAGCCGGCGTTCCCAGCGACGAGGCTGCGGCGTCTGCGGCGGACGAGCCGGCTGCGATCGCTCGTGCGCGAGACACGTCTCGATCTCGGTGACTTCGTGATGCCGCTCTTCGTCTGCCCGGGCGAAGGCATCGTCCAGCCGCTCGAGGGGCTGCCGGGAATCGCACAGCGCTCGGTCGACGCAGTCGTCGAGGAGATCGAGACGCTCGTCGCCCTCGGTGTCTCGGCGGTGCTGCTCTTCGGGATCCCGGAGGAGAAGGACGAGGAGGGCTCGGGCGCGTACGAGGAGGACGGGATCGTGCAGCTCGCTCTCCGAGAGCTGAGCGCTCGCTTCTCGGAGCTCGTGCTTGCGACGGACGTCTGCCTCTGCGAGTACACCTCGCACGGGCACTGCGGCGTCATTCGGGACGGCGAGATCGACAACGACGCGTCGCTGGAGCTACTCGCCCGCACGGCGGTCAGCCACGCCGAGGCCGGCGCCGACACGGTCTGCCCGAGCGACATGATGGACGGCCGCGTCGGGGCAATTCGGTCCGCCCTCGATGACTCCGGCTTCGAGCAGATCCCGGTCGTCTCCTATGCGGCCAAGTACGCCTCTGCGTTCTACGGTCCCTTCCGCGAGGCTGCCGAGTCCACCCCTGCGTTCGGTGACCGTCGCGGCTACCAGCTCGATCCGGCGAATGTCCGCGAGGCGCTCCGTGAATGCGAGCTGGATGTCCGCGAGGGAGCCGATGCGCTGATCGTGAAACCGGCGCTGCCGTATCTCGACGTCCTCCGCGCCGTCCGCGAGCGGTTCGAGCTCCCGGTCGGCGCCTACAACGTCTCCGGCGAGTACGCGATGCTCAAGGCCGCCGCGCAGGCCGGCTGGCTCGACGAGCGCCAGGCTGCGCTCGAGTCGCTCACCGCGATCAAGCGCGCGGGCGCAGACTTCATCGTCTCCTACTGGACCAGAGAGCTCGCCGAGTGGCTTTAACGCGAAAAATGCTGCGCATTTTCCGCGGGAATGGTTAGTCCCATCACTTCGCTCGGGAGGACATCCGACCAATTGCGCCCGCGTGAAACCGGGGCCACACTGATACGGCGGGCAAGGAGCGTGATTCCCGGAGGCGTCAATTCGCCGGTGCGGGCTATGCGCGCGGTCGGTCTGGACGAGCCGCTCTTCGTCCGCCGTGGCGAGGGCGCCTGGATCGAGGACGAGGCCGGCCGCCGCTACGTCGACTGGGTGATGTCGTGGGGGCCGCTGATCTTCGGCCACGCTGATCCCGAGTCGGTCGACGCGGTGATCGCGGCCGCGCGGGAGGGAATGACGTTCGGCGCCTCGACCGAGAGGGAGGTCGAGCTCGCCGAAGAGCTGATCGACGCTGTCCCGTCGCTCGAGCTGGTGCGCCTGGTTTCCTCGGGCACCGAGGCGGCGATGAGCGCGGTCCGGTTGGCACGGGCGGCGACCCGGCGCGATCGGATCCTCAAGTTCGCGGGCATGCGGATGCGCTGCTCGCAGAGTCCGGGTCCGGTCTCGCGACGCTGGGGATTCCGGCGACGCCCGGCGTGACGAGCGGGGCGGCGGAGGACACGATCGTCGTGCCCTACAACGACGTCGACGCGACCGCTGCCGCCGTCGAGCGTTGGGGCGAGGGGCTCGCCGCGATCGTCGTCGAGCCGGTCGCCGGAAACATGGGTGTCGTCCCGCCGGAGCCCGGCTTCCTCGAGGCGCTGCGGGACCTTTGTGACGCGAGCGGCGCGCTGCTCGTCTTCGACGAGGTGATTACGGGCTTTCGCGTTGCCCGGGGCGGTGCGCAGGAGCGCTTCGGCGTCATCCCCGACCTGACCCTGCTCGGCAAGATCGCCGGCGGCGGGATGCCGCTGGCCGCGTTCGGCGGGCGCGGTGACGTAATGGAGCAGCTCGCCCCGAGCGGCCACGTCTACCAGGCGGGGACCCTGAGCGGGAACCCGCTCGCGACAGCGGCGGCGCTTTCCGTGTTGCGGCGCCTGCGCGAGCCGGAGATCTACGAGGAGCTCGAGCAGCACGGCGCCCGGCTCGAGGCTGGTCTGGCGCCGTTCGGAACCGTCCAGCGCGTCGGCGCCATGGCGACGCT
>VAWI01000028.1 GCA_005884005.1 Actinomycetota bacterium
TGTGGGCGGCACGAGCCCGGTCGTCGCGGGCGGCCTACTCTACGTCTACAACGGCTCCCTGAACGTCTACGCGCCGACAACGGGCAAGCTGCTCGCCTCGTTCAGCGTCGGCAGTAGCCACTGGAACAGCCCGATCGTCACCGACGGCCGCGTCGCCGTGCCCGAGGGCAACGCGAACGACCATCGAACCAGCGGCGCCCTCGACATCTTTCGCCTGCAGTAGTAGTGGCCTGACCAGCAACGTCCGGCAACGTCACCGGCCAGACCATTAGCCGGCGCGGCGGCGCCTGACCTGCGGCCCCTGCTGGCCGAGCGCGGCGTAAGCGATCGCCTGCAGCGACTCGTTCAAGGTCCGCAGCTCGTGCGCGACCCGGGCGAAGCCCTCGGCGTGGTCGAGCCGCCGGTTGAGCACGTGGATCTCGTCGACGAGCTTGTCGAGGCGCTCGAGCACAGCGTCGAGCTGACGGTCGTCCAGAGGTTTGCGCTCGGGCACGCTCAAATACTACGAGCCGTACAGCTTTGCCTCGAAGGCGATCGTGTCGCTGAAGGTCGTTCCGTCGACCTGGTAGGCGTAGCAGCCGGGAATGCGCACGCGCGTGTACGAGGGATTTGATCGACCTTTCTGCCGCATCGACAGCGATGGAAGGCGGCCGTCGTTGAAGCGAAGCTCATCGGGCCCGTCGAGTCGAAGACCGCGAATCAGGACCGGCCCGGGGTAGGCCAGGTCGCGGAGCCAATTGATCTTGTTGCCCCCCCAGTCGCCCCATCCCGTTTCGGGAGCAGGCGGATACGAGTAGCGCAAAACAGGCGCATCGTTGCCCAAGCCTGCTGGGTAAATCGGTCCAGGCCCCCAGGCGGTGCCGACGAAGCCGATCCGGCTCAGACTCCCTCTCGGATCCGGGCTCGCCGTTGGGCACCGGCTGCCGAACGGCACGGTTTGCGCAATGAACGGACGTTCGAGGCGTTCCCAGACGCTCGGGCGGCCGCGCCGCACCGGCACGTCGAACTTCATCACGCTCGCCTGATTGCCCTCGACCGAGATCTTCCAACGGCCCGGCGAGCGAAACCGAATCCTTCCGCTCCACACGTAGGGGTCGCGGGTCTGACGGACGAGTGTGATGCGGTGAGGATGTCTGCCCGGCAAGTGCGCAGTAACGCGCCATGCGAAGTCTTGCCCCAGGAACGCAGGCGAGCCGAGCTCGTAGGGGCGGAGCTGAAGAGTTACCGGACGCCCGACGCGCGGATGCGAAGGAAAGACCTGAAGGCGCTCCGTCAGGCCCTTCGCGAGCGCAGGACCGGGGACCGCCATCGCCACAGCTGCCGCAACCCCAAGGGCGCGCTTCATGCGTCTAATGATACAAGCCCCGCTCAGGGGGTCGGTCTATCTGCCACCGCGCGTCGTGCCCTGAGGAAGACGAGGATCCCGAGCAGGACGCCGGTCGAGTCGATCGCGACGTCCACCGGCGAAGCGTGTCGCCCCCGGACGAAATGCTGATGGAGCTCGTCCGTGATCGCGTAGCCGACGCCGATCAGGAACGCCGGCAGCTCGCGGCCGACCGCCCGCAGCAGTAGCAGGCCGAGGATCGCGTACTCGGTCACATGCGCGCCCTTGCGAAGGATCGTGTCCCAGGTGCCGAGGCCCGTTCCGAGGTGCGGGATCGACGAAAGCATGAAGATCGCCGCCGCCCAGGCGATGACCGGCAGCCAGGCGGAGAGGCGTGAAGCCGACACAGAGGGATGGTAGTCTCGGCCGAAAGGCGAGCGGTAAGGGAACCCGGTGCAAGTCCGGGACGGTCCCGCCGCTGTGAGGGGAGACGCTCTCCCGCCAAGAGCCACTGGCGAGAGCCGGGAAGGCGGCGGCAGAGGGAGCCCCGAGTCAGAAGACCTGCCGTTCGCCGGAACCGAACCCCTCGCGGAAGGAGGATTCGTGTACCGACGCTCCCTCGCTCTCCCGGCGGCGCTGGCCGTCATGTTCGTGCTCGTTCCGGCGGCCCTCGCCGCCCGTGTTCATGTCCGCGTCGAAGGCAAGACGCAGACGATTTTCGGCACCACCGAGCCGACCCTCAACGTGAAGGTGACCGCACTCGATGCACTCGAGTCCGCCAGCCTCGCCGGCGAGTTCTTCTACGACGTCACCGCGACCGGCTACGTCGACCAGATCGGCCGCTACTCGGCCGATGCTTCGAGCGGCTGGGTCTTCAAGGTCAACGGGATCCTGCCGCCGGTCGGCGCCGGCGATGTCCACGTCAAGGACGGCGACACCGTTCTCTGGTACTGGGCGACCTTCACCGGCCCGGCCGGGCCGCTCACGCTGGAGGTTGAGACCTCGATCGTCAAGGGCAAGCGCTGCTTCTTCGCGACGGGCCGCAACGACGCCGGCCGCGCCTCACGGGTGCGCGGCGTCGTCTACACCCTGAACAGCCGGCGGACCAGCTCGGCGACGGGCGTCGTCTGCACGCGGCCCGGCCGTTACACGGTTCGGGTCACGAAGACCGGCGCGATCCGCTCGCGGACCTACAGCGGCCGGTGAGACGCCTGGCGGCCGCCGGGCTCGCGGCCGCCGCCCTCGCGGGCTGCGGTTCGACCCAGACTAAAGGAAGCGCGAAGCTCTGGGTCACGCGAGACCGCGGCCGCCAGGTCCTGCTCGTCGACAAGGTCAAGGCGGGACAGACTGCGATGCAGGCGCTCCAGCAAGCGGTGAAGGTGAAGACGAGCTACGGCGGCCGCTTCGTCCAGTCGATCGACGGCGTCTCGGGCGACCGGGCCGGCCGGCGAGACTGGTTCTACTTCGTCAACGGCTACGAAGCGGATCGCGGCGCCGCCGACTACACGCTCCATCCGGGCGACGTCGAGTGGTGGGACTATCGCTCGTGGAAGCACGAGCTGCATGTCCCGATCGTCGTCGGCGCGTTTCCGGAGCCGTTCCTGCACGGCTACGCGGGCAAGACTCGCGCCGCCGCGATCGTCTTCGACTCGAAGGGGCTCGAGCCGCAGGCCCGCGGGCTCGGGAAGCTGATTCACGCCAAGGCGGTGACCGCGGACAAGATCGGCGACGCGAACGTGCTCTTCCTGACGAAGGCCGACGTACCGCTGTCGGCGACGAGCTCCGGGCCCGGTGCGCCGGCGCGCTTCGTGATCGGCCCGGCGGCGGCGCGGCGGCTGCTCGCCGACCCGAAGCTGGTCCGCTTCCGTTACTCGGGGCTGCGGTGAGGCCGGCTCCGGCGGCGGCGCTCCTGTTCGGCCTGGCCGCGGCGGCGCTGCTGGCCCGGCACACCGTGTCGGTGGCGGCGCTTGCGGTGGTGCTGCTGGCCGTCTGCCTGCGAGCGCCCGTCCCGCGCCGCTGGCCGTATCTGATCGGTGCGGTGGGCTCGGCCGCCGCGCTGTTCGTGCTGACGCCGTTCGTGGAACGCTTGCCCGGCACGGTGTTCTGGAGCGGTCCGACGATCCCGGTGGTCGGGACGCTCGACGTGACGTCGACCGAGCTCTCGGGCGCGCTCTTCAACGCCTGCCGTCTCGCCGCGGTCTCGCTCGCGTTCTCCGCGTACGCCCTCTGGCTCGACCACGACCGGTTGGTGCAGGCGGCGGGGTTCGCGCGGCGCTTCGTGCTCGCGGTCGCGCTGGCGACGAGGCTTGTGCCCGCGCTCGAGCGAGACGCGGCCGGACTGGTAGAGGCTCTGCGTGGCCGGGGCGTGGAACCCGAGGGGCTTCGCGGCCGCGCGCGACTGCTCTCGCCGTTGCTTGCGGGCTCTTTGGAGCGGAGCCTGAACCTCGCCGAAGCGATGGAGGCCCGCGGTTTCGGCCGCGCCGGCGCAACGCGGCTTCCACAGCCGCAGTGGGGACTCCGCGAGCCGGTGGCGCTGGCCGGCGCCACGCTTGCCGTCGTCGTGGGGGCGCTGTGGCTCTAGCGCGTGCCGAGAATCTGTCGTTCGCGTATCCGGCCTCAACCGCTCCGGCTATTCGGGACGTGTCCGCGGGTCTGGCCCCTGGACAGGTCACGCTGGTACTCGGCCGGTCCGGCTCCGGCAAGTCGACGCTGCTTCGCGCGTTCGCCGGGCTCGTTCCGCACTTCCACGGTGGCCGTTTCTCCGGCCGGGTCGAGGTCGCCGGTCTCGACACCCGGCGGCACGGCCCGGCGCGCCTGGCCGGAACCGTGGCGACGCTGTTCCAGGACCCCGAGGGCCAGGTGGTCTTCACTCGCGTCCTCAACGAGGTCGCCTTCGGCCTGGAGAACGTCGGCACACCGCCGCAGGAGATTGAGGCGCGCGCGCTCGAGGCGCTCGAATCGGTCGGCGCCGAGCATCTCTCCGGGCGGCTCGTGACCGAGCTCTCCGGCGGTGAGCTGCAACGTGTGTGTCTGGCCGCGACGCTCGCGCTCGAACCGCGGCTCCTGCTCCTCGACGAGCCGACGTCGCAGCTCGACCCCGAGGCAGCTGAAGCGCTCCTCGAGCTGGCGGTGCGGCTCGCACGCGATCGCGGCACCACCGTGCTGCTGTCCGAACAGCGGCCCGCTTTGCCGCTCACGCTCTGTGACCGCGTGCTGTTCCTCGAGGACGGACACCTGGAGTTCGACGGGCCGGTCGACCAGGCCCGCGCGTGGCTGGAAGAGCACCAGTCCTCGTTCGTTTCGGCCGGTGGTGACGTAGGTGTACACCTACGTCACTTCGGTGAAGTCGCGTGCCGCCTAGACAGGGTTTCGTACGCCTACCAAGACCACCTGCTCGTCGTCGACGGCGCGAGCCTCGAATTGCGCCGCGGCGAGATCGTTGCGCTCGTGGGCCGAAACGGATCCGGCAAGACGACGCTCGCGAAGATCGCGGCCGGGCTGCTCGAGCCGCTGAGCGGTCGGGTCGAGCGCCGCGGCCGGGCAACCTACCTCTCGCAGGATCCGGGCCGGTATGTCCTGCGGGAGCGTGCAGACGAGGAAGTTGCGGTCGGCGTTGGCGGCGACCTGGCGGCCGCGAGCCGGACGCTCGCCGCGGTTGGTCTTGCGGGCTACGAGAGCCGGCACCCGCGGGACCTCTCGAGCGGTGAGCGCGAGCGGCTCGCGCTCGCGGCCGTGCTCGCGCCCGACCCCGACCTGCTCGTCCTCGACGAGCCGACGCGGGGCGTCGATCCCGAGCGCAAGCACGAGCTCGCCGCGCTGCTGAAGGCGAACACGGAGCGCGCGACACTGGTCGTCACCCACGACCGCGCGTTCGCGAGGGCCGTCGCCGACCGCATCGTCTCGCTCGCGCCCGACCGGGAGTTCGTGCATGCCTAGGGCGGTGATCGCACTCGCCGCCGCGATCGCCTTCGCGGCCGCCGCCTGGGCGGCGACGACTCCGCGACAGGGCGCCCTCTCGCTGCTCCTGGTCGCCGCCGCATTGCTCGTCGCGGGCGCCGCCTGGCTCGATCCCGGCCTCGGCGCGAGCAAGACGCTCGCGCTCGTCGCCACGCTAGCTGCCGCCGCGGCCGGCGGACGCGTTCTCTTCGCCGCGATCCCCGGCGTTCAGCCCGTGACCGTGATCGCGGTCGCGGCCGGCGCAGCGCTCGGCGCCCGCGCGGGCTTCGGCGTCGGCGCCCTCGCGGCGCTCGTGTCGAACTTCTTCCTCGGCCAGGGCCCCTGGACGCCCTGGCAGATGCTGGCCTGGGGCGGCTGCGGGGTCGTCGGCGCCCTCGCCGCTCCGCTCGTTCGCCGGCGGGTCCCCTTCGCGCTCCTCTGCTTCGTGCTCGGCTTCGCCTTCAGCGGCCTGATGGACGTCTGGGAGTGGTACAGCTTCTACCCGCACACCTGGGCTGCGCTGACCGTCCAACTCGGCCGCGGCTCTTGGTTTGACGCCGCGCATGCGCTCGGCAACGTGGTCATCGCACTCGCCGCCGGGCCCGAGCTACGGCGACTTCTCGAGCGCTACGGGAGACGCCTCCGTACCGAGGTCATCTGGACGTGAGGCTCGCGGCGCTCGCTGCAGCCACGGCCGTCGTCGCCGCATCGCCGACGCCAAGCGGGCTCGGCTTTCTGCAGGCGCACCAGCTCGAAAGCGGCGGCTTCGCCGAGGCCGGCAACCCCGCGTATCCGCAGCTGACGGCATGGGCCGTCCTTGGCCTCCGCGCGACTGGGGCTAGCCCGAACGGGGCGACCGGCCGCTATCTCGTCCAGCATGAGCCCGAGCTGACGAGCGCCGCGGCCCTCGCCCTCGTCGTCCTCGCCGAGAACGCGATTGGCCAGAACCCCGATCGCCCGCTGGGGCGGCTACGCGCGCTCGAACGCCCGAGCGGCTCGGTCGGTCGCCTCATCAATGGCACCGCCTGGAGCGTGCTCGCCTTTAGAGTCGGCGGCGCGCCGATCCAGCCCCGGACAATCCGCTGGCTGCTCGCTCGTCAGACTCGTGCCGGCGGCTGGGGCTGGACGCCCGGTGCAGCCGACTCTAACGACACGGCCACCGTTGTCGAGGCGCTTCGTGCCGCCCGCGTCACCGGCCGGCCGATCCGGCGCGCGTTGCTGTTCCTGCTCCGGTTCCGCAACCCCGACGGCGGCTTCGAGCTGACTCTTGGGCGCGGCTCGGACGCGCAGTCGACGGCCTGGGCGATCCAGGCCTTCCTCGCCGCCGGGAAGCCCCCGCCGCGCGGGGCCTTGGCCTACCTCAAGCGCCTTCAGCGGCCCGACGGCAGCTTCCGCTACTCGACGCGCTACACGACGACACCGGTTTGGGTCACGGCTCAGGTGCTGCCTGCGCTCGCCCGCAAGCCGTTCCCGCTGCGTTAGACCTGGCCATACTGGCCGACGATGGCGTCCGCCGCGATCGTGACGATCGGCAACGAGCTCCTTTCCGGCGACGTCGAGAACACGAACGGCAGCTGGCTCGCGCGCCGGCTCGAGGCGGCCGGTGTCGACGTGCGCCTGATCGCAGTCGTACCTGACGAGATCGAGGAGATCGCGACGACGCTGCGCGAGCAGGCCGACCGAGCCGACCTCGTCGTCGTCACCGGCGGCCTCGGCGGTACGCCCGACGACGTGACGCGCGAGGCCCTCGCCGCAGCCTTCGGCGTCGAGCAGATCGAGTACGAAGAGGTCGGGACGGACCTGCGCACGCGTTTTCGAGCCGACCCCGAGTACGCAGCCCGCTGGGCCCAGCTTCCCGCCGGCAGCCGACCGCTGGCCAACCCGCTCGGCGGCGCGCCCGGATTCCTGCTCGAGAATGTCTACGTTCTCCCGGGCCTGCCGGCGGAGATGGAGGCGATGTACAAGACGATCGAGGAGGAGCTGCGAGCCGGTCCACCGATCGACTCGTGGCGCCGCAGCTACCGGACAACCGAGAGCCAGATCGTCGGGATTCTTACTCAGGCATTAGAAATCCACCCCCGAGTGCGTGTAGGCTCCTATCCAAGCTTCGGCGCCAACGGTCCCTACGTCGAGGTCGTCCTCAAGTCGAACGATCCTGACGCGCTCGAGGCGGCTGCGGCCTGGCTCACTCAGGCTCTTGAGCAAAGGTTGGGTTAAGTCACCCATCAAGGGGTCTCGCAGTGCGTCTAGAACGTCGATTGCTCAAAAGGATGATGGGGCGTCGCTATCTCTTCGGCTTCCTCCTGCTGGCGACGGCCGTCGCCGGCTACGCGCTCGTTCGGCTCGCGAGCCACGGTGGATTTCACGCGGCCGCGAGCCCGGATTGGAAGCTGCTCGCCGCGGGCTTCGCGATCTGCGCAGCGGTCCAGCCGTTGCGCGCGCTGGCCTGGTCGTCCACCGTACGCCATCCCGTCGGCTTCCGCGCGATCTACGCCTCGAGCTCGATCGGCTCCTTCCTCGACACGGTTCTGCCCGGACGCCTGGGCGAGGCCTCGAAGGTCGCCGTTCTCAAGGTCACATCGGGAGCGAAATACCCCGGCTTCTCGCGCGCGGGAGGCTCGCTCCTCTGCGCGCACCTGCTCGAGATGATCGCCTTCGCCGTCCTCGGTGCCGGCGCGACGCTCTTCCTGCCGGTTCCGGCCTGGGCTCGCTGGACGATGATCGCTGGGATCCTGGGCTCGGTGGCGGCGCTCGCGCTCGCTGCGGTGCTCCATCGATTCCTCGGCTGCAGGCTGCCGATCAGCATCACCTCCTTCCTAGCCGGAGCGGCCGCGCCGCGGGGAGTACTCCTGCGAGCCGGCTCGATCCTGATGGTGACCTGGCTTGCCCGCTGGTTCGGAATCCTCTTCTGTCTGCACGCCGTCGGTATCCACCTGAGCATCGGCGCGGCTCTGCTCTACATGCTGATTACCGGGCTCGCGAACACGGCTCCACTTCTGCCCGGCAACGTCGGCGTCTACCAGGGAGCCGCCCTCGGCGCCCTCGCGATCGCCGGCTACTCGGGTTCGCATGCCGTTGCCGCGAGCCTGATGACGCCGTTCGTAGTCACGCTGGCGACGGCAACCGCCGCGCTCGTTGGGCTGGCGTTGTACGGCAACCGCGTCCCGCAGCTCTCGCGCGCGGCGCTTCGGCCGAACAAGGCCTAGGACTAGACCGCTAGCTGCGCGCCAACTGCGCGCGCCACTGGGCGAGCGGGAGTGCGTAGAAGACCGCAATCGCGAGGTACGCCGCGGCGCTCACCCACGGCTCGAGGAACGCCACCAGCGCAGCGCCGCCGTAGAGCAGCGTCCCCGGCGCGTACGCCTGAGTGATGTCGTCGACCACTTCGTCCGGCACCTCGTCGCCGATCAAGCGACGGCCCGCCGAGGCGTAGCGCCACCAGGCGAAGTAAGTCATCGCGGTCAGCGTCATCGTCGCGCCGTAGAGCACTGCGGCGGCGCGTGCGCCACCGGTCTCGACGAACTGCGCGAGCACGGCGGTCGGAAACGGCACGAACGCGATCAGCATCAGCAGGAGCGTGTTCAGGAGCAGCATCGTCCGGTCGATCCGCGCGATCAGCTCGAAGACGTAGTGGTGGTTGATCCACATGACGCCGATCGTCAGGAAGCTCGTCAGGTAGCCGAGGTAGGAGGGCCAGATCCGGAGCAGCTCGTGGCCGAGTGTCTCCGCGTGCTCGCGGGCCGGAACGTGGACCTCGATGATCAGCAGCGTGATCGCGATCGCGAAGACGCCGTCGCTGAAAGCCTCGGTCCGCGCGGTCTCGCTTCTCACAGCCTGAATCCTCACGACTGCGACGGACGACTCCGCCGTCCGCTTTGCTACGCGCCGTGCGGGCGGTCGTCAGCAGGAGCACGGGGTTCGTCCTAGTTGCCTACGCGTTCCTGGTGACGATGGTCGGCACGACGCTGCCGACGCCGCTCTATCCGCTCTTCGAGCAGCGGTACTCGTTCGGCGAGCTGATGGTGACGGTGATCTTCGCCGTCTACGCCTTCGGCGTGATCGCGGGACTGCTCGTGTTCGGAAACCTGTCCGACGAGATCGGGCGGAGGCCGGTGCTGTTGATCGGACTCGCGTTCTCGGCGATCAGCGCCCTCCTGTTCGTCTTCGCCGGCTCGCTGGCGCCGATCTTTGCGGGGCGCGTCGTCTCCGGGTTTTCGGCCGGGGTCTTCACCGGCACCGCGACGGCGATGCTCGTCGATCTCGCGCCGGGAGGAAACAGGCGACTGGGGAGCGTGGTTGCCGTGGTCGTGAACCTTGGCGGACTGGGGTTCGGCACGCTCCTCGCAGGGCTCCTCGCCGACCATTTCACCTCGCCGCTGCGCCTGCCCTTCATCGTCGACCTCGTCTTGCTCGGTCCGGCGGTGCTCGGTCTGCTGGTAACGCCGGAGACGGTGCAGCGAACCGCGTTTCGGCTACGCCTCCAGCGCTTGAAGGTGCCGCAGGAGGTGCGTAGCGTCTTCGTTCGCGGAGCCACGGCGGGCTTCGGCAGCTTCGCGGTCGCGGGAGTCTTCAGCTCCGTCGCACCGGTCTTCCTCGGTCAGATCCTCGGTCGGACGAGCCATGCCCTAGCGGGAGCGATCGTCTTCATCCTCTTCCGCGCGTCGATCGTCGGCCAGCTCGTCGTTTCGCGCTTCTCGGACCGGCGGGCGCTCGTCATCGGCTGCGCGCTGCTGGCCGGCGGAGTCGGCCTGCTCGCGCTGGCACTCGGGATCGAGTCGCTCGCGGCGCTGATCGCCTCAGCCTCGGTGGTCGGACTCGGCCAGGGCCTCGTGATCGGCGCCGGCCTTGCGGCGATCAACCAGCGCGCGCCGGTCGCGCAACGCGGCGAGGTCGCCTCGAGCTTCTTCGTCGTCATGTACGTCGGCCTCTCGCTGCCGGTGATCGGCGTCGGCGTCGCCGCGCACGCGTTCAGCCTCCGCGGCGCCGGAATCGCCTTCAGCGCGGCTGTCGCGGCGCTGGTCCTGACGGTGCTTGCGAGCCTTAAGCGCGCCGACTAACCGAGCTGCGACGGATCCGCCGGTTGGCCGTCGCGGCCGACGTAGCCGTCCTTGGCGCCGACCACAACCAGAACGAGGTCCTCGTCACCGACGCTGACGATTTGGCGCGGCGTCGTCGCCTCGACATGGCAGAGCCCGCCCGGCCCGAGCTCGCGCGTCTCACCCGGGAGCAGAAACCGCGCCCGTCCGCGGTGCACGAAGTAGAGCTCGTCCTGCTGCTCGTGGAAGTGCGGCCGCGACGCGCCGCCGGGCGCGAGCACGACCGCGTTCGCGCCGAACGCGGTGATCCCGAGCCCCGGCCGGATCTTGCGGAAGACGCCGTCGCCGAGCTCGTCCACCGACGAAAACGCGTAACCCACGGCCGCTAGCCTAGAGCCGATGTCAGTCACTTCGCCCGAGAGCTACCTCGCCGACCTCAACGCCGCCCAGCGCGAGGCCGTGCTAGAGACCGAGGGCCCGCTGCTCGTGATCGCCGGCGCCGGCTCCGGCAAGACTCGGGTGCTCACGCATCGCGTCGGCCACCTGATCACGGCCTGCGGCGTCAAGACGAACGAGATCCTCGCGATCACCTTCACCAACAAGGCCGCAAACGAGATGAAGGAGCGGTTGGAGGACCTGCTCGGTCCGACCGCGCGCGGACTCTGGATCCTCACTTTCCACGCCGCCTGCGGCCGCATCCTGCGGCGCGAAGCTCCGCGCCTCGGCTACCGGACGAACTTCACGATCTACGACCAGGCCGACCAGATCCGGCTCACGAAAGCCTGCCTGGAGGAGCTCGACCGCGACCCGAAGCGGTTCGTCCCGCGCGGGATCCACGCCCAGATCTCGACCGCGAAGAACAACCTCGTTGGCCCCGACGAGTACAAGACCCGCGTCGCCTCG
The DNA here is from genome assembly GCA_005884005.1 of Actinomycetota bacterium. Classification (GTDB taxonomy): domain Bacteria; phylum Actinomycetota; class Thermoleophilia; order Gaiellales; family Gaiellaceae; genus 13-2-20CM-68-14. Next base: position 11,200 of record VAWI01000028.1, read on the forward strand.
TTCTACGATCAGACCGTCGCGGACACGTACGAGCTCTACCAGCGCCGCCTCTTCACCTCCAACGCCGTCGACTTCGACGACCTGCTCTACCTGACCGTCGACGTGCTCGAGCGGTTCCCCGAGGCGCTCGACCGCTGGCGCAAGGCGTTCCGTTACGTGCTCGTCGACGAGTACCAGGACACGAACCACGCGCAGTACCGGCTGCTCCAGCTCCTGGCCGGAGAGCACAAGAACCTTTTCGCCGTGGGCGATCCGGACCAGTCAATCTATGCGTTCAGAGGGGCCGACATCCGCAACATCCTCGAGTTCGAGCGCGATTTCCCCGGCACCCGCACGATCCCGCTGGAGCAGAACTACCGCTCCACGAACACGATCCTCCGCGCCGCAAACCACGTGATCGCGAACAACCGCGAGCGCAAGCCGAAGAACCTGTTCTCGGAGCTCGGCGAGGGCGATCCGGTCCGTGTCTACGAGGTCGAAGACGAGCACGCCGAGGCGCGCTTCGTCGCCGCCGAAATCGCCGGGCTCGTCGAGGAGGGCTTCAACGGCAGCGAGATCGGCGTCTTCTACCGCACGAACGCGCAGTCGCGGGTGCTGGAGGACATCCTCGTCCGCCAGGCGATCGCGTACCAGGTCGTCGGCGGCCCGCGCTACTACGAGCGCGCCGAGATCAAGGACCTGATCGCGTATCTG
>VAWI01000046.1 GCA_005884005.1 Actinomycetota bacterium
CCGATGATGACTACCAGGCGGTTCTGCATCGTGCTCGGCTGTTGCGGACCGGAGCAGTCGCTGCCGGTGGTCGTCGAGTACGCGCCGCTCTTCACTTCGCCGACGATGTCGTGCAGTTCGTCCCGGTGCGCCGAGGTCGTCAGCGTGTAACCGCCGCCCGGATGGTCGTAGTAACTGCTCTTCGCGTACCCGAGGCGATCGTACGAGAAGACCACGTAGCCCTTGGCTGCAAGACCACGCGCAACCGACCACGTCGGCGAGAAGTCCCAGTTCGCGGTCGACGAGGCGATCCCGTGCACAAGCACGATCGCCGGCGTCAGCGCGCTGACCGCCCCGTCCGTGAAGCGCTGGCCGTACAGGGTGCTCTGCCCGAGACTCGGATTCGTGACGGTTAAGCAAACCGACTCGACCTTCATCTTGCTGTCGAAGTGCATCTGCGGGCTGCTCGCGGCTCCGGCCGGCTGGGCGCCGGCTTGAAGAGCGGCAAACACGGCCAGGACGAGCGCCGCGATCAGCGCCACGTTGCGCGAGGTGGACATCCTGCTGCTCCTTTCGGTGGGCGATGCGGAGGTCGTTCGTTTGACGTCGAGTGGTCGACCCCGATGCCGTGGGCATTCCCGCGGCGGCGGGTTGCCTAACCCCTAGTCGTGGGGTGGGTCTCGCGCCAGAGCGAAGCGGCCAGCAGCAGCGCGATCGCGACCGGGAGCAGCCACCACGCGTTGACGCCCTCATGGGTGAGAAGAGACGTCAGCCCGAGAGCAACCGCCAACCCCGCTGCGACTCGCCAGTCATCCCCGACGACGAAGTTCCACCAGAAGAGCCCGAACGACCGCACGTACTTCAACCTTTTGCCTCCGCGGGAACGAGCGCGAGCCGCTGTCGGCGGAGCGCTCGCACCAGCAGGATCGAGACGGCGCCGATGAAGGCAACCACGCCGAGCAGCGACAGCTCGTCGCCGGGCCAATGGACGCCGGCGCCCTCAGCGCCCCAGAAGCAGCCGAAGCTCGTAAGCAGCAGGCCGACGACGTACTTGATCGTGTTCTCCGGGACACGCTCGAGCGGCCCACGCGCCAAAACGCCCGCGCCGACAACGAGCAGGAATGCCGCTGCGGCCCCCGCCGAGGCAAGGCCGATCCGGCCCTGCGCGCTGCCGAACGAGATCACGATGAAGACGACCTCGAGCCCTTCGAGCAGGACACCCTTGAAGGCGACCGTGAACGAGTACCAGTCGAGGCCGGCCCTCTGCTCCCGCCCCGCTCTTGCGGCCTCTTCGCGCTCGCGGCGGAAAGCCGCGTCCTCGTCGTGATGGGGCTTGTACCCGCTCGAGCGGAGGATCGCCTTGCGCAGCCATTGCAGCCCGAAAGCGAGCAGCAGCGCGCCGACGACCAGGCGAAGTGTCCCGATCGGCACCACGCGCAGCGCCGGCCCGAGTGCGGCGACGAGGGCCGCGAGCACGATCGTCGCGGCCGCGACGCCGATCAGCGTCGAGCGCCAACCGCGAACGATGCCGACGCCCAGCACGATCGTCAGAGCCTCGACCATCTCGACGGCGCTGGCGAGAAACGCGCCCAGGACGAGGAGGACCGTGCTGGTGCTCACGACGCAATGGTGACGGCTCTGGCGAGCCCGCGCATCGGTGGCGCCCCGATTTTTTTGCGGATATGTCGACGCCCGCTGGACGACTCACGGGCGGCCGTTCATGATCGCCGGGTGAGCACGCCGCAGAGCGGAATCTTCGCCCTTGGCACAGCGTCGCACGCCTACCTCGAGTTTGACGCGCGCAACCGGGAAACGCCGCAGGAACTTGTCGGCGCGATCGCCTCCCTGCGCGAGCCGCGAACGACCATGGGCGGCGTCAATCTCGTTGCCGGTTTCCGCCCCGAGCTCTGGCGTAACCTTGTCCCCGAGGACATGCCGCACGGGCTCGAGGGCTTCAACCATGACGTGCTTGGCCGCGACGGCTACACGATGCCGGCGACGCAGCACGACGCGGTGCTCTGGATCTCCGGCAGCGCCTACGACGTGGTCTTCGACACCGCCCGGGGGGCGATCGTCGCGCTGGACGCGTCCGCGTCGGTCGCCGAAGAGACCTCGAGCTGGCCGTACCGCCACGACCGCGATCTGACCGGGTTCATCGACGGAACCGAGAACCCGAGCCTGATCGAGGCGCCCGAGTTCGCCGTGATTCCCGACGGGATCCCGGGCGCTGGCGGCACGATCCTCCTCCTGCAGAAATGGAGCCACGATGCCGGGGCCTGGGAAGGACTGCCGGTCGCCCGCCAGGAGCAGGTGATCGGGCGCAGGAAGGACGACAGCGTCGAGCTCGACGACAAGCCCGCCGAGTCCCACGTGGCGCGTACTGACCAGGACCAGTTCGGCAAGATCTTCCGCCGCAACATGCCCTATGGAACCGTGACCGACCACGGGACGATGTTCGTCGGCTTCTCCGCCGAGCAGCGGCCCCTGACCGCGATGCTCGAGAACATGGCTGGGCTGACCGACGGCATTCGAGACGAGCTCACCGTCTATACGACGCCCCTGACCGGCGCGTATTACTTCGTTCCGTCGACGCAGAGCCTGCGCCGCTGGGGGGCCATTTGAGGCCGCGCGGCCCGAACGCTTAACCCGGTGTCCGACACCTGGTTCTGTCAAGCGCAAAGCGCGACAAAACCGTCACGGAAGTGTGCCGAATGCGCCCAGTCGCGCTGACAGACCGCTTTCAGCGAGGCGAAAGCAGCGAGCGATTCCGAGCAAGCAGGCCGAGCACGGTGGTCACGTCCTCGGCCGTGTTGTACGAGTGAGCCGAGATCCGGAGGTTGTCGTCACGCGAGGACGTGACGACACCTCCCTCCGCCAGCGCCCCGACGAGCTGGTCGACGTCACTCGAGGCGACGCAAACCAGCGCGCCCCGCTGTTCCGCGGCCCGCGGCGTCACGACCCGAGCGCCGAGCTCGTCGAGGCCGGAGAGGAGCAGCTCGTTCAGCTCGCGGACGTGAGCTTCCGTCTCTTCGATCCCGATCTCCTGCATCAACTCGATCCCGGCGATCCCGGCGTAGATGGCCGGGATCGGCGGGGTTCCTGCCTCGAAGCGGCGGGCGGTCGGCGCCGGCGAGTAGTCGTGGATGTCCATCTCGAAGATATTGCGATCGGCGAACCACCCGGTCGCGGTCGGCTGAATCTGCTCGACAAGATCGCGGCGGCAATAGAGAAACCCCAGCCCCGCCGAACCGAGGAGGTACTTGAGCACGCCGGCGGCGAGGAAATCGCACTCGAGCGCCCTGACGTCGACCGGGATCGATCCAACCGACTGGTAGGCGTCGAGGAGAACGAGAGCCCCTCGCTCGTGCGCGAGCTCCGTGACACCGGCGACGTCGATTCTGCTCCCGTTGCGAAAGCAGACGTGTGTGACCGACACGAGCGCGGTCTCCTCGTCGATCGCGGCGTCGAACCGCTCGAGCGGGATCGTCGCGTCCGGCTCGGCGGGAACGTGGACGACGCGGGCGCCGCGCCGTTCCTGGGCGTGCCAGATCTGGCCGATCGTGGGGAATTCGAAATCGCTGACCACCACCTTGTCGCGGCCGGTCTCGAAGCCGAGTCCGCTCGCGAGTGCGCTGACACCGGCGGACACGGACGTGGTGACAGCAACCTCGTCCTCTGACGCATTGATCAGCCCCGCGACACTCCGCCGAGCGGCCTCGAGCTGCTCGACCCAGTACTCCCACGGAGCCCCGTGCTCGTCCCAGTCGGCGAGATAGCGCGCATACGCCTCTCGCACGGCGTCGGAAAGCGCTCCTTGAGAGCAGCTGTTGATGTAGACGAGCCGGTCGAAGATCGGAAAGCGGTGCCGGATCCGCGCCGGCAGCGCGTCGACGCTAACGGCCAAGGTAGGCCTTCCGCAGGTCCTCGTCCTTGATCAGGGACGACGCCGCCCCGGAGAGCACGATTCGGCCCGTCTGCAGGACGTAGCCGCGGTCGGCGATCGACAACGAGACGTTCGCGTTCTGCTCGACGACGAGGATCGCGACGCCCGACTCGTGCACCTCCTTGATGATCTCGAAGTTCCGCTCGACAAGGATCGGCGCCAGCCCCATCGACGGCTCGTCCATCAGCAGGAGCTTGGGACGCGACATCAGGGCTCGGCCCATCGCGGCCATCTGCTGCTCGCCGCCCGAGAGCGTCCCGGCGAGCTGCCGGCGCCGCTCGTAGAGGAGCGGGAAGAGCGAGTAAACGCGCTCGAAGTCCTCCTTCGTCCCACCGCCGTGGAGGTAGGCGCCCATCTCCAGGTTCTCCTTGACGGACATCGGGCCAAACAGGCGGCGGTTCTCGGGCACGATCGCCATTCCCTTGCCGATCCGGTAGCTGGTCGGACGCCCGCTCACCTCCTCGCCGGCGAACTGGACGGCGCCCCGGCGGGGACGGACCATGCCGATGATCGTCTTCAGCGTCGTCGACTTGCCCGAGGCGTTTCCGCCGAGCAAACAGACGAGCTCGCCCTCGTTCACCTCGAGCGACACGCCCTGCAGGATGTGGATCTGGCCGTAGTAGGTGTCGACGTTGTCGAGGCGGAGCAGCATCAGACGGCTTCGGCCTCGGCCCGGACGCCCAGGTAGGCCTCGATCACGAGCGGGTGCGTCGCCACCTCGTCGAACAACCCTTCCGCGATCTTGACTCCATGGTCGAGCGCGATCACCCGGTCGGAGATCCCCTCGACGACATGCATGTCGTGCTCGATCACGAGGATCGAGTAGTCCGCGTCGTCGCGCAACTTGCCGATCAGCTCGGTGATCTCGTGGGTCTCGTGGGGGTTCATCCCCGCCGCGGGCTCGTCGAGGAGGAGCAGCCGCGCGTTCGTCGCCATCGCGCGGGCGATCTCGAGTCGACGCCGGTTCGCGTACGAGAGGCTGTACGCGGGCTGGTCGTGCCGGTAGCCCGCGAGCCGCTGGCCGAAGAAGGCGAGCTTCTCCTCCGCGACCTTCCGGATTCGCTTCTCCTCCCTCCGCGCGCGCGGAAGCTGGAGCATCGCTTCGAGGGCGGTCGCCTTGGTCTGCCCGTACTCGGCGGCCATGACGTTTTCCAGCACGGTCATGTTCAGGAATAGGCGAAGGGTCTGAAACGTCCGGGCGATTCCGCGGTTCGTGATCGCGTGCGGCGGCAGGCCCGAGACCTTGTCGCCCTCGAAGACGATCTCGCCCGAGTCGACGTGGTAGATCCCGGTGATCAGGTTGAACACCGTCGTCTTGCCGGCGCCGTTCGGCCCGATCACGCTGACGATCTCGCCCTCGTCGACGTGCAGGTTCAAATGGTCGATCACCTGCAGGCCGCCGAAGGCTTTCGAGACGTCGCGAAGCTCGAGCAGCGCCGCCACAATCAGGCGATCTCCACGCGGGAGGTGCCGAAGATCCCGGACGGCCGGACGTTCATGATCACCACGAGCAGCCCCCCCAGCAAGATCAGGCGCGTCGCCCCGGAAACCTGCTCGACGAGCTTGTTCTCCCAGACGAATGACGCGAGGTAGAGCGTTGGGATCAAGGCGAGAGCGCGCCACCAGCCGCGCAGAAGCGTCAGCACAAGGGCCGCGACGATCAGCGCAAAGTAGGCCCAGCCGGCGATGCTGCTTGTGTTGCGCGGGAGCAGCACCCAGTGCTCGAGCGCCCTCCCGAGCTGACCCCCGCCCTCGATGTGCCCCGCGGTTCCGCGCGACCAGACCGCGCTCGCGATCCCGTGGACGGCGAACCCGAACGCGATCGTCCCCAACAGGACGACGACCGGCTTGTACCAGGGCCGCATGGCGATGAAGAGAGCGAGCAGAAGCACGCCGTAGAAGAGGAAGCGCGCGTTCGACGACGAGCGGAGCAGCTCCGGCGCACCGTTGACCACAAGTGCGCCGATCACGACCCCGCCGATACTCCCGAGGCCGCCGAGGATGACGATCGCGTAGATCGTGATCAGCAGTCCGACGTCGTAGTCGCCGGGAAACGCGCCTGACTGGACAGCGCCGTAGATCGTCCCGCTGAACCCCGCGGTGGCAGCGCCGAACATGAACGCGAGCAGCTTCAGCCGGTTGACCGGGACACTCATCACCTCGGCGGCCAAGGGATCCTCGCGCAGTGCCCGCCAGGCCCGGCCTGTCCGCGACCCGTTGACGAAGTAGAGCATCGTCATCAGGAGCGTGATCGAGATCAGCGTGAAGAAGTAGTAGCCCTTCGTCGTCGTGATGTGGTAGCCGAAGAAGTTGAGCGGATCGATCTGGTCGAGCCCGTTCGAACCGCCCGTGAGATCGACCTTGCCGACGAACGGGTAGGAGAAGTCGTTGAGACCTCCGTTCGCGTTGTTGACGAAGATCACGAACGCCTGCAGGAAGAAGAGCGTCACGATCGCGAGGTAGTCGCCGAGCAGCCGCCACGACGTGAGCCCGAGCAGCAGCCCGAACAACGCGGTCGAGATAACGACGATCGGGATCGCGATCTCGGCCTGCAAGTGATGCCCGGAGTGGCCGCTGGCCATGATCCCGTACAGGTAGGCGCCCACACCAAAGAACGCGACGTAGCCGAGGTCGAGCAGCCCGGCGAAGCCGACGACAACGTTCAGCCCCAAAGCCAGAAGGGCGTAGATGATCGTGATCAGTCCGTAGCGGTAAAGGTTGCCCTCATTCGTGATGAACGGGAAGATCGCGAACGGCCCGATCAGAATCGCCAGGCGCGCAGGCGCGGGCAGTCTCTCCCAGACGCGAACGAGGGCCCCGGTGAGACCGCTACGGGCGGCGCGCCGCCCTTCGGCCTCCGCGACCCACTCGTCCACCCCGACCTTGACGCGGTCCGGGGCGTCAACCGGCTCTGGGGCTGCCGCGGGCAGCCCGCCCTCGCCCGGCTGTCCTCCGCCTAGGGAGCTCATACTTTCTGGATCACGGGCGAGCCGAGCAGGCCCGTCGGCCGGATGAGGAACATCACGATCAGAAGCGCGAAGACGTAGAGGTTTGCGTAGACCGACCCACCCGGGAGGTAGCCCGTGGCGAAGGCCTCCGTGAGGCCGATCAAGAAGCCCCCGAGCACGGCCCCAGGGATGCTCCCGATCCCGCCGACGACGGCCGCCGTGAAGCCCTTCAAGCCGGCGGTGAAGCCCATCAAGGAGAAGATCTGGCCGAAAACGAGCCCGAACATGATCCCGCCCGCCGCAGCGAGCGCCGATCCGAGGAAGAAGGTGAAGGAGATCACGCGGTCGATGCTGATCCCCATCATCTCGGCCGCGTCACGATCGAACGACGTCGCCCGCATCGCCTTGCCCGTGCGCGTCCGCGAGATGACCAGGGCCAGCAGGATCGTCAACCCGATCGACACGGAGATGGTCAGGATCTGGACGTTGGAGATGAAGAAGTTCGTGCCGATGTGGTAGCTCTTAACCCCAACCAGGTCGAATGTGTCGTAGTCCCGGAACTGCGGCCCCCAGAGCAGGAGCGCGCTGTTCTGCAGAAAGATCGACACGCCCAGGGCGCTGATCAACGGCGCAATCCGCGGAGCGTTTCGAAGCGGGCGGTACGCGAAGCGCTCGATCCCCACGCCGAGCGCGCCGCACGCGAGCATCGCGACCGTGAACATGATCGCGACCGCCAGCCAGCCGGTCACCGCCGGCGCGAGCGGGCCCCCGAGCCATTTGAGGACGAAGAAGCCGACGAATGCGCCGACCATGTAGACGTCGCCGTGCGCGAAGTTCAGGAGCTTCAGGATCCCGTAAACCATCGTGTAGCCGAGCGCGATCAGCGCGTAGATGCTCCCGAGCGTGAGCCCGCTGACCAGCTCGCCGAAGAAGAGGCTCCAGTTCACGGGGGGAAGATCGCATAAAACGCAGCGCGGCCCACCGGGTTGGTGGGCCGCGCTGCGTTCAACTCGAAACCGAGAGGACTACGCGACCCGGACGAAGACCCCCTTGACCGAGTGGTAGATGCCGAACGGCTTCTTGACCATGTCACCGTGCTTGTCGAAGGCGACCTTAAGGCCGAGCAGCGACGCGCTCGCGGCGATGCTCGTCTTCTTGATCTGCGCCCGAACCTCGGCGCGAGTGGCCGTGCCGTTCTTGCAGGCACGGTCGATCGCGCCCGCGACCACCTGCGCGGCCACGTAGCTCGGAGCGCCGAAGAGCTCGGTGCCCTTGTGGCTGGCCTTGAAGGCCGCAACCCTCTTGTCCGCCGGGTTCAACGGGAAGAACGAGTCGTACACGTTGTTCCCGAGACTGGAGAACAATGGATCGAAGAGGCCGTCGGAGCCCATCAACTTGACGCCGGCCCTGCCCTGGCTCTTCATCTGCTGCCCGAAGGCCTTGCCCTTCGGCGGCAGCTGCCACGGAAGGTAGACGAGCTGGGTGTTCCGCGGGATCTTGTTGATCAGCGACGTGAAGTCCGACTGCTGCTGGCTCACACCGTCACGGCCAACGGTCACGCCTTTGGCCTGGAGCTGTGCCTGCACCTCGTCGGCGAGACCGGTGCTGTAGGCCTCCTGGTCGTCGATGATGTAGACGCGCTTCAGCTTGAGCGTGCCGGTGATGTAGCCGGTGACGCTCTTGCTCTGCGACGAGTCCGGCGGGACGGTGCGGAAGAAGAAGCCCGTCCGGGTGCCGTCGAGCGTGATCTGCGTGTTCGTCGCCGAGCCGGAAACCCACCCGAGCCCTGCTCCCTTGAGAGCGCCGGTTGTCGCCTTGACCTCGTTGGAGCCGGCCGGGCCGACGACGCCGAGGACGCTCGCACTCGAGCCGAGGGCCTGAGCGCCCTTGACCGCTTCCGCCGTTCCGTTCGCGGCGCCGAGCTGCGTATCTTCCGGTACCAGTTTGAACTTCTTCCTGTGCGTCTTGTTGTAGTTCGACACAAAGAACTTCGCCCAATGGACCTGCGGCTGCCCGAGCGAGGCCGCCGGGCCGGTAATCGGCGCCAGGAGCCCGATCGAGCGGGTCTTGCCGCATTTCACCAGCGCGCTGCTCGCATTCGCCTGGGAAGCGACCTTAGTGGACCCCTTTGTCGACCCCCAGGCGGCCGTCGCGAGCACGGCCAGTGCTGCCGCGAGTGTCGCGGCGACTACCACTTTCTTCATCTTGCCCTCCTCAGAGTTTTCCTGTACCAGGTTGAGACGCCAATCGTCGTCATTCGTTTGCCTCATACGCGCGAGAGGCGGGATCGCCGGCGGGATGGAAGACGGCGATGATTCGCATTGGAGCGTCACCGCTGTTCTCGAGTGAATGCACGAACAATGGGGGCAGATGAATGCAGGTGCCCGCCGACACCGGCTTGTCCGCCCCGCCCCCGTGCAGGATCCCATGCCCCTCGAGGACGTAGATCACCTCGTCGTAGACGTGGCTGTGGTCGGGTGCCCGGCCCGGTGCGATCACGCCGAAGAACTGCGTCATGTCGCGGCAACCAACCTCATCGGTCACGAGGTAGCGAAACTCGCGGTCCCCGCTTGCGGTCAGCAGAGGCTGGTCGGCAAGCCGGACCGTCCGAGAGCCGGCCCCGGGCTTCGCTCCGTTTGTGTGCGGCGCGGTCACCGAGACCGTCAACAGCTCCTCCGGCCCCGGGCTCTCGATCTCGTACGACTCGCCGGCCGTGAGGTAGACCCCGGTGCCGGCTTCGAGCTCGTGGGGCTCGCCGTCGACAACGAGGGTCCCGCGGCCGGAGGCGGCGTAAACGATTTCTTGAACGCCCTCGAGCGTGCGGGGGAGCGAGCGTCCCGGGGTGTAGTGAGTCACGTGCAGCTCGAGGAACTCCGAGCCCGCCTGAGCGCCGATCGCGGTCGCCCTCGCGGCCGTATCGCCATCAACGCGACGGCTTTCCAGCTCTTGTTCGTGCACGACGTAGCCGGCCACGCCCGCGATTGTCACATGAATCGCGTTCGATTTCGACGAGTACGCTCTCCCCCGTGGAGTACCGGCGGCTCGGCGGCACCGGCTTGGAGCTCTCGAGCATCGGCCTCGGTTGCGGAAACTTCGGCGGGATCGGGTCGGCTCCAGAGCTTTTCGGCCGCGGTGAGAACGAGGCCGAGGCCTTCGCGATCATGGATCGAGCCGAAGCGGCGGGCATCAATTTCTTCGACACGGCGGCCTCCTACGGCGGCGGGCGAAGCGAGAGCTGGATCGGGAAATGGCGCAGCGAGCGCGGATCACCCGTCCTGCTCAGCACGAAGGTCTTCTGGTCCGTCTCCGGCGACCCAGACGATCGCGGACTTTCGCGCGACCGGGTCCTCCGCGAGATCGAAGGCAGCCTCTCGCGGCTCGGAACGAAGCGCGTCGACATGTACCTGACGCACGAGCCGGACCCCGAGGCGCCGGTCGAGGAGACGCTGGGCGCCCTCGACGAGCTGGTCGAGGCCGGCAAGGTAGGAGCGATCGGCGTCAGCAACGTCAACGGGGCGCAACTGGAGGAGGCACTCGCCGCGAGCGACCGTCACGGCCTCACCCGCTTCGGCTGGGTTCAGAACGAGTACAGCCTGCTCCGGCGGGAATCTGAGCGAGACGTATTGCCGCTCTGCGAGCGGGAGGGGCTCGGCTTCACGCCTTTTAGCCCCCTTTGCGGCGGCTGGCTGACCGGCAAGTACGAGCGCTCGCGGCCGTTCCCGGAAGAGTCGCGGATGGCCATGCGCGGCGAGCCATACTCCGACCTCGTGAACGAAAGGACGTTCCGGGGACTCGAGCTCTTCAAGGCCGCCGCCGCAGAGCGAGCGGTCGAGCCGGCTGAGCTGGCTATCGCCTGGGTCGTCAGCCACCCCCAAGCGACGGCGGTGATCGTCGGCCCGCGGCGGCCCGAGCAGCTCGAGGCCGCGGTTACGGCCTCCGATCTCCGCCTCTCGGAGCAGGAAAGGGACGAGCTGGCGGAGCTCTTCGCGTGAGCGACCTCCTCGTCCTCGCTCACGAAGACGTGAAGCGGCTGCTTCCGATGGACGAGTGCATCGAGCTGATGGCGGAGGCGCTCGCCGACCTCGCCCGCGGCCGCAGCTGGCAGCCGCTCAGGTTCGTGGTCCGGCCGCCCGAGGAGCAGAGCCTGATGGGCCTGATGCCCGCGCACCGCTCTTCGCCCGAGCCGGCCTACGGTCTCAAATCGGTGTGCATCTTCCCCGGAAATCCCGCGCGTGGACTCGACGCGCACCAGGGCGGCGTGATGCTCTTCGACGGCGAGACCGGCGAGCTGCGCGCCCTGATCGACGCCTCGGCGGTGACCTCGATCCGCACCGCCGCGGTCTCCGCCGTCGCGACGCGCGCGCTCGCGCGGACGAACTCGCGCGTGCTCGCGATTCTCGGCTCGGGCGTGCAGGCGCGGGCACATCTCGAGGCGATGGCTGCAGTGGAGCCGTTTGACGAGGCCCGCGTCTGGAGCCGTACCGCCGAGCATGCGCAGGCGTTCGCGGCCGAGGCGCAGACGTCGTTTCCGGTGGAGGCTGTCGACGGCGCCGAAGCCGCTGTGCGGGGCGCCGACGTCGTCGTCACTGTCACGTCCGCGCGCGACCCGATCGTCGAGCTCGACTGGCTCGCGCCCGGCGCTCACGTGAACGCGGTGGGCTCCTCGATTCCGGCCGCACGCGAGCTCGATGCCGCCACGATCGCCGCGGCGGCCCTGTTCGTGGACAGCAGGGAATCGATCGTGAACGAGTCGGGCGAATACCTCCGAGCGGTCGAGGAGGAGGGAATCGGCCCCGATCACATCCGCGCCGAACTAGGCGAGGTACTGGCCGGCTCGAGTGCGGGACGCGGTTCAGACGATGAGCTGACCGTCTTCGACTCGGTCGGCCTCGCGGCCGAGGACCTCGCGGCCGCTGAGTTCCTCTACCGACGGGCACGAAGCGAGGGCGCGGGCGCGGTGGTTCCCTTTTGATCCCGCTCGAGCAGATCCGGAGCGCGCGCGAGCGTATCGCCGGGAGGGTCGTCCGCACACCGCTTGTCCGGCTTGCATTGGACTCTCCCGCGACGATCTACCTGAAGCTCGAGAACCTGCAGCCAATCGGCTCGTTCAAGCTGCGCGGGGCGCTGAACGCGATCGCGCAACTCCCCTCCACCGAGCTCGAGGCGGGCGTGATCACGGCGAGCGCGGGCAACATGGGCCAGGGCGTCGCATGGGCCGCGCGCGAGCTCGGAATCCCCTGCGCCGTCGTCGTTCCAGAGGGGGCGGCCGAGACGAAGCTGGCGGCGATTGAGCGCCTCGGCGGGCGCATCGTCAAGGTGCCGTACGAACGCTGGTGGCAGGCGATCGTCGAGTCGAGCTTCGCGGAGCTCGACGGCGTCTTTGTCCATCCGGTCTACGACGACCAGGTGATGGCGGGGAACGGGACGATCGGGCTCGAGATCCTCGAGGACCTTCCGCAGGCGGATGCCGTGCTCATTCCCTTTGGCGGCGGGGGGCTCAGCGTCGGGATCGCCAGCGCGCTGAAAGCGCTACGGCCCGAGGCGCAGGTGTACGCAATCGAGCCGGAGACGGGGGCGCCACTGACCGCGTCCCTGGCCGCCGGCGAGCCACGGAAGATCGACTACGAGCCGTCGTTCGTGGACGGCTCCGGGTCGCCCGCAGTCCTGCCGCGGATGTGGGAGCTGGCGCACGGGCTGCTCGACGGCGCCGCTGCCGTCCCGATCGCCGAGACCGCCGCCGCGGTGCGCCTGCTGGCAGAACGCGCCCGCGTCGTGGCGGAAGGCGCCGGCGCGCTTTCGCTCGCGGCCGCGCTCGCGGGGCACGGCGGCACCGGCAGCGTCGTCTGCGTCGTCTCCGGCGGGAACATCGATTCGTCGAAGCTGGCGACGATCCTCGCCGGCGGAACGCCATGACGGACGGCGTCTGGGTCATCGGGGGCGGCGTGATCGGCAGCCTCTTCGCCGCCCACCTCTCGCGCGTGGCCGAGGTGACGCTGCTGTGCCGCCGCCCCGAGCACGCGGCCGCGGTGGCCGAGAACGGGATTCGGATCTCCGGACGGGCGGATTTCGTCGGCCGGCCTGAGGCCTCCATCGATCCCGCCGGGCTCGCGGATGCCGGCCTCGTGATTGTGGCGACCAAGGCGAACGACGTCGAGGCGGCGGCGGCGCAGCTCGAGGGCAGTCTCGGCGCTGGCACAGTCATGACCGTTCAGAACGGCCTCGGCGCCGAGCAAGTGGTCCGGAGCCACGGTGCTTGGCCCCAGCTCTCGGCGGTGACCTTCATGAGCGGGACGAAGCTTGCGGACGACCACGTGGAGTACGTACTCGACACGCCGACCTGGCTCGCGCCCTATGAGGACGCGCGCTTCGACGTGGCCGAGAGCACCGCAGCCCTGATCGTCGAGTCCGGGCTGAAGGCGGAGGCGATGCCCGATCTCGAGCCCGCGCGTTGGTCGAAGCTGATCTTCAATGCGACCGTGAACGGCGTCGCCGCGCTGACCGGACTCCCCCACGACCATCACTTCGCCGAGCTCGAGCGGCCGACGGATCTCGGCCACCTCGTCCGCGGCCTGATGGAAGAGGGGACGCGGATCGCCGGCGCCGCCGGGATCTCGTTGCGTGAGGATCCCTGGGAGATGAACGTGCTCGCGACGCAGCGGGGCAGTCGGCATTACCCGTCGATGCTCGAAGACGTCGAGGCGCGACGGCCGACCGAGGTTGACTTCATCACGGGCGCTCTGGTTCGAGCGGCCGAGCGCCTTGGAGTGGGGGCGCCGCTGCTGACGGCCGTCTACCGTCTCGTCAAGGGCCGGGAGGCGTCGTACCTGTGAGGGTCGCGATCGTCGGTTGCGGCGCGGTTGGGTCGCTGTTCGCGGCGAATCTCGCGCAGCTCGACGACGTCGAGGTGTGGGCGTTCGACCTCGACCGTCAGCACGTCGAGGCGATCAACCAGCACGGGCTGCGCCTCTCCGGGGCAGGTGAGGTCGTCGGCAACGTGCGTGCGACGACGAACGCAGGCGAGCTGCCGCCGGGCGACTTCGGGATTGTCGCGACAAAGTGCATGCACACCCCCTCGGCGATCGCAGCGAGCGCGCCGGCCTTCGCAAACGGCGCCGTCTGCTCGGTGCAGAACGGGGTCGGCAATGAGGAGGTGCTCGCGGAGCATGTCGAGCGCGTGATTCGCGGGACGACGTTCCCGGCGGGGCGCGTGATCGCCCCCGGCCACGTGCAGTGGGACGTAAAAGGCGACACGACGATCGGACCGTTCGAGCCCAGGCCGGCGTCGATGGCGGAGGTCGAGCGCCTCGCCGACGCGTGCACCCGCGCCGGGATGCCGACACAGGCGGTCGCGGACGCGCGCGGTCCGCAATGGCGCAAGCTGATCTTCAACGCGGCGACGAACCCAATCGGCGCGCTGACCCGCCTCACACACGGCCGCGTCTGCGAGGACGCGGGACTGCGTCGCTTCGTCTCCGAGCTCGTCGACGAAGGGAAGGCGGTCGCAGCGGCTCAGGGGATCGAGCTCGACGCAGATCCCGAGGAGCTGATCGATCACGCAGCGAGGCCGGACGTCGCCTACGACCACAAGGCGAGCATGCTCCAGGACGTCGAGGCCCGCAGGCCGACCGAGATCGACTACATGAACGGCGGCATCGCCCGTTTCGGCCGCGAGTATGGGATTCCCACGCCTCTGAACGACGCGGTCACGGCTCTCATCAAAGGATTGGAGGCGTCGTGGGGGCAGACGTGAGTCCGGCCGAGGTCGAGCGCCGCTACGCGAACGTGCGCGAGGCGCTCGCGCGCGACGGCCTCGACGCCGTGATCGTCTCCGGGAGCGAGTACAGCGGCTTCGAGGGCGCCGTTCGGTACATGTCCGGCTTCGTCATCGTCCACCGCTACGCGTACATGCTCCTGCCGCTCGAGGGCGACCCATCGATCGTCTTCCCGGTCGAGGCCCGCTACGTGGGCGAGCACGAGAAGACCTGGATCGACGAGCAGGTGTTCGTCGATGCGCCCGGCGCCTGGCTTCGTGATCGGGCTGCCGACCAGGGCTGGGGGCAGGTCGGCGTCTACGGGCTCGACTACGTGATGACCGTCCGGGACTACCGGGCCCTGGCGGACGACGGCCCCGAGCTCGTCCCGTACGACGTCGAGTTCGACCTCGCGCGTGCAGTCAAGAGCGGCGAGGAGCTGGCCTCCGTCCGCGACAGCGTCCGGATCAACGCCGAGGGCTTTTGGATCTTCCTCGACGGCTTCGCGGCCGGACGCTCCGAGGCGGAGCTGCTCGCCCCTTGCGAGCAGTACTTCGTCGAGCAGGGCTGCGGACGGCTGACGATGGACATGGTGCTCGTCGGCGAGAACGGGGAGGCAGAGCCCGAGTTCCGGATCGCGAGCGGGGAACGCCGAATCCGGGAGGGGGACCTCGTCCTGCCGTCGCTCGAGATCGCGGGCCCCGGCGGCCACTGGGTCGAGGTCTCGCGCGCGGTCGCGGCCGGCGGGGGAGCACCGGGCTCCGAGGCGACGAGGATGCTCGAGGCCTACGAGGAGTACTTCGAGGCAGCGCGCTCCGCGCTGCGTCCCGGCGCGAGCGCACATGACGTCCATCGTGCCGTCTCGAAGGGCTTCAGCGAGCGCGGCTATGAGCTCGGCCATGTCACCGGCCACTCGATCGGTATGACGATGATCGAGTTCCCGAAGATCGGCGAGGGAGTCGAGACCGAGCTCGCCGAGAACATGGTCTTCTCCATGCACCCGCACGCGATCTCCGCCGACGGCCACGCGTGCCTGTACATGCAGGACACCTGGCTTGTGACACCTGACGGCGGCGAGCCCCTCGCCGGCCTGCCGATGCAAATCTTCGAGGGCTCGGAGTCCCGTCCGGACGACTGAATCCGCTCTCACAAAAAGTTCAGATTTCGTTCCTACGATCGCGAGCCGCTGGTCGCCGCTTGGATCGTCTTCCGGCGGCGGGACGTTGCCAGCTAGCGAGGCCAGCTAGCGAGCCCTGCGGCCGTCAGACGAACTCCAACCAGGGCCCCAGTAGGCCGGGCCCGTTGCGAAGGGGCGATGGAAGAGGCGGCCGGTCGTCGGTTCGGGTGCAAGCGTGCTCACCGCATTTCCTCTCGTTCTCTTTCTTTAGTGACTATCGCAGGCGGTCAAAGCAACGCCTAGTCCTCCGTCGTCACTCCATACTGCTGGCGTGGATGACGAGCGTCCTCCCATTTGTCCCGCTTGCGGCGTGACGATGGTGCCGGCGGCACTCAGCGCACAGGAGGCGCGCGCGGGCGACTGGGTCTGCTTGGAGTGCGAGGAGACTAAGCAGTCGGAGTGATCCGCATGGTGCAGGCGCGCGCTGGCGGTACGACCATCCGCCGGAGCGCCTCTTTCTCGCCGGCGTACTTGGTTCGCTAGGCCTCGTCCACTTCGGCGTTGGTCTCTTCGTCGTCCACGTTCTCGATCGTCACGGGATAGCGATCGGGGCCGTCGACGAAGGTGGCGTCGCCTGTGCGTTGGACGCGGCGGTACCACTTCGCCTCGGGGCCGTAGGCGCTGCGGATGTATGGCACACCGTCCACTACGACCGCCCAGATCGGGGTCACGACCTCACCTCCGTCCCGCCGCTCAGTAGCGATGCGCACGGTGTCCGTCCTGGTGAAGTAGTCGATCGCAGTCATGGGTGAGCTCTTTCCGGAGCGGGCGGGCGTTGGGGGAATTACCCGGCGCGACGCGCCGTCCAACCCTTTCAGACCTTCTCGGCGAGCAAAAGGATCGCCAGCCCAATCAGTGCGAGCCCTGCAAGCTTCTCGGCTGCGTCTCGACGGCGCTCGCTGAGTCGAGCGCCGAGTCGCAGACCGATCTGGGCCACCGTGAATGCTTGTAGGCCGATCAGGATCACGGCGAGCCAGATCGAGAGGCCGACGAGGCCAATCGTGAAACCGATTGCCAGCTCGTCGAGGCTGACGCTGACGCCAAGCACGAAGAGCGCGACCCCGTGGCGTTTGGATAGCTCAGCGACCTGCCCGGTCTCAACCTCCTCGTCGGAGACGAGCATCCAGCCGCCGACACCGCCGAGAACGACGATCGCGACGTAGTCGGCGGCATTGCCGAGGGCACTACCCACGCCCCGTCCAAGCAGAAGGCCGACAATCGGCATCGCCATCTCGAACCCCGACAGCAGGAGGCTGATCCGTAGCCGCTCCCGCTTCCGCGCGCCGCTGGCCCCGAGCGCCGCGGATACCGCGAAGGTGTCGAGGCCCAGCGGAAGAACGAACAGAACCAGCTTCAGCATTGCGCGAGCAGTATCGACAGAGCGGATTGGAGTGGCTTCGATGGCTGAGGATCCCCGATGTCACAATGGGCCTGGAACCCGTCTGGTTGGAGTTGTAGTGCGAAGAACAGGACTCGTGACGGTTGTCTGGGTGTTGGCGACGCTGGCGCTCGCACAGCCGCTCGGGGCATCCCAGAATCCGTGGGCGACGCTTCACCGCCCTCTGCACCTGTCGCGGCTCGCGCCCGGAGCCGCATGCCCGGTTAGCCCCGTCGATCGGCGCATCGACTGGACGCGCATCAACATCTTCGGCGGCTCCGGGATCGGGCGCGGTCCCGTCTACCCGGGCCTGGGCGGCTCGGGCGGACATTTCGATGCGCGACCCGACGATCAATATGGCGGCCCCTGGGCCGGAGGAAAAGTCTTCTGGTACGTGCGGCCGAGCTACCGCGGACGGGTCTTGATTCGCGGTCGCCGACTGGACGGCCCGCAGTCGCTCGGGTTCAACGGCCGCGTGGTCCCTGACCGCGAGCTGCGGATCCACAATTACAGCGTCTCGTGGCCCGGGCAGCCGAGCGGAAGCCGAGGCATACCTTCGAGCGTGCGCGTCCGTGCGTCCGGTTGCTACGGCGTACAGATCGACGGCAGCACGTTCAGTCGGGTCGTGGTCTTTACGGTCACGGCTCCGTAGCACCGGCACGCGGCCGAGCTGCAGAAAGTCTTCGTCCCAGGACCCGCGCTTCAGGCGTTGCTTCGGCCGCGTGGTGGAAAAGTTGTCACACCCTTGGCACGCTTTCCGCTTGACAAAAACCGGTGTCGGACACCTGGTTTGTCAAGCGCGGAATGCGACGAAACCGTGCGGGAAGTGAGATTTTTCATCCCTCTTGGCTCACGCTCAGCGGGGCTAGTCAGGAGACTCGCGCCCTGCGAGCTGGAGGAACTCTTCGTCGGTCAGGACGCGCCGCTTCGCTGTTCCTTCGGCTTTGACAAGCGCGAGCAGCTCGCGCTGCCGTTCCTCGTCGAGATCGAGACCGAGCTCCTCGGCCTTGATCCGGATCGAGTCCAGCCCGCTCTTCTTGCCGAGGACGATCGCCCGTTCGGCGCCGACCAGCGCGGACGAGTAGGGCTCGATCGCGGGCGGGTCGTGGAACTGGCTCGCGACGGCGCCGCTTTCGCGGACGAATAGGTTCTCGCCGACGACCGGCTTCCACGGGTCGAGTTCATAGCCGCCCAGCTCCCCCACGCGGGCCGAGACCTCCCGCAGCCCCTCCAGGCGCAGGTTCGTCCTGACGCCGTAGAGCGCCTGGAGCGTCAGCGCCACCTCGCCGATGCTCGCGTTGCCTGCGCGCTCGCCCATGCCGTTGATCGTCCCGTGGATCCAGCGAGCGCCAGCTCTCACAGCGGCTACAGCGCCGGCGGTAGCGAGACCGAAATCGTTGTGGCCGTGGAAGTGGATCGGAATCTCAGGTCCGAGCCACTCGCGCGTCTGGCCGACGAGCGACTCGACGGCCTCCGGCGTCGCGACGCCGATCGTGTCGACCACGACCGCCTCCTGCGCGCCCGCCTCGACCGCGCGCTTGTAGACCTCCTCGAAGTACCGCGGGTGGGCACGGGTGCCGTCGACGCCGAAGAACGCAACCCTGATCCCGTGGCTCGCGGCGAAGGCGACGCCCCTGGTAATGCGCCCGAGCATCTCCTGCCGCGAGACCCCGAGCGCCTCGAGCTTGAGATCCGAGATCGGCGATTCGACCACGCTCGCGGTGACACCAAGGTCGACGAGCGCCTCGAGATCGGCGGCCACGGCCCGGGAGAAGCCCCAGATCTCGGCATCGAGCCCGGCCTCGAGGACGAGCCTGAAGGCGCGCTCATCGTCGGCCGAGACGCGAGGGAAGCCCGCCTCGATCCGCTCGACGCCGAGCGCGTCGAGCCCCCGCGCGATCTCGAGCTTCTGCTCGGGTTCGAGGACGACGCCAACCGCCTGCTCGCCGTCGCGGAGCGTCGTGTCGTAGAAGCCAACCTCGGCTTCGATCGCCGCGTCGCGATTGATCTCGCCGGTCCACACGCGGTCGCTCATCGGAAATCGTCCGGGAAGGAGGACAGCTTCTCGGCTCCATCGGCCGTGACGAAGAAATTGTCCTCGACGCGGAGGCCACCGCCCTCGGGCCAGTAGATCCCCGGCTCGATCGCGAAGACCATGCCCGTCTCGATCGTCCCGCCGCCGGCCTGGTGCGCGTACGGAGGCTCATGCGCCCGCGCGCCGACGCCATGCGCGACCGGGTGGCTCGGTTGGCCGGGGTAACCGGCCTCCTCGATCCCGGCACGCACAAGCCGGTCGAGCTCGGCAAGCTCGGCGCCGGGACGGAGGTGCCCGACCCCCCGCGCGTAAACCGCGAGCAGCTGGTCGAGGAGCTCGTCGTAGCGAAGCTCGAGCTCGCCCGGGCAGACGTTCTTCGTGTGGTCGCACCAGTAACCGTCGGCGCAGACCCAGATCTCGAATAGCGTCGGCTCGTTCTCCTGCACCGGCCGGTCACCCGTGGCCGTAAAAGTGCGGATGCCCGGGCCTGACCAGACGAGCGAGAAACCAAGGGCGAGGTCGACATCGGGGCGCGCCGTCCCCTCGCCGTGGACGTGACCCAGCCACAGCGCGGCCGCCTGGCTCTCCGTCATGCCGGGACGGAGATTGGCCTTCACGTGCTCCATCGCGGCCGCGGCGATCTCGTTCGCGATCCGCATCCGCTCGAGCTCCTGCGGCGTCTTGATCGCCCGAGCCTCGTTCAGCAACGGTGTGGCGTCAGAGGCAGCCGGCCAGGCATCGAACCACGCCTTCGTGTAGGTCGTGGGCTCGCCGACCATCCGGTCTGCGGCCTGGGTCCCGAGCGAGAGCTCCAGCCCCACGCGGTCGTAGTCCGTCGAGGCCCCGAGCGCGAGGTCGAGCGCGCGCATCGTCGGCGGCCGCGGATCAGACGGGTCGTACCCGCCGAAGAACTGAACGTCTTCGGTCCACGCCATGCGAGCGGCGTCGCCTGCCGACGGCTCCAGCGCGACCAGCGTCGGCTCTCCGGCGCGCGGAAAGACAACGGCTTCGTAGCCCTTCATTCCCCAGAAGTTCGTCAGGTAGAGGACGTTGTCGGGAGCCCGGACGATCAGCGCGTCAAGCTCCTGGTCGGCCATCGCCGCCCGCACTCGGTCAAGCTTCGCGTCGTCTCGCTCCCACCTCACCAGCGAACGCGCTCCGGCGCGGGCTCGCCGTGGGCCTCCTGCCAAGAGACCACCGGATTTCGCAACACGCCGATCTTCTCGATCTCCGCCTCCATTACGTCGCCCGGCTGCAGGTACAGCTCCGCGGCGTCGGGGCTGAACCCGGCGACACCGGAGACCGTGCCTGTCGAGAGCACGTCGCCCGCCGAGTAACCGAGGGCCGAGTAATGCGCGAGGATCTCCGGGATCGTCACCGACATGTTCCCGCTGTGCGAGCGCTGCCTCGGCTCGCCGTTCACCCGCAGTTCCATCGCGAGATCGTGCGGGTCGCCGATCTCGTCAGGCGTGACGATCCACGGGCCGAGCGGGCAGAAGGTGTCGATCGCCTTGCAGAACGAGAACACCCCCGATTCCATCTCGCGCCGCTGGATGTCACGGGCGGTGATGTCGTTGAAGATCACGTAGCCGCCGACGTGTTCCATTGCCTCTTCGGGCGAGAACCATTTGCCCGTTTTCCTGATCACGACCGCCAGCTCGAGCTCGTAGTCGAGCTCCTCGGTCAGGTGCTCCGGATAGACGACCGGCTCGTCAGGGCCGACGATCGCGTCCACGTTCTGAAAGAACATTATCCAGGGCGCGATCCTGTGCGACCACTCCACCTGCTTCGACTCCTCCTCGTGCTCGCGGAAGTTGCCGGCCGTGTGGAAGAACTTCTTCGGCACGATCGGCGCGCGCAGCCGGACGTCCTCGAGTGCGAACTCCTCGCCGCTCGCGCGCGGAGGCTCGTCGCGCTCGAAGTACTCGCGCATCGTCGCCACGTCGAGCCGCACGACCTTGTCGCCGCGAAGCTCGCCGACCTTGCCGTCTTCGAAGGTGACTAGGCGAGCCATGTCACGTGGTACCGCAGAGGCGCATTGCTGCGCGCGAGTAGACCTCAGCCGTCCGCACGAGCCCGGCGATCTCGAGGTTCTCACCCAGCTCGGCGTCCGGTAGCCCCGACGACGTCCCGTAGTTGAGGGTCGGGATCCCGTAGCGCGTCAGCACGGACGCGTCGGAAAACCAGCGCACGACGTCGGATTCCGGCGGGGAGCCAAACACCTCCGCGTGTGCCTCCCCGACCGCGGCGACGACCGGGGACGATTCCTCGATCTCGCTCCCGGGCGCGGAGACGTAGACCTCCGCCTCGACTCTGAGCGAGCGGGCGAAGGCCAGCGCTTTGCGGCGCGCCTCCGCCATCGGCACGCGCGGCGGCACGCGAAGGTCGAGGAAGAGATCGGTCCGGTACGGCGTCCGCGACGCGCGCCAGCCAAAGCCGCCCTGGATGGCGCCGACGTTGGCGATACCGCGCACGCCGTCG
>VAWI01000074.1 GCA_005884005.1 Actinomycetota bacterium
CGCGACCGGGCTTCAGGGCACTACCGGCGCGACCGGCCCGCAAGGCGCCGCGGGCGCTACCGGCGCTGCCGGCCCCCAGGGCCCTCAGGGTGCTACTGGTGCTACCGGTTCGCAGGGCCTTCAGGGTGCTACCGGCGCGGCTGGCGCGAACGGGGCTGACGGCCCGAATATGTGGACGACCGGGGAGCAGATCACGACTGCGGACTTCCCAACCACGAACACGACGGCCACGAACATCGCCCCTGCGTCCGGGCCAACTCTCACGATTGCGCTCGCCGCCAGCAAGGTGTACGAGGTTGAGGCCGTCCTTGTCTTGAACTCCAGCTCGAACGCAGGCGTGAAGGCCGCGCTCGCGTACTCCGCAGCAGGCGCAACGGGGAACGTCGTCTACCAGGGCATGACGTCGGCTACGGCAGTCGGCACGATCGCCGCGGCGCTTGGCGCACTAG
This sequence comes from Actinomycetota bacterium, assembly GCA_005884005.1. Taxonomy (GTDB): domain Bacteria; phylum Actinomycetota; class Thermoleophilia; order Gaiellales; family Gaiellaceae; genus 13-2-20CM-68-14. The sequence goes on from VAWI01000074.1 coordinate 450, forward strand.
AGGGAACTGTCTACGTCGGCGCAACGTCCGTCGAGGGACTGCTCGTCGCCAAGGCCATCGTCGTCACAGGCGCGAACGCGGGCAACCTGACTATGCAATTGGCGAAGGTCACATCGGGAACCGCGACCGCGCGCAAGGGTTCCATCCTCCGGGCCAGGCTAGTGGGTTAGATCGTGAGCTTTTCGGATGACCTCAAGCAGCAGGGGCTCGATGCCGAAGCTCGAATGACCACCACCGAAGACTAAGCCTCAAGGGAGCCTGCCAATGGAAGCGCACGATACCCCGCACACGACCGCCGAACGCCTACGGTCGGCTGTGCCTCAGCGCATGCGCATGCAGACCAAGGCACTGCCTCTTTCTCTTGTCGCGCTCCTCGTCATCGCCCTCATCTTGCTAACCGTCTTGTTGCTCCGTGGCCACAGCGGCGGAAAGACGACGCTGCCTCCGGTCGGGACGTCCGCGGGAGTCTCCGAGTCGCAACTCAAGGCGCTCGCCTCGCAGTCGAACCACCCGATCTACTGGGCAGGCCCGAAGAGCGGCGCGTATGAGCTGACCCGAACGACGGACGGCCGGACCTACGTCCGCTACTTGCCATCGGCCAACAAGGTGGGCGACCGCACACCGAGCTACCTCACCGTCGGGACATACCCCACCAAGCAGGCTTTCTCGGCGATCAAGAGCGCAGCCGCCCGCCAAGGTGCTGTCTCCGCCAAGATCGACCAGGGCGGTCTTCTCGTTTTCAACAACAGCACCCCGAAGAGCGTCTACTTCAGCTACCCGAAGAGTGGCTACCAGGTCGAGGTCTACGATCCCTCGCCACTCCAGGCCCGGTCTCTGGTGCTGGGCGGCTCGATCAAGCCGATCCGCTGATACCGAGTCGGATCGACGCGGCCGGTTACGTTTGCGCCGACTCGCCCGGCTTCCAGAGGATTTCGCCGGCGGGCGCGTTGGCGGCGCGCGCGAGAATGAAGAGCAGGTCCGACAGCCGGTTCAGGTAGACGGCAACGAGCGGGCTCGCTTCGTCGACTCTCAGCACGGCGCGCTCGGTCCTGCGGCAGACAGCGCGGGCGACAAAGAGGCGTGCCGCGAGCTCGGTCCCCCCCGGCAGCACAAAAGACTTGAGCGGCTCGAGCTCATCGTTCACCGCGTCGCAGTCGGACTCGAGCCGATCGACCAGCTCTTGTGAAACGCGCAGCCGCTCGCCGGCTGCGGTCGGAGGGGTGGCGAGATCCGCGCCGAGATCGAAGAGCTCGTTCTGGATCCGCGCGAGCACCAGGGGAGCGCCGTCGATCGCCCGCGACCAACCGAGCAGCGAGTTCAGCTCGTCGACCTCACCGACCGCCTCGACCCGGGGGTCGGTCTTCGGGACGCGGCTGCCACCGCCGAGACTCGTCTCACCGGTGTCCCCCCCGCGCGTGTAGATCCGCGTCAGCCGCACCGGCTCGTCCCGCTTGCGGCTCATCCGAGAAAGACACGCATTCGCGACGCTCTCGTCACTGACACGTACGAAATCCGACAATAGGATCGTCATGGGAGGGCGCAGTGGGACCCCGAGTGACGCGCGTGTACACCCTAGCCCTGGGCGAGCGCCCGCTCCGTCAGTCCGAGGATCGAGCGCGCAATCACGAGGCGCTGGATCTCGCTCGTTCCCTCGTAGATCTCGGTGATCTTGGCGTCCCGGTAGTAGCGCTCGACCGGAAACTCCTTCGTGTAGCCGTACCCTCCGAAGATCTGGATCGCCTCGGCCGTCTGCCGCCTAGCCATCTCCGAGGCGAACAGCTTCGCCTTCGCCCCGGCCTCGGTATGGGACTCGCCCCGCTGCTTCAGCTCTGCCGCGCGGTAGACGAGCAGGCGGGCCGCGTCGATCTCGGTCGCCATGTCCGCGAGCTTCCACTGGATCGCTTGGAAGTCCGCGATCCGCTTGCCGAATTGCCGCCGCTCCAGCGCGTACGCGCGGGCGGCGTCGTAGGCGGCCTGCGCGATGCCGAGGGCCTGCGCGGCGATCCCGATGCGCCCACCGTCGAGTGTCGTCATCGCGACCCGGAATCCTTTGAGCTCCTCGTGCAGGAGCCGGTCGCGTTCGACGACCACGCCGTCGACGACGATGTCGTTGGTGATCGACGAGTTGAGTCCGAGCTTTTCCTCGTCCCGTGTCACGCGGATGTGATCGCCGTCGAGAATGAAAGCGCTCACCCCGCCGGCGCCCGGCGTCTCGGGGTCGGTGCGCGCGAACAGAAGAGCCGTCCCGGCGTAGCGCGCGTTCGTGATCCACTGTTTCGCCCCGGTGATGCGCCAGCCATCGCCATCCGGCTCGGCGGTGGTCCGGAGCGCACCGGCATCCGAACCTGCGTCGGCTTCGGTCAGCGCGAACGAGCCCAGGTGCTCCCCCCGCGCGAGCGGCGGGACGAAACGCGAGCGCTGTTCGTCCGTGCCGAAGGCGAGGATCGGCAAGGTCGCCGCGCTCGTGTGGACCGCGACCGTGACGCCGACGCCCGCGTCCGCACGAGACAGCTCTTCCAGCACGAGGATGTACGAGAGGAAATCCGCTCCCGCGCCGCCGTATTCCTCCGGGACACACACGCCCATCAACCCGAGCTCAGCCAGCTCGCCGAAGAGCTCACGCGGGAAGCGATGGTCGCGATCCCAGTCGGCGGCGTTCGGCTCGATCTTCTCCGCGCCGAAATCGCGGGCGAGTGCTTGGACCTCGCGCTGCTCGTTGGTCAGGTCGAAATCCAGGCTACGGCTCCCGGGATCCAACCGAGATTCCCACGGTCACCAGCGTGATATTAGTCGGAGGGCCTATGCGGCCCCAGCTCGCGCTTGCGCTCCTTTTCGCAGCCGGTCTTGCCGGTTGCGGCTCGACGCCGCCGTCCCCGGAGAGCGTCGTGCGCGCGTGGAGCCAGGAGCTCAACACCGGCGACAACCAGGGCGCGGCCAAGCTGTTCGCCCCGGGCGCCGAGATCGTCCAGGCGGGAACGACTCGGCGCCTGAACACACAGGCCGAGGCGGTCGCCTGGAACGCCGCCCTCCCATGCTCAGGTCAAATCGTCTCGATCAAGACGAGCGGCGACATCACTCGCGCGACCTTCATCCTCGGCGACCGGCAGAAGAGCAAGTGCGACGGGCCGGGCAAGCGCGCGACCGCGATCGTTCGCGTACGGAAGGGGAAGATCGTTCTCTGGCACCAGACGAGCGCGGCACCCGCGCCTGTCGGTCCAGCCGTTTAGCGCGCTAGGCCGCGACCGCGGTGAACTCGCGCCGGATCGCGCGGAGGGAGCGCTCTCGCAGCACGAACGACTCGACGACGTCCGGGTCGAACTGGCGCGTCGACTCACCGAGGATCTCACGCCGCGCGGCCGCCCAGCTCATCGCTTTGCGGTACGGGCGGTCGCTGGTCATCGCATCGAGCGCGTCGGCGACGGCAAAGATCCTCGCCCCAAGGGGAATCTCCGTGCCGCCGATCCTGTCCGGATAGCCGCTGCCGTCCCACCGCTCGTGATGGGAGCGAACAACGCGCAACCCTTCGCCCTTGAAGAAGGCAACGCCGCCGAGCATCTGCTCACCCAGCACCGTGTGCGTCTCCATCCGACGCCGCTCGGCGCCGGTCAGCGGGCCAGGCTTGAGCAGGATTCCGTCGGGAATTCCGATCTTGCCGACGTCGTGGAGCAGAAACCCGTACTCGGTGCTCGGGTCGTCGATGAGCTCGGGATCAATCGCCTTCGTCAACTCGAGCGCATAGCGCTGCACTCGCTGCGAGTGGGCTCGCGTGCCCGTGTCCTTCGTCTCGAGCGCGGTCGCGAGGGCGGCAATGGTCTCGTGGTAGGCGTTCTCGAGCAAGTGGCGCTGGCCGCGCTCGATCTCGAGTAGATGCCGAAGGTCGCGCGCGTAGAGCAGGAGCTGCTCCTGCGGCTCGCGCTTCTTCGAAGCGCGGAAGGGTATTCCGTAGAGGCCGCCCGCGAGCCGCTCGACGATCGCAAGCAGCTCCAGCGGGCTGAACGGCTTCCGCAGGAACGAGTCGGCGCCGGCCTCGACCGCTGCGTCGGGGGTCCCGCCCTCGGAGCCGCTCAAGATGACGATCGGGATCTCCTTTGTCGCGCGGTCGCGCTTCAACTGGCGGCTGAAGGCGAGGCCGTCCATCCCCGGCAGGTTGACGTCGAGCACGATCGCATCCGGGCGGGTCTGCTGGATCGCGGCGAACGCGGCCGGCGCGTCTTCTGCCTCCTCGACCTCAACGTCGACAGCGTCGAGCGTCGCTCGAAGCAGAGCTCTCAGTCCGGGATCGTCATCTACGAGCAAAAGACGCAAGGTCACCTCCAACCTCGTGTCTACGGCTCTCTTCTTTTCGGCCGCGAGCGCGGTTGGCTTTAGCTAATAGATGTAGAAGCCCTCTTCGGACTTGCGGCCGAGTTTTCCCTGCTCAACGTAGTTCTCGAGCAACGGCGCGGGTGCGTACTTGTCGTCGGCAAGCCCCTCTTGCAGGACTTTCATGATTGCAACGCAGGTATCGAGCCCGATCAAGTCGGCGAGTGCGAGCGGCCCCATCGGATGCGCAAAACCAAGCTTGGCGATCGTGTCGATTGCCTCGACCTCCGCGACGCCGTCCTGGAGCGCGTACACCGCTTCGTTGATGTACGGCATCAGGATCCGGTTGGAGACGAAGCCCGGGAAGTCATTCGCGACGGCGGGCGTCTTCCCCAGCTCGCGCGCGAACTCGATGATCGCCTCGGCCGTCGCGTCCGAAGTCTCGCGGCCCCGCACGACCTCGACGAGCTCGAGCAGGGGCACCGGATTGAAGAAATGCATCCCGATCACTCGATCGGGGCGCTGCGTCGCCGCTGCCAGGGAGGTGATCGGAATCGAGGAGGTGTTCGAGGCCAGGATCGCCTCGTCGGGGAGCGTCAGGTCGGCGCTGCGGAAGACGTCCTCCTTGACCTCGGCGTCCTCGATCACAGCCTCGATCATCAGGTCGGCAGGGACGAGCTCATCGACGCTCTGGACGCGCGCAAGCACCTCGTCGGGCGGCCCGCCGCCTTTCTCTTCCAGCCTGGCCAGGCTCTTCCGCATCGTCTCCAGCCCGCGGTCGACCGCTCCGGGCGCAGCGTCGTGCAGCGAGACGCGCCGGCCCGAAGCGGCGACCACCTGCGCGATGCCGCCGCCCATCTGACCCGCGCCGACGACGAGAACGTGCTCGAAGCGCACGTCCCAGAGGCTAACGTCCAGCGCCGCGGTGGTCCGCTTCGAGCTCTCCGTCGAGATCGCCAGGCCTTTGCACGAGGTCTGGGAGTACCTGATCGAGCCGGAGAACGTTCCCGAGTGGCAAGCAAGTGCATCGTCGTCGCATCAGATTTCCGACGGCGCGATGGGCGTCGGCACACACCTAGAGGACGAGCGCCGCTTCCTCGGCCGCCGCGCACGCTCCGAGGTCGAGGTGACGGAATTCGAGCCGGAGCGGCTGTTTACCCTGCACGGCATCTCGGGCCCGGTGCGGTTCACCGTCCGGCATCGGCTCGAGCGAACGGCAACCGGAACGCACCTCCAAATCGAGGCGGAGGCAGATCCGGGCGGAGTCGCACGGTTGATGCGGCCGATGGTCGAGCACGCGGCCGCGCACGAGATCCGCAAAGACTTCGACCGGCTGAAGCACAAGCTGGAAGGGCGAAACTAACCGACCGCGGCGCTCAGACCTCAATCAGAAGCGCATCACCCTGACCACCACCGGAGCAGATCGCAGCCAGGCCGAGGCCGCCGCCGTTCCGGCTCAGCTCGTTGATCATCGTCGTCACGATCCGGCCCCCCGAGGCGCCGATCGGATGGCCGAGCGCGACAGCGCCGCCGTTCACGTTCGCCCGGTCGGGATCGGCGCCGAGCATCTTCACCGAGTTGAGCGCGACCGACGAGAACGCCTCGTTCACCTCGATCCGCTCGACGTCGTCGATCGACTTGCCGGCCTTCGCGAGCGCCTGCTTGCCGGCTTTCGCAGGCGTGCGCGCGAGGTACGCGAACTCATCGGCGACGTAACCCTGCGCGAGGATCGTCGCCAGCGGGTCGAGGCCGCGTCTCTTGGCGAACTCCTCGGAGCAGACGACGACGCAGCTGGCGCCGTCGTTGACCCCGGGCGCGTTG
>VAWI01000047.1 GCA_005884005.1 Actinomycetota bacterium
ATTCGCGTCAGTGGTGTGGCCGGTGACGTTGGCGTCAGGCCATTAGAGGAGCTCGGCGCCGGGGATCGCGTCGCGCCGGCGGCCCGCCAGCAGCTGCGCGATCGCGATGAAGACGAGTCCCAGGATGGCGTACGAAAGGGCAGCGAGCCAAGGGCGATCGTGCCTCTGCTCGAACCCGGCGAATCCGAGGAACGGGAACAGCACGAGGCCAAGCGGAAAATAGCTAAAGACGCTGATTGCCGCCCACTTCCCGGCGAAGTGCGTCGTCACCTGCAGGAGCCCCCACGCCGCGAGGACGACCCAGCTCGAGCGCAGTAGGCGGTCGCCGAGCAGGATGTAGGCGAGCGCCGCAACTCCAACCACCACCCAGTCCCAGTCGCCGTCGTGGAAGAACCAGAGGAGGCCGCCGCCGATGGTCAGACCCGCCACGACGTGGAGCCAGAATCCGTAGATCCTCGATCCCCCGCTGTCGTAACCCACGGCCACGGCAAGCAGAGCGAGACCGTACGCGATCGTCACGATCGCCGACCAGTCCCCTCCCCCCGAGACGAGGTCGGTGACGAAGAACCACGCCGAGGCGGCGACGACGAGAACGAGCAGGGGAAAGCGGAAGATGCGCAACGCAACAGCCGACGCGACGACGATCGAAAGCTCGAGCACGAGCAGCCAGAAGCGGAACCCTCCGAAAGCCGAGCCGTTGTTGATATCGGGCAGCCAGCCGAACCAGTCCAGCAGCGCCCCGAAGAAGACGACGAACGCCGCGACGGCGCTGAGAGCGTAGAGCCCCGCGGTGACAAGGCGGCCCGCCCGCTTGGACAGGAACGCGAGCAGGGCGAGAACGGCGAAGACGAGCGCCGACCACCCGACCAGCCCGCCCGAGCCATGTTTCCCCGACTCGACGGATAGGAACGCCAGCATGGCGACCAGGATCGTGAGCCCGCCAAGGTAGACCAGGAAGGAAGCGTGCGACCAGGGCACGCGCACGGCATTCATCGCGCCGAACTGTGACGCTCAGCCCGGACGGCCTGGTGAATGAGCTTCAGGCACTCCTACCGAGAGCGCCGTGACCCGGTGGCGATGAGGGACGCGCGCGGGGGCGGAGCCGGGCTTGGCCCGGCGGGAGGCCAGTAGCGAGGCTTCAGAGAACTAAGAAGAAGGAGGGAGCTCATGAGGGAACCATGGGTTCCCTCATGCCCTACCAGCCGCGTGTTTCGAGCAGGTCTTCAGGCGCAAGCGCGGCGGCCGAAAGGCCGCTCATCGCGTCACCGAGGCCCTGAGAGACCCGCGCGAGCACTTCGGCGTCTCGGTAATGCGTCGTCGCTTCGACGATCGCCTTCGCGCGCGTCGAGGGGTCGGACGACTTGAAGATTCCCGAGCCGACGAAGACTCCGTCCGCGCCGAGCTGCATGCACAAGGCTGCATCGGCCGGGGTCGCGATCCCACCGGCCGTGAAGGTGACGACCGGCAGCCGCCCGTGCTCGGCCACCCACTGCACGAGCTCGACCGGCGCCTGCAGGTTCTTGGCCTCCGAGTAGAGCTCGTCCTCGCGCAGCGAGCCGAGCCTCCGGATGCCTCCGAAGACCGCGCGCATGTGCGTGACCGCGTTGACGATGTCGCCCGTACCGGCCTCGCCCTTGGTGCGGATCATCGCCGCGCCCTCCGAGAGGCGGCGCAAGGCTTCGCCCAGGTTCGTGCACCCGCAGACGAATGGGACCGTGAACTTCCACTTGTCGATGTGATTGGCCGTGTCGGCCGGCGTCAGCACTTCGCTTTCGTCGATGTAGTCGACCTCGAGCGATTCCAGGATCTGGGCCTCGACGAAGTGGCCGATCCGCGCCTTCGCCATCACCGGGATCGTCACGGTCTCCTGGATCTCGCGGATCTTGTCCGGGTCGGCCATGCGGGCGACGCCGCCCTCGGCGCGGATGTCCGCCGGAACGCGCTCGAGCGCCATTACCGCGACTGCGCCTGCCTCCTCGGCGATCCGCGCCTGCTCGGCGGTCGTGACGTCCATGATCACGCCGCCCTTCAACATCTCGGCGAGTCCACCCTTGACGCGCATCGTTCCGAGCTCGGCCATGGCCCGATTCTAGCCCGTAGCTTCGCTGTGGCCAGTCGGAGCGGATGCGCCCACGAACCGGCGCGCGACCGCTACCGACTCGGCGTCGAACGCAATCCAGAAGCAGAACGCGGCCAGCGGCAGCTCGGCCACGAGCGCCTCGACCGCGGCCCAAGCCAGCTCGATGCCGGGCTGGGAGGTGAGCGTGTCGAACCAGGCATCGCAGAGGAGGAGCGTGCCGGCGATCGAGGCGAAGATCGGCAGGTTGTCGGACAGCCGCACGAGTCCGTACACCGTCGCCGCGACCGCCAGCGCAATCCCGACGTCGAGCCCTGGCCAGACGATGTCCCAGTGGACGGATTGGTGCTTCGGCGGCAGCGTGACGCTCAGATAGACGGTCCACGGCAACAGCCCGATCGCGAGGCCGCCCATGATCACGAACGCCCAGTGCCGCATCCGGAGGAGGCTCCGTTCGGCTGCCTTGTCCGAGTTCAGGCTTTGGCCTCGACCGTCACGCGCCGCCGCGGCTTCGGCAGCTGGCCTTCGGCCCACATGACCGCGAGCCCGGCACGCGGCAGGCCCAGCGCTCCCTCGTAGAGCAGGTAGCGGGGCTCCCAGCGCGGGAAGAACTTCGCATTGAAGCGGTAGAGGCTCTCGATCTGGAAGTAGGGGTTGCCGAGCGCGACGAGGCGGCCCACGAGGCGCTCGAGGGGGCCCCGCGGACCGTGCATGACGCGGGCGAAAGCTGCGAAGTTGAGCGAGATCTCCTCGACCCCGCGCTCCCGAAGCGCCTCGATCGCGCGAACGACCAGGAACTCCATCAACCCGTTCGGCGTCTCCCGATCGCGCCGCATCGACGAGAGCGACATCGCCGGTCGTCCGTACGAGGGAACCAGGTGTAGAAAACCGCGGATGCGCCCCTCGGAGTCGCGAGCGAGCAGGACGACGCCGCCGGCCTCACGTTCGGTGCGGAGCGAGTCCATCGACATCGAGAAGCCGCGCTCGGCCGCGCCGGCGAGCCAACGCTCAGTCACCGCCTCGAGCTCGCAGAGGGTGCGCTCGTCGAGCTGTGCCAGCTCGGCCAGCTCGGCCAAGTAACCGCCCTTCTCGAGGCGAGCAACGGATTGGCGCACCTTGCGAATCGCACGGCCCTCGAGTGAGAAACGGCCGGTTTCGACGACGGCCTCGTCCCCGATATAGAGCGAACGGAGCCCCGCCTGCCGCCAAAGCGGGACCAGCTCTTCGCTGACGCCGCTCGCGGCAAGCTTCAGACCTCGCCGCTCGGCGTAGGCGACCGCCTCGGAGACCAGGCCTGGCAGGGCGGCGGGCGGGCCGACCGGGTCGCCTGAAACGAGCAGCACGCCGTTCTCGATCCGGTAGGCGAGGAAGGCGCTGCCAGCCTTGTCGAACAGGTACTGCTTGTCGCGGCGGAGCTTGAAGAAGGCGAGCGTGTCCGTGCCGTAGCGCCGGACGAGCCCTTTGGCGACGCGCCGGGCCTCGGCGTCGGGAAGGCTCCTCGGTGCGGCGAGCGGCCGGAAGACGAGGTAGGCGACGGTCAGCAGCGCACCGAGAGCGAGCAGCGAGACGGCCAAGGGCAGCCGCCCCACATCGTCATTGAACGTGATCGGGCCGGGCTGCCAGATCACGGCATCGCCGGCCGTCCGGAGAATCTGCCCGAACGACGCGTCGGCCGGGGCCGCGAGCGCAACCGAAGACACGATCAGGACCGCCGCGCCGCCAAGAATTACGGGAACACGCAGGAGCGCCGAGCGCAGGCTGACCGGATCGTGCCGGACATGAAAGGCTGCGCGGCCCCACCAGAGCAGGGCCGCCGCCGCGAAGCTCCACAGCGCCTCCTCGAAGTCGAGGCCTTTCACGAGGTTGAGGACCCCGAGCGCGAGAAGAAGCGCGACCGCGACGTTGAGAGCGCCCCGGCGCCGGCGGTAGAGGTAGAACGCGGTCACGATCAAGGCCGCAGCAGCGGGCAGCGCGAGCGCATGGAAGACCCGGATCTCTTCGAGCGACTCGACGTTTCTCAGCAGGAAACGGTGCCGCCAGCCGGAGTTCGGGGTCGCCGCGGAGACGAGGTTGACGATCCCCGCCGTAAGCGCCGCCAGCGCGGCGAGCGCGGGCAGCGAGTCGGTCCGGCGCAGTCCCCGCAGCGGCGCCGCCCGCCGGTGCAAGCCCATCTGCCACGAAGCCGAGTCCCGCTTCGAGGGGACGAGGTCGCGCCAGTCCTTCGCGACGAGCCAAACGCCTACGAGCGCCGCCAGAGCGGTCGCGAGGCCGAGGTCGACGAGATCGAAAAACGAGCCGACGGCGAGGGCCGCGAGGACTGCGAGCCCGAGGTGGTACTCGTGGATCCTGCGGCGAAGGACGTAGACCCGCGGTCCGAACGGGTGTCGCTCCAGGCGGAGCATCGTCCCCACACTGTGCCAGGGAAGCTGGACCGCGGCCGGAAGATCAGGCGGTAGCGGGCGCCGAACCGGCTTCGCCCGGCTGGACGAGGCCGGATTCGTACGCCATCACGACCGCCTGGACGCGATCACGCAGGTCCATCTTCATCAGCACGCGCGCAACATGCGTCTTCACGGTCGTCTCGCTGACGACGAGGCTCTGCGCGATCTCCGCATTCGAGAGGCCACGGGCGATCAGCTTCAGCACCTCGCATTCCCTCGGCGTCAGCTCCTCGATCTCGGGGGGAGCAGTGCGGACGGCCTCGGGCGGACGGCGGACGAACTCCTCGATCACGCGCCGGGTGACCGACGGTGCGAGCAGCGCGTCGCCCGAGCAAACAGCGCGGATTCCGTCGACGAGCTGCTCCGGCGGCGCGTCCTTCAGCAGGAAGCCGCTGGCACCGGCGCGCAGGGCCTCGTAGACGTACTCGTCCATGTCGAAGGTCGTCAGCATCACGACCTTCGAGTCGACGCCACCGTCCGCGAGCAGGCGCCTCGTCGCCTCGATCCCGTCGAGCTCCGGCATCCGCACGTCCATCAAGACGACGTCGGGCCTGAGACGGCCCGCCTCTGTCAGCGCCTCCTGCCCGTTCGCCGCCTCGCCGACGACGTCCATGTCCTCTTCGGCGTCGAGGATCATGCGGAAGCCGGTGCGGACGAGCGCCTGGTCGTCGACGATCAGGACCCGGACATTGCCGGTGGTGTCCGCGGCGGCCGCGGCGGCCTCTGCGTCGGCCACCTCGTGGCGGTCTGCGAGCTGCGCCGAGCCGCGCGCGCCTTCCTCCGCGGAGCGAAGCTCGGGAAACTCGGCAGGAAGGTCGGGGGCGAGCAGCTGGTAGATCCGCACTGGGCGGTCGAAGTTCTTCAGGCTGCGTAGCCCGAGATCGCAGAAATCGAGCTCACCGAGCTCTTCCTCGTCCTCGAGCAGGGCCTGGGTCGTCTGAGACAGGAGCACCTGTCCGCCATGAGCCGCCGCGCAGATGCGCGCGGCACGGTGCACGGCGAGACCAACGTACTGGTCGTCTGCGACGACGGTTGCCTCGCCCGTGTGGATGCCAATCCGAACGCGCATCTCGGTCTCCTCCGGCCACGGATGGCGTGTGAGCGCGCGCTGCGCATCAACGGCGGCGCCGACGGCGTCCTTCGGCTTCCGAAAGGCAACGAAGAACGAGTCCCCCTGGGTGTTGATCTCGTGCCCGCCGGAGTCCTGGAACGCGGATCGCAGCAGCCGCTCGTGGTCGGCCATCACCTCCGCGTAGCGGTCTCGCAGCCGTCGCAGCAGCTCAGTCGAGCCCTCGACGTCCGAGAAGAGGAAGGTGACGGTGCCTGTTGGAAGCTGCGCCGTCACTCGCCGTTCATCGGTAGACGTGCGCGCACCTCGTAGCCGCCGCCCGTTCGTGGACCTGTTTCGAGCTGGCCACCGCAAACGGCAATTCGCTCGCGGAGCCCCACGAGGCCGTGGCCGCCGCCATCCCCGCCGCCGATGCCGTTCCCGTCGTCGGCGACGACGAGCTCGACCTCGCCGTTCCCGTAACGGACGAGAACCTCCGCGCGATGAGCCTGAGCGTGCTTGAGCGTGTTCGTCAGCCCCTCCTGAACGAGCCGATAGGCGGCCAGATCGACGCTCGCCGGGAGCTTCTCCGCCTTCCCCTCCACCTTCAGGTCGACGGCGAGACCGGACTCTCGCACCTGGTCGACGAGCTTGTCCAGGTGCTGAAGGCTCGGCTGCGGGGCCAGCGCAGGCGCCTCCTCGGGCCGCCGAAGCACCCCGACCAGCCGTCGCATCTCGGCGAGCGCCTCGCGACCGGTCTGCTCGACGATGAGCAGAGCTTCACGCTCGCGCTCTTGCTCGGGCCGGAGCAGGCGCCGCACTCCTGACGCCTGCACTGTCATCACGCTGACGCTGTGGCCGACCACGTCGTGCAGCTCGCGCGCGATGCGCGCCCGTTCCTCGGCGACGGCGGCTCGCGCCCGCTGCTCGCGCTCGCGCTCGAGACGCTCTGCGCGTTCTTCTGCCTGCCTGTACTGCGTGAGCTTCGCGCCGAGCGCGTTCCCGGCGAGCCAGACGATCGTGAAGAGGACGCCGATGAAGAGAATGTCGCTGGCGCCCTGGGTCGGGTTGTTGTGGGTGACGATCGCCGCGGCTCCGATCCCGATTCCCAATCCGGACACCGCCTGTCGCCGTTCGGGGAGCATTCCGAACAGGAACGAGCACGTGAGGACCGCCAAGAAGATGCCGAACGGAAAGGTCACGAGGCGTCCTTCGAAGAACGAGACACCGGCGCAGTAGATGAAGACTGCCGCCGGCGCTCCGAACGGGAACCGCCTTCGCGCGAGCAGCGGCGGGAAGACCAGAAGCGCGAGCGGGATGAGCACCCACAGCGATCCGGTCGGGGCTTCTTTGTTGTTGGTACGCCCGTACGCGAGCTCGAGCGAGGCTTCAACCGCCCCCAGTAGCACGAGGGCGTCGAACCCGTACCGCCGGATGAGCGGCCAGACCCGGCGCGCGAGATTCGCGATGCTCGTCGTCATGTCTTGAAGGTAGACCACCGCCGCCAGAGTGTCGTCGTCCGGGAGGACGACTTCAAGATCATCCGCTCGGACGAGTAGAAATCGCGCCGCAGGCCGACGAACTACAGAGCGCGGGCTCCTAGCGTGGGCAGCGATGAAACCTACGACCCAAGGAGTCACGATGAATGCAGCAGCAGCGGCGCTCAGCGACGAGCGCGTTTTGCTCGACCACAGCCCGCCGGCCGTCGGCGCCCACGCGATCGCGCGGCGCTATGGCGAAGGCGACACGGCCGTCGACGCCCTCCGCGGTGTCTCGCTCGAGGTCCCCCGTGGGCAATTGACGGCCGTGATGGGCCCGTCGGGCTCGGGCAAGTCGACGCTCATGCACATCCTCGCCGGCCTCGACCAACCGACGAGCGGCTCCGTCGAGATCGCCGGAATCGAGATCACGAAACTGAAGGACAATGAGCTGACGAAGCTGCGCCGCGAGCACATCGGCTTCGTCTTCCAGTTCTTCAACCTCCTGCCAATGCTGACGGCAGAGGAGAACCTCGTCCTGCCGCTGACGATCGCTGGCCGGAAACCCGAGCCTGCGTGGCTCGAGCAGCTGCTCGAGAGCGTTGGTCTCGACGACCGGCGAAAGCACCGGCCGTCAGAGCTCTCGGGCGGACAGCAGCAGCGGGTGGCGATCGCGAGAGCGCTCGTCTCCCGACCGACGGTCCTCTTCGCCGACGAGCCGACCGGAAACCTCGACTCGGCCACGAGCGCCGAGATCCTCGAGCTTGTCCGCCGCTCGGTCGACGAGCTCGGCCAGACGACCGTGATGGTCACCCACGACGCGGTGGCCGCGACCATCGCGGACCGCGTTCTCTTCCTCGCGGACGGCCAGATCGCCAAGTCGCTCGCCCGGCCCTCGCAGGCCGAGGTGATCGACGCGATCCAAGAGGTGGCGGGACAATGACCGGGGTCGCACTCAAGGGACTCCTCGCCCGCCGCGTCCGAGCAATCCTGACGGCGCTCGCGATCGTGCTCGGCGTCGCGATGGTCAGCGGCAGCTTCGTCCTCACCGACACGATCTCGAAAGCGTTCGACTCGATCTTCACGAGCTCCTACAGCCACACGGACGCGGTCGTGAGCGGCAGGAAGCTCGTCGACTACTCGACCGGCGGCAACACGACCGTCTCGCAGACGGTGCTCGAGCGGATCAAGCGGACGCGCGACGTGGCAGCAGCCTCGGGCGCCTTGATCGACCTCAACGGCGACTCGACGCACGCGAACCTGATCGGCCGCGACGGTAAGGCGATTCAGTCGAACGGCAACCCGACGTTCGGGTTCGGGATCGATACCTCGCAGCCGCGCTTCAACCCGCTAAAGCTGAAGGAAGGCCACTGGGCGACCGGCGCACATCAGGTCGTGATCGACGCCGAGACGGCAAAGAAGCACCATTTCGCCGTCGGCGACACGATCGGCGTCGCCGCGAGCGGGCCGAAGGAGTCGTTCCGGATCGTCGGCACGGCGACCTACGGCGACGTCAAGTCGCTCGGCGGCGCCACCCTCGCGGTCTTCACGATCCCGACCGCGCAGCGCCTGCTTGACCTCCATGGCTACTCGGTGATCTCGGTGGCGGCGAAGCCGGGTGTCTCCGCCGACAGGCTCGTCTCCGAGCTGAAACAGGAGGTGCCCGCGAGCGCACAGGTGCGGACGGCGAAGGAGCAGGCGAACGAGGACAAGCAAGGCGTCGCGAGCTTCATCAGCTTCATTCGCGGCTTTCTGCTCGGCTTCGGCGGGATCGCGCTCTTCGTCGGCGCGTTCGTGATCTTCAACACCCTCTCGATCACGGTCGCGCACCGGACGCGGGAGCTCGCGACCTTGAGGACTCTTGGCGCTTCGCGGCGCCAGGTGCTCCGCTCTGTCGTGCTCGAATCGTTCGCGATCGGGCTGGCGGCCTCGGTGATCGGGCTCGTCGCCGGCTTCGGGCTTGCAAGGGGCCTGAGCTCGCTGTTCGGCGCCCTGGGGCTGACGCTGCCGGAGACGTCGTCCGTCTACGCGACCCACACGTTCGTGATCTCCCTGGTCCTCGGTGTGCTCGTGACCGTGCTCGCCGGCTTCGTGCCGGCGCTTCGTGCGACCCGCGTGCCGCCGATCGCCGCCGTCCGCGAGGGTGCGGTGATCCAGCGGAAGAAGCGGCTGGGACCTGCCGCCGGAGTCGTCCTGTTCGGAATCGCGTCGGCGCTGATCGCCTACGCGACGCTCGGCGGACACCTCGGCTCCGGCAAGTCGCTGCTGGCGCTTGCAGGCGGAGCGCTGCTCGGCCTGCTCGGCGTCGCAGGCTTCGCCCCGGTGCTCGTGACCGCCCTGGCCTCGGTCGTCGGGATCCCGGCGAAGCGGCTCGGCGGCGCGGCCGGCGGGCTGGCCACCGACAACGCGACCCGCAATCCCGCCCGAACGGCTTCCACCGCGGCGGCGCTGATGATCGGGCTCGCACTCGTCACGTTCGTCGCCGTGCTGGGCAAAGGCGTCCACGGCTCGGTCGATCGCGCGGTCAACAAGCAGGTGACCGCCGACTGGGTCGTCACCTCGCAGAACGGCTGGTCGGCGTTCCCGGCCGGAGCCGGTCGGGCGGTCGCGAAGGCGCCGGGAGTGGCGCTGGCGTCCGACATTCGCTCCGACCGCGGCCGGATCGGCAGCGCGAACGTGAACGTCAATGGGATCGACCCGGCGACGATAGCCCGCGTCTATCACTTCGACTGGAGGCAGGGATCGAACGCAACGCTGGTCCGGCTCGACGGCCACGGAGCGCTCGTGAAGCAATCGTTTGCGAAGAAGCATCACCTCGTGATCGGGGATGACTTCACGCTGCGCTCTCCCGCGGGCAAGCCTGTGCGGCTGGCGGTGGCGGGGATTTTCCAGCCACCGCGAGTAATGGAGCTGCTCGGCGGCGTCGTCATCTCGCGCGAGGCTTTCGACCGTACCTTCCCGCGGCCGTCGAACTCGCTGACGCTGATCGAGGGCTCGCCGACGCAGGCCGGGCTCGACAAAGCGCTGGCGGCGTTCCCGGATGCAAAGGCGCAGACGAAGGCCGACTACGTCAAGGCGCAGTCGTCCTTCATCAACACGATGCTGAACCTGCTCTACGTCTTGCTCGCTCTGAGCGTGATCGTGAGCCTATTCGGGATGGTGAACACGCTCGTCCTCTCGGTCTTCGAGCGGACGCGCGAGCTCGGAATGCTGCGCGCTGTCGGGATGACCCGGCGGCAGGCCCGCCGGATGGTGCGCCACGAAAGCGTGATCACGGCGCTGATCGGGGCGGCTCTCGGCCTGCCCCTCGGGATCATGCTCGCGGCCGCCGTGACGCACGCGCTCGGCAAGTACGGCGTCACGTTCTCGCTGCCGGTCGCTTCGCTCGTGATCTTCACGGTCGCCGCGATGGTCGCCGGCGTTCTGGCCGCGATCGCACCGGCGCGGCGGGCCTCGCGCCTGAACGTGCTCGAGGCGCTGCAGTACGAGTGACCCACGGCGACGGTAGCTAGGGCTGCTGGGGGAACCTCCCGGTTCCCCCAGACCCCTTCCACTGATCCGCTACGCAGAGAGGCCTCCGCTACGCTACGGCCGGTGCGGATCCCGCGCCGGCTCGAGCGTTTCATCCTCGGCTCGATGATGACCTTGGTCGCGCTGGTCGCCGAGCGCCGTGTGATCAAGGCGCTCGGGAAGAAACGCCGCTAAGCGCCCGTCGCGGCTCTGTTTCGACACACTCCCGTCACAGATTTGTCACGTTTTGCCCTTGACAAAAACAGGTGTCCGACACCGGTTTTAATGGTCAGGTCCCGCTCAGCGGTTGTGGTTGACGACCTCGATGTTGTTTCCGTCGGGGTCGAGCACAAAGGCGCCGTAGTACCCCGGGTGGTAGACGGGCCGCTCGCCCGGCGGGCCGTTGTCGCGGTAACCGGCATCCGTCGCAGCCCGGTGAAAAGCGTCCACCGTCGCGTTGTCGGAGGCGGTGAACGCCATGTGGAGATGCTCGGTCGGCGTGCCGGACACGACCGAGAACGAACCGTCGCTGCCTGCGAACGTGCGGCGATCGGGCCCCTCGCTTTCAAGCGAGAAGCCGGTATAGGGCGCGACGGTCTCGTAGAACCGCCTCGACGATTCCAGGTCTGAGACTCGGATCCAGAGGTGATCGATCGGCCCCGGGCGCCCCTCCTCGTGATGGACCGCCTCGGCGCTGTTTCCGTCCGGGTCGAGCAGGAACGAGCCGTAGTAGTCGGGTGAGTACTGAGGCCGCGGGCCGGGCGCGCCGTCGTCGCGGTAGCCGGCGTCGGTGCCGACCCGCCAGAACTCCTCCACGTCGCCTCGCGAGGGCGCGACGAAGCCGATGTGCAGACGCCGCGTCACCGGCCTCTCGGCGCTCGCCTGGGCAAGCGAGAAGTCGCCCCACTCCGCGAAGTGCTCTCCGCTATAGGTCTTCTCGAGACCGATCGTCTTCAAGACCGTCTCGTAGAACCGTTCCGAAGCGACGCGATCCGAAGCGCGGATGGTCACATGATTCAACATGTCAGCGCCGGCGCAGTCCGAGCAGCAGCACGACCGTGAGAACGCCTCCGACGGTGCCGAGCGTGACCGGAATCCATGACTGCACGTGCGCGGCTGCCGTCGAGCCCGCGGCGACGAGGCACGAACCGGCCGCGATCGCCAGCGAGAGCGCCCGTGCCGCCCTGCGGATCGTGTCCTCGAGCGGCGTCGTTCCCTTGACGTCGATCTGCATGCGGGCGCCCGGGCGGGCTCCCGCGATCCGCTCGATCGCCTCGACGAGCGCGTTCGCGCGCACCTCGAGCTTCTGGACCTCGTAGAAGAGCCGTTTCGGGTCGGCGCCCGTGCGCACGCGTGTGAGCAGATTCTTCGCGACGAAGCCGCCGACGACCGAGAACGGGTCGAGCTCGGGATCGAGCTCCGCCGCAGTCAGCTGCATCTGCGCGAGCGCCTTGCCGACGAGCGCCAGCGCGGCCGGGAGGCGGACACCGTGGTGGCTCGCGATCTCGGTCAGGCCCTGCATGATCGGCCCGAGCTGGATCTCCGACAGCGACTTGTGCCGGTACTCGGCGAGCAACTGGCCGATCTCTTCGCGGAAGGCATCGAGGTCGAGCTCCTCCGGCAGCTCGGGCGCAAGCAGGAGCAGGATCTCGGCGAGGAACGGCACGTCTTCCTGCCAGAAAGCCAGCAGGAGCAGCAGCACGCGCTCTCGGACGTCCGGCGCCACCTCTCCGACCATGCCGAGGTCGAGGAAGTAGATCCTCCCGTCCGACCAGAGCAAGTTCCCGGGGTGGGGGTCGGCGTGGAAGAAGCCGTCGGTGAGGATCTGGCGGTAGAAGGCTTCGAGCAGCTGGCCGGCGGCCTCCTTGCGCTCGGGGCCCTGAGGCGCCTCGCGCACCGGCCCGCCGGGAATCAACTCCAGCACGAGCAGGCGCTTCGTCGTGAACCGATGGTGGACGCCGGGCGCATCGAGCCGTGAGAAGGGCTGCAGCACGTCGCGCATCTGGTCGATGTTCGCCGCCTCCTGCTCGAAATCGAGCTCGCGCTGGAGCGAGTTCGAGAGGTGCTCCACGACCGCCGGCAGGTCGACGATCCGCCGTAGTGCCTCACGGCTCTCGGTTTTCTCGGCGAAGAGCCGCAGGAGCCCGAGGTCACGCATGATCTCGTCGCGGGCTCCGGGCCGTTGGACCTTGACGACCACGCGCTCGCCGCTCTCGAGCGTCGCCTTGTGCACCTGGCCGATCGTGCCCGCGGCGAGCGGCTCCGAGTCGATCGAGGCGAACACGTCCTCCCAGGGGACGCCGAGCTCCTCCTCCATCACCTGGACGACTTCGGCCTCGGTCAGGGGGGCGACGTCGTCCTGGAGCGACGAGAGCTCGATGATGAATTCGGGCGGCAGGAGATCGGGTCGCGTCGAAAGGATCTGGCCCAGCTTCGCGAACGTGGGGCCAAGCTCTTCGAGCGCGTCGCGGAGCCGACGAGCGCGGATCTCGATTGGATCGGCGCTGCCGCGCGTCTCGCGCAGGCCGTACTTGGCGAAGACGGAGGCGACGCGGGTCGCACGGCCGAGGAGACTGCCCTCGACCTCAGCCTGGGTCACCGCTTACCTCCCTCGCGATGGGTCTGGACGATCACGACCGTGCACGGCGCATTGTGGGAAACGCGATTCGGCACGTTTTCGAGCAGGAACTCCTTGCGCCCGCTCATGCCGACGCTGCCGACGACGATTACGTCGATGTCCTCCGCATTCGCGACGTCGACCATCACCTTGGCAGGATCGTCTCCTTGCGCCGCGAGGGGCCGAGCCTCAGGACCGACGATCTCGGCGGCGTACTCAGCGAGCTCGCGCTGCGTCGCCGCCTTGTCCATGCCGTCGCGAACGGACTGGCAGATGATCAACTCGGCCTCGTAGCGCTCGGCCATCTGGGCCGCCCAGCGAACCGCGCGGGTCGCTGTCTCCGAGCGGTCCGTTCCGACGAGTATGCGGCGCACCGGCGCCGCGCCCTCGGATTTCCGCCGCAGCCGCATCACCCTATTCAACCACGCTTGTTCTCAAGCTCGGGCCGCTCGCCGCCGATCACCTGGAGGTGTCTCCTGCGGGCAGCTACGACCCCAAGATCATCGAGCGCTTCGCCGACCAGCTCCTCCGGAAGGCCGACACGGTCCGGGTCGGCTGCGCGGTGGGCGGTGGCATCTTCGGCGTCTTCGTCGGGGCGGTCCCTCTGACCCCATTGAGGTCGGTCTGGGGCGTGCCGGCGGGATTCGGCGTCGCGACGATCATCGTCGGCGCCCTGCTTGGGGTACTGATCGGCTACGTGATCGGCGAAGGGCGTGCGTTCCGCTTCCGGGTCCAGGCCCAGAGCGCCATCTTCCAACTCGAGATCGAGCGCCGCGTCTCGTCAGCCGTGGCCGAAGCAGTTGCGACCGCTGTCGCGCAGACCCCGCCGGCGGCCGAGGCGCCGGTGATAGCACCTTCGCCGATGGCAGCACCTTCGCCGCCCGCTGTGAGCCCTGTCTCTGAACCGCCGCCCCGGCCGGCCGAGTCTCTCCTTCGCCCTCCCGGCCCGTCGCTCCCTCCGGTCTCGCCTAGCCCGGACGAGCCGCCGCTCAGCCCAGCAGCGAGCGGCTGACCAACCGTCCGCGGGCGCCTGGCCGAAGCTAGTGGCGGAGGTGCGCGAGCCGCTGCCGGGCAACCGAAACTAGATCGCCTATGTTCCCGCAGAGCTGGCAGTCGTAAGTCTTGACGGTCCCGTGAAGGCCACCGGCGGCGATCCGCCACCCGTGCGGCGAGAGTACCACGGCGGTCAGGGGGTGGTCGCGCCCGTTGACCGCGATGAGGCGTCGTCCGGTGTTCATGTCCCAGATCCCGGTTGCGGCCGGCCCCGCTGTAACGACCCAACGGTCATCGGAGCTGAAAGCGGCGCTGTTGATCTGGGCGTACGAGCCTGCAAGCGTCCAGACCAGTCGACCAGTTCGCGCGTCCCAGATCCGCGCATCGTGGTCGCGGCTCGTCGTGACGACGTGACGGCCGTCGTGGCTGAACGATGCGGACGTGAGCAGATCACGGTGACCGGCAAGCGGCGGCGTGACCGGCTTGCCGCTCTTGACGTCCCAGATGCGTCCGATCGCATTCGACCCCGCTGTCACGAGCCGCCCGCCGTCGGCACTGAACGATGCCGCAAGCACCCGGGCGCCCACTGTCCGTAGCGACTTCTGCCCGTCGACAGCCCACATGTGCGCGCGGCCGTTCTTGCCGATGACCGCCAGGCGCCGCCCGTCAAGGCTGAACGAGAGCGCTCGCACGGCTCCGACGTCGCGAATCACGGACACGGAGCGGCCGGAGGAGACATCGCGAACCTGTACGGATCCGTCTGGAGCAGCGGTCGCCGAACGTCGACCGTCGCCGCTGATCGCTACTGCCGTCACCCGGCCACCGGGCCTCAACGTCGCAAGGGCATGGTCAGGATCGCCGACGCGCCACACCCACACTGTCCCGTTCGTTCCGGCGCTGACGACCCGGCGGCCGTCCTGACTAAACGCGACGGCCGCGACCTTGCCTCGCTGACGGCCGAGCGGAACGAGATCAGGCTGCGCGCGGGAGTCCCAGAGTCGCGCCGTCCCGTCGGCGCTCGCGGTCGCAATCGACGTTCCGTCCGGGCTGAACGCAACGTCCGTGACCGAATCGCGGTGGCCTACCAGCGTCACGCGCAGTGACCCGTTCGGCTCGAAGATCCGCGCAGCTCGATCTCGGCTCGTGGTTGCGACCCACTGGCCGTCGGGACTGAAGATCGCGCGCAGGACGTAGTTTTGCTGGCCGGTCAGCACGCCGACGAGTGCAGCCGTCCCGGTGTCCCAGACGCGGGCGCTCTCGTCGGTGCTCGCGGTGACGATCTGGCGGTCGGATGCGCTGAACTCGGCGTCGATGATGCCCGACGAATGCCCGACGAGCAGGTGCACTTTCGTACCCGATCGTGCGTTCCAAACCCGGGCGACGTGGCCCACCCCCGCCGTCACAATCAGTGGGCCCGTCGGTGCAAAGCGCGCCACCGTCATCCGGTCGGGTTGACTGAGTCGATAGAGCAGCGTTCCGCTCGCGACGTCCCAGACCCGAGCGGTCCGGTCGAAAGCCGCGGGAACGAGACGCGTAACGAGCAACTTGCCGTCGCCGCTGAACGAGGCAGACCGGACGCCTCCCGGGTGCTCGAGTCGCTGAAGTAGGCGGCCGTTGGAGACATCCCAGATGCGAGCCGTCTTGTCATCGCTCGTCGTCGCGAGCAGGCGCCCGTCGCGCGAGAACGTTGCGCTCGTGACAGGACCTTCGTGCCGCAGGACGTGCAGTAGGACGCCGCTCCTCGCATCCCAGAGCCGCGCAGCCGAACCGTCGCCGGCGGTCGCGATCTTGGTGGCGTCGGGGCTGAAGACCGCGGCGGAAAGCGCAGAACCGTGGCGCAGGTCGCGTAGATGCTTCCCGTCCGAAACGCGGTAGATCCGTGCGAGCCCGTCGCCGCCGGCAACGACCAACCGCTTTCCGTCCGGGCTGAAATCGACGGCGGCGACAGGCTTCCCGCCGGCAGGTAGGACCGCTTTCACGCGCAGCCCGAGAAGGGTCGCCCGTAGCACGTTCGCAACAGCGGGAGAGCGTTCGTAGCGAGTGGCCTGCACTGCGTCCCGGACGGCCTGCTCCGGGTCGACCGGCGCGCTCGTCAGTGCCCTCGCGGCGAGCTCCCGGCCCCGGGCCCGATGCGCCTGGCTGCGAGCGTCGCCGCGTTGCACGAGCGCGTAAACGGCGATCGCCCCAAGAATCGCAATCAGCACGAGCGCGCCGATCGCGAGCCCGAGCAGGCGCCGATGGCGGCGGGCGGCGGCGGCCCGCTCCGCATCGAGCTTCCGTTCCGCCTCGTGCTCGGTCCGCCAGGCCAGTACGGCCTCGGCGAGGACGTCGTGGAAGATCTCGTATCGCGGGCCCTCCGCCCCATTCTCTGCGGCACGAACGATCCGCTCTTCGACGAGCCGCTGGAGCACGTGCTGGGTCTCGACCTCCCCGATCGATGCGTAGCCGGCGAGATCGCCGGCCCGGTGGGCGATCTTCATGCCCGACGGAGTGACGAGATGGTTGTACATCGCCGCGGCAGCGTCCTTCTCCTCCGGCGAGAGCTCTGCCATCGCCCGTTCCAGGTGATCCTCGACGATGTGCGCCGCGCCGCCGAGCTCGCGCAGGGTCTCCAGCCTGAGCCGGTTCGAGCCTCGGCTCGTCTCGACCTCCCAGAGCCGCTCGAGGACGAGCTGAAGGTACGGAGCCTCGATCCGGTCGGAGCCCTCCTCGCCGACGGCGCCGCGTCCGGAAAGACCCAGATCGACGCGTCCGGCAGCCACCTCGTCCAACACGGCCTCCACGAGCTCGGGCGCCGCCTCGACGCCGCCTCCTGCGGGAACGAGCTCGTTGTAGCGCTCGAGCGGACCGAGGATCGCAGCCCGAGCGGCACTTCGCTCGAGCCGGTCGAGCCGCAGCGAGTTCCCGAACAAGTTCGGGATGCGAGCCTTGAACGCGTCCAGGCTCGCCAGCGAATCCTCGCGGATCCCGATGAGGAAGTTGACGCGCAGCCCGGCTCGGCGCAGCGCTTCCGGCAGTTCCTCCGCGAGCGTTCCGGGGCCGCGTTCGTTCTCGTGATAGAGGAAGTACTCCTCGAACTGGTCGAGGACGATGTAAAGCTCGGCATCGAGTCGCCGCGTCCACGCGGCGAGCACATCGGCGAGCGGCCCGCCTCGACGAAAGGCGCCGGCATCTTCGCCCGCCGCGGCTTCGACGGCGTCGAGCAAATTCGCCACCGCGTCGCCCGTCCAGGCCGAGAAGACGACCACCACGGCATGCTGCTCGCGCCGCAGACGATGGGCGACGCCGGCCTGCAGAAGCGACGTTTTGCCGACGCCGCTCGCCCCGTAGAGGACAGTCAGGCGCGAGGCCATCAGATTCGCGACGATCACCTCGATCTCGCGTTCGCGGCCGAAGAAGAGCAGCGCGTCGAGCTCGGAGTCGTCGAAGGGCGCCAGCCCCTTGTATGGGCTCGGCGGTGCCGCGACCGCACTCATGCCGAAGCCTCGGCGAGCTCGAGACCAGCCTGGCGGGCCAGTCCTTCGACGTAACGCTCCAGCGGGATCTCGAGCACGTCGACGTCGCGGCGCCGCCAGAACTCACGCTCGAGCGGCATCGGCTCGGACTGGACGGCCCACGAGCGGTAGCTGAGCGGCTGGTCGCCCCAGAGCCGGTGGAGCAAGAGGCGAAGGTTCCAGTCGGCCATCGTGTAGCCGAGGAAGAGGAAATGGCTGCGACGGAGCTTCGCGCCGAGCGCGACGGGGACGACGCTCGCGACCTCGGACTGCGCGAGGTACTCGATGTAGTCGTCCTCGGTGACGACGAAGCTCTCCCACTCGCGGTCCTCGCCGCTGCGGCCGACCTGGCCATGGAGCTTGAGGATGATCGTGCGGCGCTCGAGCGAGAGCTGGGTCGCGTACGTGTTCGGCACCTCGATCAGGGTTCCGGTCCCGTCCGGCGCGACGTGGCAGAACTTGCCACGGTTCCGGCCGGCAGCGAGGTAAGAAACGACATCGAACTCCTCACCGGCGTCGAGGAACGCGCGCTCGAGCGCCAGGTCGTAACTCGTGGTGACGATCAGCTGGTGCGGGGCGCCGCGCTCGCGCAGGAGCGGTGGTAGCGCTGCGAAGAAGCGATGCAGCACGGTCGGGGGCAGATCGGCGTCGAGCAGCGAATGGAGCTCGTCGTACAGGGGGCCGGAGCCCTTCATCACCGCGATGTACTGGGCGACCTGGGGAAGCGCGCTGCCGTTGCTCGGATATTCAAACCGTTCTGCTAGCTGAGCCGTGAGCTCGGCCACGTCGGCCCCGAGCACCGGCACCAGCCGACCGGCAAGCATCGTCCCGACGACGTCTTTGATCCGATCTTCGGCCACCGGCGCCACCGGGGGTCCGTCCTCGAGTCCGGGGTCCTGCCGCAGGATCGCGCCGTGGAGCTGCTGCAGCGTCGGGCTCGGCTCGATCCCAAGCTCGTCGACGAGCACGCGCCGAGTGTCGTGGTAGATCTGAAGCGCTTCGGCCTGCCGGCCCGATCGATAGAGCGCGAGCATCAACTGGCTTCGCAAGCGCTCCCGTAGCGGGTTCTCGTCGGCGAACGCCTCGAGTTCGCCGATCAGGTCGCTGTGGCGACCTGATTCGAGCTCCGCCTCAACTCGGTCCTCGAGTGCCGCGAGCCGTAACTCTTCGAGGCGCGCGATCTCGGACTGTGCGAACGCCTCGAAGCCGAGATCCGCCAGCGGCGGCCCGCGCCACAGCGCGAGCGCGCGCCGAAGCGTCGTGGTGCGCTCCGCGGCCGGCTCGCCTCGGGACTCCTCGACGAGGTGCACGAACTTCTCGAGATCGAGCTGGTCGGCTGCGACCCGCAGCTGGTAGCCCGGCGGCTTCGTCACGAGCACGTCCGAGCCGAGCAGCTTGCGCAATTGCGACACGAAGTTTTGAAGCGAGGTCGCCGCCGTTCGCGGCACCTGCTCGCCCCAGAGCGCGTCCATGATCCGGTCGGTCGAGACGACCCGGTTCGGGTTCAGGAGCAGCAGCGCGAGCAGCGCGCGCTGCTTCTGGCCGCCCAGCTGGAGCGGCGCGCCGTCGTCCGTGACCTCGACCGGTCCGAGAATTCGAAATTCGAGCACGTGACTTTTGTAGCACCTCCTGAGGCCGGTGCATATGGCCCGTTAGCCGGCCGTTGGTGCGCCATGACTGAGCGGTTGGGGCTCGGCCCGAGCGTCGGGCCATGGCTACCAACTCGCACAGCTCACAGAGCGCCGCAAGGCGCACGCTCCAGGTTCTGGCAATCGTCGCCGCCGCCGGCTTTATGGGGGCGGGACATCCGAAGGCGCTCCCCGTCTATGGTCTGGACGACGACGACGGCCGCGATCTCGCAGCAGAGGGGACGCACCGGCCGACCGTCGAGGCCGCGTTCCCGCTCGAGAGCTACGGCCCCGGCAGCACGGCCCACCTCGTGATCACCGACACGGCACCGCGGGTGTCGATCGAGATCCGGCACGTCGGCCCGGAAGTCGGCCCTCCCGTTCGCAAGCTCGGCCACGACGTCATGACCGGCGTCGCCGTCACCAAGAAGCACACCATCGGCCCCGTTTCGGGCCGCCGGATCGTCAACGTCCGCCTCGGCGATTGGCCGAGCGGCGTCTATTTCGTGCAGCTGACCGCCCCCGGCGGGCGGGTCGGCTACGCCCCGTTCGTCCTGCGCCCGAAGCATCTCGGCGAGCACCGCGTCGCCGTCGTAATGCCGACGCAGACGTGGCAGGCCTACAACCACCGCGACGACAACGGCGACGGGCGAGCCGACACCTGGTACGCCTGCGCGTGCCAGCACTCCGCTCGACTCGGCCGGCCGTTCCTCGACCGGGGCACGCCGCCGCACTTCAAGTACTACGAGATTCCATTCCTGCGCTGGCTGAGCCGGAGCCACCCGGACGTGGACATCATCTCCGATGCCGAACTGAAGGGCGCGAGCGGACACCAGCTCGCGAATGCCTATTCACTGATCATCTTCTCCGGTCACCACGAGTACGTGACCACGCACGAGTACGACGCGGTCACCGACTACCGCAACCGCGGCGGCAACCTGATCTTCCTCTCGGCGAACAACTTCTACTGGAAGATCGTCATCCACGGTCGCGTGATGTATCGCGTCATCAAGTGGCGGGATCTCGGCCGGCCCGAAGCCGCACTCCTGGGCGTCGAGTACTTCCACAACGACAGCGGCGAGCACCGTGGCAACTGGGTCGTCCGCGACGCAAGCCGATTCGCATGGCTGCTGAACGGCACCGGCCTCGGGGACGGCGGCAGTATCTCGAACGGCGGCATCGAGGCCGACCATGTCACCTCGGCCTCGCCCAAGTCGACCGGCGTCGTCGCCGAGATCCCGAACCTCTATGGCCCGGGGATGACCGCGCAGATGACGTACTACGAGAAGGCCGGCGCCAAGGTCTTCGCCGCCGGAGCTTTCACGCTCGCCGGCGGAATCGGCCAGCCCAAGGTTCAGCACCTGATGAACAACCTCTGGGCGCACCTCGGCAACGATCGGGCCGGGCGATGAGCGGCTTGCGGGGCTGGCGGGCCTTCTTCTTCGCCTGTGCGGTTCTGGCCGCCTCCGGCCTCACCGCCTTCGTGCTCCATCGCAAGCACGAGTTCCGCAATATCCACGGCTCGTCGTCAGTGGAGTTCGTGACGACGCAGGCGAAGCCCACGCGGCCCGAGGAAGGCGTCGCGTGGCCGCGTTACGGCTTCGACCTCGCCGGGACGCGAAATGCCGGCTATCGGCTGCGGCCGCCGTTCCGCCGCGTCTGGGCGTTCAACAACAACGCCACGCTGCTCGAGTTCCCGCCGGCAGTGGCGTACGGGAAGCTGTTCCTGCCGACCTGGGACGGCCGCTTCCTCGCGCTGGACGCACGGACTGGCCACCTTCTTTGGCGCCACCGCTCCGGCCGTTGCGGCTGGGGAACGCCGGTCGTATGGCGCCTGCTCGTAATCAACACCTTCATCGGTCACGAATGCGGGTCGCCGATTCCGGGAACGGACGGGGAGATCGTCGCGTACGCGCAGCGGACCGGGGCGGTACGTTGGCGCTTCCGCCTCGGCCCCTGCGAGTCCTCACCGCTCGTCGTCGGAGGGCTCGTCTACGCCGGCGACTGGCACGGCCACGTCTACGCGCTGGACGTTCGGAGCGGCAAGGCGCGCTGGGTTTTCAAAGCGGACGGGGCGGTGAAAGGCTCCCCGTCGTTCGCCGACGGAAAGATCTACATCGGCTCGTACGGCGGCTACGTGTACGCGCTCGATGCTCGGACCGGCAAGCAGGTCTGGCGCGCCTCCGCCCAGCCGCGGCTCGGTCACACGGGCTGGTTCTACTCGTCGCCCGCGATCGCCCACGGGCGGGTCTTCATCGGCTCGACCGATGGGAAGGTGTACTCCTACGGCGCGCGCAGCGGCAAGCTCCGCTGGTCGTACACGACCGGTGGCTACGTCTACGCCTCACCGGCCGTTTGGCGCGATCGCGTACTCGTCGGCTCCCTCGACGGCCTCTTCTACGCCTTCGACGCAGCGACGGGCGCTGTCCGCTGGCGCTTCCGCGCCAACGGCGGGATCTCGGGCTCCGCGAGCATCGTCGACGGAGTCGTGTACTTCTCGACGCTCGCCCACCGCACCTACGGGCTCGAGGCACGTACCGGCCGAGCCGTCTGGATCTACCCCGACGGCGAGTACACGCCGGTGGTCGCGGATTCGCACCGCCTCTATGTCGTCGGCTACCGGCGCGTGTACGCGTTCACTCAGCGGGCGCGGTCGTAGGGCAACCCCTCGAGCGCGCGGTCGCAGACGTCCACCATCGCCCGCGCGCCCGCATCCTCGGGCTGCTCCGTGTGTCCCGGGTCGGCGGAGACTTCCGACATCTCACAGGCGAAACGGCGCACGGCGATAAGGGCACCAACCACCTCGTCGTAGTCGCGCCGGCCGAGCGTCAGGTCTCCCTCGGCGTTCACGGGTGAGACGATTGTCGCATTCGATGCAACGCGCGATTGCATTCGCCGCCGTCCTGGGCCTCATCTTCTTGGCCGGCTGCGGCTCGTCGGCTGCGGACAGCGGGCTCAGGAAGACCTTCGGCCGCGGCATCGCGCAGATCGGCCAGCCGCAGACCGCGAAAGAGCTCCACGGTGACCTCGTCCGCGTACTCATGCGCCTTCGGAAAGAACGCGCCTCGACGGCCGCAGGACGAATTGCGAGGACGCTTGCGATCCAAGGCTTCACGTGGACACTCAGAGGGATCGACGCCCGGCTCGAGATGACGAGGAACGACAGCGGCAACCTCGAGGCGTCGGTGCAGGACGCGATGCGATCGGATCGAGACCGCCGAAGAGGCGCGAAGCTGCTACGCGCGGCGGGCCGGGCGCTCGGCGTCAGCGTCGGGGAGCTCAGCGGCACCTGAACGAGCGAGGTCATGACGGTTTCTGTGGAGCCGTAGCGGCCTGCCAAAGGGTCGGGTCCGTCGAGTTCCCGCTTGACCAAGCGGCAGGCGAGCCTCGTCGACCGTCGAACCAACGGCCGTGGACGAGCACCGAGTCGAGCGGTTCTTCGCGATCCCCGTGATCGTCGCCGCGCTTCTCGTGATCCCGGTGATCATGATCGACCATGCCATCGGCCGATCGGCACTATGGGCGGCGTAAAGGGCCTGCAAACAGGCCACCCAAACGTTCGGGCAACGTCAGGCCTTACGGGGGACGCGGTTGAGCTCAGCGCTCACGAAGATTTGTGGGCCGGGGCACGGCGTTTGGGCCACTGCGGCGAGTCAAACGCCGGCGGTGGGAGAGGGGAACGGCCGCAGCCCCGGCTTCAACGCATTGTTGGCAGGAGAAGAGACAAGTTCAAGCAATTGAGACGAGGCAGGGCCGCGGCCTCCGTGAGCGAGTGAAGTGAAGTTCTTCGCGATATTCCTAATCGTTCCGGCGATATTCGTGCTTGGGATCGCGTTCGTCGAAACGCGGGTTATCTATCCCCCGCCGGCGAACGGGGCGACGCAGGGCATCGTCTGGGACGGCCATACCTTTGCGACTCGCGCGGATTTCGCTCGCTGGCTTCGCTCGCGGGGTGTCCCTTACCGTGCTTGGGTTCGTCGCCATCCGTCGTCGCCTTTCACGCGCGGATCTCATGGGGTAGCCCGCTAGTCAGGACATAACCATGCGGCTCTCCATAGCCACGCCGTTGCAAATGGGCCCGCCTGGATTCGAACCAGGGACCAACGGATCATGAGTCCGAGCCGACAGAACGCAACTAGGCACGAGAAACGCGAACCACCTGCAAGCGCGCACATTCAACGACGCGACTAGAGGCGGCAAAATGCACCCTCTCGCGGCAAGCCTGTACGCGCATCTGTACGCGCAGCTACTCGCCATGCAACCGGAGGGTGACATTCACGAGTCGGAGCGAATTCGAGCTGCGCGCGACCGCGCTGCCGCTCGAGTGATTGGCGCCTGCAAAACGTGGCCCCATAGTCGCCGTCGTTGAAACTCGCCGAGGCACTGGATCGCGAAGCGCTGCGCGCGCGCGCACTCGTGGGTCCTCAGGCGGAAGCCAGGCTGCTCACGTCTTACTAAACACGACACGGCAAGTGCTGTTGCTCGTCAGCGCTTGTTTCAGCTGCGAACTCCCATGGAGCGTGGTGATGTACCCGTAGGCCTGCTGGAGCTGGCCCACCATGACAAGCAATGTCCCTCTGACATTTCGGATCTTCTGTGTCAGCTCACTCGTAGTGCTGCTGGAAGCATTGAACTCGCCCTGCAGGTTCTGATTCGAATACTTGAGGCGCTGTCCGTAGAGGCGCAGTTGATGGGTCGCCTGCTGAGCTCCAGCGCCGGGGGGAGCACCGAGTACCGAGAGCTGGTTCGAGAACAGCAGAGTCGCTGACTTCGCGGTGTTGAGCGCAACTGTCGCGGTTCCGGGCGAGTGCGAGGTCTTGAGCCTCGCAGATGCATGCTGAAGCGATGTCTTCCATGCCTGGGCGTACCCGCAGAAGCTTCCGGCCCACGCGCTCGCAGTCGCGGACGCTTGGGATGAGGGCTGCGACGAGGATGGCGATGCCGACGTGGGCTGGCTCGACTTGCTACCTCCGCCGCATCCGCTTGCGATCGCGGCGAGAATCGCGAGGGCGACAGCGATTTTGCCACCCTGCCGGGCTGGGAACGACGGCCCCCTTTTGTCACCAACGGTGCCGGCTGGTCTTGTCTTAGGGAATCGGTTCATCACACCGGTCTCGGAGGTCTCAGCCCACACGAAGAACGGCGGTCCTGGCATCGTCCCAAGGGGATGATCGCGTGCATCAGGGCTCTAATTCAGCCGGCGACGCCTCGGCCTACCGTGCGAGCCAGTCGGCCACTTTGGCGCCGCGACTTACGCCGCCGCTCCTCGACCTTCCTCGATGGCTGAGATGTACTCGTCGATCGTGTACTCGCCCCCGTTCTTGCCGCGCCCCTTGAGCAACCCGGCCGAAAGCCCGAAGGCCACCAACGCGCGTTTGGCGCGCGAGGCGATGACCCTAGGCGAACAGAGTTCGACTTGCAGGGCCAGCACTTTGTAGGGACTGCCTGAGCGAACTGAGTTCGGCCGCTCGTGTCTTGCGAGATGGGTCGCGGGCGACGATGGGAACCCCCTGCGGCGCTACCGTGCAACACCATGCTCTACGACGTACTAGTCGTCTCGAACGGCGGCGGCGGCAAACGGTTTACGGCCGAGCGGGACGCGCCGCTCTCTGTCGGCCAAACCTTCGAGCAGGACTCCGAGTCCTATCGGGTACTGGCCATCCAGACCGGTCACGGACCCTTCGATTACGTCATCGAAGCCGAGTGGCTCGCGAGCTCGGGACCAAGCAAAGTCGAGCCGGCTTGAGTCTTGGGCCGGGCGGCGAGCCGAACGCTTAGCGCCTCCCGGATTCCTAGCAGGGTGGGTAGCGACAGGTAGTGGTCGTGGTGGTCGTGGTGGTCGTGGTGGTGGATCTCTTGACGACGGCCGTTCCTTTGGCGGAGACGGCGTACCACTTGGCACCGAAAGCCAGAATGCCCTCACCCTTTGTCTGGCCCGCCTTCTTGTCGAGTGTGTAGGTATAGAGCGGGTGCTTGTTGTAGGTCACTTGGCGGCTGCCGTTGCTTCGCCTCGTCGTGCCGAGCAGCGACGCTTTCACCCCGGAGCCGGCAGTCGGCTTGCCGTGGCTGAGCAAGGGCGGCCAGAACGTTGCGCAGCTCGCGTTACAGGAGCTCTTCCCGTTCTTGTCTTTCATGAAGAGGTAGAGGGTGTGCCCCTTCGAGTTCACCAGTATCGAGCCGAGTTGCGTCTTGCGGAGGTTGACGGTCGCCCCCGTCCGCGTCGCGCTGAGCGCTATCGAGCCGGTGCCGAGGAAAAAACCCGACACCCCCAGCGCTGCCATCAGCGCCAACAGAACCCAAGCCTGGGTTATCGCGCTGAGCGTGATCCGCTTGCCCTGCCGTTCGTGCAACTTCCTCACCTGTCGCATATCCACCTCCATCTCGCCTGTTACTACGCGCACGACCATGCAGATGGATTGGCCGGCCCACCATGTGCGGCTCCCGCGCAGTTTTCACCGGCTCTTCTTGTTGTCGGCCATTCGGCCTCGTTTTCGTCTGTGCGCTCACGAAACGACCAGAGTCACCGTCGGGCTTAGCGGGGCTTTCTTAGTGGGCCCGCCTGGATTCGAACCAGGGACCAACGGATTATGAGTCCGCTGCTCTGACCAGCTGAGCTACGGGCCCGGCGACGCGAGACTAGCGCGGAAAACCGACGGGCGGCTAATGTCGTATGTCGGCATATGAGGACGCACCGAATTTCCCTGCTTGGTGCCGTCGTCGTCGTCGCGGCCGCCGTTTCCGGCGGCTGCGGCGGCTACGGCGGGGGCTCGAAGAGCAAACCCGCATCGACCACGACCTCGTCGTCCGCCGGCGGCACGGTGATCAAGACCGTCAGCGTCCACGAGACCGAGTACAAGCTCAACCCGAACACGATCTCGCTCGCCAAGCCAGGCACCTACGTCTTCAAGGGCATCAACGATGGGACGATCACGCACTCGCTCGCGGTCGAGGGGAACGGCGTCGACAAGGACGCATCCGGGATCTCGCCGGGCAGCAGCGGGACCCTCAAGGTGACGCTCCCGAAGGCCGGTACCTACGAGATCTACTGCCCGATCGATGGCCACAAAGGCCTAGGCATGAAGGGCACGGTCACGGTCGGCGGCAGCGGCGGGGCAGGCAGCGGCACCTCGACCGAGAACACGAACACCGGCACGACCGGGACGAGCGGCACGACGACCTACTCGACCGGTTACTAACTCCTAGCCGGTTCGATTTCCAACTTGCGCGCGAAACGCGCAAAATACGCCTGCCCGCACATCCGCGGCCGCCGACAACCGGAGGAGGGTGAGCGAACGGTGAAGGTCTTCCAGCAAGAGACGCAGCTTCGCACCAGCGGCGGACTGTCGGTCCGCGACATCACAGAGGAAGTCATCGAGGTCGTCCAGGAGAGCGGCGTCGTCGACGGGATCGCCTGCGTCTACTCGCCGCACACGACCTGCTGCGTACGCGTGAACGAGTTCGAGAGCGGTTTTCTGGAGGACTTCGCCAACATGCTCAAACGCCTGATCCCGAGCGACGCGTACTACGCGCACGACGACTGGGACCGCCGCACCGAAAACATCTGCCCGGAGGACATGGACTTCGGCAACGGCCACTCGCACTGCATGGCGATGCTGCTTGGCACGGCCGGCGAGTCGATTCCTGTGCGCGAGGGCGAGCTCTGCCTTGGCACCTGGCAGCGCGTGCTCTTCCTCGAGCTCGACCGCGAGCGCGACCGCCGCTGGATCGTCCAGGTCGTCGGCACCTAACAGCGTGCGCCGCGTTCTCGGCGTTCTGGCTCTCGCGGTCGGAACGACGACGGCCGCGGCGGCGCCTAGCACGTCTTCTCCTCGCCTCGTAGCCCGGGCTTGTAAATCCGAGGTCCAACTCGGAGTCCTACCGACTTGGGCCCGCGGCGGCTTCATCGACCCAAAGCCGCGAGCTCCACACGTGCTCGGAAGAGCGCAACGGATCGTCGCGATCCTCTTCGGTTACCCGCTGCGCTCGCCGCCGGGCCGTCGACGGAACAAGATCCTTTGGGTTTCGCGCAAAACATCGAGCGCGACCGCCCTCAGGATCCGGGCCCAACGAATGGACCGGTCGACGACGGTCGGCGCACCGGTGACACGCACGGTCTCCGGCGGGCCTGGTCCCTCGATCGTCAACCTGCCGTCACCCGGGTGCTGGCGCTTGACACTCGGCTGGTCGGGCCGCGTCGACAGCCTCGACTTGAACTATCGGCGTCGCTAGACCGCACGCAACCCGTCATCGCCGAGCTGGAAGACGAAGAAGT
>VAWI01000077.1 GCA_005884005.1 Actinomycetota bacterium
CGCCACCGTGCACCCCGGCAGCGGCGCGGCTACTGCCGGGCTCCACGCGGGCACCGACACCGCGGTCGTCTCCGGCGAAAGCTGGCCGATCGGCGGTGACCTGATCGTCTCTGCGGACGGCGTCCCGCTGAGCTCGGTCGATCAGCTTCGCGACCTGATCGCGGCGAAGCGTCCCGGCCAATCAATCTCACTCGTCGTCTACCGCGGCACCCAAAAGCTCACCCTCAACGTCAAGCTCGGGCGGCAGCCATCTTCGGGCTGATCGCCCAGAAAGGCCCCTGACCCCTGGGGCCGCGCTCCCGCGCCACCAGCCGTTGCCAGCACGGCTTGCGGGAGCGCTTACTGGAGGGCCCGATGCCTGCCCGGGCCCTCCAGTCTTTTCTGCGCAGCAGAAAAGACTGGAGGTAATTGGACCGCGCGCAGACCCTCGCATTAATTTGGACCGCGCGCAGACCCTCGCCGCCTGCGGCGGCGAGGCCTTCACGCACCGGGTCCCGCGTCGAACTCGTAGTTAGGGACGGCCCGTTCGGGCGCGTACAGGAGACGTTTAGCCTTCGGCTCTTGATCGAGCAGCGTTTTGGCGAGAGTCCGCCTTTTTCCATCGGGGTTGAGGAGGAGGTGATGATCCTCGACGCCGGGACGCTCGCGCTCGCGCCTGCCGTCGAGCTGCTGATCGGCGAGTCGGAGAAGCTCGACCTCCCCGGCCGGCTCAAGACCGAGCTCTTCGCGTCGATCGTTGAGCTGAACACCGACACGTGCGACTCGGTCGGCAAGGCGCACGAGGCGCTCAGTCAGCTCCGGCGTGCGGCTGCACGGATTGCCGAAGAACACGGCCTGCGCATCGCCGCCGCGGGGAGCCATCCGTTCAGCGACCCCGAGCAGCAGCAGATCGCCTCCGACCCGCGCTACAAGGAGTTCGTCGGTTTCGCCGGAGTCTCCGCGCGCCGGCAGGGCGTGAGCGGGCTTCACGTCCACGTGGGCATGCCGAGTGCCAACGCCTGCTATGCGACCCTGGAAGGGGTCTTGCCCTGGCTGCCGCTCGTGCTTGCGCTGTCGGCAAACTCGCCTTTCCTCGCGGGCCGGGCGACCGGGCTCGCGTCGAACCGCGCCGAGGTGCTCGCGCAGCTGCCACGCGCCGGGGCGCCGCCTGCCTTCGGCTCCTACAAAGCCTGGGAAGCCTTCGTCGAGCGCCTGATCGGGCTTGGGCTCGCCGACGACTACACGCGTTTCTGGTGGGACGTTCGACCCCATCCGCGCTTCGGAACGCTGGAGATCCGGATGCCCGACCAGCCGACCAGCCTCGGGGTCACCGCCGGGCTAACCGGACTGTTGCAGGCTCTCTGCGCGTCGGTCGACAACGAGGAGGCCCTGCCGGCTGATCGCGGCGACTATGCCCAGAATCGCTGGGCCGCGCTGCGCTTCGGGGCGCGCGCCGAGCTGATCCATCCGGACGGCAGCCGCCTGGTTCGCGCCCCCGAGCTCGCGCGGGAACTCCTCGATCTCGTGGCACCAGCAGCAGAGAAGCTCGGAACTGAGGGCGACCTGGCGGCTCTCGATCCGTCAACCTGCGAGGGCGAGCGTCAGCTGGACATCGCCGGGCGCGAAGATCTCGAAGCGGTCTGCGCGGATCTCGTCGAGAGAACGCTAGGCTGAAGGCGTCGTGCCCGTTCGCTCGGAAACGCTCCAGATCAGCGGGATTCGCTGCGAACGCTGCGTACAGCGGCTTGGCGCGGCTCTCCGGGGACATGACGGCCTCGAGTCCGCGAACGCGAATCTGATGGGGACGGTGACGCTGAGCTGGGACGAGGAGCGCACCGATCTCGAAGCGCTCCTCGCCGCGATGGCAAGGGCCGGGTTTCGCCCGGCGCAGCCGGTTTAGGAGGGTTTGACGGAATACAGTCTGTGCCGCCGGGGCCGCGCTGCTCGCCCCCAGGCGGCGTCCTCAGTCGCGCACGTACCTATGGGTACGCGCGCTCCCTGCGTCCTTGCCTGAGAACGAGCATCGCACCCCGGCGACGAGCGGTATCCCGCCAAACCCTCCTAATCCCTCCCCGGCATCCGGTCGCTGAGGTAGCCGGTTGTCGTGCCGTTTCGGTCGGCCTCGAGTCCGCCCTCGCGGATCTCCGCCCGCTCCTGGTCGGCCGGCTCGCGGCCGGCGCGAAGCGCGTCCTGGTCGGCGCTGCGGGCCGGGTCGTCAGGCAACAGCTCGCCGTAACCCGCGGTCTCAGGAGCCGCCGAACCCTCTGCGAGGCCGAAGTGCTCGGCGACAGCCTGGGTGTCGATCGAGCCGTTTTCGAGCTTCGGGGAGCTCTCGACGATCTCCTTCGAGACGCTGAGCCTGACGGTTTGCTCGCCGTCGTCGGCATACGCGAACGTCTCGGGCACCGCGTGGCGGGTCTTTTTGAGCATTCCGTGCTCGATGATCAGATGTCGATCCTGAACGGCGACGACGTGACCGATCTTGCAGTCGTCGCTCGTGACGACGTCGAACCCTTCCATGACAACCCTGCCTTTCGGTTTGGATGGTTGAGCGCTCGCCTACCCGCCTTGCACCGAGAACTAACGGGAATGCAGGGCGGTTCGGGCGCGTTGCAGCCTCAAAAGAAGCGTTGCTAGGGTGGCCATCGTGGGCGAGACGGCACCCGAGACTGAGGCGAGAAGACTCGCCGAGGACGCGCGGGACCGGGTCAGGTTCGAGGAAGAGGCGCTCGAGCTGGCCGACCAGGTCTATCGCGTCGCCCGGCGGATGGTCTCATCCCGCGAGGAAGCTGAGGACTTGATGCAAGAGACATATGCACGGGCCTTTCGAAGCTGGAGGTCGTTTCAGCCGGGAACGAATCTCCGGGCCTGGCTCCTCCGGATCCTGACGAATCTCAACATCGACCGGGGCCGGCGCGTCCAGCGCGCCCCCGACACGCAGCCGCTCGAGGAAGGCGACTACTTCCTCTACAACAAGCTCGAGGAGTCGACGCAGGCGCCCAATCCCGACGAGGAGCGCGTGATCGAGCGGCTTTCGCAGGACGACGCCGTCTCGGCGCTCTCGGCGGTGCCCCACGATTTCCGCGACGCGATCGTGCTCGTCGACATTGGCGACTTCAGCTACAACGACGCGGCGCAGATTCTGGACATCCCGGTCGGAACCGTGATGTCTCGCCTGCATCGCGGGCGGCGAATACTCAAGCGTGAGCTCGCCGAGCGGGCGATTGTCGATGGAGGTGACGCAACGTGAGTGGGTTCGCCATCGATCCGTGCGAGCAGTGCGAAGAGCTGCTGCAGCCCTTCCTCGATCGTGACCTCAGCGATGAGGAGCGTGCGCTTGCCGAAAAACACTTGGACGGTTGCGCGTACTGCCGCAAGCGTTACCGGTTCGAGGCGCAGCTGAGGCGCTTCGTCCGGCAGGCGGCGACGGAGCCGATGTCGCCTGAGCTGAAGACGAAGCTGGCCGAGCTTCGGACGCCGCTGATCTAGCGCGCCCGCCACTCATTCCAGCGGTAGCGCTGTCCTTGAAATCGGGTTTAGCCGATTCGAGGCGGCCCGGCGATTACAACGAGCCTGCGCGGATTACTGCCGCCCGGCAGCGGCTTCGCCTGGACCCCGAGCTGGCGGGCAAGACGGTTTCCGTATGCGTCGCCGCCAGGCTCGAAGTAGACGGCCGTGTTCGGGTAGTCGAAGCGCTCCGCCTTCGTCACGCGCTTGATCTTGTAGCCGAGGCCCCCGATCTTGCTCGCGAGTGCGCGGGTGTAGTAGATGTCGCCGCCTCCATTCAAGACGTCGACGCTGAGCTTCCAGGTAGGCGGGAGAGCCGTCGTCTCGCCGTCGTTCTTCTTAGCGTTGGCTCCGAAGCCGCCGAGCAGGGTGACGGCGAGCGCCGCGAGCAGCACGATTCCGGCCGCGACGCTGATGATCCGGGTGCGTGGATACCGATCCGGGCGCGGCTGGACCGGCAGGCGTGCAAGGCTTCGCGCCTCGTCCTGGTCGATGCCGAGTGCGGTTGCGTAGAGCACCACCGCAACCAGGGCGTCGTCGGCGCTCGGAAACCGGTAGACGCGCCCTTCCTCGAGCCATTCGATCTGCTCGTAGCTGAGACCGGCGCGGCGAGCAGCCTCCTCGACCGTCAGCTTGCGCTGGAGCCTTGCCGATGCGAGCGGCGAGGGCTCCTGATGCTCGAGTTGGGGTGCGACCGACATCGGACGCGTTTCTCATTCTGCGCCGGCGTCGCCCACCCTTCCGGGGAGATCCTCCGGCACGTCGACGTCTCCCGGCGCTCCGAGGTCGTCGCAGGGGATCAGGACCGGCTCGAACGCGCGCGCGCCCTCGTCCGGAATCTGCGCCCAGATCCCGCGATCGAGGACGACCGGATGTCCTCGGATGCCGCCGTAGCTCGCAGCGACGACGGTGCCGGCGCCGCCCTTCCACGCCTCGACCACGCGCTCGATCGCCTCAGGCGCGAGCAGCGGGCCGTCGGCGAGGACGACGACCGCCGCGTCGGCGCCGGGCGGAAGTGCAGCCAATCCGCAACGCAGAGACGCGCCAGGGCCGCGCTCCCAGTCTGTGCAGCGAGCGACCCGCGCATCGGTGTCGACGTCGTGGGCACCGACGACCACGACGATCTCGTCAACCGAATGCGCACTGCGAACGCGCCGGACCACCGGCGCGAGCAGAAGCCGCTGCTTCGGCGAGCCGAAGCGAGAGGAAGCTCCCGCCGCCAGGACGACCGCGCCGACCATGGCGCACATTCTTCACGCCGGCGTCACAGACGCGTATGGATTTCCGCGTTACGCTCGCCGCGGGGAGGAGGCCGGGTACACCTCGGATGACGCGTCAAACATCTAAGAGGCCGGGTTGTCGTCGCGCTCCGCGGTCAGGCGCTGCGCGGCGCGCCGACGGCTTCGACTGCGCGCCGGATCAGGGCACGCGCGATGTCCACCTTGTAGGCAGTCCCGGGCAGGGGAGTCGCCTGCTCGAGCGCGTCCGGCGAGGAGAGAGCCCAAGGGACGGGAGCGACCCCGGCCAGCGCCAGCCGGACGCCGTCGGCAAACCGGGCCGCAGCGACGCCGACCAGGGCGAACGACCACTTGCGGCGCTCCATCGCCTTGAGGTAGACGCTG
Source organism: Actinomycetota bacterium (assembly GCA_005884005.1). GTDB lineage: Bacteria > Actinomycetota > Thermoleophilia > Gaiellales > Gaiellaceae > 13-2-20CM-68-14. Next base: position 5,109 of record VAWI01000077.1, read on the forward strand.
GCCTCCGGCTGCGGGACGTCGAGCTCGAGGATCAGCTCGCCCGGCTCGAGGGCGGTCACGTCGCGGTTGTCATCGGTCGGCAGCCGGTAGAGCTCGGAGAGGGGAAGCTCGCGGGCAGTCGTATGAAGGCGCGCGCCGAGCGCCAGCAGCGCTGCGGCCGGGTCGGAAGGGTGCGCCGATGCACAGCGGTCGCTCCCGAAGATGGCGTGCTCTCGGTGCTGCCCCGCCTTGGCATGGCAAACGTCGCCACCGTGGAGGTAGCAGGGAAAGTTGAGCCGCCAGTACCAGCACCGGGTCGCTTGGAGGAGATTGCCGCCGAGTGTGCTCATCGAGCGAAGCTGGGGCGACGCCGCAAGCGAGCAGGCCTCGCGCAGGGCCTGTGGGATCTGCGGGTCGACCTCGAGCTCCGCCAGCGTCGTTCCCGCTCCGATCCGCGTTCCGTCAAACCCGCGCGGGACGACGTCGCGAAGCTCGACCAGCTTCTCGGCTCGCACGATTCCGTCACGGAGCAGCGGGACGAGCTCCGTCCCGCCGGCGAGCGCCACGGAGCCGTTGCCGAGCGCCGCCGACGCGGCCTCGGCGGACTCAGGCCGGAGCAGCTCCAACTCGCTCCGCGCGGTCTCGTTCGCCAGCCTCGCGCAGCGCGCGCAGCATTTCCTCGCGCGTGATCGGGAGCGACCGCACGTCGGCACCGGTCGCGTCGCGGATCGCGTTCGCGATCGCCGCGGCGGTCGGGACGATCGGCGGCTCGCCCAGTCCTTTTGAGCCGAGGTTCGTCAGATGGGCGTCCGGGACGTCGATGAGCTCACTGACGATCTCGGGCACATCCGCGATCGTCGGCAGCTTGTAGGCGTCAAGCGTCTGGGTCAGGACCTTGCCGCTCTGGGGGTCGAGCAGTCGCTGCTCCGAGAGCGAGTGACCGATCGCCTGGATGATGCCGCCCTCGATCTGGCTCTCGGCGCCGAGCGGGTTGATCACCCGACCGATGTCGTGCACGGCATAGATCCGCTCGACCACGATCTCGCCGGTCTCGACGTCCACCGCGACCTCTGCGACCTGGATTCCGTAGGTCATGACTCGCATTCCGGCCGGGTTCGGTCCACGGGCGCCCTGCCCGAGGATCTGACCGTCCTCGAGCAGGCCGGTGATCTCCTCCAGCGGCCAAGAGCCGCCATCGGCGCTGATGACCTTGCCGTCGGTGAGTGAAAGCACGCGCTCCTCGACGTCGAATCGCTGGGCAGCGATCTCGCGGATCTGCCGAGCCACGTCCCCGGCCGCGGCCCTAACCGCGGGGCCGACCGATGGGGTGGTGGACGAACCGCCGGACACAGTTGCGTACGGGCCCTGTGCCGTGTCGCCGAGCTCGACGGTTACCCGCTCGAGCGGCAGGCCGAGCTCCTCGGCAGCGATTTGCGCCATCGCCGTCCGGGTGCCGGTGCCGATGTCCTGCATCGCCGTCAGGACGGTCGCCGTGCCGTCTCCGGAGAGCCGGACCC
>VAWI01000048.1 GCA_005884005.1 Actinomycetota bacterium
CTTCGCGGCCGCGGGTGCGGCTTGTCTCTTTGCGACGGTCGAAAATGGTCGTCGAGCCGACTAACCTGTGCTGGGGCAATTCAGCCCCAGCTGGCATTCCATGGGAGCAGGGCAGGCCAAACCGAGCGGCGAAGCCGCGGCGCGACGACACATCATCGAGCGCCCGCGGCTGACTCGGCTGCTCGACCAGACAGAGGCGCGGGTGATCATGCTCGTTGCCGCCGCTGGCTACGGCAAGACGACGCTTGCCCGGCAGTGGCTCTCGGGCAGGCCGCACGCCTGGTTCAGCATGACGTCAGCGTCTTCCGATGTCGCAGCACTGGTGCTGGGACTTGCTCGGGTATTAGCTGGTCCAGACAACCATAAGTTCACGCTCCTGCGGGATCGTCTTCGGGCTACCCGGGAGCCGGAACAAGAAGTGGCACAGTTAATCGATCTATTCGCCACATCATTCGAAGAGGAGCTTCGAGGTGGTTGGATCGTTCTTGATGATTATCACAAGCTTGCCGGCTCGACGGCCTCTGAGGAATTCGTTGAAGGAATAATCCGGCTAACTCCTGCGCTCTTTCTGCTCACCAGCCGTTGTCGCCCCGGCTGGGCTGACGCGCGCCAGATCTTGTACGGCGACCTACATGAAATTGGGCAGATCACCCTGGCGATGAGCGAAGATGAAGCGGAAACGCTGCTCGAGCATGTTGGTGCTAAACCAGCGCGCGGCCTAGCAGCGCTTGCTCACGGTTGGCCGGCCGTACTTGGATTGGCGGCGCATTCCGATTCTCCCAACCCTCCCCCGAGCGGCCTTCCCACTGCGCTCTACGAATTCTTCGCCGAAGAGCTATACCAGACAGCGAGGCCGGCTGTTCGCAGAGCCCTTGTCAGGCTTGCGCTAGTGCCCGCCGTTGATGGAGAAATAGCTGACGAGATTTTTGGAGAAGATGCGCACGAAGTAGTCGACGAAGCTGTTCGACTTGGATTTCTCGTGCACGCTCAAGACGAAATTGTTGAACTCCATCCTCTTGTTCGCGAATTCTTAAATCGTCGATCAACACCAGTGGAAGCTCCGTCGCCCTCGGAGGTCGATCGCATCGCTCGCACGCTTGCGAGTAAGCGGCGGTGGGATGATGCATTTGCAGTTGTCGAGACGGCCGGATCGACGAGGTCGCTAATCGAGCTCGTACGAGTTGCATCCCGTCCGCTGCTCGACGAAGGTCGGCTTTCAACGCTTACCCGCTGGACCACGGTTGCCCGAGAACGTCGAGCCTCGTCGCCAATACTCGACCTAGCCGAGGCCGAAATTGCTTTTCGGCGAGGTCGGGACCGTGAGTCGGAGGCGTTGGCTGCTCAGGCGGCTCGGCTTTTCAATCGAGACGACCCGCTGAGAGGGAGAAGCTATTACGTTGCGGGACAGGCCGCTCGTTTGGGCGACCGGTCAGACGATTCTTTGAAGCACTTCCGCCTTGCTGAGGAATTCGCTGGAACCCAGGAGGACCTTCGCGAAGCACTTTGGGGTCAACTGATCGGGCACTGCGGGGAGCGAGCAGGGCCCGCGAGTCGGGCACTCCGAGCTCTCGAGAGTCTCGACCCCTCTAATGCAAACGACCTGCTTCGATTGGCGACCGCCTACGAGGTGATGGATGTCAGATCAGGCGTCGGGCTCGCGCGCCCTCTCGAAGCGATGGCGCACGCTCATCCTCTCGCTGCGCAGGCCGACGACCCCGTAGTCCTCACGGCGTTCCTTAACGCGTATTCCAGATGCTTATCAATGGCTGCGTATTACGACGACGCTCGCGCCATCGCCGATGAAGAAACCGCGGCAGCCATCAAGTATCGGCTCGACTTTGCGTTGCCCCCAGGCTACACAGCACGAGCCCTAGCGGCACTTGGAAAAGGCCGGTTCGCTCACGCAAGTAGGCTGCTCTCTAGGAGCGGGGCGCTCGCGAGGGAGCAAGACGACGCACATAATCAGTTCGAGGTCGCCGCCGTACAGATGCGCGTGCTGATCGCGCAACGTAAGTTTGACGAAGCGCTCCGAATAGAATCGCCAACTCGCGCCGAGGAGGTTTCTTCGAGCATGCGCGGCGAGTGGCTTGCTTGTCGCGCACTCGCCCTGGCTGGATGCGATCACGACGAGGCGACGGTCTTCGCTGCTGAAGCTGAAAAGGTGGCAACCTCACTTGAGTCTTCGGTGCTAGCGAGCGCTGCGCGAGTCATTCTTGCTGCGAAGCGAAGGAGAGACGCCGCGACCGACGTGACGACTTGGTCGGCTCACATTATCGAATTGAAGTGCCTCGACGTCTTTGTTCTTGCGGTGCGTGCCTACCCACCGATTTTTGAGCTGTCTCTTTCAGAGGACATAGACAGCCGACCTGCGATTGATGCTCTTCGCCGCGCTTCCGCGGCGTCGCTCATTCCGCTAAAACAGTTCGATCCAGAGGCGGGCGCGGACGTTCTGCAAACACTTTCGAAACGCGAACGCGAGGTGTTCGAGCTTCTAGGCCATGGAATGACAAATCGTGAAATCGCGAACGCGCTGTATATCAGCGAAGTGACGGTCAAAGTGCATGTGCGTCACATACTGAAAAAGCTAGGCGTTCGATCTCGAACGGAGGCCGCGCTGCTTGGTGCTACAGCCCAGCCACTCTAAGCACTGCGATGCCAGCTCTGTCGAGATCGCCAGCTAGTCCCTGCCGGCGGTATTCGTCGGTCGCCGTGGCCAGGATGGCTTCGAACGCGGCAACAACTGTCGTATCGAATTGGGCTTCGACAGCCTGTGCCAGGCGGAGCCTCGCCACCTGCGTAGGCATCGCATCACGGTATGGCCGATCCGAAGTCATAGCGTCATATGCATCAGCAACAGCGAGGATCTGGGACAAGAGGGGGATCTCATCGCCTCTCAGTCGGTCGGGGTAGCCGTTACCGTCCACTCTTTCGTGGTGGTGGCGAACAATCGACGCGATCTCCGCGTAATCATCGACGTTCGCCAAAATTGTTTCGCCGATTACAGGATGTTCCTCCATCTGTCGCCGCTCATCCAGCGTCAGTCGACCCGGTTTTTCAAGCAGGCCAGGGGGGAGCCCAACCTTACCGATGTCGTGGACAAGCCCGCATAGGTGCGCTAGTTGCTGCTCCTTGACGGAAAGACCCATTCTGGCAGCTATGTCACGCGCGTAGACCGCCACGGCAGCGGAGTGCCCAGCCGTGTATTGGTCGCGCGCATCAAGAGTTGCGACCAGAGCGGTTGCGAACGAGAGATTTGCCCGTTCGAGCTGACTATTTGCATGGAGAAGCTTTCCTGCGAGTTCTCGCTGCTCGCGATACATGAGAAAGAGCCGTTGAGCGGCGAACGCCGGAACTGCGAACAACGCAAGTGTCCATGGCGACAACTGCGTATATGCGATCGCGAGGGCGGCGACAACGGAGGCGTACAACGGAATCGACGCGGCCACGAGCGGTGCCAAAAGCCGAACTATGTCCCCCATCCGGCCGTTTCGACGAATGCGGTGCGTGAGAGAGGTAAATGCGATGTCGCAGGTCTCCGCGACGCCCGCACCAATCATCGTTGCAACAACTATTCCGGTAATCCTGTTCGAGATCGTCGAGGTCGCGAGAAGTGCTGCTGCTCCAGTGGCCGCGCCTGTGATCGCGCGGACCGAGGTGTACGTCGCCCACTTGAGATAAGGCCGACGCAAGTCCCCTAGTTGCGAACTGGCACCCACGATCATCGCGGCCAAGGGTCCGAAAAGGACCGCGGCGAGAAGCGTGGGGAGTAGACCGATTGAACTTTCGGTAGTCCGACTTAGGCGTATGCTCCCGCGCTCTGCCGCTACTGACATTGCTGCGAGCACTAGAACCGCTGACATGTTCGGAGCATGTTGAGCCGTTACCGTTACAAGGGCAGCGAGCCCCGCAGCAGCCAGACATAGGCCAGCGACGTACCCCAAAAGCGCCGCGTTGGTCTTCTCGGGAAGCCCGGGTGGCGTCAGGAGTGGTCGAGAAACGGCTGAATTATGCATCTTGGCCTTGTCCGTCCCCCAAAAGGGGTATAACCTGTATCTGCCGTTAGTCCCTACGAAGGAGCTTCCATGAACGTCGTTCGCCGTCTGTTCGGCCGAGCAACTCTCGTCGGCTTTTCTAAGGACTGGTAAAGCCCGCGTAGCTTCCGTTTTCCACAGTCCGTTGACATCCCCCTGTTGAGGGATATCCACAGACTCTGTGGAAAGCGCCGCAGGAAACCACCTCGCCCCGCCTAACCAGGGGGGTTGGCCTTTGTGCGCGCCGGCTTTTTTACGCCGGCTTTACCTACGCGATCAGGCCGCGGCGGAACCCGACGGCGACCGCATGGGCCCGTGAGCGGGCCTGAAGCTTTGCCAGCAGATGTCGAACGTGGGACTTCACAGTCTCCTCCGAGAGATACAGCCGGTGGCCGATCTCCCTGTTGACGAGTCCGTCGGAGATGAGCTGAAGCACTTCGAGCTCTCGCGCGGTCGGCTCCTGCTCGAGCTCCTGGAGCGGCCCGGCGAAGGGAATGACCTCTGCACCGTTGTTTCCGCGCTTCTGCGCAACCGCCTCGAAGCGGCGCGAATGATCGCGATACCGGTTCAGGATCTCGTTGCGCTCGGCAGCGTCCACGATTGGGCTATCGGCCGCATGGCCAGCCCGCTTTAGCGGTTTGAGTTAACCCGAAAGGGGGGTTGGCCTGGGTTTGCAAGCGCACCCCGGCCCGAAAACGCCCCAAAAAACGCCTAGACCGGCGGCGGCTCTGGCGCAGCCTCCTGCAGGCCGGGATCGAAGACCGGCGGGAGCTCGTGGCGCTTGATCTCGCCCGCCTTGATCCCCTCGGCCCAGTGGCAGGCCACCTCGTGGCCGGTCGCGAGGTTTCGGAGCACGGGCGCCTCATCGCGGCAGCGAGTCGGCTGAACGTACGGGCAGCGCGTGTGGAAGCGGCAGGCGGACGGCGGGTTCGCAGGGCTGGGAACGTCGCCGGCCAGCAGAATCGATTCCCGCTGCTTTTCGACGACGGGATCCGGGATCGGCACCGCCGAGAGGAGTGAGATCGTGTACGGATGGAGCGGGTTGTCATAGAGCTCGTCCGCCGGCGAGACCTCGACGACGGTGCCTAGGTACATGACCGCGATTCGGTCGGAGATGTGGCGGACGACCGCGAGATCGTGCGCGATGAAGAGGTAGGTGAGCTCGAACTCCTCCTGGAGCTGTTCGAACAGGTTGATCATCTGCGCCTGGATCGAGACGTCGAGGGCGGAGACGGGCTCGTCGGCGACGATGAAGTCCGGGTTGGTCGAGAGAGCGCGCGCGAGGCCGATCCGCTGGCGCTGGCCGCCCGAGAACTCGTGCGGGTAGCGGTTCGCCGCGTCGGCGGGCAGGCCGACTGTGAGCAAGAGGTCTCGCACGCGCGCGGCGGCCTCGCGCCGGGTCGCCAGGCCATGGGTCCGCAGCGGCTCGCCGACGATCCGGCCGACGCTGTGGCGCGGGTTGAGCGAGGCGAACGGATCCTGGAAGACCATCTGCATTCGCCTGCGCAACGGCCGCAACGCCCCCTCTCCGAGTTTGGTGATGTCACGGCCGTCGAAGACGATGCGCCCCGCGGTCGGCTTGTAGAGGCGCAGGATCGTCCGCCCGACGGTGGACTTACCGCAGCCGGACTCGCCGACGAGGCCAAGGGTTTCGCCGCGGCGGATCGCCAGCGTCACACCGTCGACTGCGCGGACGTCGCCGACATGGCGGTCAAGGACGACGCCGCTCTTGATCGGGAAGTAGAGCTTGAGATTCTCGAGCTCTACGAGCGGAGCGGCTCCGTTGGTGCTCTGCGCCGCAGTCACGCCGTCGCGGCCACCCGCGTCCGCTCCCATTCCTCGGCCGGGACCGGATTGAAGCAGGCGAGCTTGTGTCCCGGCTCGATCTCGACGAGCGGCGGCACCTCCTGGCGCGAGAGATCGACCTCGTAGCGGCAGCGCGGCTGAAACGGGCAGGCGCTCGGTGGCTGCAACATGTTGCGCGGTGCGCCCTCGATCGGCTGGAGCTGCGTGCGCCGGGCAGCGTCGAGGCGGGGAATGCTCTGAAGCAGGCCGAGCGTGTAGGGATGCCGCGGGGTCGCGAACAGCTGCTCTGCGGAGCCCGTCTCCATGAACATGCCTGCGTACATCACATTGACGCGCTCGCACATGCCGGCGACCACGCCGAGGTCATGCGTGATCAGGATCAGCGCCGTGTCCTCCTCGCCCACGAGCTCGCGGAGCAGCGTCAGGATCTGCGCCTGGATCGTCACGTCGAGAGCCGTCGTCGGCTCGTCGGCGATCAACAGCTTCGGCTTGCAGGCAAGCGCCATCGCGATCATCGCGCGCTGGCGCATCCCGCCCGAGAACTGGTGGGGATAATCGGAGAGCCGCGCCTTCGCGCTGGGGATTTCGACCCGCTCGAGGAGCTCCGCTGCGCGAGCCTCCGCCTCCTTGCGGCTCATGTCGAAGTGCGTCTCAAGGGGCTCGCGGAGCTGCCGGCCGACCGTCAGCACCGGATTCAGGCTTGTCATCGGGTCCTGGAAGATCATTGCGATCTGCCGACCCCGCAGCCTGCGGAGCGCCCGATCGTTCAACTGCAGCAAGTCCTGGTCTGCGAACCGCGCCGTGCCCGAGTTGACACGACCCGCCCGCGGCAGCAAACCGAGCAGCGCAAGTGCGGTGACGCTCTTGCCGCAGCCGGATTCGCCGACGACCCCGAGCGTTTCCCCGGCGGAGATCTCGAACGAGATGCCGTTGACCGCGTGCACGGTCCCTCCTCGCGTCCAGAAGTGGACGCTCAAATCCTCAACCGCGAGCAGGGGCTCTTCAGGCACCTCTCGCCGCCGTTCGACGCCGCCTGAGGAACCCGAGCATCTTCCGCTGGCGAAAGCGTCCGACACGGCCGCGCAGCTTGGGATCGAGCGCCTCCCGGAGGCCGTCGCCGATCAGGTTGAACCCGAGGACGGAGATCACGATCGCGACCCCCGGAATCAGCGCGAGGTGCGGGGCGCTCTGGAAGTACCGCTCGACGTTCGTGAGCATCGTTCCCCATTCCGGAGTGCCCGGGTCCTGCGGTCCGAGACCGAGAAAGCCCAGGCCGGCAACGTCGATGATCGCGGTCGCCATCGCGAGCGTCCCTTGGACGATCACCGGCGCAATCGCGTTGGGAAGGATGTGCGAAACGAGGATCCTGGGCCGCCGCACCCCGACCGCGCGCGCTGCGACGATGAACTCGTTCTCCTTTTGCGCCAGCACCGAACCCCGCAACAGCCGGGCAAAGATCGGGATGTTGACGACGCCGACCGCAACCATGATCTGCCATAGACCCTGCCCGAGCGCGGCGACGAGACCGATCGCGAGCAAGAGCCCTGGGATCGCGAGCATGATGTCCATCAGCCGCATGATCACCGAATCCAGCAGCCCTCCGGCGTAACCCGCGATTGCACCGAGTACGAGCCCGACCGACAGCCCGACCGAGACCGCGACGATGCCGATCACGAGCGAGTACCGCGCCCCGAAGATGATGCGCGAGAACTCGTCCCGGCCGAGCTGGTCGACGCCGAGAAGGTGCGCTCTCGACGGCCCCGGGCAGCAGCCTTTGACGATCAGGAGCAGGTTCGTCTCTTGCGGGTCGTGCGTGGCGATCAGCGGCGCGAAGATCGCGCAGGCGACGAAGATCGCCACGAGCACGAACCCCACCACAGCCCCCGGATTCCGGATCAGCCGGTACCACGCGTCGCGCCAGAGCCCGCTCGGAGCCTCGAGCTGGATCTCCTGAGCTTCGAGCTCGGCGACCGACATCAGTGCGCGTCCTTGGTCATCAGCTGTAGCGGATTCGCGGGTTCAGCAGGGCATAGGAGATGTCGACCACGAGGTTGACGAGCACGAAGACGACCGCCAGGAAGAGGATCCCGGCCTGCAGCACCGGGTAGTCGCGGTTGAAGATCGCCTCCGACAACCACGTCCCGATCCCCGGCCACGCGAACACGGTCTCGGTCAGGATCGCCCCGGAGAGCAGCAACCCGGTCTGGAGACCGACAATCGTCGAGACCGGCAGCAGCGCGTTGCGCAGCACGTGGCGCTCGTCGACGACGAAGGGCGACAAGCCCTTCGCTCGCGCCGTGCGGACGTAGTCCTCGTTCTGCACGTCGAGCACGGCCGCGCGCGTGATCCGGGCGACGATAGCCAGCGGGATCGTCCCAAGGGCGATTGCGGGCAGGATCAGGTGCTTCAGCACGTCGACGAGCGTGCTCCAGTCCCCCGTCACGATCGCATCGAGGACGTAGAAGTGCGTCGGGTGGCGCACATCTCGGGTGACGTCGATTCGGCCGACGCTCGGCAGCCACCCCAGCTTGACGGAGAAGACGTATTTCAGCATGAGGCCGAGAAAGAAGATAGGTATCGAAATCCCTATCAGCGAGGCGAGGAGCCCCACCTGATCGCCGACGCTACCGTAGTACTTCGCAGTCAAGAACCCGAGTGGGATGCCCAACACCAAAGCGAACAACATCGCGGAGAGCGCGAGCTCGACCGTGGCCGGAAAGCGCGTCCCGATCTCCTCTGTCACCTTTCGACGCGACGCGATGCTGACGCCGAAGTCGAGCGACGTGGTCGTCTTAAGGTAGTTGAAGTACTGAACGTAGACCGGCTTGTCGAGGCCGTATTCGTGCCTCACCCGCGCGATCGCAGCGGGCGTCGCACGCTCGCCGAGCAGCACGTCGGCCGGGCTCCCCGGAAGCGCACGGATCCAGGCGAAGACGAGAATCGACAGCCCGAGCAGAATCGGGACGAGCAAGAGGAGCCGGCGGACGACGAAGCGAAGCATCGAGTCGTCGCCGCCGGCTCGCTCCTAAGCTGTGTTAACCGACCGAGACGAGCCGATACTGCTCGCTTTGAACGGGGCTCGGCACAAGGCCGTGGACATTCTTCTGTGCCGCCATCGCGGAGCGGTTGTGCGCGACCGGGACGCCGGGTAGGAACTTCATGATCAGCACGTTCGCCTGCTGGTAGAGCGTCGCGCGCTTGGCCTGGTCCGGCTCGCGCTCCGCCCGGTCGAGCAGCTTGTGGATCTTCGGGTTGTTGAAGCCCCAGATCTTCGAGGGGCGCTGGAAGAAGATCCCGAGCCAGTCATCCGGGTCGCCCCAGTCGCCCGTCCACCCGAGCTGCCAGATGTGGCCGGTCTCACCGCGGGTGTTCGCGCTGAGATAGTCGGGCCGGAACGGCAGCACGTGGGGCGTGATCTGGAAGCCCGAGTTCTCGAGGCTCGCCTTGAACGCCTCGAACGTGTCCGACGGCTGCGGCAGGTAGCCGCGAACGCGGGTGAAGTAGTAGTAGTCGAGCTTCACGGGCAGGCTCAGCCCCGCGCTGCGCAGGAGCGATTTTGCCTTCGACGGGTTGTACGAGTAGGTCTTGACTTTGTTGGAGTAGCCGAAGAGCCCCGGCGGCATGAACTCCTTCGCCACCACCCCGCGGCCGCCCCAGAACGCCTTCACGACCTGCGCGCGGTTGAGGCCGTACGCAACCGCTTGCCGAACCTTGAGCTTGTTCATCGGCGGCTTTGCCTGATTGATACCGATGTAGAAGACGTTGAAGGGCGCCCGGTTGAGCACCTTCAGCTTATTGTTCTTCTTGATCGTCGCGATGTCCTGCGGCCCAGGAAAGTCGTACGCCTGCACCTCGCCCGTCTGAAGCGCCTGCAGGCGCGCCGCGTTGTCGGGGATCGGCTGGAAGATCAGGCGGGAAAGCTTCGGCTTGGGGCCCCAGTACGTCGGGTTGCGAACGAGCACGATCTTCTCACCGAGATTCCAGGTGTTGAGCCTGTAAGGGCCCGTTCCGATCGGGTGCTTGGTCGCGAACGACCCCGTCGGGTGGAAGACCCCGTCCGAGTCGACGGTCCCGGAGTTGGCCTTGTACTTCTTGAGCGCCGCCGGGCTCGCGATCCCGAAGGTGCGGAGGCCAAGCGCACCCAGGAACGACGCCGACGGGCGGGTCAGGGTGAGACGCATGCGGTACTTCCCAAGCGTCGTGCAGCGCTTGAAGAGCGTCGTCCGAATCAGCTCGGGCGAGCTCGCCTTGCCGATGCTCGACTTGAAGCCCCCGAACACGTTCTGCCAGTAGTAGGTGGCGTCCGGGTTCTGGAACTCGGCGCGGAAGTTGTACCAGCGGTTGAAGTTGAAACAGACGGCCGCCGAGTTGAACGGAGTGTTGTCCTGGAACTTGACCCCGTGGCGGAGGTTGAACGTCCAGATTCGGCCTCCAGCTGTGCCTTTCCAGCTCGTCGCGAGGGACGGCACGGGGAGGGTCGTTCCGGGCTTGAAGTCGACGAGGCCGTCGAAGATCTGGTTGATGACACGGATGGAGGTCGCATCCTCGACCAGCGCTCCGTCGAGAACCACCGGGTCTCCCTCGACACCGACGGTAAGCGTCCCGCTGGCAGCGGCGCTTCTCTCTTGGTTTACCCGGGCGCCGGCGCTCGACCCAAGCGCGCCGAATATGGCAACTGCGGCGAGCGCGATGACGACCCTGGTACTGGCAGTACGCATAAGCGAAGCTCCTTCCTCGCAGGTCAGCGGGAAGTATGAGCCAGCACGCCTTGGGGTGCAACGCGCATCGAGCGCCCAAGCGCGATGCGCGCTGACGTTTAGGTCTCCAAGCCGGCGGCAACCTCTTCCTTAGATGCATAGGCGGCTTGGCGGATTCGTCGCGCTCGCCGCGGTCCTCGCAGGGATCGCCGCCGGCAGTGCTGCAACGGTCTCGGCGAGGGAAGCCGCGCCAACGGGCGCCGTGGAAACGGGTTATGGCGGCGCCGCCGCGACCGTCGATCCGGCTGCGACTGAGGCGGCAATCGAGGTTCTCCGCAACGGCGGAAACGCGATCGATGCCGCCGTCGCCGCGAACGCAACGCTCGGGGTCACCGAACCGTACGTGGCCGGCATCGGTGGCGGCGGCTTCATGGTCGTCTACCTTGCGCACTCGCACAGAGTCGTGACGATCGACGGGCGCGAGACCGCTCCAGAGACGTTCCCGCAGGACGCGTTCATCGACCCGGCGACGGGAAAGCCGATTCCGTTCAATCCGCAGCGGATCACGAGCGGGATGGCGGTCGGCATCCCGGGCACGCTCGCAACCTGGGCGACGGCTGAGAATCGCTACGGCTCTATGTCGCTGAACCGCCTGCTGCAGCCGGCGATCGCGGTCGCACGGCAAGGCTTCGTCGTGGACAAGACCTACCACGACCAGACCGACCAGAATGCCTCGCGGCTGCGGATCTTCACGTCGAGCCGCGCGCTCTATCTGGATCAAGACCAAGCACCGGCGATCGGCACGACTGTTCGCAACCCCCAACTCGCTAGCACCTATGAGTTGATCGCGAAAAGTGGACCGGGCGCCCTCTATCGAGGCCCGATTGGCGCCGCCGTCGTCCAGGCGGTCCAGCATCCGCCGGTCGCGCCCGATGCGAATCCGGGCTTCACGATTCGGCCGGGCCTGATGACGACGCGCGACCTCTCGCGTTACAAGGCGCCCCGACTGGCACCCACGCACGTCACTTACCGGGGTCTCGACATCTACGGCATGGGCCCGCCCTCGAGCGGCGGCTCGACGGTCGGCGAGTCGTTGAACATCCTCGCCGGTTTCGACCTGTCGACCGCCGACCGCGCCCTGGCCTTGCACCGCTACCTCGAGGCGACGCGGCTCGCCTACGCGGACCGCAACCGCTACATCGGCGACCCGAAGTTCGTCCAGGTCCCGCTGAAGGGATTGCTATCGACCGGTTTCGCTGCCGAGCGCCGCTGCCTGATCGGCCCGACGGCGGCGGCGAGCCCTGTTCGCGCGGGTGATCCGACGCCGCCGTACAGCGGCTGCCCGGCCGGCTCGGCCTCGGCTGCCGGACCCGAAGGCGACTCCACGAACCACCTGACGGTGGTTGATCGGAAAGGCAACGTCGTCAGCTACACCAGCACGATCGAGCAGATCGCCGGCAGCGCGATCGCAGTACCCGGCTACGGCTTCCTGTTGAACAACGAGCTGACGGACTTCGATCCGGCTCCCCCTGCCGACGGAACGCCCGATCCGAACCTCCCGGCCGGCGGCAAGCAGCCGCGCTCGAGCATGTCGCCGACTATCGTCCTTCGCAATCACAAACCGTTGCTGGCGATCGGCAGTCCCGGCGGCGCGACGATCATCACGACTGTCCTACAGATCCTGCTCAACCGGCTCGACTTCGCGATGTCGCTGCCCGACGCGATCGCGGCGCCGCGTGCCTCGCAACGAAACGCGGCGAAGACCGACGCCGAGCCGGGCTTCACGACCCAGTACGGCACCGAGCTGCAGAGCCGTTTCGGCCAGAGCTTCAACCCCACGGCCGAGATCGGCGCGGCGACCGGCATCGAGCTCCTCGGCAAAGGAAGGCTCGAGGCTGTCGCCGAGCCTGTGCGCCGTGGCGGCGGCAGCGCCGCCGTGGTCTGCACGCAGCGCTGCTAGAAGACTTCGAGCCGCACGAACCGCATCGGCCGTTCGTCCACGCTGTCGAGCGGCTCCTCGACGACGGCGTTTACGCCCGCGCGAGCGGTCGCGTGGAGGATGTGGCCCTCGCCGAGCCAGAAGGCGATGTGGTTTGCCTTGCCGGGTTCTCCGAAGCAGACGAGGTCCCCGGGCTGGGCCTCCGCTTCGTCGATCTCGATCGCCGCCGCCTCTTGCTGGTCGGCGTCGCGGGGCACGAGCCGGCCGACGCGGCGGTAAGCCATGTGCACGAGCCCTGAGCAATCGATCCCGCGCTCGGTCAGGCCGCCCCATTCGTAGGGAGCGCCAAGGTAGGAGCGCGCCTCGGCGACGGGATCGCCGTCCCGGGGCGTCGGCAACTGCGCGTCACCTGGCCCGAGCGCCTCCTCCCGGATCCAGCCGGGGTAGTCGTAGCCCGTGCGGATGCGGGCCCAGCCGTCGCGACGCTCGTCAACGGTGAGCGGCTCGCCGGCAAGAGCCTGTGTGACCTGTTCCGAAGAGTCGTCGGGGGCGGCACGCACCGGCGCCACCCCCGAGCGACAGATCAATGTTTGGGTCGTCTTAGGCCGCGGCGGTCTGGAGATCGCGCAAGGCGGCGAGCCGGGCGAGCGCCTGGCTCTCGAGCTGACGGACCCGCTCGCGGGTCAGGTCGAGCTCGTGCCCGATCGCCTCCAGAGTCCACGGCTCGCCCTCGAAGCCGAAGCGGAGCTCGAGGATTCGGCGCTCCCGCTCGGGCAGAGCGTCGAGCGCGCGGCGGACTCCCTGCTTGCGCAGCGATTCCTCGGCCTCGTCAAACGGATCGGGCGCCTCGCGGTCGGCGAAGAGATCACCGAGTTCTCCCTCGTCGTCCGCGCCGACCGTCTGGTTCAGCGAGACGGACGCCTGAGCCGCGCCCAGCGCCTCGTCGACGTGCTGAATCGGCAGGCCTGTCGCCTCGGCCAACTCCTGCTTGGTCGCCTCGCGGCCGAGCTCGACCTCGAGCCGCCGCGCCGCACGCCCCAGCTTCTGCTGGCGCTCGACGACGTGGACCGGAACGCGGATCGTCCGCGCGTGGTTCGCCACTGCGCGCTGCACCGACTGGCGGATCCACCAGGTCGCGTAGGTCGAGAACTTGTAGCCGCGACGCCAGTCGAACTTCTCGACTGCGCGGTTGAGGCCGAGCGTCCCCTCTTGGATCAGGTCCAGGAACGGCACGCCGAGACCCCGGTAACCCTTGGCGATCGAGACGACCAGGCGAAGGTTCGACTCAATCATGCGGCGCTTCGCGGTCACGTCCCCACGCTCGATCGCCTTGGCGAGCGTGACCTCCTCGGCCGCGGTCAGCAGCTTGTGGCGCCCGATGTCCGCAAGGAAGAGCTGCAGGCTGTCGGCCGAGCCGACGAGAACCTGAGGCTGCGCCTCCGCAGCCTTCTCTTCCGGCTTCTCGGCCTTGGCGTCGGTCTCCTCGGGCGGCTGGCGGATCTCGAGCCCGATCGCCTCGAGCTCACGCTGAAACTGCTCGGCGTCTTCCTCGCCGAGGTCGTGCTCCAGCGCGAACGCCTCGATCTCCGCAGGCTCGACGAAGCCGCGCTCTTCAGCGCCCTCCACGAATGTGCGGGCATGCTCGGATTCGAGCAACTCGTGCATCTGGTTCTGCGTCAATTTCTCCTCAGACTCTCTAGATGTTGCGGCTCTCTCGATCTTTCGCACTGTAAGCGGAATCTCCTCGGCCGACTAGGGTCAACGGGCACCTTTAACGACCTCGTTACATCAAACCCGGTGTAGCTCTTCGTTATTCCGCCACCGCGGGTTCTTTGGTTTGGGCACGCGCCGGGAAGTCGAACTCGACCTTCCCTTCTTCGTTCAAGACGAGGCGCGCGCGGAAAGGTTTGCCGGCCTTCGACCGGAAGCCCGAGATGACGTCGTTAGTGCGGCCGTTCTCAATCAGCTGGCGGGCAATCTCGGGCGTGATCGTCCGGCCGGCAACGCGCTTCCAGATCACGTAGCCGCAGCCGGGGTCCTCGCGGCTCTTCCAGCTCGTGCAGCCGTATGCGCGCGAGTTCTCCTTGATGATCTCGCCGGTCTCGGCGCCGCACCGGGGGCACGGTCCGAGCTCGACGCGCTCGGGGCGGAGCTTCTCCTTGTCGAGGGCGGCGATCTGCTCGACGGTTTGCGTCGTCAGGTCGACGATGCCCTTGATGAACTCCTTGCGGTCGCCGCTGCCGTGCTCGATGTCGGAGAGGCGCTTCTCCCAGTCACCGGTCAGCTCGGGTGAGGTGAGCGGATGCTCCTCGAGCATCGAGATCACCTGCAAGCCTTTCGGCGTCGGTTGCAGCTCCTTGCCCGCCCGCTCGATGTACTCCCTGCGGATCAGGACCTCGATCGTCTCCGCTCGGGTCGCCGGCGTGCCGAGGCCGCTTTCCTTCATCGCCTCGCGCAACTCCTCGTCGTCGATCCGTTTCCCAGCGGTCTCCATCGCGGAGAGCAGTGTCGCCTCGGTGTAGCGCGGTGGCGGTTTCGTCTGCTTGTCTTCGAACTCGGCCTTGTCGCACCTGACGGTTTGGCCCTGCTCGAGCTTCGGCAACTCAGCGCTCTCGTCGGTGTCGTCGTCGCTCTTGCCCGCCTGCTTGTCGGCCTCGGATTCGAGCCCGTAGACACGGCGCCAGCCGGGCTCGAGCGTGATCTTGCCGCGCGTGCGAAAGCGCTCTTCCTCGACCAGCGTCACCACTTCCGTCCGCTGGTACCGCGCAGAGGGATGGAAAACGGCGAGGAACCGGCGGGCGACGAGATCAAAGACTCGCCGCTCGTCGGGCGAGAAACGACTGACGTCGTGCTCAACGTCGGTGGGGATGATCGCGTGATGGTCGCTGACGCGCGCATCGTTGACGACGCGCTGTAGCGGCAGCCGGTCGAGGCCGAGCACGTAGCGGGCCGCTGCCGCGAACTCGCCGATCGGCACGAGCGTCTCGGCAGTGGGCTTCAGGAACGGAACCATGTCGCCGGAGAGATAGCGCGAGGACGTACGCGGGTAGGTGATCGCCTTCTTGTCCTCGTAGAGCGACTGCGCGGCCTGCAGCGTTCGCCTTGCAGAGAAGCCGAAGCGGCGGTTCGCGTCGCGCTGGAGCGAGGTCAGGTCGTAGAGGAGCGGCGGGCGCTCGGACTGCTCCTTCTGCTCCATCTTCTCGACGGTGCCGTCCTTGCCGGTCACCTTCTCGACAATCTGCTCGGCCCGCGAGAGATCGCCGAAGATCCGCGTCTCGTCGCCCTCGAACCACATGCCCTCGTAACGGGGATCGAACCGGGCGCGGACGAGGCGGTAAGGCTCCGGGGTGAACGCTTGGATCTCGCGTTCGCGCTGGACCATCATTGCGAGCGTTGGCGTCTGCACCCTGCCAAGGGACACGACTCCGCCGACCCAGGCGCGACCACGGATGGTCGCGGCGCGGGTCGCGTTCATCCCGATCAGCCAGTCAGCCTCCGAGCGCGAGCGGGCTGCCGCTTCGAGCGGCTGCAGCTCCTCACCGGGGCGCAGCCTCTCGAAGCCCTCGCGGATTGCCTGCTTCGTCATCGAGCTGACCCAGAGGCGCTGCACCGGTTTGTCGATCCCGGCGGTCTCGTAGATGTAGGCGAAGATCAGCTCGCCCTCCCGGCCGGCGTCGCAGGCGTTGATGATCCGGTCGATGTCGTCGCGCTTCATCAGCTTGTGGATGGCCTTCAGCTGCTTCTTGGCCTTCGCGTCGCGCGGCGCCAGCTTGAACTCCTCGGGCACGATCGGCAGGTCGGCCATGCGCCATTTCTTCAGCTTCTCGTCGTAGACCTCGGGGTCGACGAGCTGGACGAGATGGCCGACGGCGAACGTGACGACGTAATCGTCACCCTCGTAATGGGTCTCCTCGTTCGTAAAGGCACCCGGCAGCGCGTCCGCGAGATCGCGGGCGACGGAGGGCTTTTCGGCGACGACTAAAGTCTTCACGCGAGACACAGTAGCGAAGGGCTCGCACGACACAGGAACATGCAAACGAGCCAAAAATGGAACGATCCTTTCGCGCCGTGTTGCCCGTTTACCTGCTTGCCGCCGCGATCAGCTGGCCGGTCGTCAAGGTCGGCTTCCGTCTGCGGGCACGCGGAATCGAGGAGCTCCCGGAGGGCGGCTTCGTGCTCGCGGCCAACCACACGTCGAACTTCGACCCCTGGCCGCTCGCGCTCCCGCTCTTCCCCCGGCGGCACTTGCGCTTCATGGCGAAGAGCGAGCTGTTCAACCCGATTCTGAAGCCGATCCTCCTCGGGGGTGGGGCTTTCCCCGTCCGCCGGGGCGAGGCCGACCTCGAGGCGGTTCGCCGCGCGGTGGACCTCGTCCGCAGCGGTGAGATCGTGGTCATGTTCCCCGAAGGCACGCGGCGACGGAAGGGGTTGCGCAAGAAGCATGAGGCCCGAGCGCATACCGGCGCAGCGCGGATCGCGCTGGCCGCGGACGCGCCGCTCGTGCCGGCTGCGATCAAGGGAACCGACCAGCTCAGTCGCCTGGGACCGCTCCGGGTCGCCTATGGTCGGCCGATTCCACTCGATGATCTTCGCGGTCAGGAGAATGGCCCGGCCGCGCGCGCGGCAACCGAGAGGCTGATGGCTGCAATCCGCGAGCTCGAGGGGTCGTTGTGAAGCGCCCGCTGCTCGTGATCGACGGGGACTCGCTCGCGCACCGCGCCTACCACGCATTGCCTAAGACGATCCGGCGCGCCCAGGGCCTGCCCTCGAACGCGATCGTGGGCTTCACGAACTTCCTCCTCCGGCTATGGGACACCGAGGAGCCGCGAGCTGTGCTCGCCGGCTGGGACACGCTCGAAGTTCCGACCTACCGGCACGAGGCACTGGACGCCTATCAGAGCGGGCGAGAGTTCGACGACGAGCTCCTCCAGCAGCTCGCGCTGCTCCCGCAGCTCGTGCAGGCGTTCGGGTTTGCCTCCGCGAAGGCGCCGGGCTACGAGGCCGACGATTTCCTCGGGGCGGCGGTCGCGTTCGAGGAGAAGCGGGGCGGAACGACGGTCGTCGCCACATCTGACCGCGACAGCTTTCAACTCGCCAGCGAGCGGACGACGATCATCCAGCCGGTCCGTGGAGTCAGCGAGCTGGCACGAATCGGCCCCGCGGAAGTGCGCGAGCGTTACGACGTCGAGCCCTCTCAGGTCGTCGATTTCATTGCCCTCCGTGGCGACCCCTCCGACCGCCTGCCCGGCGCGCCCGGCGTCGGGCCGAAGAAGGCGGCCGACCTGTTGCGCCAGTACGGCTCGCTCGAGGAAGCAATCAGCGCCGGCCGGTTCGCGGCGATCGCGGAGGAGCTGCGTCTCTACCGTCGAATTGCGTCGCTAGACGCCTCCGCCCCCCTCCCTCCCCTAGAAGACCAGGCACCTACTTGGGCGGAGGCGTCCTCCCTCTTGAGTAGCTGGGGCATGAACGCGGTCGCCGAGCGCGTCGCGGGCCGCTCCGCTTAGCATCGGGCTCGTGGATCAATGGCTGGCCCAGGCGCGGGATGAGCTCGCACGGGTAAGCGGCATACCGGCCGAGCGCCTCGAGCTCGACGACGAGGACGTGCGGGCGCTGCTCGACCTGGCGCGCGTTGCGGCACACGACAGCGGCGAACGGACGAACGCGCCGCTTCTCTGCTACCTCGTCGGGCGTGCCCAGGAAGGCGCCTCGCTCGACGAGCTCGCCGACGCGGTCCGCCGATCGACGTCCTGAGTCACCCAGCCTTCGCGCGCCTGCATCCGACGCCGAGCCATCCGGAATCCCAGGAACGGCTGGCGGTGCTGCTGGCGGCGTTCGAGTGCGACGAGATCGAGCCGGCGCCGGAGGAGGCGATCCTCCGCTGCCACACCGATGACCACGTCGAGCGAGTCCGGGCGATCGGGGAGCCGACCTGGCTCGACGGGGACACCTTCGCCTCCGAGACGAGCTTCGAGGCCGCCTTGCTCGCTGCCGGCGCTGCGATCGCCGCCGCGGAGCGCGGCGGCTTCGCGCTCGCGCGCCCGCCCGGCCATCACGCGCCGGCCGACCGGGCGATGGGTTTCTGCCTGTTCAACAACGTCGCCATCGCCGCTCGCCACGCGCAGGCCGAGCTCGGACTCCGCCGTGTCGCGATCCTCGACTGGGACGTCCACCACGGCAACGGAACGCAGGCGATCTTCTGGGAGGACCCGACCGTGCTCTACGTGTCCCTCCACGAATGGCCGTTCTATCCAGGCACCGGCGGGCCGGGCGAAGGCAACGAGACAACCGTGAATCTCCCGATGGCGGCGTTGTCCGGCGACGTCGAGTACCAACGCGCCTTCGTCGACGCCGTCGAGCCAGCCGTCCGGGCTTTTGGACCGGACCTGCTGCTGGTCTCGGCCGGGTTCGACGCGCACCGGGCCGACCCGCTCGCCGACATCCGCCTCAGCGACGACGCGTTCCGGTGGATGGCGAGCAGAGCAGCAACACTCGCTCCGCACGTGAGCGCCGTGCTCGAGGGCGGCTACAACATCGAGACCCTGCCGCGACTGGTCGCAGCAGCTCTGGAAGGATTCTCAGAATGACGACGGCCGGCTGTTGTAGCCGGCCGTCCGATCAGGAAGCACAGTCGCCACCGCGCTCCGCACACCGCTTGTTGGAGGGAACGTCCAGCCGAAGTATCGGCCTGCCTCGCGGCTCGCTCGCCGCCCAGAGGGCGCGATTTACGGGTGATTTCGTATCCCCCGCTCTGGGGGATGCTCAGTTACGAGCCGCGCCGAGCGCCTCGAGCGCCTGGCGGCGGGAGGAGACGCCGAGCTTCCGCAGCAGGCTCTTCACATGCGAACGGACGGTGTGCTCCGAGATGAAGAGCCGGGCTGCGATCTGATCCGTGCTCAAGTGCTCGTCGAGCAACAGCAGCACCTCGACCTCGCGGGCGCTGAGCGCGCGGGCGATCGAGTCGGGCACCCCGGCGTCGATGTGGCGGCCGTCGCGCACCTTCTCGAGCAGGCTTCGCGCGACCGATCCCGAGAGCGCCGCTTCGCCCTCGGCGGCACCGCGGAGGAATTCGACGATCCGCTCTGGCGGCTCCGTCTTCAGCAGGTAGCCGGCCGCACCGGCGCGGATCGAAGCCAGCAGGTTCTCCTCGGCGACTGAGGCGGTCAGCATCACGACCTCGCAGTCCGGCGCGGCCTCGCGCAGGAGTGGCAGCGCCCCGAGGCCGCCGATTCCAGGCATCGAGAGGTCGAGCACAATCAGATCGGGCTGGACCTCCCGCGCAAGCTCGATCGCGTCCTCGCCGCTCGCGGCGTCGCCGACGACGCTGAAATCGTGGTGCGTAAGCAGCCCCGCGAGCGCGTCGCGCGTGAGCGGATGGTCGTCGACGATGAGGACTCGAGTCGCCATAGGCCTCCTGCCCTTATCGGCGGGATCGGATCTGCCGAATAGAGGGAGATGCGAAACGAGGAAAACGCGTATCAGTCCTGGCTTTGGGGCGAGGTGCTGCTCTTCGGACTCCTGGGCGCCGTGCTGGCGTTGTTTGTTGCCTATCCGGACTTGCGGCCGACCTTCGAGCTCCCGCAGGTGCGGCTGGTGCTCGACACGATGGTCGCGCTCGCCGCGGCACTCGTCGCCGTGCTGGCCGGGATTCGGTTCTCGGTGGAGGGCCGGCGGCTCGACTGGCTGCTCTGCGCCGGCTTCCTATTGGCTGCCGGGTCGACGTTCTGCTTCGGGATCGCGCCGGTCCTCGGCGGCCGGCCGCTGCAACCGCGCGAGCAGTGGGCGTGGATCTGGGGCGGCGTTCTGGCCGGCGGGCTGATCGCCGCCGCGGGGTTCGCGCGCAAGCGGACGGCCAACCGGCGCAGGGAGTTGTTCGAGCTCCTGATGCTCGTCCCGGCGGGGCTCCTCCTGCTCTGGATGTCCGCCGACTCGATCGGCTACGCGCTGCCGTCACTCAGCATCGGCGATCGCATTCAGCCGCCGCTGCTGACGGCGATGCTGGCGGTGCGCGCATTGGCGAGCCTGCTCGCGGTCGTGGGCTTCGGGCTCCGGTTCCGCGCCCGTGGCAACGACCTCGACCGCTGGCTGGCGCTCGGCGCCACGCTGTTTCTCTTCGCCGACCTGCACTACGTCTTCTCACCGCTCGTCTCGAATCGCTTCGTCTCGACCGGCGACTACCTGCGTCTCCTCTCCTACGCGGTCCTGCTCGTCGGCGTCTGGCGGGCAATTCGCTTTGCCGAGTTCGGCCGCGCCGTCGCGGAGGAGCGGGCGCGGGTCGCGCGCGAGATCCACGACGGGCTGGCGCAGTACCTCTTCGCCGTCTCGACGCACGCGACGATGCTCGAGAGCGGCGCCGATCCCGAGACGGCGCTGCCCCAGCTGAAGCAGGCGGCCGCTGCGGCCCAACAGGAGGCTCGCTTCGCGATCCTCGCCCTCTCGTCGGCGAGTGGGACGGCTCCCTTCGATGCCGCCCTGCGCCGCTACGTCGAGTTCCTGACCGCGGACGGTCAGCTCGAGGTCGACCTGGAGATCGACGAGAACGTCCAGCTCGCCCCCGACGAGCAGATCGAGGTCTTCCGGATCGTCCAAGAGGGCCTGGCGAATGCGCGCAAGCACGCGGGCGCCCGACACGCCGACGTCCGCATCGGCCTCCGCGGCGAGGAGCGCATCGTCAGCATCGTCGATGACGGCTCCGGTTTCGACGACGTGACCGTCACGGCCGGCCAGGGTCTGCGGAACATGAAGGCGCGCAGCGCGAGCATCGGCGGGGGTTTCCGCCTCCGATCCAGGCCGGGCCGCGGCACCGCGCTCGAAGTCGTGCTGCGTGCCTAGAAGGTCCTAGAGTCCAGGCCCGGTGATCCGGCGCAGGCCTGAAGGAGTACGCACGAAAACCTGCCAGGCGTAGTACTCGTAGAACGCGCGCGGGTCGGTGCGGATGCGGCGCGCGTAGCGCAGGACGGCGTCGACGTAGAGCAGAGAAGGGTTGTAGCGAAAGAGCGCGCGCCGGTTGTCGTGGGGCGCGCCGTTCGCGTGCAGGTAGTTCGCCGCGCCGAGGACCGCGTCGTGAGGATCGTGAACGTCTCCGCCGAGGCCATAGGCGCGCCAGGTCGCAGGCATGAACTGCATCGGGCCCTGTGCGCCTGTGGCGCTGTTGTTGCGGAGCTTGTTGAAGGCGCTCTCGACGAAGTTGACCGCGGCGAGAACATTCCACCGCACGCCGAAGCGATGCTCGGCCTCGCGGTAATAACGGGTCAACGTCGTCGGGGACGAGGCGGGGCCGGTGCGGAACCGCCTCCGATGCGTCAGCGGGGTGAGGCGCCAAAGCTCGCGCTTCGCGGTCAGGTTCGCCTTGACGCCGGGGACAAGCCTCGAGGGAACGAGCCGGAGCGTCGCGCGCGCGAGATCGGGGTGA
This sequence comes from Actinomycetota bacterium, assembly GCA_005884005.1. GTDB lineage: Bacteria > Actinomycetota > Thermoleophilia > Gaiellales > Gaiellaceae > 13-2-20CM-68-14. The sequence goes on from VAWI01000048.1 coordinate 21,883, forward strand.
GCGGCGAGCACGAGCTCGATCCGTTGGTCGTACAGAGCGTCGAGCGTCACCTCGGCAGACGGCCGAGACCCGCCGCTTGCGCGCCAGCCGTCGATTGCACTTGCGAGCTCGTCCTTCGTGTCGACGAGCGTCCGGGCGAGCGCCCCCGGCTCGCGCGGAATCGGCGCACGAGGACCGGGCGCCGCCTGCACGAGGCTCACCAGCGCGCACGCCGTCGCGCCCGCGAAAACGCCGCTCACTATCCGTCGGCCCATTCCGTTCGAGGCTAGCGCTAGAGTCGTCAGGTGCGCCATTTCCGGCGCACTCACCGAAAGCACGGCTCTGAGGCGTCGAAATCGAGCCTCGAGCTTGGACCTTTGCCCATGATCGGCCGCCGACGGTCTAGTCGAGGGCCCAGAAGGGTTGTTTCTCGCCTGCTACCGCCTTAACGTCTTGGTCCTGAGGGAGGGAAGGGGGAGCCGTGAGGCGGCTCAAGGTATTGATCGCCGACGACCATCGGCTGATGCTGCACTCGATTCGACTGGCGCTCCAGGCAGACGAGGGGATCGAGATCGTCGCCGAAGTGGACTCGGGGAAGAACGTGATCCCGTTCATCGGCCAGACCGGGCCCGATCTGGTGCTGCTCGACGTCCGCATGCCGGGGATGGATGGGTTGGCGGTGCTCGAGCGAATACGCGAGCGCTATCCGCTCGTGCGGGTCGCGATGCTCTCAGGCGTTGACGATCCCACGATGATGCGGGCGGCGTTCGACCGCGGCGCGACGGCGTTCATCGTCAAGCACATCGATCCGCGTGATCTCCCCGCAGCGGTGCGGCAAGCGGTCAGTGACACGGTTTTCCGGCCGCTCGAACTACTCGAGCGCTTCACTGACGGCAGCGGGGACGCCCTCGATCTGACCGCGCGGGAACTGACGATTCTCGAGGCGCTGCAAACAGGCCGGTCGAACAAGGAGATTGCCGAAACGCTCGCCTTGGCCGAGCAGACGGTGAAGTTCCACCTCACGAACGTCTATCGAAAGCTCGGCGTCACCAACCGTCTGGAGGCGATCCGATACGCGCACGAGCACGACGTGGTCGAGCGATCGCCGCACCCGGTCAGCTACTAGTCGCGCGATTTAGCCGCTAGTCGGGCACCAGTCGTACGTTCCGGTTGGAAGACGCGCCGGCGTGTCGCCGACAATCGGTAGGAGATGGCGTTGAAGCTCGAACTCAGCGACGAGGAACTGCTGGCGGACCTGATGGATACGCTTGCGCGTCACGGTTGCCTTGCCGACCGGATCGGGTCTCACGCGTGCCGGATCGCTTATCCCCGCACCTGGACGGCGCGCGAAGCGCAGCTCGAGCTGCGGTTCTTCCTCCGCGCCTGGCAGGCAAATCACCCGGGCGTCGTAGCAGTTCTCAGTTCTTAGCCGCCTCAGACGGCGAACCCTCGATCAGGGGATTGCCGCGACCGCATCTATCGTTACACGATGAGTCGAGCCAGACCGCGTGTTTTCGGCCGATGCGGCATCTGTCGTGTAGTCGGGCGGCGGCCTGAACTGCGGACGAGGGAGGTACGTCAACTTGCGGCCAATTCGACTTCTCCTTGCGGACGACCACGCGCTCGTCCTCCAGGCGGTGCGCTTTGCGCTCGAGTCCTACCCTGAGATCGAGATCGTGGCTGAGGCCAAGTCCGGCAGCGAGGTCTTGCCTCGCGTCGCCGAGGCACATCCGGACGTGGTTCTGCTGGACATCCGGATGCCCGGGCTCGACGGCCTCCAGCTACTCGATCGCCTGGGGGAGCAGTATCCGGAGACGAAGGTCGTGATCCTTTCGGGCGTGGACGCACCCGAGGTAGCGGCGGAGGCGCTCCGGCGGGGCGCCAGAGCGTTTCTCGGCAAGGGCATCGACCCGGCGGAGGTCGCCCCGGTATTGCGGCAGGTCTCCGAGGGCGCGGTCTTGACGGAGTCATTCGGATGCGCCGAGGCCAATGGGGTACGCGCCGCCGACGAGTACGGGCTGACCACCCGCGAGCGCGAGATCCTCGAGCGAGTCGCGACGGGTCGCTCCAACAAGCAGATCGCCGGCGAGTTCTGGCTCAGCGAGCAGACGATCAAGTACCACCTGACGAACGTCTATCGAAAGCTCGGCGTCAGCAGCCGTACCGAGGCCGCGAGGTTCGCCTACGACCATGGCCTTGCCGGAAACAGCTGGTCAGGCGCCGACCGAAACCAGCACGAGACGCCGGGGATCGGTTAGCGCTCGTTCTCTGGTGCGAGAGTGGGCGTGGGCGGCACCGTTTGCGGCTGCTGGTGCGAAGGTGCCTGCACGAACACATCGGTGCCAGCAGAGCGGCGTGCTCGACGCGCCGCCTTCTCGGCGCACTCAACCGAATCGAACGAGCCGAGCCCCCAGACGATGACCTGGTACGCACGCTCGTCGAACCACAGGCCACAGGTCTGACACTCCGTCACGGTCGCATCCTCCCCCTCGACTCGAGCCACGTCGTTACCCATTCGTTGGGCCGTCGCCGGACCTTTCGGTTGAGCAGCCCGGCCGTGCCGAGCCACTCCGTGGGCGACTTGCCAACGCGGAATCGGCCGCCGTGCCGCTTCGTTGAGCAGTCAATGAGATGTCTTTTGAGCGGAGACGCGGCTTGGGCGGCACGAGAACTCCCGGGGCCTTGACCGAGCCCGCCGGCTGGCGTCCCCCACGCTGGGTTGTGCCGTTGTTTGGGCTGGCAGCCCTGTTGCTCGTGCCGTGGGTCGTCCTGCTGGTTTTCGCGTTGCCATCCGCGCACCGGGCGGCGCACTGGGACATCGCGTGGGCCGGCTTCGACGTCGCGCTGGCGCTCCTTCTGCTCGCGGTCGCGGTCGCGGCCTGGCGGCGCTCGGCCTGGCTCGAGGGTGCGGCGACCGCGACCGCGACGCTGTTGTTCGTCGATGCCTGGTTCGATGTCCTCACTTCTTCGACTCGCGCTGAACTCGTCGTCTCGATCGTCGAGGCGGCGTTCGTCGAGCTTCCGCTCGCCGCCCTTTGTCTGCTGCTCGCCCGCGACGCGGAGCGCGGTCTCTATGTACAACCGCTCAATCGTTTGCGGCTCGTACGCGAGCAGCAGGAGGCTGTGCCGAGCCACGGCGCGGATCGGCTCAGCGCCTGATAGACCCAAATAGAAACCCCCGCGTTTGCGGGGGTTTCCTTAGCAGGCCTGTAAGCCGGATTCTGTCGAGGGTGACCATCCTTCTGTGCGGCTTACCCGGCTCCTCGGCGGGCCGCCTGATCGCGGAGCCTGTTCGCCTTGCACCGGACGGGGTTTGGCTAGCCGCCGTGTCGCCACGACGCTGGTGGGCTCTTACCCCACCTTTTCACCCTTACCTTCGACGTCTCGCGAGATCCGTCGCAGGCGGTCTCCTTTCTGTGCCACTTTCCGTCGGCTTTCGCCGCCTGGGTCGCCCCAGCGTCCTGCCCTGCGGTGTCCGGACTTTCCTCGAGCGCCTCGCGGCGCCCGCGGTCACCCGGCCTGCACCTCTGATTGTAGCCGGGCTTCGCCGCCGTTCTGGAAGGCAGCACCGCACTCCGGGCAAGCGATGATGCCCAGACGGTGCTGCACGAACTCGCCGCAGACGAGGCATTCGAGGCTAGCGCCGCGGAGCAGAGCCAGCACCTCCTGGTCGAGACTGCGGATCAGGGGCGTCGCGGTCATGAGATCGCGCGGAACACTCCTGTTACCTTGCCGAGCACCTGCACGTGCGGCGTGTAGATCGGCTCCATGGCCGAGTTTTCTGGCTGCAGCCGAACACGTCCGTCTTCGCGGAAGAACCGCTTGACGGTCGCTTCCTCGGCGGTCTCGTCCTCACCCGCGAGCGCGACGACGATGTCGCCGTCTTCGGCGGTCTGCTGCTTCTTCACGACCACGATGTCCCCGTCGAGGATTCCCGCGTCTATCATCGATTCGCCCTTCACGCGCAGGAGGAAGTCGGCCCCGCCGCGCTGGAGCATCGGCGGCACGGCCAGGTAGTCCTCGACGTTGTCCTCGGCGAGGAGTGGACCGCCTGCGGCGATCTCGCCCACGAGCGGCAGACCACGCTGCGGCGCCTCGCGCTTGGCCGGCTGGCGCGGCCCGCGACCAGAGAGCTCGAGCGCACGAGGCTTCGTCGGATCGCGCTTCAGCAACCCGGCCCGCTCGAGGTTCGCGAGGTGGGCGTGCACGGTCGAAGGAGACGCAAGCCCGACGGCGTCCCCGATCTCTCGAACAGTCGGCGGGTAGCCGTGCCGGTCGACGTACTCGACCAGGAAGTCCCAAATCTCCTGCTGTCGTCCGGTGAGCACTGCGCCTCCTTCGTGGATTACGAACGTATGTTCGCCAACGAGGGTAACGCTCCTCCCGGATGTCGTCAACCAAGGGGTGCTTCTCTCTTTAAGAGAAGCGCTCTCGGTGAAGAGGCCGGAGTGCGTCGCTGCGAGGCCGCCTACGCGAGACGGTGGTGGCAACAGATTTATGAACAAGGCTTTTGCGCTGCTACGGCGTCGCTTGCGACGCCGTCTAAGAGGCCGTGCCGACCTGTGCGGCACGGCCGTTAACCCCGGCCAAGGGAGACATAGACCCAACGCGCCCCCAGGGACGATGCGCTGGAGAGGACTTGAACCTCCACGGGGTCTTAACCCCACAAGGCCCTCAACCTTGCGCGTCTACCAATTCCGCCACCAGCGCGCGCGAGGATTGTAGCCACGGACGAACCCGAGGTCAGAGCACGGCTGAGCCGGGCTTTGCTCGGCTCAGCTCACACTGCTTCGAGCTTGCCGATCACCGCCGCGAAGTCGTCATGCCCCGCGCAGCGGGGCGGACTTTGCGGCGCCTCCTTGCGCGTCTACCAATTCCGCCACCAGCGCGCGCGAGGATTGTAGCCACGGTGTCCGGGCGTCCGGCATTAGGGTTCGCGACGTGCGAGCGGTCTGCGAAGAAGCCGTCGCCGCCGCGCTCGCCGGAGGCGCGTCGTACGCCGATGCGCGCGGGGTCGTTCGGCGCTCGCAGCTGATCGCGACGAAAAACCGCCGCGTCGACCAGGTCGACGACGTCGAGAGCGAGGGGATCGGCGTCCGCGTCCTCGTCGGCGGCGCCTGGGGCTTCGCTTGCGACAGGCGACTCGACCAGACTGGAGCGCGAGACGCGGCCGAGCGCGCGACGTCTTTCGCGAAGGCCGCGCCCGGCACGCACGAACGGGCGCTCGCGCCGGTCGAGCCGGTTCAGGGCGCGTACCGGACGCAGCGGGAGCAAGATCCGATCGACGTTCCGCTAGGCGACAAGATCGCCCTTTGCCTGGCCGCTGAGGAGGCGATGCAGAACGCCGCAGTGAAAGTGACGACCGCCTTCGTCCGGGCGATGCGCGAGCGGAAGGTGCTCGTCTCCTCGGAGGGAACCGTCGTCGATCAAGATTTCGTCGAGTGCGGGGGTGGCATCGAAGCGACGGCGGCGGACGGCGAGATCTCGCAGCTGCGTAGCTACCCGAGCATCCATGGAGGCTCGAGCGCCGGCGCGGGCTGGGAGTACGTGCTCACGCTCGGCCTGGAGCGGGAGGCTCCGCGGGTCGCCGAGCAAGCGGCCGCCCTGCTCCGCGCGCCGATCTGCCCGGCGGCGACAACGACGGTGGTGCTCGACTCCGACCAAATGGCGCTACAGGTCCACGAGTCGACGGGCCACCCGACCGAGCTCGACCGCGTGTACGGAACCGAGGCCGCGTACGCGGGCACGAGCTTTCTCGGTCCGGACGATCTCGGGTCGCTGCGTTACGGCTCCGAGTTGATGAACATCACCGCCGACCCGACGACGCCCGGTGGCCTGGGAACGTTCGGCTACGACGACGAGGGGGTTCCCGCCGTGCGGACGGCGATCGTCGAAGCCGGCGTCCTGTGCGGCTTTCTAACTTCGCGCGAGACGGCCGCGAAACTCGGCAGCGGCGGTGGCGGCTCGATGCGCGCCGACGGCTGGAGCCGCATGCCGCTCGTCCGGATGACCAATCTTCATCTCGAGCCGGGCGAGGGGACACTCGACGACCTGCTTGCGGACGTCGACGACGGCGTCTACTTCGAGACGAACAAGTCCTGGTCGATCGACGACAAGCGCCTCAACTTCCAGTTCGGAACCCAGGTCGCATGGGAGATCAAGCAGGGGAAACGGGGACGGATGCTGCGCGACGCGACCTACACCGGGGTGACGCCGGTCTTCTGGGGCTCGCTCGACGCGGTCGGCGGCCCGGAGACCTGGGCGCTCTACGGCCTGACCAATTGCGGCAAGGGCCAGCCGGGCCAGCACGCGCACGTCAGTCACGGCGCCGCCCCCGCGCGGTTTCGGAATGTCCAGGTCGGCGTGGCGCCCTCGTGAAGGGCGCGCTCGAGCTTGCGGAGCGGGCCGTTGCGGCGGCGGAGGGCGACGGCGTCGAGGCGGTCGTCCAAGCCGAGCGCTCGGGTTTCGCTCGTTTCGCCGGGTCGGAGGTGCATCAGCCGACCCTGATCGAGAACGTGAGTCTGTTCCTGCGCGTCATCCGCGGGAACCGTGTCGGCACTGCCGCGGGCAACCGGGTCGACGATGAGGGCCTCCGCGCGCTCGCGCTCCGGGCCGGCGAAGCCGCCGACGCGGCGCCGGAGGACCCGGATCTCGCGACGCTCGCCGAGGCCTCGCAGCTCCCCGAGATAGAAGGCAACGACGACGAGACTGCCGCACTCGGGCCCGCCGAGCAGGCTCAACTCGCTGCTGCCGCGATCGAGGCCGCCGGCGACATGCCCGTCTACGGGTTCTTCACGAGTGGCACGGCAACCGTCGCGGTCGTCACGTCGGCTGGGTTCGCCGGCGAGCAAACGTCTACGGACACGATGGCCCTGGCGCTCGCCGCAACGGACCGCGTCTCGGGATATGCGGAGCAGACCGCCTGGGCTGTTCGGGACATGGATCCCGCTGCGGTTGCACGTCAGGCCGTTGAGCTCGCAGGCCGAACCTCCAACGCGGACGAGCTCGCTCCCGGGTCGTACCGGGCCGTACTCGGACCCTATGCGGTCGGGGAGATCCTGCAGTACTTCGCCTTCGACGCGTTCAGCGGCCTGGCGCTGCTCGAAGAACGGAGTTACCTGGGCGGAAAGCTCGGTGAGCGCCACTTCGACGAGAAGGTCTCGATCGCCGACGACGCGCTCGACCCGCGCGGCCTGCCGAAGCAGTTCGACTTCGAGGGCGTCCCCAAAGAACGCGTCCCGCTGGTCGAGAACGGCGTCCTGCGCGGGGCGGTCTGGGACTCGGTGAGCGCGGCGCGGGCGGGCGACTCACAGCGCTCGACCGGCCACGCCGCCCCACCGGCGCTGCGACGCTGGGGCCCGCTTCCATTCGCACTGTCAGTCGCCGGCGGGGAGGCCGAGTCGGTCGACGAGCTGATTGAGCTGGTTGGCGACGGCATCTACATCACGCGCGTGCACTATCTCGGCGTCATCGAGCCTCGCCACGGGATCCTGACCGGCATGACCCGGGACGGCACCTTCCGCATCCGCGACGGAAAGATCGCCGAGCCGCTCGTCAACCTCCGCTTCACGATCGCCGTCCCGGACATGCTCACCGAAGTGCCCGGCCTCACGCGCGAGACGACGCTCGCGAACGAAGCTGCCTTCTACGACGAGCGTTTCGCCTACGGCGCGCTCGTGCCGGCACTCGCAACGGCGCGCTTCGACGTGACCGGAAACGGCGGCCCGCCCGGTATCTAGCGTCGCTACTTGAGCTCGTGGAAGAGGGCAACCGTGTTCGCGAAGAAGAGAACCGCGACGACGACGGTCAGGCGAGTCAGGTTCCGCTCGACGATGTGCGTGCCGCCCTGCGAGGCCGGCGTGAAGCCCATGCCGCCGAAGCCGGTGTCACGGCCCGAATGCATCAGGATCAGCCCGACGAGGGCGATCGACAGGATGACGTGGATGACGGCCAGAACCTGCAACATCGCGCGGCCAGAATAGCCGACGATCGCTGTCGGCCTGCCACCACGCTCCAGCGTTTCAGTCTCCTCGAAGCGGGATTAACAGGACGTCCGAGCAAAGCCCGGACGTCCTGTAGGTCGGCATCGCAAGCGACGCCCCTACCGGCCCGCGGCCTCGACGATCGCGTCGACGAGCTGCGAAGCGATCCGGTCCTTCGTGACATAACCCGCCGCGCCCGCGTCGCGCGAACGGTCGACGTCGACGGCGGCGTTCGACCCGGTCAACATCAACACGCAGGCGGCCGGGCGCGCCTCGCGGATCCGCCGGGTGGCCTCCACCCCGTCCATCACGGGCATGCTGATGTCCATCAGGACGACGTCCGGCTCGAGCTCCAGCGCGAGCTCGAGCGCCTCGGCGCCGTTGCGCGCCCGGCCGACGACCTCCATGCTGCTCTCGCCCGCCAGGATCGCCTCGAGCGCCTCGGCGAAGAGCCGATGGTCGTCCGCAATCAGGACGCGAATCGGGCTTTCGAGGTTGGCGGCCAAGCCCTTCATCGTGTTCTTAAACGGAAAAGTGCGCAGCTAGGCTTCGTTCGTGCAAGCGGGGGACGCGCATCAGCGGATCCAAAAGCTGCTCGTAACCGGTGACAATCGTCTCAAACAGGGCGTCGATCCCGCCAAAGCAAGGGAGAGCTACGAGCAAGCTCTTGCGGTCGCTCGGGAGGCCGGGCTCGAGGATTCGGTCAGGCCGCTGGTGGAGATCCGGCTCGCCGATCTCGAGCGGCTTCGAGGATTGATTCCACCCGGCGGGCCTGCTCATTGACGTCGTGACGCTCGGCGGCGGCCCGCGCGGCACGGTTGGGGCTCGGTAGCTCCACCGCGGCGCGGAGCGCGGCGGCGATCGCGAGCTCATCGAGCGGGTCGACCAGGATGCCCGCTTGCGGCGGCACGAACTCGGGAGGGCCTCCGACCTTCGTCGCGACGACCGAACGGCCACACGCCATCCCTTCGAGCAAGGCCTGACCGAACGGCTCGACCAGGCTCGGTTGGCAGACGACGTGAGACTCGGCGATTAGCGCCGGGACGCGGTCGTACGGGACGACGCCGAGTAGGCGAACGCCGCTTCGGCCCTCAAGCTCGGCACCTAGGGGACCGTCGCCGGCGAAGGTCAGGGTGCCCTCACCGAAGCGCTCGAACGCGCGTGCCAGCCTGATGACGTTCTTGCGCTCGGTCAGCGAGCCGACACAGAGGAAGGCCGGTGGGCCGTCAGGTGGCGGCGACGGGCGAAAGCGCTTGAGGTCGACGCCACTGTCGACGACCTGTGTCTTGCCGCGAGCGGCCGGGACCCTGGCCTCGAGCTCGCGCCGGAGGTAGTCGGAGACGGCGATCACGGCGCTCGCGCGCCGGACCACAACACCCGTTGCCGCGCGGACGCCCGGAATCGAGCCGACGTTGGCCACGTCCTGTCCATGCGCGGTGACGACGAGGGGAGCGCGCGACGCGAGCCCCGCGAGCAGCCCGGTCGGCACGAGGAAGTGCGCGTAGACGACGTCGGGCTTGAAGCGGCGTGCAACGGCGATCGTGCGGCCTGCCAGGCGGCCGTACTTCGCCTTGCCGCCGAGGCGGCTCGTCAGCACGGCCCGCTCGATCGTGTGCCCCCGCGCGGCAAGCGCCTGCTCGAGCCCGCGTACGAAGACCCCGTACGCGGGCTCGGAATCGCCCGGATACATCTGCGAGACGAGCAGGATTCGCACGCGCGCATTCTCTCCGCCAGCGATCTGGCCGGTCAGGCCACTACCAGACGGGCACTCGCGCGAACCCCCCGAGCAGCTACTGCGAGCACCGAGATTCTGGCGGCCGTGGCTGCTCCTCAGAGGCGAAGGCCCCCTCCTAGCGGGGCCCTTCGCTTTCTTAGATCACCCTGCCGGCGGCCTGCGCCCGGCGCGCCCCTCGAGTCTCGATCGTCGGATCGGCGACCGCGAGCAACGCGTCGGCGAGAAGGTTCAGCAGGATGATCGCAGCGCCGACGACCATCACGACCGCGATGATCACCGGCAGGTCGAACCCCTGCTCACCGCTGATCGCCCCGAGCGTGAGCCTACCGAGCCCGGGCAAGCGATAGACGGTCTCGACGTACACCGCGATCCCGACTGCTGTGCCTATGTCCATCGCGAGCATCGTGATCACGGGCAGGATCGTGTTCGGCAAGGCATGCCGCCGCAGGACGCGAGCCTCCGAGGCGCCCTTTGCCCGCGCGGCGCGGATGTAGTCCGAGCCGAGCACATCGAGCAGTCGGACGCGCACGATTCGCAAGTACAGCGCGATGAAGAAAAGCGCGAAGGTGATCCAGGGCAGCACCATGTGACTTGCCCAGTCTCGAAAGCCGCCGCAGAGAACCGGATTGTTGTCGAACGGACTGGAGAAATTTGCGGTCTGCCCGGTCAGCCCGCAGTAGCCGCTCGGGGGCGCGATGTGCCACCGATTCCCGGCGAACGTCTGCAGCACGACGCCGATCACGATCGGGTGCGTCGAGATCCCGATCAGCGTGACCGCGAGAAGCGTCTTGTCGAGCCACGATCCCGCACGCGATGCGGCGAGCATCGCCGCCGGAATCGCGAGCACTATGACCAACACGACGCCGCCGAGCGCCAGCCAGCCGGTCACTGCCGCCGCGCGAATCACCTGCGATCCCACATGCGTGCCGACCAACTCGTCGTTGGCGTTGAAGCTGAGACCCTCGTAGGCGACGCCGAAGTCGCCGTGGAGTGCCCGCCAGACGAACTTCGCGTACTGCGTCGTGATCGGCCGGTCGACGCCCAGCCGATGCCGCGCCTTCGCGATCATCGCCGGCGTCGAGTGCTGCGGGTCGACCAGAAAGGCGGCCGGCTCCTGCGGGATCGTGAAGTAGATCGCGAATGTGATCACGGAGAGCACCCAGAGCAGGACGACGCTGACCAGGATCCGGCGGAGGAAATAGCGCCAGCCAACCGACATCAGCGAACCGCCTTCGGGTCGAGCACCGAGCGCATCGATTCGCCAAGCTGGTTGAACGCGAGCACGGTGACGAAGATCGCGACCGTCGGAAGAAGCGTCGGCCAGGCGCTGAACGTCGTCGGGTCGTAGCCGGTCGGGTTGGCGACCGTGCCCCAGGTCGACGAGAGCAAGGTGCCCCAACTCGCAGTCGGGATCCTGATTCCCGCACCGAGGAAGGTGACGCCGGCCTCGAGCATGATGTTCGTCGCCGCCGCGATCGACCCCCAGACGAGCAGTGTGGGGAGAACGTGGGGCACCAGGTGCTTGCGAATGATCCAGGAGTCGCTCGCGCCGGTGGAGGTCGCCGCCTCGACGAATGCTTGGTGACGGAGCGAGATCACCTGCGAGCGCACGATCCGGGCCGGGTAGAACCAGGTGAACAAGCCGATGATCAGGACGAGCGAGACCACGCCCTGCGGAAAGACGCCGTGGACCGTGATGCGGGCGAACTTGTCTCCCGCGACCGTGTAGCCGACCATGACGAGGAAGAGGAGCAGCGGAAAGGCCATCACGAGGTCGATGAAGCGTGAGATGACGGAGTCGACGAACCCGCCGAAGTACGCCGCGACCAGTCCGAGTGTCACGCCAATCAGAATCGCGAGGAAGGCCGCCCCGAACGCAACCTCGAGCGAAACGCGGCCGCCGTAGAGGACGCGAAGGAGCTCGTCACGGCCAAGCGGACCGTCCGCGCCGAGCACGAACAGCGTTGTGCCAACGTTCTTCGGCGGCGGCGCGTCCGGGACGAGCGACTCGATGATGCTCGTATCGGGGACCTGGGTCCAAGGCCCCACGGGCTTGAGGCTGTGCTGAGCGTAGGGGAAGAGATCGTCCGGCCCGTGGCCTAGGAGTTTCGCCGCGATCGGCCCGCCGGCGAACGCTGCGAAGACGATCAGCGAGAGGATGCCGGCACTTGCGAGCGCAATCTTGTCCCGCCGCAGACGCCGCCAGGCGATCGTCCAGGCCCCCACGGGGCGTCCAGGGACCACCGCTGCTGCAGCTTCCACGGTCGGCATTCGTCGAACCTAAGTGCGCTGAGAGTCGAAGGTTCCGAACTCTTCGCGGAGCACATTGCAGATCTCCCCGACGGTGCAGCGCGCCCGGAGTGCTTCGCGCATCGGCGGCAGCAGGTTTGCCTCGCCGCGCGCGGTGTCGCGCACCCGCTCGAGCGCGGCCGCGGCTTCCTCGCTGTTGCGCTCGGCGCGTACCCGAGCGGTCCGCTCGAGCTGGCGCCGCTCCGCTTCGGGATCGAGGTGGTGCAACTCGATCTGCTCCGACTCCTGCTCGGAGTATTTGTTGACGCCGACGATCACCTTCTCGCCCGCTTCGACCTGCTGCGTGTAGGCGAAGGCCGCCTGCTCGATCTCCTGCTGGACGAATCCGTGCTCGACCGCGGCGACAGCGCCGCCGAGCTCGTCCACGCGCTCGATCAGCTCGCGCGCCCGCTGCTCGAGCTCGCTCGTCAGCTCCTCGATGAAGTACGAACCGCCGAGCGGGTCGGCGGTGTCGGTGCCGCCGGCTTCGTGCGCGAGGATCTGCTGCGTCCGCAGCGCGATCCGGACCGAATTCTCGGTCGGCAGCGCCAGCGCCTCGTCGAAGCCGTTGGTGTGAATGGACTGCGCGCCGCCGCAGATCGCCGAGAGCGCCTGCACGGTCACCCGTGCGACGTTGTTCTCGGGCTGCTGCGCCGTCAGCGTCGAGCCGCCGGTTTGCGCGTGGAAGCGAAGCGCCTGCGCTTTCGGGTTCTCGACGCCGAAGCGCTCACGCATGATCCGGGCCCATAGCCGGCGCGCGGCGCGGAACTTCGCCACCTCCTGGAAGAAGTGGTTGTGCGCGTTGAAGAAGAACGAGAGCCGTTCGCCGAACTCGTCGGGCGAAAGGCCGGCGTCCACGGCGGCCTGGCAGTACGCGATCCCGTTCGCGAGCGTGAAGGCGAGCTCCTGGACGGCGGTCGAGCCTGCCTCGCGGATGTGGTAGCCCGAGATCGAGATCGTGTTCCAGCTCGGCAGACGTTCCGCGCAGTAGGCGAAGAGGTCGGTCGTCAGCCGCATCGAGGGCCGCGGCGGAAAGATGTAGTTCCCGCGCGCGATGTACTCCTTGAGGATGTCGTTCTGGACGGTGCCGCGGAGGCGCTCGCCCGGAACGCCTTGCTGGTCGCCGACGAGCTCGTAGAGGAGGAGGAGCAGAGAGGCCGGAGCGTTGATCGTCATCGAGGTCGAGACCTCGGCGAGCGGGATCCCGTCGAAGAGGAGCTCCATGTCGGCGAGCGAGTCAATCGCGACGCCCGTGCGGCCGACCTCGCCGACTGCGCGCTCGTCGTCGGAGTCGTAACCGAGCTGCGTCGGCAGGTCGAAGGCGACGGAGAGCCCATGCTGCCCGCGCTCGAGGAGGTAGCGGAAACGCGCGTTCGTCTCTTCGGCCGAGGCGAAGCCGGCGTACTGACGGATCGTCCAGGGCCGGCCGCGGTACATGTCCGGGTAAGGCCCACGCGTGAACGGGAACTCGCCCGGCAGCTCGAGCTCGAGACCGGCGACGTCGTCCTCGGTGTAGACCGGCTTGACCTCGATCCCGGAGTCGGTCTCGCGGCGCTCAGCGTCGGCGGCCTTTCCAGCCGCGCGGGTGCTCATTTCAGACGGCCGCACGAGCAAAGCTCGCACGTCCTGAGAGCGGAGCCGCAAGCGGCGCCTCGTTCGGCGGTCGCCATCGGGAAAGATGGTACGCGGTGGCAATCAAGGTGCGGCTTTTCGCCGGCCTGCGCGAGCGGGCGGGCTACTCCGAGCGCGAGCTCGAGGGCGTCGGGCAAGTTGCCGACGTCTGGCCGGCACTCGGCCTGGGCGACGAGCCCGATGGGCTGCTCTACGCCGTCAACCGCGAGTACGCGGATCCCGGACGCGAGCTCGCCGACGGCGACGAGGTCGCGCTGATTCCGCCCGTCTCCGGCGGCGCGTTTCGCGTCACCGAGCAGCCGCTCTCGCTCGCGGCGGTCGTCGACGAAGTCACCGACGAGAGCGCCGGGGCCGTTGCGACCTTCCTCGGCACCGTGCGCCGCGAGTCGCGGGGTCGGACGGTGCTTTATCTCGAGTACGAGGCCTATGCCGAAATGGCTGAGGACGTGATGGCCCAGATCGCGGCGGAGCTCGAGCAGAGCTACGACCTCTGGGCGGTCGCGATCCATCACCGGGTCGGCCGCGTCGTGATCGGCGAGGCGAGCGTCGCGATCGCCGTCTCGGCACCGCATCGCCAGGATGCCCTCGCGGCATGCAAGGACGCGATCGACACCCTCAAGCGGACCGTGCCGCTCTGGAAGAAGGAGGTCTACGAGGGCGGCGAGGAGTGGCTCGGAAGGGGTTCCTAGGCTTCAATCAGAGCGACTCTGAATCTTTGGTGGCAGCGTGTAGCTGGTACTGGAGAGGTACCGACTTCCCATTGAGGCCTCATCCTGAGAAAGGCGCGGTTGGTCGGGGCTTTCGTCGAGGACAAGGTCGCCGGTACTAACCGTCCGTTCTCCGTGGATCCTCGGTAGGCCAATCCCTTCCTTCAAAAACCTTCGGTTTGCGAGGCCGGCCGGTCATTGATCGTCTCGGCGCTTGAAGGTTTTCGCCGAGTAGCTCACGCTCTGCGCCGAACCTTCGGCTAAGAAGTCGTTTCAAATTGCTCCCCCGAGCGCGGTGAGACCCTTGCCCAAGAGCGACCGGCATCGCGTCCTCGCATTGACCTCTTTTTCGCAACGTGTCAGGATCGGCAGTTCTCTGCGGCAGGTACTCCAGGGGCGCAACTACGGGGAGGAGGGATGTCCGCGATTGCCGAGGGGCTTGCCGCAATCTGCCACAGAGGGGAGCACCAAGATGAAGCTGTTGAGGTTTGCACTCGCGGCTGGCGCCCTAGTTGCACTGCTGGCGCTGGCGGCTCCTGCGATCGCAGCCACCACAACGACTTACCACGCGACGTTCGTTGAGATTGGGAGCGGAGGGCCAGCCGCCGGCGTATCGTGCGGAAGCGCGACAATCAGCCAACTCGGCCACGTCGCCAACCAGTGCATCGTCTTCAACGCATGCGGGCCGAACTGCCACGTCCGCACGATCACGTTCGACGACGGCAGCACGCTCGTGATCCACGAAAGCATCGTCGGAATGATCTCGCCAGGGCAATCGTCCGCGGCAGGGGCGAACGCCCCGCTGTTCCTGGAGATCACGCAGACGATCGTCAGTGGGACCGTCAGGTTCGCAGGCGCGACCGGCAGTGGTACCGGGACCGTCAATACCGTCGCGGGCTCGGTCATCATCGCCTCGGGAACGATCACGCTGCCGTAAACCAAGGAGCGAACGACGGAGGGGCGCGTTGGCACCGCTCTCTCGTTCCAAGGCGGGCGACAAAAGAGGGGCGGCTGACTACCGCCCCTTTCGTGCCCCCGAGGCGGGGCGTCATTCTGAAACGAGTTCTAAACGAGGGTTGTGGGACACTCCGAGGAGTCTTGAAGGAAGACGTGCTTGAGCAGATCGTGGACGACTACCTGCAAATGGAGGGGTACTTCACGATCCACAACATGAAGTTCAAGCCCTCACCGAGCCATGCTGATTTCAATGGTCGCCTCGACTCCGTGGCATCCGACGTCGATGTCGTCGGTTACCACCCACGGCGGAGGGGGCATGAAAGGGTCGTCGCCTACGCGTGGTCCGCGCTTTCACCGATCACAAGGCGTCGCGCACTA
>VAWI01000049.1 GCA_005884005.1 Actinomycetota bacterium
AGTAGAAGTTCTCGTGGCCGGTCGCCTTGATCCGGTCATCGAGTTCGCGCTGGATCGCCTCCCAGATCGCGTAGCCGTACGGCTTGATCACCATCGCACCGCGAACGGACGAGTTCTCGGCGAGACCAGCGCGGCGCACTACCTCGCCGTACCACGCGGGGAAGTCGCTCGACTGGGTGGGTAAAGGCCTGGAGCTCATCGGGACGCTCCCGCGAGCAGGGCTACTGCGAACATCGTGCTCTCCTTCGTAGATGTCTACCGGCGGAGACGGAGTTGGTTGCGGCGCTCCGGGCCGAAGCGGCGGGAGCGCCTACGCCGGGACGTGCACGAACGGCGGCCGCGGGGCAACCGCCGGAACCGGCAGAAGCTCATCCACGCGAGGCCGCAGCAACGTCATGCCCAGAGAGTAGCGGGCTACGAGACGAAGGCTCGACCTACTTGAGCCATGTGCATAGCCCAATTTGTGGGTAACGCAAGAACGAAAATGGGTTACCAGGAGACGACCTAGCCAAAGCAGACAACTTCAGATGGAGCCTATTGGGTCGACCGAGTAAGGGCGCGAACTGAAGCGGATCAACCGAGCGTCTGACGCTGACCGGTCGCCCCGGCCGTCTCGATCGCGTCCAGCATGCGATGGCGCCTGACCGCGTCTTCAAAGGTCGGGCAGAAATGCGTCCCCTCGCGATAGTCGCGGGCGAAACGCGCGTACGCTTGGGCGACGTTGGTGCCCGGGCCTTGCGGCGGCGCCCACCGATACTGCTCTGGCACAGGAATGTGCTCGAGCGAGGACTGCGCGCCCTTGCCCCCGCTGACGTCCAGCTCCCAGATCTGGGCTTGGCCGCCGGTGGCCGTGAGCTGCAGATCGCCCTCGCTGCCGTTGATCTCCCAGAGCAGGTTCGTGCCGCGCGAGACTCCACCGCGATAGTGGATCGAGAAGGCGGCGCCGCCCTCGAGCAGTCCGCTGACGGCCACCTGATCATCCGCGGTCATCGGCTTACTCTCGCCAGTCTCCGCGATCGTGAAGCTCTGTCGGCGCATCGCCATGGTGGCCGAGAGCTCTCGGACTTCGCCGAGGCAGTGACACAGCGCATCCGCCGTGTGGCCGACTGCGATCGAGAGCATCGTCGCGCCGTTCTTCCTGTCGTTGAGGTAAGCGTTGAACGGCTCCACCGTCGGTCCCCAGCCCATTCCCGAGCCGACCAAGGTGGTGGAGAGGACGTCACCGACGTAGCCCTGCTCGACCAGGTCGCGGACGTAGGCGACCGCCGGCGCCGAGCGGGCCTGCAGGCCCGCTACGGCGAGGACGCCCTGCTTCTTCGCCAGCGCGGCCAAGGTCTCCGCCTCGTTCAAGCCGTTGCCGAGCGGCCATTCGCAGTAGACGGCCTTGCCCGCCTCGAGCGCTGCGGTCGCCAGTTCGAGGTGATACGGCACTTTCACGGTCACGGCGACAACGTCCACCGAGGGGTTGTTGACGAGGTCTCGGTGATTGTCGAACGCGACAGGCACATCAAAGACCTTGCTGGCGGCGTCGGCAGATTCGCGTCGGCTGGTGGACAGTGCCGTGATCTCGAAGTCATCTGCGAGCGACCTCAACGCGGGAATGTGCGCCTGCGCCGCCCATCCGCGATCCGGGTTGGCCCCGATGATGCCGACGCGAATCCGCTTGGCTCCACCCTTGCTCATCACGATCAGGCGACCTTCAGACCTTCGCGTTCTCGGGTTTCGGCGGCCAGCGCCTCCACGGCCTCGGCAAGGCTTGCCCGAATCTCCTCGTCGGTCAGCCCGCCGTCGTCGAAGCGGGTGTGGGCATGCGGGACGGGGAGCTCGAGATCGAGTACCCGCGCGCCGAGCGCGGCCAGGACTTTCCGGAGCTCGGCCTGCGCCCAGACCGCGCCGAAGGCGCCGGTGCTGGCACCGACCACCGCCACCGGCTTGTTCCGAAGCACGTTCGTCGCCACCGGGCGCGAGACCCAGTCGATCGCGTTCTTCAGCTGGCCCGGGATCGACGAGTTGTACTCCGGCGTCGCAAAGAGCACCGCGTCCGCGGTCGCGATCGCTTGGTTCAAGCGCGCAACGCTCGCTGGGCGCGGATGAACATCGTCGTCCTCGTCGTAGGGCGGAATCTCCTTGAGGCCGTCGTAGAGCTCGAGCTCGACGTCCGGGCCGGCGGCCTCGGCCGCGGCGCGCAACAGGCTGGTGTTGTGCGAGTCACGGCGGAGGCTGCCGGAGATGCCGAGGATCCGCGTCACTAGTTGGTCTCTTCTCCCGGCTTCACGAACTGCAGCTCGGCGAGGATGGTGACGTCGTTCGCGAGCGACGGCTCACCGCTCGGGAGCGGGTTGTTCCAGTTGACGCCGAAGTCGGTGCGATCGATCTTCGTGGCCAGGTTGAGGCCGATGCGCTCGTTTCCGTAGGGATCGACGATCGGCGCGGTCACCGTACCGGTCACCGCGACCGGCTTGCTGACGCCCTTGATCGTCAGCTCGCCCGCAACAGAGACCTTCCGGTCGCCGTCGAGGCGGATCTCCTCGGCGGTGAAGCGGAGCTCCGGGTGCCGCTCGGCGTCGAAGAAGTCGGGCGACTGGAGATGGGCGGAGAAGTTCTCGTCCTTGACGTCGACGCTCGCGACCTTTGCGGTGCCCTCGAGCGTCGCGCGCTCGCCGTCGACGGCGAGCTCGGCGCCGATCTCGTCGAACCCGCCCTTGAACGTTCCGGCAAGGTAGGAGACCTCGAAATCGACCGAGGAGTGAACGGGATCGAGGCTCCAGGTACCGGCCGGGGCAATCGTCAGAGTTGCATTCATTAGATTTGGCTCCTTTCGTTGCGTCGTGTACTATTGAGTACGCAACCAACTCTACCATTATTCCTTGATGACGCAAACTTTGACAGAGCAAGCGATTGAGCCGGCCGTCCGGGCGTGGACCAGGCTCCTGCGCGCGTCCGCTTCGACCACGAGGTTGCTGAGCGCGGACCTGCAGGAGGCACACGGCCTGACGATCAACGACTTCGAGGCCCTGCTTGTACTCTCCCACGCCGAGGACGGACGTCTGAAGCGGGTCGACCTCGCTCGGAACTTGATGCTGACGCCGTCGGGAATCACGCGCCTGCTCCGGGGCCTCGAGGATGCGGGACTCGTCGAACGCGCGGCCTGTGCGTCCGACCTCCGCGTCACCTACGCGCAGCTCACCGACGCCGGCCGCGAGAAGCTCGAGGCGGCTTCGAGCGCCCACATCGCCTCGATCCGTGCGCTGTTCGAGCAGCATTTCACGGCCGAAGAGCTCGACACGGTCGCCGGGATCCTCGGCAAGCTTCCGGGCGTCACCGACGGCGACGACTCCTGCTCGCCAGGTTGACCGATAGAGCGCCCTCCACGGCGTTCTGGTAAGTCTGAAAGGGTGTTGCCTTCCGGGGACAAGCGGCGCCGGGCCGGGTGATCCCGCCGACGGAGCTCGGTGAGCTCGAGGCGTTTCGCAGCCTACTCGCCGGCCAGCCGCAGGCTGAGGTCGAGGGCGCGCTCTGCACCAGCTTCGGGAGCATGCCGCGTTCGGCACTGTTCAATCGCGCTCTCGGCCTCGGCCTCGCCCGGCCCGCAACAGAGGCGGGGGTCGAGGAGATCGTCACCTTCTTCGGTGAACGCGGCCTCGACTACGGGATCACGCTGACGCCCGACGCGCGGCCCTCGGAGCTGCCGGAGTGGCTCCAAGCACGCGGGCTTCGCCGTGGATATGCGTGGACCAAGTTCGCGCGCGGACCCGAGCCTCCGCCGCCCGTCGAGAGCGACCTCCGCATTGAGGAGCTCGGGGCCGACCGGGCCGGTGTGTTCGCCGATGTCTTCCTCCGTGCCTACGGGACGCCCGAGCTCACGCGCGCCCTGCTCGAGCGAATCCCGGGCAGCGAGGGCTGGCGCTGTTTCGTCGCCTTCGACGGCCGAACGCCTGCAGCGACGGGAACGCTCTTCGTCACCGGCACGATCGGCTGGATCGGCGCCGCGGGCACGCTGCCCGAGTTCAGGCGCCGGGGCGCGCAGGGCGCGTTGCTTGCGGCGCGGATCGAGGCGGGCCTGGATGCCGGCTGCGAAACGCTGGTCACCGAAACCGGGGAGCCGGTTGACGGCAGACCCGGCAGCTCGTACCGGAACCTCGTCCGCGCCGGGTTCGAGCCGGTGTACGTGCGTCAAAACTACCTTTCGTCCGAGGAGGCCGACACTTCAGGGACGGACGAGTGAAGCTCGCGCTCGCGGCGTTTCGCAGCACGCCGTTCCGCCTGCTTTTCGCGGGGGAGCTGGTCTCGTTACTCGGAACCGCGGTCGCACCGGTCGCCCTTGCCTTCGCGGTCCTCGACCTGACGGGGTCGGCGACCGACCTCGGCTACGTGCTCGCCGCCGGTTGGCTGCCGCAGATCGTCTTTATCCTGATCGGCGGCGTTCTCGGTGACCGGCTGCCGCGAAACCTCGTCATGGTCGGCGCGAATGCGTTCAGCGCAGCCGCCCAGGGCGTAGCCGCGGGTCTGCTGCTTGTAGGCGTTGCGCAGCCGTGGCACCTGGCTTTGCTCGCGGCCATTCGCGGGACCGCGACGGCCCTCTTCTTTCCGGCCGCCCAGGCGGTCGTGCCGGAAATCGTCGAACGCGAGCTGCTGCAACCGGCCAACGCGTTGCTTCGGCTCGCGCAGAGCTCCAGCACCATCGTCGGCGCCGGCGTGGGCGGCATTGCGGTGGCCGCCGCCGGGCCCGGCTGGGCGATCGCGTTCGACGCGGTCACCTACCTCACAAGCGCGCTGATCCTCGTGCGGATGAAAATTCCCCGAGTGGTCGTCGAGCGCGGCGAAACGATCATCCGCGAGCTGATCGAGGGCTGGAACGAATTCCGCTCCCGCGAATGGCTGTGGGTAATCGTCGTTTGCGCCTCGGTGGGCAACCTCGTCGCCACGGCCAGCTTCTCGGTGCTCGGACCGCTGATCGCGAAGCGGTACCTGGGCGGCGCGGCCGCCTACGGCGCGATCGTTGCCACGCAAAGCGCGGGGTTCATTGCGGGCGGAATGCTCTCGCTGCGCTGGCGGCCGGCGCGCCCGCTGCTCGTCTCGACGCTCGCGCTCCTGCCCACGGCGGCCGAGATCGCCTGTTACGCGAGCGTCCGAGTGACGGCGGTGATCGCCGCCGTCGCCTTCTTCGCGGGCGTCGGACTCGAGGTCTTCGGTGTCAACTGGATCACCGCGCTGCAGCAGCACATCCCGACGCGCGTCCTCTCACGCGTCAACTCGTACGACGCGCTCGGCTCCTTCGTCTTCATCCCGCTTGGTCTTGTCATCGCCGGTCCGCTCGCAGACCGGTTCGGTGTCACGGATACGCTCTGGGGGTTCCTCGCCATCGGCGTCGCGTCCGTCGGTGCGGCGCTGCTCAGCCGCGACGTGCGAACGCTTCGTCGCGTGGACGGAGCGGGCTACAGCGAAGCCGAGGCGCGCTCGGCGGCAGCCTCGTAGACCCGCAGGTAGTCCTCAACCATCCGTTCCGGGCTGTACCGCTCCTCGGCGTAGCGACGGCAGTCGAGCGGATCCAGCGCGTCGGCTCGCTCGAGTGCGGCCGGCATCTCGCGGTAGTTGTCCACGACGATCCCGCTGACTCCGTCATCGATCACCTCGGGCACCGCGCCATGGCGCGTCGCGATCACGGGCGTCCCGCAGGCCATCGACTCGATCATGACGAGCCCGAACGGCTCCTCCCACTCGATCGGGAACAGCGTCGCCCGCGCGTTCTGCAGCAACTCCACCTTCTCGCCGTGGGTGACCTCGCCGAGGTACTCGATCTCGTCGTCGAGGTGGGGCTCGACGAGCTCGTGGAAGTAGCGGTGCTCCTTCAGATCCTGCTTCTTGCCCGCCAGCTTGAGCGGCAGCCCGGTCTCCTTCGCCACCCAGATCGCGCGGTGCGCGCCCTTGTCTGCGCTCATGCGGCCGAGGAACAACAGGTAGTCGCCGCGGTGGGGCTTGCACGGGTAGAGCTGTAGGTCGAGCGCATTCGGACAATTGCCGGCCCAGTTGAGCTCCGGCCTCGGGCGGCGTTGGTTGAGTGAGATCGAGATCAGGCCGACGCCGGGAGCAAGCTGCGCGAGCCCTTCGTAGACACGGCCAGGGTCGCCGTCGAGGGGGCCGTGGACCGTGTGGAGGACGGGTGTTTTGGCGAGGCCCCCGAGCGCGATCGAGAGCGGCCCCGAGTGGTCGTTGACGACATCGAAGTCGCGGGCGCGGTCGAAGCACGCGAGCGCGTGCCGAAGCTCGGGCAGCGACTTGCCGATCTGCTCACTCGGCGCCTGTTCGAAGACGTACGAGAGGTGGGCCTTGCTGTGCGAGTCGCCGGAGGCGAACAACGTCACGTCGTGGCCGGCGTCGAACAGCCCGTCGGCGAGCAGCGAGACGACCCACTCAATCCCGCCATAGCCGCTCGGTGGGACGGCGAACCAGACCGGGCTGACGATCGCAATATGCATGAACGGACCTCCTAGGCTTCCTCAACTGTGACGTGTGCGTCCTCGACGCGCACGTCCCACTGTCGGTCGAAGGCCCGGACGCCCGTCAGACGGAGCGAACGGCCGACCCAAGAAGGAAGCTCGGCCGGGGCGAGCGTCTCGAGTGCGTGGCGGGTGCGGTCGGGCCGCAGGCCTAGCAGCACCTGGAGCAGAAGCACGGGTGTCCCCGCCGCCCAGGCCTGCGGGCGCGCCGCTGTCGGGTAGGCGATCGGAAACGGCGTCTCCTGCCGCGCCAGGCCCGCGAACACCTCCGGCAGCTGGTACTGAAAGTGCCCGGCAGCCGTGAGCATCCGCCGCACGATTCGTTGCGCCTCCGCCCACCGGCCGTAGCGCGCGAGACCCACCGCGATCAGGGAGTTGTCGTGAGGCCAGACGGTGCCGTTGTGGTACGAGAGCGGATTGTAGCCGGCGTCTCCCTCGGACATCGTCCGCACGCCCCACCCGGACCAGAGCTCCTCGCCCATCAGGCTGTCGACGATCGCGTCCACCCGCTCGCGGGGGACGATGCCGCTCCAGAGCAGGTGCCCGATGTTCGAGCAGAGTGAGTCGACCTGGCGTTTCTCGCCGTCGAGCGCGAGCACGTAGTAGCCACCGCGGCGGTCGGTCCAGTATTTCTCGTCAAAGGCGCGGCGGAGCTCCTCGGCGTCGCGCTCGAGCCGGTCCGCGAGCGCCCGGTCACGCCAGACCTCCCGGGCCATCTCGGCCGTGCGCCGCTTGGCGTCGTAGACATAGCCCTGCACCTCGCACGGCGCTATCGGGCCGCGCGCGATCGAGCCGTCGTGGAAGCGTTGCGAGTCTCCCGAGTCCTTCCAGGACTGGTTCTCGAGCCCGCGCTCGGTTCGCCGCTCGTACTCGACGAAGCCGTCACCGTCGCGGTCGCCGTACTCGTCGATCCACGCGAGCGCCTTCAGGGCCGGCTCCTTCAGCTCGCGCAGCATCGCGGCGTCGTCGGTCCAACGCCAGACCTCGGAGAGCAGGATCAGATAGAGCGGCGTCGCGTCGACGGTGCCGTAGTAGGTGTGGAACCACGTCTTGGCAGCCTTGCCGTCGCGGACCTCGTGGACGATCTTGCCCGGCTCCGCGTCGATGGTCGGGTCGTCCTCGGTCGCCTGCAGGTCGGCGAGCACCTCGAGTCCGCTCCGGGCGAGCTCGGTCCCGAACAGGAGCGTCTGGTAGCAGGTGATAAGCGTGTCGCGGCCGAAGACGGTCATGAACCACGGCATCCCTGCGGCGGGCAGACGGCCGATCCGTCCACCTCGCTGCATCCGTAGCGAGGCAAGGTCGGAGACCGATTGAAAGAAGGAACGGCCGAGGTCGTCCCAGTCGGCCCGCACCTGAGGCACGCGCAGCCGCCAGGCTGCGAGCGAGTCGCGCACCCGTGTCATTTCGTCCCCGAAGCGCCGCTCGATCTGACGCAGGACGACGTGGTCGCCCTCGAGCGAAGGGATCACGTCCACGCGGAGATGCCACCGCTCGCGCGGCTCGAGCTCGATCTTCCAGCGCACCTTCGCGCCGTCGATCTCCCCCCGCTCGGAGAAGATGACCTGCGTCTGCGCGCCGTCGTCGTGGTCCTCGAGCACGAATTCGTTGTGCTCATCCGAGAAGCGAATCGGCACTCGCTTGGGCAGCGGCTTGGCGCGCCGCGGATCGCCGAGCGCGAAGTCGTGCGCCTTGACCGAGAGGATGTCCGCGAAGTCGGCCTCGATCTCGAGCTCGAGCTCAAAAGACTGCCGCTCCATGCTCTGGTTCTGGGTGACGATCACGTCCTGCATCGACTCTCCGACGAAGCGCTCGCGGAGGATCGACACCACGTCCTGCTCCAGCCCGCCGGCGAGCGGGTTCCGTAAGAAGAAGGCGGCCGAGAAGTACTCGACCTTGCCCGACGAGAGCAGGAGGGGCCGCGCGTCGTTCACGCGCAGCCGCAGCACCGAGAGGAAGCGCGTGTCCTCGCTGTAGAACCCGTGCGTGCGGCGGTCGATGTCGCCGACGTCGTCGCAGATGCAGAAGGTCGAGCCCTCGAGGATCGTCAGCCGAGGCACGCTACGCGTCCTGGGATCGTGCTCTGGCAATTCGGACCGGGCTGCTTTGGGCGAGGGCTTTCACAACGAGCTCGTCGATGTTGACGTGGCGGGGCCGCGTGACCGCGAAGAGGATGCACTCGGCGATGTCTTCGGGCCGGAGCGAGTCGACCCCTTCGTACGGCGCCTTCGCTTTCTCCTCGTCGCCGCGAAAGCGAACGCGGGAGAAGTTGGACTCGACGAGCCCCGGATCGACCGTCGTCAGCCGGATCGGGCGGCCGAGCAGGTCCTCGCGGAGCGCGTAGGTGAAGCCGCGCACGGCGAACTTCGAGGCGACGTAGACGGCGGCGTTCTCGTATGCCTGGCGCCCCGCGATCGAGCCGAGATTGATGATGTGGCCGCCGTCGCGGATGTGCGGCAGGCAGAGGCGCGTCATCCGGATCAGGCCGTGGACGTTCGTCTCGAGCACCGTCTCCTCATCTTGCTCGCTTCCCTCCCAAAACGGGTCGCGGCCAAGGCCGAGGCCGGCGTTGTTGACGAGGATGTCGAGTCCGCCGAGTTCGCCGATGGCGGCCTGGACGAACCGCTCGCAGCTCTCCCGGTCCGTGACGTCGAGCTCGAGCCTGATCTCGGTCTGCAGCTGGACGACGCGCCTCGCACCGCCTGCGACACGAGCGCCCTCCCATGCGAGCGCCGTCGCCGTCGCGGCGCCGATGCCGCTCGAGGCGCCCGTGACGATCGCGGTCTTTCCCTCGAGCGCGGCCACAATCCGGAGGAGGTTAACTTGCGGCCGCCAGCAGAGCCTCGCAGCGGCGAAGGTATGGCTTCGCCCCCTCCGCCTCGAAGAACGGCTGCGCTCTCGCGAGCTCGGCGTCGGCCTCGGAGCGCCGGCCCGCAGTGGCTGCGTCCTCGGCTGCGTGGAGTCGCGCCACGGCCTCGGCTCCCTTCGCCCCGGTTCGCTCGTAGATCGCCGCAGCGGCTGCGAAGTCCCGCCCCGCAACCGCGACTCCCGCTTCGAGCCACGGCGTCTTGGGCGCAGCTCTCGCGAGCTCGAGATACTCGGCCTCGCGGCCGAGGTCGAGCATGAGCCAGGGCAGATCTCGGAACCACCATTCGTTCAGCTGGGGGCTCAAGGCGAGCAGCTCGTCGACTAGATCATCGGACTCCCGCCGCCGCCCGTCGAGCAGGAGCGGCCTGGCGCGGTAGTGCAGCGCGCTATGAAGCTGCTGAGGATCCTTTACCTCACGGGCGAACTCGAGGCCGCGCTGCGAATCCGCGAGCGCGCCGGGCAGATCGCCCTGGGCGAGGCGCACGCTGCTCGACATGAACAGGACGGGGCCGACGAGGTAGTAGCGTTCGTTTCCAATCGCAGCCACGTACTCGCTCGCAGCTGCCAGACACTCCCTCCACGCTCCCGACAGCTCGAGCAGCAGAACCTCTTCGCCCTGGATCCATCTCATCGTTCCGGACTCCGGCGTGAGCCCGAAGCGGTCCTGGATCTCGCGGTCGAGCTGCAGCTTGCGAGCGCCCTCGGCGATCCGGCCGAAGTGCCAGTGCATGTTTGCGAGGTTGTTCAGGCCCAGGTGCACGATCAGCGGGTCGCTGAGCTTCTCGCCGAGCTCGACGCTCCGTTCGAGATCGGCGAGCCCATCCTCGTCACCGCGGGCCGCGCGGACCGTGCCGATCCCCCTGAGCGCGTTTGCCGCAACTTCCTCGGCGCCGAGCGCCTCCGCCTCGGCGAGCCCTTGTCGCCCGAGCTCGAGGCCCTCGCCCTCTCGGCCCGAGATCCATAGTCGATTCGCGAGGGCGACCCGGACCTGAGCCTTCGTCCGCGACGGAGGCGCGTCGGCAACGAGCGCGAACGCCTCCTCGGCGCGCTCGATAGCCAGATCGTGCTCGCCCACAACCCAGTGCTCGGCCGCGACCATGCTCAGCGCCTCCGCGGCAAGCTCAAACTCGCCTGAGGCAAGCGCCAGCTCGTGCGCACGTGCGGGAAGCTCGAGGCCAAGCCCGCCGAGCATCGCTTTCGTCTTGACGTAGGTGAAAAACAAGCCGGCGCGGCCGGGTTGGTCCTCCGCGGTCAGCTCCAGCGCGGCCTCGAGGTACCCCACCGCGGCCGCAGGCGCGTGAAGCGCGATCGCTCGCTCACCGGCCCCGGTGAGCGCCTTGCGGGCCGGCTCGCGGAGAACGCTCTCGTCCCCTCCGGTGATCCGGACAAGCTGGAGCGCCTCGAGGTAGTGGTGTGCGAGCATTTCCGCCCGATCCTCGGAGCGATCCGCGGACAGCGACTCGATCCAGGCAGCCGCGCTCGTATGCTTGTCGGCCCGCTCAGAGCGCGGTATCTGCGAGTACGCGACGTCGCGAAGAAGGAGGTGCAGGAAGGCGTATTGCGTCTCTCCCGCGACAGCCGAGCGCCGCTCGCGTCGGACGAACTCCTTGCGCTCGAGCCCGTGGAGCTGCTCTTCGACGAGGAAGCGCTCTCGCCCGGTCAGGGCGGCGAGCGCACCGCTCCAGAAGACCTTCCCGAGCACCGCCGCGTTCTGGATCAGCTGCTTGTCGACCGACTCCAGCGAATCAAGACGCGCCGCGATCATGCCCTGCACGGTCTCGGGCAGCGGCAGCTGTTCCCGCTCCTCGAGCTGCCAGCCGCCTCCGGTCTGGACCAGGAACCCCCGGTCCTGGAGCATGCGGACGTACTCCTCCGCGAAGAGCGGGTTTCCCTCCGTGCGCTTGAGGACGGCCTCCTGGACTTCCGCCGGCAGCAGCACCTGGTCGAGCAGTGCCGCGAGCAGCGTCGCCGTCTCGTCCGGCGCGAGCGCGGAAACCGTGACGGTCGACGCGTTACGCTTGCCGCCGCCCCAGCCGGGCCGACGGCTGAGCAACTCCGGACGCGCCGTGCCGACGATCAGCAGGGCGACGCCGCTTGCCCAATCGGCCAGGTAGTCGACGAAGTCGAGCAGGCCGTCGTCCGCCCAGTGCAGGTCCTCGAACACGAGCACGATCGGGCTTCCTTCCGCGACCCCCTCCAGGAAGCGGCGCCACGCGGCAAACGCCTCCGCCCGCCGGTCTGCCCCCTCGGCAACAGCCACGTCGAGGCCGACAAGCGGCCGAAGATGCCGTTCGATCCACGCGGCCTCCTGGGAATCGCCGATCGCCTCGGTTACCGACGCCCGCAGCTTTGCCTCGGCCGTCTCGGTCGAATCCGTTTCGAGAATGCCGAGCTGGGACTTCACGATCTCGGCTACCGCCCAGTAGCTCAAGCCCTCGCCGTAGGGCAGCGAACGTCCCTGGCGCCAGTGGATCAGCTCCGGATCGCGGTCGACGACCTGAAACAACTCGGCGATCAGCCGGCTCTTCCCGATTCCCGGCACGCCGACGAGCGTCACGAGCTGCGGGCTCAGGTCCTTGCGAACGCGGTCGAAAGCGCCAGCCAGCACGTCGAGCTCCCGTTCGCGGCCGACGAGCCGGGTGCGAGGACGCTGCTCGACGTCGAAGCCGTAACGAGCCCGTGCTGCAATGGCCTCCCAGGCGGGGACGGGGTTCGCCTTGCCCTTCGCCTCGACGGGTGCCGCGTCGCGGTATTCGATCGTGTGACTCGTGCCGCGATACGTGGCCTCTCCGACGAGGATCCCGTTGACGGGTGCCGCCGACTGGAGCCGCGCGGCCGTGTTGACGACGTCCCCGGAAGCCATTCCTTCCCCGAGCTCCGGCCTGGAGCCGAGAGCGACGAGCGCTTCGCCCGTGTTGACGGCAATTCGCACCTCGAGCTCGAGGGTCGCATCGCCCTCGTTGAGCTCGGCGATTGCCGCGCGGATCGCGAGAGCGGCCCGAACGGCGCGCTCGGGATCGTCCTCGTGCGCCACCGGAGCGCCGAAGAGCGCCACGACGGCATCGCCGATGAACTTCTCAACCGTGCCGCCGTGACGCTCGAGCTCGTGGCGGAGGCGCGTGTAGTACGGAGAGAGCAGCGCGCGAACGTCCTCGGGATCGAGCTTCTCGGCGCGCGAGGTAAAGCCGACGAGGTCGGCGAATAGGACGGTGATGATTTTGCGCTCCTCGCGGGCCGCCGGGGCCGGGGCGTCGAGCGGGGCTCCGCAGGCCCCGCAGAACTTGAAGCCGACCGGGTTTTCCTGGCCGCAGGCGAGACAGTTCATGCGCTGAGTCTAGGCAGGCAACGGGGATATTTGTCAGCCGCGCGCCAGCGGCAGCTCGGTTCCAAGCGGCCGCTGGCGCCTTGCGTGCTCGACCTGCAGCGTCGTGTGCTCGAGGCCGAAGCGTTGCGCAAGCATCTCGGCCAAGGCCCGCCGCGCGTCGTGGCAATCGCCCTCCGGCCGCACGAGCACGTGCGCCGAGAGCGACGGGAAGCCACTCCCCACAGTCCAGACGTGCAGGTCGTGAACCTCGACGACGTCAGGGACGGCGAGCATCGCCTGGGCGACCTCGTCAGGAGGCATCTCACCCGGCGAGACATCGAGCAGGATCCGCGACGACTCTCGCAGGAGCGTGGCACTCGACCAGAAGATCAGCGCCGCGACGGCCAGGCTCGCGAGCGGGTCGAAGCGGTCCCAGCCGGTGACCAGGATCAACGCGCCGGCGATTGCCGTCCCGGCGAACGCCGCGACATCGGTCGCGACGTGGAGGAAGGCGCCGCGGATGTTCAGGCTCGTGCGGCTCGGCCGCGCGAGCAGCGCGGCGGCTGCGAGGTTGACCGCGATCCCGGCGCCCGCGAGGACGAGCACGAGCCCGCCGCGCACGTCCGTCGGCGAGACGAGCCGGCGTACGGCCTCGTAGACGATCCAGATCCCGACGAGCGCGAGCGTGATCCCGTTTGCGAGCGCCGCGAGGATCTCGACGCGCCGGAAGCCGAACGTCCAGCTCCCGCCCGGGGGGCGCGTGGCGACCGCGGCCGCAACGAGCGCGAGCGCAAGCGCGGCTGCGTCCGTGAGCATGTGCCCCGCGTCGGCGAGCAGCGCGAGCGAGCCGGCGACGACCCCGACCGCGATCTCGGCGACGAGCAGGCCGACAATGAGGGCAAGCGCTCCCGCCAGCATCCGCCGGTCCGCCCCGTGGTCATGCTCGTGGCCCGCCACGTCTCGATCGTAGCCGCGTCGTTAGAGGCCGGAAGAAACGGGTAGGCGCTGAGAAGCGGGTGGTGCCCCGAGCTACCTGGGTTGCATCGATTTCGCACGAACCCAGCGTCGAGCAGGAGGGGATCAGATGGCTGTAGAGCAGCATCTTTGCCAGCGACACGGTCGGCCGGCGGTCGCGTCGCGAGTGCGCCTCCGTCCGGACGGGACTCAAGAAGTCGAGTACCTGTGCGACATCGATCTGGCCGAAGAACGGATGGGACGGCTCGGCGGCGGACGCAGCCTCTTCGACGACTTCTTCTCGGACGTCTTCGGCGAAGGGAGCCCGGCCGCACGGGCGAGGACGCCTCAGCGCCAGGTCGAGCGAGTCGACGTGACCGAGTTCTTCAGCGACGCGACCCGTGAGCTGCTGCAGCGTGCAGCCCAGACGGCGCTCGAGTGGGGCAGCCTCGATCTCGACAGCGACCACCTGCTCTTTGCGGCGCTCGGCGACGATGTCGTCCGCCACGTGCTGCGCCAGGTGGACGCCGATCCCGAAGCGATCGCAGCGCAGGTCGAAGAGGAGGCCGAGCGCGCGCAGCGCACCGACGTCGCGCCCTCGCTTTCTCCCGACGCGAAGGCGGCGCTGCTCGCTTCGTACGAGGAGTCGCGCGAGCTCGGCTCGTCCTACGTCGGCCCCGAGCACGTGCTGCTAGCGCTTGCGCGGGACGAGGAGTCGCAGGCTGGACAACTGTTGCAGCGTTTCGGACTCACGCATACGAAGCTCCGCGGCGCTGTCATCCGCGGCGTCGAGGGCGGGACGCCCCGGGAGTCCTCGAAGACTCCGACGCTCGAGCAGTTCGGCCGCGACCTGACCGAAGAGGCCCGCGAGGGCAAGCTCGACCCGGTGATCGGCCGCGCCGACGAGATCGAGCAGACGATCGAGATCCTCTCGCGCCGCACGAAGAACAACCCGGCGTTGATCGGCGATCCCGGCGTCGGCAAGACCGCGATCGTCGAAGGGATCGCGCAGCGGATCGTCAACGACGAGGTGCCGGAGACCCTCGCCGGCCGGCGCGTCGTCCAGCTCGACCTCGCCGGCATGGTCGCGGGCTCGAAGTACCGCGGTGAGTTCGAGGAACGGCTGAAGAAGGTGATCGACTAGATCACCGAGAACGAGGGCAACATCATCCTCTTTGTCGACGAGCTGCACACGCTCGTCGGCGCCGGCGCCGCCGAGGGGGCGATGGACGCGGGCAACATGCTGAAGCCGGCGCTCGCGCGCGGCGAGCTGCACGTGATCGGCGCGACGACGCTCGACGAGTATCGCAAGGATGTCGAGGGCGACCCAGCGCTCGAGCGCCGCTTCCAGCCCGTGCTCGTTCGCGAGCCGACCGTCGACGAGACGATCGAGATCCTGCACGGGCTCAAGGACCGCTACGAGGCCTTCCATCGAGTGCGGATCTCCGACGAGGCGATCGTTGCCGCGGCCGAGCTCTCCGACCGCTACGTCCGCGACCGCTTCCTGCCCGACAAGGCGATCGACCTGATCGACCAGGCCGGCGCCCGTGTCCGCCTGCGCACGAAGACGAAGGACGACGAGACGAGGAGCCTCGAGGAAGACCTGCGTCGGCTCGCCCGCGAGCGCGATCAGGCGACCACGGCCGAGGACTATGACCGCGCGGGCGCGCTACGCGACGAGTTCGACAACCGGCAGGGCGAGCTCGAGGAGCGGCGACGCGGGCGGCAGCGGGCGCCCGAGGTAAAAGCGGAGGACATCGCCGAGATCGTCTCCCGAGCGACCGGGATTCCGGTCTCGCAGCTGACCGCCGAGGAGCGCGAGCGTCTGCTCCGGCTCGAGCAGCAGCTGCACGAGCGGATCGTCGGCCAGGAAGAGGCAGTCACTGCGGTCGCGGAGGCGATCCGGCGCTCACGGGCCGGACTCGGCGACCCGAACCGGCCGGTCGGAAGCTTCCTCTTCCTCGGCCCGACCGGAGTCGGCAAGACCGAGCTCGCGCGGGCGCTCGCCGAGGTCCTCTTCGGCGACGAGAGCCTGATGGTCCGTTTCGACATGAGCGAGTTCCAGGAGCGACATACGGTCTCGCGGCTCGTCGGCGCCCCGCCCGGCTATGTCGGCTACGAGGAGGCGGGCCAGCTCACCGAGCAGGTGCGGCGCCGGCCTTACTCGGTGCTCCTCTTCGACGAAATCGAGAAGGCGCATCCCGACGTCTTCAACATCCTGCTTCAGATCCTCGACGACGGCCGGTTGACCGACGCGCAGGGCCGGACGGTCGATTTCAAGCACGCGGTCGTGATCATGACCTCGAACCTCGGGGCCGACCGGATCCAGCAGTTCGCGCGCCAGGGCGGGGACTTCGAGGGTCTGAAGGAAGACCTGATGCAGATCCTGCGCCAGGGCTTCAGGCCGGAGTTCATCAACCGGATCGACGAGATCATCGTCTTCCGCGCGCTCGACGATCGCCAGCTGGCCGAGATCACGAGGCTGCTGCTCGACAAGCTCGCGAGGCGGCTGCGCGCGCAGCACATCGAGGTCGAGTTCACTGAGGCGGCGATCGAGCTGCTCGCGCACGAAGGGTTCGATCCCGAGTTCGGGGCCCGGCCGTTACGGCGAACGATCCAGCGCCTGGTCGAAAACGAGCTCTCGCGGATGGTTCTTTCGGGCACCGTCAGCGAGGGGGACCGGGTCACGGTCAATGCCACAGACGGCAAGCTGCGCTTCGACGTCGAGGCGGGCGCGGTAGAGGCCATGGAGTCCCGCGAGCCGGCAGGAACCATCGGCGGCTGATGAATTTCTGGAATCTGATCTGAATCCTTCCTGCTCGCTTCGTTACAGCCGGTCGTACAGCGTGGGCTGCTGGCCCAGGCTCGAACGCGGATGCTCGGGCGGATCTCCAAACGGCGCGACGTGGCGTCGTTCGCGGAGTACGTAACGAAATCAACGACTCGCGCTGCAATGTAAACGACTCGTTGTGCGACGTTTTCGTCTTGGCACTTGTGCCCTCCGGTGGGACACTTGTAAGTGATGAAGCTCCTAGCGGCAGCCCTAATCCTCCCGACCCTGATCGTGCTTGGAATTGCGGTCCTCGAAACGGGGGTTCTCTACCCCCCTCCGTCGAACAAGCCGACACAGGGAATCGTGTGGGGCGGCAAGACCTTTGTGAATCGGACCGATTTCGCTAGCTGGCTTCGAACCCAGGGGATCCCCTACCGAGTTTGGGCGCGCCGTCACCCTGCCCGTGCCGGCGTCCAACTTAATCGCTCGGCGCAACGGAAGGCGAAGCCCAAGGGGACGAAGCCCAAGGGTTCCAACTGGAGCGTCGAAGACCTGGGCGGCGGCGCCGCCATCGTTGCCGTTCTGGGCCTTGGCGTCGTGCTCATTCGTCGGCGTCAGCGGCCCGGCAGCGGCCGGTCGCCGGTGTCGCCGGCTCTTGCTCTGGCGAAGCTTCGAACGCGGCTGCCCCGTCCTGTGGCGGAGGCAATCGAGGAATCTGCCTGGGAGGTCGCCACCCTCACGGCGTTGTTACCGCTTCTCGTGTACGTCGGGTTGCTTCTCATCCGGGCGTGACGCCCGGCGCCTACCCTGACAACACGAGCTTGGCACGTACGATCGCTGCGCCGTACCGCAGGTGTCCGGAACCGCGGTAGGCGGGGCGGACGATCCATGTATAGCGACCGGGCTCGAAACGGAAGTGGCGGCCCCGGTATGTCCACGAAGCCGGGATGACGAGCCTCGGCTGGGTCGTGCGAGCTTCGAGGATCTGCCTGCCTCCGCTGGAGAACTCGATGGCGTAAAAGGATGCCTTCGGGTCACGAATCCACCCAAATGTGCGTACGCGGCCGCGAACTGACCCCTTGCCGGTGGCAGCCGCGCGGGGCTGTGCTTTCGGCGCCGCGGAGTGTTTCTTGTTCGCGTGATGCACCGGCGACTCTGGCTCGGGCGGCGCAACCGGTTTTCGAGCGCCGACTTCGGATCCGCCACCGCGTCCGAGTTGGGAAGCTCCGATCCACACGCCGATCCCGAGAAGTGCACATACTGCGAGCATCCGGCCGAGGTGGGGCCTGTTGCGGGTGGCGGGTGCCACACCGCTGGGTCCGGACACTCGACCGCGCTGCTGTTCGACCTCCGTGATGCCGATCCTGTTTGCGGCCGGTTGCTCCCTCTCCGGTCCTGCGGGCGGGGAAGCCCGCGTTGAGGCGGCGTTCGGCTGGTCTGTCGACGGCGCACTCGCCTGACGCGCGAGCGGGCCTGTGGCACGTTCGGCGCCGTTCGGGTTCGGGAGCCCGAGCCCGCGGCGGGCAGCCTCGGCGAGGGCGGGGTCGACGAGGGCGAGTTCAGGGCTCACTGGCTCGCCACCGCGACTCACTTGAGCCTCCGATCTCTCGTTGGGAGCACCAACTGGCCATGAACCGCTCTCTCGGCTCAGAGCAAAACCCTAGCTGCGACTACTGAGGTTGCTCTCGCCGGCACCTCATTCGTGATGGGTCCGCTCGAAGCAGGGTAGATCACGGCCGGTTTCGGTACCTCAGCGCGCTCAAGACACGTTCCATCCTTCTCATGGCCTTCGTCCTGCTTGCTTCGGCACCCGCTCGTGAATCGGAGACGCTCGCGTTCTGCGGGTTGTAGGACGTTCACGTTGTGCGGATTCTGCTAGGGCAAGCCGAACGCCGAGCGCATCGAGGTCGCCGACTGAGCGCCACCGATCTCGGGGACTCCGAAGATGTCCTCGACGTCCTTGAGCATCGAGTAGTGCGTGAAGCTGACGGCGCTTGAGAGGTGGCTGATCGTCGGGTAGATCAGGATCGCCGGGATGTGGTTTGAGTGCGAGCCATCGTCCTCGTCCCAGGTGACGATGATCAGCGTGTTGCCGGCCTGGTACTGAGGCGTTGCCAGCAGCTGCGGCACATAGCCCTGCAGGAACTGGTCGCCCTGGAGGACGACGTCGCTGTTCCCAGCGCAGGAGTTTGTGTGCATGTCGTGACAGCGGTTGGGGACGATAAACGTGAACTTGGCCGACAAGTCCGGCGTTGGCCCGAAGCCGACGTCGTAGTTCGCGCAGTCGGTCCCCAGGTTGGTGTAGTAGGCCTCCGGGTTGTCGTGGACGACGTAGAGGCTGTTGAAGTCGCTCTTGTAGCAGCTGGACGGGATCGACTCCATCAGCGTCCGCGACTGACCGCCGGGAAGCTGCTGGTAGATGTTGGGAACGTTCAAGGGATGCGAGCTCGGCCCGCTGTCGTCCGAGATTCCTTGCGTCGATCCCGAGGTCGCGGCGATGTAGTTCGGCAGCGAGGGATGCGTCTCGCCGTGCATGTTGGTCGCGCTGCCGTAGGTCTGTGCGAGCTGATTGATGTACGGAGCAGAGGAGGAGCCGATGATCTGCTCGTAGGCGCGGTTCTCCATAAGAACCCAGACAATGTGCTGGATGCCGTTCGGAGGCGGAGGGGGCGGCGGCGGAGACGCACATGCATTCGTGGCTGCCGTTAGGCTCGCGCGCCCGGAGATGTTTCCGGCTGCGTCCCGGGCTTCGACGCCGAACGTATAGCCGGTTCCGCACGAGAGGCCGCTGAAGGTGTAAGACGTGCCGGTCGGATTGCCGACCTTGACTCCGTTGAGGTAGACGGCG
The DNA here is from genome assembly GCA_005884005.1 of Actinomycetota bacterium. Classification (GTDB taxonomy): domain Bacteria; phylum Actinomycetota; class Thermoleophilia; order Gaiellales; family Gaiellaceae; genus 13-2-20CM-68-14. The sequence continues at coordinate 19,242 of VAWI01000049.1, forward strand.
TAGCCGGCGACGCCGACATTGTCCGTCGAAGGAGTCCACGAGAGCGTGAGGCTGGAAGCGGTTGCCCCGGCCGCAGAGAGGTTCGACGGTGTCGACGGTGGGGTCGTGTCGACGCACGCCGGCGTCGACGCCGTGAGTGAGCTCTTCGTGGAACGGTTGCCTGCGGCGTCATAGGCGTCCACTGCGAGCGTGTAACTCGTGCCACACGTGAGGCCGACGAACGTGTAGGTGGTCAGCTGCGTCGAGCCGACGAGCGGGCCGTTTCGGTAGACGCCGTAGCCTGCTACGCCCACGTTGTCGGTAGAGGCCCCCCAAGAGAGCGTGATGCTCGTTGCATTTGCGCCGCTGACACTCACGAGGAGCGGCGAGGTAGGAGGCGTCGTATCGGTGCAGGGGCTGGTGGCGGCGGTGAGGGAGGCCAACGGCGAGCTATTGCCCGCAGCGTCGTCCGCCTCGACGGCGATCGTGTAGCTCGTTCCGCAGACGAGGCCGGAGAAGCTGTAGCTCGTCTGGCTCGTCGAGCCATCGAGCACACCGTTCCGGTAGACGCGGTACCCGGTGACGGCGACGTTGTCCGTGGAAGCAGTCCAGGCGACCGTCAGGCCCGACCCCGTCACAGCCGTGACCGTGAGATTGGTCGGCGACGTTGGCGACGTAGTGTCGGTGCGGCTGCTGCTGGCCGGCAGCTCGTACGAACCGTCGTCCGGCATCGCGAGGCCATCGCCGTTGCCGTCGGTGGGGACCGGCGCGCGGTCGAGATCGAACGTGTAGCCCTCCTTCAGACCGCGGTCGACGGCAGGGCTCGTCGAGCTCAGATGGAAGTTCTGACTCGCCGGATCGACGAAGCGCGGGTCGGCGACGATGCTGTCCGCCCCCTTCGAGAACTGAAGGATTCCTCCGTAGAAGATGTCGTTGTTCTCGTCGAACGGCGCGTCGGCGTAGCCGGCCTTCCAGGCGGCCTGGATGATGTTGTCGCGCAGGGTGAGGATGTCGGGGCTGCAGCCGGCGTAGCAGACGAAGCCCTGGCTGGAGCTGCCGCTCAGGTAGACGGTGTTGTTGAAGGCGTGCGTGCGCAGCACCGGGCCGAGGCTCGTTCCGCCGCCGCGGGTGATCAGGAAGGTCGAGGTCGCCAGCGAGGAGCGGACGAGGTTGTAGGCAAAGGTGTTGTCGGCCGAGCGCGGGTTGCCGAGCTCGCTGAAGTCGTGGTTGTCGACGGCGACGTTGTGGTGGATGTTGTTGCCCTGGCCGCCGTAGACCTCGACCGCGGCGCCGTCGCGGCCGTAGTCGTAGGAGAAGGCGTCCGAGCCGGAGATCCGGTTGTAGGCCACCTCGGCCTGATCGCCGTTCAGGAGCACGCCGAAGGCGCCCGAGTCGTCGTTGGTCGGCGA
>VAWI01000078.1 GCA_005884005.1 Actinomycetota bacterium
CAGGTCTCGACGTTGGAGGAAGCTCTGACGAAAGTCACGGAACTGCCCACGATCTACGGCTAGACGGTAAGGCTGCGGATTCCGGCTTAGAGGAGTGGGCTCGCACCTGCCGTCGCCACCGAGGGACGGCAGGCGCATCCCGGCGAGCCGAACGCGAACGGCTATCCCTGAGGTGCAAATGCGGCAACACCCGAGCAGGGGATAGCTGTACGCGGCAAGCCGGGGGTCGTGATCACCCTCTGGCGTCATTCCGGAACGCTGGCCCAGGCGAGGCGATTACCCAGGCAACTTTTTTCTCCGCCGGCGCGGAGATCAGCGGGCGGGGCCGGACCGCCGGTTTAGGATCGCGACGTGAGTGCGGTCGATGCCGCGGTCGCAGTCGCTGATGCCCATGGCCTGCGGTGCGACAAGCCCGTCGTGTTGAGCGAGGCGTGGCATGTGCTCGTGCACTTGTGGCCGTCGCCCGTCGTGGCGCGCGTAACGAGCGGCGCTGCCGGTGTGGACCCGGGTGAGGTCGAACGGGAGCTGACCGTCGCCAGTCACGCGGCTCGCGCGGGCGCGCCGGTTGTCCAGCCGAGTGACCTGCTTCCGCCTGGCCCGCATCGCCGGGACGGACACACGCTCGTCTTCTGGCGCTACCTCGCGCGGACCGGCGAACTCGACCCGGCCGCCGCCGGCCGAGGGCTCCGCAGGATCCACGACTCGCTTGTGGACTACGACGGCGAACTTCCCCGTGGCGGCCGCCCAGCGGAGGTGCGTGCGATGCTGGCGCCCTTTGCGCCCTCGGACGACGTCGAACTCGTCTGCGAACTGGCCTCGCGCGAGCTTCCCGAAGGGCAGGCGCTGCACGGCGATGCCCACCTCTTCAACTGCATCCAGACGGCTACCGGGCCTGTCTGGCACGACTTGGAGACCGCGTGCGGCGGCCCACGCGAATACGACCTTGCCGCGCTCGTCCTGGACGACCGCTCGCGGGGTCCAGATCCGGAGGCTCGGGCCGCGATCGCCGCGTACGGCCCCTACAACGCGGACATCCTCGAGCAGGCGCTCCCGGTCTATGCCTCCTGGGTGGCCGCGTCGTTCATGGTTGCGGTCGCCCGCCGCCCAGACACCGCGCCAGCACTCGAGCGCCAGCTGCGGTTTCTGCGCCGCTTCCGCAGTTAGCTCTAGGGGTCATTCGTGATCACTCACCCACCCAAAGCCCCTAATAGCTTTCGGGAGGTTGGGCAGCGGTCAGCCATCGAGAGAGCAGCTTGGCCTATACCTGGGCCGCAGGCGAAGTACTCGTGCGGCGCACGTGTCTGGCGGCGAACCATCGTCGTTTACGTCCTCGATCGAGCGAGCGAGCCTTCCGGCACAGAGCGCGTCGCAGAGGGTCTACTTCGTCGGACGCTTCAGGAGCGGTACCACGTCTGGCAGGTCGTGCATTAGAACGGGAGCCGAGCAGCGTCGTTTGGCGAGTGTCCTCTCGCCAAAAGCAGCCCGTTACCGGCCGCCCCAGTCGACTCCTTTTAACCGCAGCGCCTCTCAGATCGCGCCCGCCCCGCCCGAGGGCGAGACCGGCGCGATCTGGGGGGCGAGCGCCTCCAAAAAAATCCGGGCCCGCTTGCCGCCGCTCACGCCAGCCTGGCGAACTGCTCTCGTGAAAGCACGCTCGCCCCGGCATCCACTCGCTCAGTCAGCTCACGAGCAACTCGTAGGCGCGTTAGCGCCGCGTGCTTCCGCCGCCGACCGGGCCTAGGGCTCGCCAGAACGACGCTCTTGAAGAAGCTGGAGGGATGCGTCAGGGTGGAAGTTCGGCGTTTCGGGGGGAGCGAGGGCGGATCGAACTATGCGAGAGACGCTTGCCAGCAAACGAATGATCCAGGTTCTAATCGTCGACGACGAGCCGCTCTTTCGGCTCGGGCTGGCTGCGGTGCTCGCAGAGGACGAGCGGCTCGAGTTCATCGTCAGCGAAGCGGGTGACGGTGAAGTAGGGCTCGCCCGGATCGCCGCCGAAGAGCCCCCTGTCGTCCTGCTCGACCTGAACATGCCCCGGCTCGACGGGCACGCCGTCTTGCGTCAGGTTAAGGAGCGCTGGCCGCAGATCCGCGTCATCGTTCTGACCGCCTCCGATTCCGTCGAAGACCGCTGGCGAGCAGAGCAGGTTGGCGTCGATGCCTTCGTCGAGAAGCGGCACGCCCACGCGCAGCTCTCGGCCTTGATCGCATCGCTCTAGCTGCCCGCCTGCCCGGTAAATCCAAAGCGCGGTCGATCCGCCCGTCAAAATTCGTTGGTCTGCCTCGAACCACTGTCCGAATCCGGTCAGAGGCGTTGATGAGGGCCGCTTTGCTCCACGATTGCCACGGATTTGGTCGGCGCCCGACAGAGGTTGGGTTGTGTTGAGAGCGCGTCCCAGGATGCCCGCGCGCGGCCCACGGCGTAGCGTGTGCGCCAAGTCCCGTCATCATGAATCGACGATGAACAAGCCGCGCATCTTCCTCGGGTCGTCCGGCAAGCAGGCGAAACTGCTCCAGGCGATCACGCGCGGGCTCGAGGACGTCGTCGACGTCGAGCCCTGGACGACCACCTTCAACCCCGGGCGGTCGACCCTCGACCGGCTCGTCGAGGTCTCCCAGGAGGTCGATTTCGCCGCGTTCGTGTTCGCCCAGGACGACTGGACCACGACGGATGCCTCCCAGTCCGGCCAGGCGTCGCCACGCGACAACGTGGTCTTCGAGGCCGGGCTGTTCGGCGGCGCGCTCGGCATCCGGCGCACCTTCATCCTCCACGCGAACGGTTCGAAGCTGCCGAGCGACCTGCTCGGGCTGACCTCCGTCCGCTACGACCCGGCCACCAGCCCGGCGGAGGTTCGCGCGATCAACCAGAAGCTCCGCAAGGCGATCGAGACCGAGGGTCGCCGCGGCCCGGTCGAGGGACTGTGGTGGCAGCTCTCGCTCACCATGCGGAGCGAGGACGAACCGTCGGCGGTGAGCCTCCTCAGCATCTCGCGGGACCGCGACGGTGGCCTGAACGTGACCGGTCGGGCCTGGCAGGAGGATGGCACCCTCTCGGCCCGCTACTGGAGCGAGGCTGCGAAGGAGCGCAGAGATCCGGCCGGCATCCTCTACTTCTGGAGGGGCGAGCGCCCCCGGCACCCGAATGCCCCGCAGCTCGAGGGCACCGGCGAGATCACAGTGGAGACCGCCGATCGCGCCACCGGGTACTGGACGACACGGTCGGATCGCGACCCCGGGCTGAATGCCCGAACCGCCGGCGTCTACCTTCGAGCCGACCCCTCAGACCTCCAGGTGCTGGAGGGCGGGAGCGAGGATGAGCGGGCCCAGCTCATCGCGCAGCGCCTCCGGGAGTGGAAGTCGGCCTCGAACGCATTCTGAGCACCGACCTCGTAGCGTGAACGATCGGCTCAGCCTCGATCGCCCGTCGCGAGATCATCATCTAACCGTGCTGTCAGGGCGACGCTAGCTGCGCTCTCCCTCTGAGGGCGCAGAGATCGCCTCGACGAGCTCACCGGTCTTCTTCTCGTTCGCCCCGAGGGCGATGTCGGCCTGGGCAACGATGCCGACAAGGCTGCCGTTCTCTACGACGGGCAGCCGCCGAACTTGGTGGCGGGCCATGAGTTGGAGCGCCTCGTCGAGGTCTTCGTCGGGCTCAACACTGATCAGGTCGCGAGAGTAGACATCCCCGACCGACGTCATCGCAGGGTCTGCGGCCTCGGCGACCACTCTCGTCGTGATGTCTCGGTCGGTGATCATCCCGACAAGCTTCTCGTCGTCGGTTATCGGCAGCGAGCCGATGTGCTCCTCTCGCATCAGTCGCGCGGCCTCGACCACCGACGCCGATTGGCCGATCGAGTGGGGATCCTCGGTCATCGCGTCTCGAACGCTCTTCGCCATCGTGTCTCCTCTCCTCGTCACGTGCGATCTTAGCCCCGTTGCTCTGAGATCGTCACGGAAGCTGGGGATTCGGGGACAGCAGGGGCGCCGGTTGGCTCGATGGAAGCGCGTCTACCTCGACGAGAGGGTTGGATCATCGTCTCGCGAACGAACCGAGGGCTCGCGAGCGGCGCCGGCTAGGCACCGCACGGAAGTCGCGCTCTCACGGCGACTGTGAGAGCATCAAAGCGAAGACTGCTCTCGCCTCCAAAGGAGAATCGAAATGGCTGATCAGCCGAACATCGTCCTCGTCCACGGCGCGTGGGCGGACGGCTCCAGCTGGAGCGCCGCCATCGAGAGGCTCCAAGCCGCCGGTTACCGCGTGACGGCTCCACAGTTCCCGCTGACGAAACTGGCGGATGACGTCGCTCGGCTGAGGCGGGTGCTCGCCCGCCAGGACGGGCCGACTGTTCTCGTGGGGCATTCATACGGAGGGCAGATCGTGACGGCCTCGGTGAAGATGCGCCGAATGTCGTCGGACTGGTCTACATCGCTGGCTTCGCGCTCGACGAAGGGGAATCAATCGCAGCCTTGCTGGGACAGGGACCTCCGACCCCGGCGATCGCGCACCTCGACACCGACGAGCAAGGCTTCGCCTGGCTGCCCGAAGACGACTTCGTGAACCACTTCGCCGCCGACGTCGATCCGAGCAAGGCGAGGGTGATGTACGCGGTGCAGCAGCCGCTGAACGTCTCCGCATGGGAGGAGACGATGGGGACGCCGGCCTGGAAGTCGTTGCCGTCCTGGTTCCTCGTCGCCGAGGGTGACCAGACGATCCCTCCGGACGCCCAGCGGCAGTTTTCCGCGCGTATGGGCGCCACAACCACCGAGGTTCCGACGAATCACGTGGCGATGGTCTCGCACCCTGAAGAGGTCGTGACGATGATCGAGACCGCCGCCGCAGCTGTGCCAGTCGCAACCTAGCGCCGTCCGGCGAGCCTCCACTTCTTCTTGGCCAACGATCCACGCGAAGAAATCCGCCACACGAGGCGCCACCAGCTTCTCGGGTCTGGCGGTCCCGATGACCCCTTCGCCAACGATCCATACGACGACTAGCGGCGCTCCACCGGCACGTTCGAGCGCTGATGCCGCTTTTGATGGGGACTCGCGCTGATCACCGCGAGTCACCGTCGCAGCGTTGCGACCGCCGCCAGCAAGAGAAAGCTTAGAAGGTGAGCCAGCTCGCCCTTTTGGCGAGTACCGCCCCAGCTGCGATCAACCAGGGCTACCTGCTGCAGGCCAGGCAGATGCAGGCGCTCTCGTTCGCGGTGCACATTCCGCTTGTCTGCTTCGGTATTGCCTTTCCAGCACTGGTGCTGTTCGTCGAGTGGCTCTACCTGCGCACCGGCGATGAGCTCTACCGGACGTTGGCTAAGCGCTGGACGAAGGTGATGGCGGCCCTGTTTGCGGCCGGGGTCGTAACGGGGACGATCCTCAGTTTCGAGATGGGTCTCCTGTGGCCGAGCTTTACCGCCAGCTTCGGCAGCGTCTTCGGTCTCGGATTTGCGATTGAAGGTTTCTCCTTCTTCATGGAGGCGATCTTCATCGGCATCTACATCTATGGCTGGAGCCGGCTCTCCCCGCGGGCCCACTTCGCCAGTGGCATCCCGATCGCGATTGCCGGCTTCACCGGTTCGCTGACGGTGATCTCGGTCAACGGCTGGATGAATCATCCGACCGGCTTCCATCTGCAGGGAGGCAAGGCCGTCGACGTGCATCCGCTGCAGGCGCTCTTTGGCAACAGCTACTTCTGGCACGAGCTCGTCCACATGTATCTGGCCGGCTACATCGTCACTGGCTTCCTGGTCGCGGCCGCCTACGCGGTCGGTCGCCTGCGCGGACGCTGGGACCGCTACGAGCGCACGGCGTTGGCGATCCCGCTCACGGTTGCGGCGCTCTGCTCGCCGGTGCAGGTGCTCGTCGGCGACTGGAACGGGCGCGAGGTGGCAAGGGCACAACCGACCAAGCTCGCCGCCTTCGAGGGGCTCGCACAGACGAGGCGGGGCGCGCCCGTGCACCTGCTCGGCTGGTACAAGGACGGCCGGGTCGAGTACGGGATCCCAGTTCCGCGGCTGCTTTCCTTGCTCGCCTACCACGACCCGAACGCGAGCGTCGCCGGCCTTGACACCGTCCCTCCGGACGAGCGCCCGCCCGTCAACGTCGTCCGCATCGCCTTTCAGACGATGGTCGGGATCGGAACCCTGCTCGCCCTGCTCGGCTTCGCCTACCTCGCCGTTCGCTGGCGACGCAAGCGGCTGCCCGAGTCGCCCTGGTTCTACCGCGCGCTTGTCGTGGCGGGGCCGCTCTCGGTCGTCGCGCTGATCTGCGGATGGGTGACGACCGAGGTCGGCCGTCAACCCTGGGTCGTCTATCGGGTGATGCGCACCTCCGACGCCGTCACCGGCGCCGGCGGCATTCCAGTCGGCTACGCGACGCTCGCACTTGTCTACCTCGGCCTCGCACTCGCGGTCGCCTGGATCCTCCGCCGGCTCGCCCGCGTTCCGCTGAACGCTCCACCCACGGCCAAGGAGGTGTGAGCGTGCATCTGTACGAACTTCCGCTGCTCTTCGCGCTGATCGGGCTCGCCTTTTACACAGTGCTCGCGGGAGCCGACTTCGGCGCCGGCTGGTGGCAGCTGACCGCGGGGAACGGACCGGACGCCGACTCGATCCGCGACCACGCCCACCAGGCGATGGGCCCCGTCTGGGAAGCGAACCACGTCTGGCTGATCTTCGTGCTCACCGTCGTCTGGACCGCCTACCCGAGCGCGTTCGGCTCGATCGCCTCGACGCTCTCGATCCCGCTCTTCGTCGCAGCGGTGGGGATCATCTTCCGAGGCACCGCCTACGCGCTGCGTGCAGGCGCGTCCAAGGCGCGTGAGCTGCGCGCAATCGACACCGCTTTTGCGCTCTCGTCGATCCTGACCCCGTTCGCGCTCGGCGCCGCGATCGGCGGGATCGCTTCGCGCCGCGTTCCGGTCGGGAACGCCGCCGGCGATCAGTTCTCGAGCTGGCTCAACCCAACCTCGCTTCTGATCGGCGTCCTCGCCGTCGTGACCGCCGCGTACCTTGCCGCCGTCTTCCTCTGCGCGGACGCCGCCCGGCTGGGCGAACCGACGCTCGAGCGGAAGTTCCGTACCCGCGCGCTCGCGGCCGGGCTCGTCAGTGGAGCGATCGCGCTCGCCGGCGTGGCCGTGCTGCGCTCCGACGCTCAGCCGCTCTACCACCGCCTCGTCGAGGGCAGGGGGCTGATCGGCCTGATCGCCTCGATCGTTGCCGGCTGCGCGACGCTGGCGCTCGTCTGGTGGAAGCGCTACGAGGCATCCCGCTACAGCGCGGCGCTCGCCGTCGCCGCGATCATCGCCGGCTGGGCACTCGCGCAATCGCCGGTCTTCCTCGAGGGACTGACGGTCCGGGACGCAGCCGCGGGCCGGGACTCACTCGTCGCCGTGACCGTCGCCGTGCTCGCGGGAGCGGCGATCCTCTTCCCCTCGCTCGCGCTGCTCTTTCGACTTGTGCTGGGTGGAGATCTTGGCCGTGGTGAAAGCGCCGCCGGCCGACCGACGCAGCCGCGCTCTCTCATCGCGACCCTCGCACCTGGCCTCTTGCCGAGGCTCGCAATCGCCTGCCTTGTCGCCGGGATCGGCTTCACCACAATCGCCAACG
>VAWI01000016.1 GCA_005884005.1 Actinomycetota bacterium
CGCCCGGCGACAGCAGCTGCGGAGATCCGGCGCGAGTCGAGTGTCGCTCGAGCAGAATCGCCGCCAGCTCGCGCGCAGTCAGTCGGAGCTTGGTCACGCGCTTATCGAGTTGCACCTGCCGCCTCTCCTTCGCGGCTAAGCCGCCGCGCAACAGGTTCGCCCGATGCGGAGGCTACGAGCGCCCCGCGGCCGGTAAGCCAACGCCTACGCGGTTCGCGATTCGCGATTCGCGCCACAGCAGTAGATCTCAACGGGCCAGTTGCGGTGATTCTCTCGACGAGCTTCTGCGGCCAGGTGACAAGCACGCCCGAGATTTCGACCGGCCAAGCGCGAGCCCGCTCGGGAAGCCCCTTCGGCGGCGCTGTGTCAAGAGCGCGCCAAGTCGAAGGAACCGTGATTCCGGTCCCGGCCCCGACCCGGGAGCGCATCGG
>VAWI01000017.1 GCA_005884005.1 Actinomycetota bacterium
AGACCCACTTGCCGTGGGTACAGGCTCACGAGAACCAAGGAGGGCAGGAACATGGTGAAGAAGCTTCTTCTCGCCGCCGCCATCCTCGTCACCATCGGTGCATTCGGACCCGCGACGGCAGTCGCCAGGTCACCGGTGGTCCTGAGCGGCGGCGGCACGGGAACGTTCGACGGCATTCATCCGGGCTCGCAGTTCGGGATGGGCGTCGTGTTCCGCGGCGCGACCGTCGGAGGGCATTTCAACTGCGTGATGGCCGGCAGATCGGCCTTCGCGGGGCTGCGTCTGATGAAGGTCGACGGTCGGGTCACCGGCGGCTCCGCCAACGCGGCCGCAGGGACGGCAACGTTCAGCGGTGTCGGAACGCTGCACATGAACAACGCGAGGTCGCAGGTTGCGTTCACCGTCAACGTCACCCACGGTGGCCCCGGAATCGGGACTCTGCAGCTGACCGTGAATGGCCCGCCCGTCGGCTTGTTCCCGTTGCCGGTGGAGCACGTCGCCACCGGACAGATCTCAGTCCACTAGTCGTCTCGACCAACGTAAGGGGGGACTCGAATGAGACGGAAAACACTTGCAGGACTCGCCGGATTGACGCTTGCCGTCGCCCTGCTCGCGCTCGCGCTGCTCGTCGGAATTGCCGCCGGCGGACACGGCCCGGGCAAGGGGCACAGCAACGGGTCCGGCACCCATGGCCGGACTGGTTTCCACTTCCTCGTCCTGGATCAGATAGCGGGCACGTCTGATCGCTTGATCTTCCAGGGCAACGGCAGCTTCAATAGGAACCGCGCCAGCGGCGGCGGGACCTTCGACCATTTCCTGGCCGGCACCGGACCTCCGGCGACCCTCGTCGCGACCGGGACCTGGAAGGCGGAGGACGTCGTCAGCTGGACACCGGGCACGACCCATGGTGTCTATCAGGGCGGAATCCTCGTCATTCATGCCACGGTCAAGCCAATCGGACAGCCGGCGATCAAGAACGTGATGATCCAGATCGACTGCAACCTCGGCCCGGCCGGATTCAGCACGGGCAAGCCGGAAGGCGTCGTCGTCACGGTTCCGGGCACGCCGCCCGTCGTCTTCACGCCCACCAACCCGACCACCGGATTGACGGTCTTCAGCCTGACGAAGGGACACAAACACTAGGGAAGGGAACTCCGCTAGGTAGCTCTGCGAGCGCCGCGACGATCATCGCGGCGCTCGTTTTTCCGAGTGCGCCCTAACCCGCCCAGGCCGCGAGCGCGGCCCCGCCGACTGAGGTCCCCAAAGCGAAACCGACCTCGTTGTCGGTCGGGAAGTGGATGCCGCCGTAGAGGCGAGAGCGTGCCGCCTCGTGCGCCCACGCATTCAGCTCTGTCGCGTCGTCGGGGAAGAACGCGGAGAGCACCGTCGCGGCGGCTCCGGACGTCCCCGCGTGTCCGGAAACGTAGGAGGGGAACGGCGGCGTCGTGATCAACGAACTCCAGCTCGGATCGATCTCGCGCCGGATGGCCGTGATCGGCCGCTCCGACCAATAGGCGTACTTGCCGTCCCAGATACAGATGAAGGCGTCCGCCTGGGCTGTATTCAGGACGGCGAAGAGGCGGGCCGCCTCGGCCGTGGCCACCCCGTGGGCGCGCACGAGGTCGAGCGCGATCGCGTTCCAGTGCCCCGGCGGAGTGAAGGTTCCGGGGCCGTCCGCCCAGAAGAGCGCGATCGCACGCTGCTCGGGCGTCAACGTCTGTGAGACGTCGTAAACCTCCCTGAGCTCGGCCTCGAATGTCGGCTCGCCCGGACGGGGCGGCGGAGGTGGGCGGAGCGCGACCGGATCGCCGATGTTCCAGGGCAGCACCTTGCCCCACCGCGGCAGCAGCGGGGGCAGGAACCCGGGCGGAGTCGGGACCCAGAAGTCTGGGCCGACCGGGATCGTGCCGGTGAACGGCGCGTCTGCCCCGTCAGTCTCGGCCCGCGCAACGAGCTCCTCGCCCACACGGCGACCAAGCGCGAATCCCCGCCCGTCGGACAAGCTCGCAGTGTCATGCTCGGCGCTCGTGGCGAGCCCGTGGAAGCGGCCCCTGTCGTCGCGAAAGAAGTACGCGAGCACGGTCGAGGCCGCGCCTTCGACAGCTGCGTCAATCGAGGCGGCGGGCCTTGCGCGCGCGACCGCCCGCTGCATGGCAACGCTGAGGGTTGCAAGGACGCGCGAGGCGTGCGGCGGATCAGCGCGATGAGCTGCTATCTCGTCGAGCGCGACCTCGATCCACGGCGCGACGACCCGGTCGGGCGAAGTCCGCTCAGCCTGTGCGGAAGGCACGGCGAGCGCGGCGACCGCCAATGCTGAGACGACGAGGCGCGCGAGCTTCATCAGACCTCCTCCCCGAACCTCGGTGCCGTGATCCTACGTCGCATCCCGCCACCCCGCGGCGATGAAACTACGCTACGCAGCCGCAAGGAAGAGGTTGTCCCCCGTGACGTGCGTGTTGAAGTTGATTCCGCGGCAGCCATTTTCAGGAACTCGTTAGGTGCGTTTAAGGAGCCTCTCAGGCAGCGAGCATGCTCATATTGGAGCGGTCGGGATGGAATCACCAACCTCGCTAGTTCGGGGTCATTCCGCGAGACCGCATGCGCAGAGGCCTCGTTAAGTGTGGTCGGAATGTGGTCGGTTCGATCCGGACCCGATCCCACCGGCCCGGTTCGGATCTCTCCGGGGCGGGGTGGCACCCCCACTTGGGGGCTTGATCGCAATCGGAGTCTCGGGTCCCCCCTTGGCCATACGCGCTCGTCCGCGGCGGTCCAAACGTTGACTCGAGGGCAGTCTTCTATGCGCGGTACGAGAACGCCTTCGGCAAGCTCTGGGAAACGCTGAACCCCGCTGATCCTCGAGTCTCATTCAAGGTACGCCGAGCTTGGCTCTTACAGCTTCGGAACTGGTACCAGCGTCGCCGACGCAGGACTGACGAGCGAATCGTCGAGCGACGGAACGCCGAACTAGGAAACGCGCTCCATGACGTATTTGCGACCGTCGACGCTAATCCTGACTGAGTGGATGTCTCTGTCGTCGAGGCACTGGTGAAGCGCATCAAGGACCGGAACGATCTCATCATCGTCCTGCCAGGTCGTAACCGTCCAATGGCCGTGATTCTCCCTCAGCTTGCTGCCAAAGCTGGCCAGAGCTTCCGCGACACATTCTGCGTCGGCCGAAGAGCCGAGCTCGATCTCTACAAGTTGCCGCACGTCGATCGCCTCTGCTCCCGCCTTCTGAGATGCCCATCGATCGAGCGACGAAACCACCACGAGCAGGAGGCCCGTTTCTCGAGATCGGCGGTGGGTAACGGCGAAGGAGTCCTCAATCTGATGAGGAGGTGTGAAAATGGCCCAGCCAGTCCCGGCCGGCAGCGACGTCAGTTCGGGCACATATAGGTGTACGAACTGCGGTAATGAGATGAGCGTCGGCTCGACCAAGCACCTGCCGCCTTGCCCCTCTTGCGGCAACGGCCAGTGGGAGGCAGTCAGCGGCGGCGACAGCGTCCACGATCCTTATCCGGACTCGTAGCCGGTAGGAAACTCGGTAGAAAGAGCGGCTCAACCGCTTTGATTGAGCCGCTTTCGTTAGAAAGTGCTTCCTGCTCGATCGCTCGCAATCGACGGAGCTCATTCTCGGCAGGATCCCTCGTCCTTGCGGGGCGGTCAAACGGTCGCGGTGGCTCGCTCGCTGTTGTGGCTGCCGTCGTCGTCCGTGAAACTGCCTCCGTGCAGCCCGAAACGCACTATGCGCAGAGCAGCGGAGCCGCGATCGCCTACCAGGTGGTGGGCGAGGGCGAGACCGATCTCGTCTTCGTCCCCGACTTCGGCTCTAACCTGGTCTATGCCTGGCAGTCGCCCTACTGGCGCGAGTTCTACGAGGATCTCTCCCGCCGGTTCAGGCTGATCCTCTTCGACAAGCGCGGCACGGGGATCTCCGACCGCCACGGTGAGTTCGCGACGCTAGAGACCCGGATGGAGGACTTGCGCGCTGTGCTCGACGCCGCCGGCTCGACCGAGGCCATTGTCCTCGGCGCGAACGACGGCTGCGCACTGGCACTCCTCTACGCGGCGACGTACCCAGAGCGGACGAGGGCGCTGGCGCTGTTTCATCCGAGCACCGCCCCCGACAGCAGCGATGAGATCGACGCAGAGCTGCGCAAGATGCGCGAGGGCTGGGGCACCCAGGACTACATGGACGAGCTGCTGCAATTCGCCGGCCCAACCCTCTATGCGCGGGGAGAACAGGACCGGATCTGGTTCGCCAATTGGGAGCGGGTGAGTCTCAGCCCGGCGTTCGCCTACGCGCTCAACCGTGCGCACTTCGAGACGGACCTTCGGCCAGTGATGCCGGCGGTGCGCGCGCCGACCCTGGTCCTTTATCGCCACGGTTCGCCCACGGAGGACCACGCGCTCGACGTTGCGGTGCGGATCGAGGGTGCACGCGCCGTCCGCGTCTCGGGCAGCGATTACGGGTTCATCTTCCTCTCACCGGAGATCGGCGACGAGCTCGAGCGATTCGTCGCGGGAGAGATCCCAGCCGCGGTGCCTGACTCGGTTCTCGCCACACTGCTCTTCACCGACATCGTCGGCTCGACGAAGCGCGCCGCCGAGCTCGGCGACCGCTCGTGGCGTGAGCTCCTCGCTCAGCATCACGCCCTGGTGCGGCGGGAGCTCGCCCGCTTCCGGGGCGACGAGAAGGACACGGCAGGCGACGGCTTCTTTGCCACCTTCGACGGGCCGGCCCGGGCGATTCGCTGCGCCCAGGCGGTCGTCGCAAGCGCAGGCGGGATCGGTCTCGAGCTTCGCGCCGGAGTGCACACGGGCGAGTGCGAGCTCCACGACGGCAAGCTTGCGGGCATTGCCGTCTCGGTCGGCGCTCGTGTTGCCGCGTTGGCCGGGGCCGGCGAGGTGCTCGTGACATCGACTGTCCGTGATCTCGTCTCCGGCTCGGGGATCGATTTCGAGGAACGCGGCGAACGCGAGCTGAAGGGGGTCCCGGGAACGTGGAACGTGTATGCGGCGCGCTAGAGCTGGATCGCGAACTCGCGGGCGAGGCCGTCGCGGCCCTCTTCGGTCACGCGCACCGCGCGACTCGCCGGTAGCCGCTCGATCCAACCGAGCTCGAAGCAGCGGGCGGCAAGCGCGGCGCCCAGCGAGCCGGCGAGATGGTGGCGACGCTCGGTCCAATCGAGACACCGTTTGGCGAACGGCCTCCGCCGCCTAGCAAGCTCGACGACGTCGATACCGAGTTCGCCGAATCTCTTCGCGCCCCGCCTCGTCGGGGCGAGCTCCGCGGTCAGCAGTCGCTGGCGCTGCAGGCTCTCGAAGAGCGTGACGCCGAGCACGCCCGCGAGGTGGTCATAGCACGTTCGCGCTGCCTGCAAGTCTGAGCCGATGCGGGCCTGCTTGAGCGAGCTCGCAGGCCGGCGGGGGGCGATCACCGCGAGCGATTCGATCGCGGCCGCGATGTTCGCGTCGGCGAGGCCGTAGTAGCGGTGGCGGCCGTTTCGCTTCACTTTCAGGAATCCGCCCTCGACCAGCTTTGCGAGTTGGATGCTCGCGGTCGACGGCGTGACGCGTGCCCGTCGCGCGAGCTCGCTCGCGGGGAGTGACTGTCCCTCAGACAACGCCATCAGGAACGTGGCGCGAGTAGCGTCGCCCATCAGCGAGGCCGGCGCTGCGATGTCCGCGTCTGCGATCACGGGGCCGACGCTAGCACGCAGTTTGTTTTATGTCCGTCAAAGCATGGAGGCTTTGACTGACCCTGGGAGCTAGGGGGCGTATTTCGCCAACGTGAGGGCGAAAGCCACGTTCGCTGCGACAGCGATCGCCGCGACGAGCGGGTGGCGCAGCGGCCGGGGCCCGTCGGCGACGGCCCAGTAGAGCGGGAAGGCGAAAAGCGCCTGGCGCGCGAAGCTCGTCACTGTTCCGGACAGGAACGAGACCGCAATCACGGCGGTCGCGAATAGCGCCCACGGACGGTAGCGAGGGCCGAACCGCCAGAGCAGGCCGACGACCGGGACGGCGACCGCGAGGACAGCGCTTTCGATCCGGGTCTGCGTCGTCTGAGCGCCGAAGAGAAGCGCTCCGGCGACCACCGCGTAGCCAAACGCGGCGGCGTACCAGCGGCCCAGCCTTCGTTCGATCAGCACGATAAGCACCGTCGCCACGAGCGCCCCTGCGATCAGCAGCGCGGCATGGATGCTGAAGGCGTGCGCGACGTGACCGGGCCACTTCGATACCCGGCTCGGGCCGTTCCGGTCCCAGATCGGCAGCTCCTGCGCGTGGATGAACGCGCGCGGATCGCCGCTTCGCCGCCAGAAGTAGATGTGCACCGCCGCGGACGCGGCGAGCGGGGCGCCAGCGGCGACGGCGCGCGCGCGCCTGCCGCGCGCGACGAAGAAGAGTGGGATTGCGATCAGGAAGCCGGTCGGGCGCGCGAGGGCCGCGACGGCGCCGAGTGCCCCAGCCGAAAAGGGTCGCCCGCGCAGGACGAGGGCAGCCGCCCAGGCGGCCGCCGCGAGCGCGAGCACGTCCGGATAGGCGAGCAGCAACATGAACGAGCCCGGCCAGCAGGCAAGTGCGAGCGCCGCGCGCCGGCCCTGTCCGGAGGGGCTCGAGGCGGCGATTCCGAGGAATGCGAGGCCGCTGGCCGCGACGACGACCGCGAACGCCGCCGCCCAGTCGGGAATCGAGCCCGATGCCCTCAGGATGAGCGGCCAGAGCGGGAAGAACGCATACAAGGGACCGCCCTGACCGTGCGGATAGCCGTCGACGGCTACACCGTGGTACCAGCCGAAGTCCCAGGTGAAGAGAGGCCAGAGCGGCCCGCCGAAGTGAGGCCAAATGTGGTGGGGGTCCGAGATCGCTCCGGCCTCGACGCCGCCGATCACGACTCCGAGCACGGCAGCGAGCCAGGCGGCCCAGACGGCGACAACCGCGACTACGGCATGCCGCTCGGCCGTGGCCGCTACTCGCTCGCGAATAGCCTGGCGCGCCGTGACCTCCCCCACGGCAGGAACACGCTGCGCCACGGAGCGAGAATAGCGCCGCCGAGGCGACGAGCGAGCCAGGCGACAGCGCCGAGCGAGGCTCGAAAATCCGCGTGGGCGCAGCGTCAACTCGATCCAAGTAACAGTCTGTTGCAAAGAACGCCACGTCCCGAATGGCCGCTCTAAAGGTCGAGATCGTTGACGTGGGCCCGAAGCGGCGAAAGTAACAGTCTGTTACAAGGCTGGGCTCGGCGCCGCGGATTGGCGGAGCGGTGGTTCGCTTGGGAGCGGGCGCCTAGGCGGCGTCGACTTCGACCGGCTGGCCGTCGGCGTCTTCACGGCCGAGCTGTTTGTCCCACCAGACGGCCTCGCGGCGCTGGAGCTCCGTTTGCGCCTTGCCGACGTATGTGGCGAGCTCGGCTTCCTTCTGGGTCAGGTGCGCCTCGAGCTCGGCCAGGGCCGACTCGCGGACCTCGATCTTGTCCGTGCGGAGGTCGATGTCAGCGTCCAGCGCGGCCTGCCGCTGGTCGACCTCGCCCTCGCGCTCGTCGAGCTCGCGGATTCGGTCGCGGATGGCTTCCTCCATCGACGCGAGCCTTTTCTCGCGCCGATCCTGGCGCTTCGCCTGGGACTCCGTCAGGCCCTCCTGGCTCGACAAAGCCGACTCGCGGTTCGCAAGCTCGCGTTCGCGCTCCTCGAGCTGCGCGGCCCGCTGCTCGAGGTCGGCGCCGAAGCTCAGGTCGCGTTGGGCGTGTGCGAGCTCTGCCTTGACCTTGTTCAGCTCCGCCTCGCGGGCCGCCAGCTCGACCTCACGCTGGTCGAGTTGGGCCGAGCGCGCCGCTGCCTCACGGACGACTGCTGTCTTGTCGGTGTAGTCACGTTCGAGTGCCTCGAGCTCGCCGCGCAGCCGCTCCTGCTTCAGCAGCAGCTCGGCCTCGCGCTCGCCGAGGGCCTCGTCTTTTGCTGCGACCCGCGCGCCCTCCTTCTTGAGGTCAGCCTCACGCGATGAGAACTTGCGCTCGCGCTCCGAGACCTCCTTGTCGCGGGCTCGACACTCGTCCTCGCGCTTCGCGAGCGCCCGCTCGCGGCCTTCGAGCTTGACGATCCCGGCGCGCTCGCGCGTCGCCAGCTCCTGCTCGGCGCGGCTGAGCTTCTGCTCGCGGTCGGCGAGCGCCTTCCGTTGCTTCTCCAGCTCGTTCGCGAACTTGGAGCGGTCGCGCTCGAAGCTCTTCAGCTCGCGCAGCTTCCCCTCGGCCTGCTCGTGGCGCTCGGCCGACATCTGCTGCTCTGCGGCCAGCTCCGCTTGAAGCTCGGCGAGCCGGGCGTGCTCGGCCTCGATCGTCTCGCGCTGGTCTCGGACCTTGCGCTCGCGCGCCTCGAGCTCAGCCTGGAACTCGGCGAGCTTCGCGTCGCGCTCGTCGAGCGTGGATGCACGACGAGACAATCCGTGCTCGGACTCAGTGCCCGCCTCGAAGACCTCCTGCTGCTCGGCGAGTGCCGCCTTCAATGCGTCCTCGCGCGCCTCGGCGGCGGCGAGCTGCTTGCGCAGCTCGTCCGCGGCGCTGTCGGACGTCACCGTGAACGGCTCGGAGTCGGCCGGTCGCGCAGTCAGCTCGAAGCGCAGCTCGACGTTGGGCTGAGGGTCGGGCGGCCTCGTTGCCTCCGGTTCGTCGCGCCTGCGCTCGAGCTGTGCGCGCAGACCGGTGCCGAACTCGTTCTTCTTGGTCTCGTTCGTGTCCTTCTTGGGCGCCATTGTGTTCTCCTAGAAGATCTTGGACAGGTTGAGGAAGGCGGGTCCGAGGATGACCAGGAACATCGCCGGGAAGATGAACAACACGGTCGGGAAGAGCATCTTGATCGGCGCCTTCATCGCCCTTTCCTCGGCAGCGGCCTGGCGGCGCTGGCGCGTATCGGTGGCCTGAACTCTCAGGATCCGGCCGAGCGAGATACCGAGCTGGTCGGCCTGGATGATCGCTCGCGTGAAGCCGGAGATCTCCGGCGTGTCGGCTCGGTCGGAGAGCTTCTTGAGAGCATCCTGGCGCGATTCGCCGATCCGGATCTCGTTCAGCGTCAGGCTGAACTCCTCCGAGAGTGCGCCGTCCATGTGGTCGATCAGCTTCGAGATCGCGCCGTCGAAGCCGAGGCCCGCTTCCACGCTCACCGCGAGCAGGTCGAGTGCGTCGGGAAGCTGTGTGCGGATCTGGTCGCGGCGCTTGCGGGCGCGCAGGCCGACGACGAAGTCGGGGGCGAGGAAACCGATCCCGCCCAGCACGATGCCGAAGATGAGAACCCCGGGCCCGCCCGAGAAGGCGCCGCCCAGGAGCATGCCGAGGACGAGGCCGCCGATTCCGACCGCCGCTTTGGCGGCCAGGAAACCGGTCGGCGAGACCGTGCGGAGCCCGGCGGCGAGCAGCCGGCTTCGGACGCCGTCCACGGTTGTCTTGGGGTGGACTCGGAGGACGAACCTCGCCAGGCGGTCTCTGGCAGGCCCGATGACACGGTCGTGGAATGGCTGCTCGCGCTCGCCGAGCGCGGCTCGCACCTTGCCGTAGTTCGCGGCTCGCTTGACCGAGCCCTCGCGCTCGCGAGCGGGGGCCGTGGCGGCCTCGCCGACCAAATACGCGGCAGCGGCGAGGAAGAGGACGGCGAAGAAGATTAGAAGCACGGATCCATCACCCCTTGAAGGAGACGATCTTTTGCAGGAGCAGTGACCCGAATGCCATCATCGTCACGCCGAAAATCATCAGCATGTGCCCGGTGTGGGAGTGGTAGAGCGGGTCCATGTAGGTCGGATTCAGCACCGTGATCGCAAGCGCGATGAAGAACGGCAGCCCAATCAGCACGTAGGCCGACATACGACCCATCGCGGTGAGCGAGCGGATCTTGCGCGCGAACTGCTGACGATCGCGGACCGTGTCGGCGACCATGTCGAAGAGCCCGGCGAGCGAGCCTCCGACCTGCCGCTGAATGTTCACGGCTGTGATCACGAAGGCGAAGTTCTTCGAGCCGATTCGCTCCGCCGTCTCGTGAAGCGCTTCCTCCATCGGGCGCCCAAGCTGGGTGTCGGTGATCACGCGGCGAAGCTCCTTCGCTGCGGGCTCCTGACCCTCGTCGACCACGCTTTGGATGCCCTGCTTGAAACTGTGCCCGGCCTTCAGCGAGGCGGCCATCGTGATCAGAAGATCGGGCAGCTGGTCCTCGAAGGCCCGAATCCTTCTCTTTGCCTTGAACCAGACGAAGAGGTAAGGAACGAAGCCGCCGATCAGGAACATCGCCAGGATCACGAGCGAGCTGCCGCCGGCGATCGCGGCGAGCAGGCCGAGCGCGAACGACGAGCCGATCAACAGCCACGCGAACTCGACCGTGCGCAGGGGCAGATCCGCGCGCTCGAGCAGTAGGTGAAGGTTCCGCCACTGGCGGCGTTGCCCGAAGGCGTTCTCGGTTGCCCGAAAGACGCCGTTCAGCACCTCCAGCCGCTCGCGGCCCGTGCGGCGCGTTGAAGCACGCCGCGTCGAGTTGATGTGCGGCGCCAGGCGTCGCTTCAGCCAGGAGCCTCTGAGTGTCGACGCCAAGAGGACGCCCGCGGCGAGCATGAGCAGGCCCGCGAGCAGTGTGAAGACGACATCGCCGAGCTTTCCGTAGAGCGGGTCGGGCAAGAGCGGCGACGTCTTCGAGCCTCCGGACGAGCTCCCGCCTGTTTCGGGGACGGTGACGCTTTCCTGAGCGGAGCCGAGCCTTCCGACACTCGCTTTCAGCTCGAGCTTGTCGCCGGGGCGAGCCGCCGTCAGGTAGCTGAGGCGCCACGTGCGGCGGAGCTCCCGCGCGATCGAGCTGTAGATCGCGGTCAGCGTCTTGCTCGACGCGGCGGAGTGATAGGTGCCTCCGGTCTCGGTCGCGAGCCGCTTGAGCCCCGACGTATCCGCCTTGGAGCCGAAGCCGATCGGGTAGGCGATCGCGCCCGCGCGATGCAGCGACGAGAGTGCGTCGGTCTCCGAGGTCCGGCTGCCGACATCGTCACCGTCGGTGAGCAGGAGGACCACGCGGCCGCCCGGCTGGCTTGCGAGCACACGAGCGGAGAGGTCGACCGCGTCCCAGAGGGCCGTGCCCGAGTTCGCTCCGATTGCGACCGTACGCAGCGCGTTGTCGGCGTCGATCGTGGCGCTCGAGAATGGGCCCTGCTGCGCCGCACGCTGCCCGAACGTGACGAGTGCGATCCGATCGCAGGCGGGTTTCGACGCCACGAACGCAGTTGCAGCCGCCGCGGCCTCCGCCAGCGGCCTGCCTGCCATCGAGCGGGACGTGTCCAGGGCGAGCACGACGTTCTTGCAACGGCCCAGGTTGAGCGCCTGCAGCCCAACCACGGGCCGACCGTTCTCGAGCAGCTTCGGCGGCCTCGCCGAAGGCGCCGAGGTGACCACGGTCGCGCCGACCGACGGGTAGGCGCCGAAGTCGAACCCGTTGAGCCTGACGCCTGCGCTTGCCCCGCTTGCCGTCGCGAGCAGAGCGAGCAGGGAAACCAGCGCCAGGCTGAAAACGCCAGTTTTCAGCCTGGAAAGGATCATTGGAAGCTCCCGTACGAGGCGTTAGCGAATCCGACGTAGCCGGCCGTCTCGTCGCTGAAGAAGTGCGGCGGCATGACGACGCCGTTCGTCGACATCTTGTCGAGGAAATGCGGCTTCAAGCCCGAGCACTCGAGCGGGCCGAGCAGCCTCGTCGTGCCTGCCTCGCCCTGCGTTGCCTCGTCGGGCGGCTTGGCGATGAAGACGTCTTGCAGCGTGATCACGTCGGATTCCATCCCGAGCACCTCCGAGATGTGGGTGAGCCGGCGGGAGCCGTCGACGAGACGGGAGATCTGGATCAGCAGGTCGAAGGCACTCGCGATCTGCTCACGGATCGCGCGGTGCGGCAGCTCGACACCGGCGGTCATCACCAGCGTCTCGAGCCGCGAGAGCGCGTCGCGCGGCGAGTTCGCATGGATCGTCGTCAGCGAGCCTTCGTGGCCCGTGTTCATCGCCTGGAGCATGTCCAAGGTCTCGGGGCCTCTGACCTCGCCGACGATGATCCGGTCGGGACGCATGCGCAACGAGTTGCGGACGAGCTCGCGGATGCGGATCTCGCCCTGGCCCTCGATGTTCGAGGGGCGGGCCTCGAGCGGGATCACGTGCTGCTGCTGGAGCTGGAGCTCCGCGGCGTCCTCGATCGTGACGATCCGTTCCGTACCGGGGATGAACGCGGACATCGCGTTCAGCGTCGTCGTCTTACCGGTGCCGGTTCCGCCCGAGATCAGGATATTCAGCTTCCCGTGAACGCAGGCGGAGAGGAACTGGGCCGCCTTCGGCGAGATCGAGCCGAAGGTGATCAGGTCGTCCATCGTGTACGGGTCGCGCGAGAACTTCCGGATCGTCAGCGTCGGCCCGCGGAGCGCCAGCGGCGGAATGATCGCGTTCACGCGCGAGCCGTCGGGCAGGCGCGCGTCGACCATCGGCGAGGCCTCGTCGATCCGGCGCCCTACCGTCGAGACGATCTTGTCGATGATCCGCATCAGGTGGGCGTCATCGACGAAGGCCGCCGTCGTCCGCTCGATCTTTCCGGAGCGCTCGATGTAGATCGCGTCCGCCCCGTTGACCATCACCTCAGTCACGGTGTCGTCGTGCAGGAACGGCTCGAGCGGCCCGTAGCCGAGGATGTCGTCCGTGATCTCGCGGGTGACCTGCCGCCGCTCCTCTCGGGTCAGCGGCGTCCGGTCGAGCGCGAGCTGCTCGGTGACGGCTCGGAGCACACGTTCGGACAGTTCCTCGTCCGACTGCGACGTGAAGAGCTGCGGGCCGAGCTTCGCGATGCACGCGTGGTGAACCTGCGTCTTGAGCTCCGCGTACGGGTCGGCAACGGCGCGGTGCTCCACCATCTGCTCTCCGAGCGTGGATTGCCCGGGCTCGACGGTGGCGGCCGTGCCGTTGCCGCTGCTTTTGATGCGGTCGGAAAGACCCATCGCTAGGTCCTCGCCAATGCGGCCAGGAACTTCTTGCGCTCCTTGGCCACGGTCTGGGCTGTGACGAGCGATTTGGCCAGCTCGCGCACGGAGTTCGAGAAGTCGGACTTGCTGTCCGCCAGCACGGCTGGATTGCCCCGGTTGACCGACAGCGGCACGGCACGGTCGCTCGGAACCTCGTGCCGGACTACCATCTCCAGCGCCGACTCGACCTCCTTGCGCTGCATGCCGACCTTGGAGTTCGCTCGGTTCAGGACGACCTTGATCCGGTCGCGGGGGAACGAAAGCAGCTCCAGCGTTTGCAGCGACAGGCGGACGTTCTTGATCGTCGGCACGTCGAGGCTGGTCAGCAGGAGTAGTTCGTCGGTGCGGTCGAGCGTCGCGAGCATCGGGCCGTGGAAGAACGGCGAGGTGTCGACGACGATTACGTCGTACGACTCCCGTGCCACCTCCAGCAGCCGCGCGAGCTTGGCCTCGGTGACGAGCTCCGCGTCCTCGGGGCGCAGCGGCGCCGGGAGGACGTCGAGGCCTGACGCGTGCCGGGTCGTATAGCCGGCCAGCTTCTCCGAGTCGAGCTCGCCTGGAGCCGTGACAAGGTCGTAGATCGTCTTGTCAGGCTCGATCCCGAGCATGATCGCGGCGTCGCCGAACTGAAGGTCCAGGTCGAGCAGGAGCGCCCGCTTTCCCCAGTGCTTGGCCAGCGAGGCCGAGACGTTTGTCGACAGCACCGTCTTGCCGGTCCCGCCCTTCGGCGAGAACACCGTCACAAGACGGCCTTGCCGTCCGCCGGCGCTTGCCTGCTGTTTGCGGCCGGCGTGGCAGGCCTTCTTGATCGCGAAGACGACGTTGTCGGTCAGCTGCGGGAGCAGCATGACGTCGGCGACGTCGGCGTCGAGTGCGTCCTCCAGCAGGCTCGGGGAGCCTCCGGAGGCGAGCAGGATTACCGGCGCCTTCGTGTACTCGCGAATCGCCGCCACGTCGTTCGCCGGCAGAGTCGCGCTGCGCGTCGCGTGCAGCACAATCTGCAGGTGTCCTCCCGTCAGCGTGGAGGCGCCTTCGAGGACGTTGTCGCTCCAGCCCACCAGCTCGATCTCGGGGTGCTTCGCGAGCGCCTCGCGCAGGTCCGGGAGCCCGTCGCAAACGCCCGTCACGAATACGCGGACGCTGTCTTGGCTCGTCGTTTCCATGTCATTCATGCTCATCGAAGGCCTCCTAGTGTCCGAGGACGCGGCGCGCGCCCCGGCTAAGGCCGTCGGAGAGCACCGTCTTGACGCTGTCGAGGTGGTCGGGACTGTCTGCGGCGTGCGTGACCGGCCTGAGCTCGAGGTGCCAGTTCGCGGCGCTCGAGTTGCTGCCGTTGGCGAGCACCAACTGGAACTTCTGGGCCTGGCTGTCGGTCATCGCGAGCAGCGCGGAGCCGTTCTGGTCGGGGCTGCCGGTGATCTTGCTTCCGGGCGCAGGCCCACTCGGGGCCTGCAGGACCTTGAGGTCCCGCAGCACGACCCGGCTGAAGACGACGTCGTTGCCGTTCGTGTGGACAGAGACCGCGGCGACCAGGTCGACGTGGTCATTGTTCTTGAGCGTGCCGGCAAGGAGCTGGTTCTGGTCGCCCTGGACCTGGAACGCGCGCAGGTTGCCCCGCAGCTGGCCTTCGACCCCGGTCTGCGCGACCGAGCTGAAGCGCTGCGTGGTGATCTGCTCGCCTGCAAACGTCTCCTGCGAGGCGACGAGGCTCTTGATCTCGTCAGTATTCGAGACCGAGCCCGGGACGACGCTCCGCCGTGGCACCTGAGTCGCGGACACCATGCCCACGGCGTCGGAGCCGGCGGTGCCGACCGGGATGTCGTGCTTGGCGACGAGTACCGTCACATGGTCCTCGCCCCGCTGAACGTGACGCTTGTAGCTCGTCACGTAGAAGCTGGTTAGGAGGGCCGCGACGATTGCAAGCGCGACCGCGATCCCGATATTTCTGACTCGATAGGTCATGTCACCTTTGTCTTTCTTCTGTTCGAGGACTAATTGACTAGCTGGATGGTTTTCGCGCCCCAGTTGGCGCCCGAGGAAGTTGTGGACTGAATCCCACGCCAAATGACCTTCGTGAACCAGCCACGCACCCACCCCTTGCTGCCGTTGGCGTTGTAGCTCGTGACGTGGAAGCCGACCCAGCCGATCACGTTGTATTGAGCGTTGGTTCCGGGCCCGGTCAACGTGTCGTAGATCGGGAAGAGAACGTCGTCGCCGATCCGGTCGCTGAGCGCGTTCTGGAACTTGCTCTCGTTGAAGTTCGCCGATGGAGCGGAGCTGTACTTGCCGAGCGGCATCATGTGGTCGTAGCCGTGCTCCATCCAGGTCGCGAGGTCGCCGGCTCCCACATTTCCGCCCAGGTTCCCGGTCAGGTCGATCAGGCCGAACGAGCCGGCGGCGTTCCCGTTTCCGGGGCTGTGGAGGTCGAGCAGGTCGAGTTGCGTGGGCTGACCGAAGCAGGGAATCGGGCGCTGCTGGGTACCGCCGCAATGCAGTGCCGGGTGGAGGATGTTGACGACGATCGGGGCGACGTATATGGCCTGCGCGAGCGGTCCCACGCGGGCGGTCGCCTTTGAGCCGACAGTCGCCCCATCGACGCCGAAGAGTTTCGTGAAGATTCCCGGCGACTGGCGCTTGACCGCGACCTGGATTGTGTCGTCGGGCAGGATCGAGCTCGAGATCGTGGTGCCGTCGAGCCCGCCTCCGTTCTTGCCGGCGTAGCTGGAAGCAAGGCCCTGCGCCTCGGCGGTGTCGTCCGGAAGCGCCTGGGCGCCCGCGAGGGCGGCGGCGTCCGCAGTCGACTGGGTGTCGCGATCGGCGCGGTACCACGCTCCGAAATCGAGGACGAGGGCTGCCATCCCGAGCAGGACGACCAGGAAGACCAAGGTGAGGACGGTCGCTTGGCCTCGTTCAGTTCTTGCGCGTGCGTTCATTCGACTCGCTCCGTTGTCGTACTCGAGAGGCGACCCGACTTCACGACGAGGCCGAGAAGGCTGATCGAGTAGGGGTAAGAGGCGGTGACAGTGACGTCACTCCCCGGATCCCAGCTGGAGCTGGGCGGCGGCACGGACAGCTTGGAGCTGTCGAGATCGGTAGCCGAGCTCCGGATTGCGTCCATGACGACCGAATCGCGATTCGGGTCATCGCGGCTCACCGCTGCCCGGCGGGCGCCGGCGCGCGTGGCATCCGTCAGGGTGACGTAGTTGTTGAAGACGATGCCGAACTGGATTACCCCGAACAGGATCAGGGCGAGGACGGGGAGCACGAGCGCGAACTCGGTCATCGTCTGCCCCTGCTGGTTTCGGATTTGAATTCTCTTCTTCACGGGATCTTTCGTCTGTTTCGGTTTTGGGGTGGGCCCCTCCCGGGGGAGGGGCCCTTTTGCCGGAGAACTGCCTAGGGATTAACCGCCGGGGAGAATCTTGGCGACGGCGTTGATCGCGCCCGAGATGCGACCGGAGAGCGTCGTGATCGCGAGCACCACGACCAGCGTGATGACGGCAAGAACCACGCCGTACTCGGCCATCGTCTGCCCCTCCTCGCGCTTCTTCAGCGACTCGACGGCGTCCATCGCAAAGCTCTGCGCGATAACAAAGAGCTTCAGCATCTAGTTCACCTCCCTTCTACTGGGCCGCGGGCGCACGGGGTCGCCCAATTTCCAGCCGGATAAGCTGCGGGGATAAGCCTGCGAGAGGTAGAAACGAGCCTGAAAAGCTGGCGGCTGCAATTGTTGGTCACGCCGGAAAATCCTCCGTAGTGGTCTTGGCGTGGCCGCGCCGCCTTATGGCTCAGTTGCAGCGATCATCGTGATGGCCCGGCCGACGGCGTATCCCTCGGTTTGATGATTGGTTGCGGATCTCCCCACTTCGGGGGAATGCCGGGCCCGCGCTCGGTCGATAGTGAGGTCAGTCCGTAAGGCCCGCGGATCTCGAAGTCAGAATCCGCGTCGAAGTGGCGGCCTCGGCGCCCGACAAACGGAGCGAACGGCAATGCCACAACGGAACTCTTTGATCAGCAGGCTGCGCCACGGGCGGGCCTGGGACGAGTGGGACGAGAAGGGCGGCGATGAGGACACCTCACCGGTTCCCGCCGCAGACAACACGACGCTGCGCTCGCGACGGCGGCGAACCGCCGTCGCCGTAACCTTTACGGCTCTGTTCGTCGGTGGCGCAGCCTTTTCGGCCGCGGCCGGCGACCAGGTTCGCGCATCGCTGGAGGACTCCGCCGCCAGCCTTCAGGCCTCGACGGACGCGACGACGACGGACGCGACGACGACCGACGCGACGCCGACCGATGCGACGCCGACGGATGCGACGGTCACGACCCCTAGCGATCCGGCGCCTGCTATCGACTCGGGATCCGACGGCGGCTCACTCCCTCCTGCCGGGACGCCGGGAGACGCCGGCAACTCGGCGCCCGCACCGGATACCGCCGCTCCGCCGGCGGCCGCCACCCCGGTTGGTGCAACTGCAACCTCAGTGGCAGCGAAAGCCGCCGTAGAGGAGGCCGCGACGCGCTCGGGCTCTGTCTCCCGTGTGGCAGAGCCGGCCGGCTCGACGCAGGTTTCGCAGCGCAAGTTCGTTCGCGCGAAGGGCCCGCGCGCACGTCAACACCACTTCCCCGTGCGCAAGAAAGCTGCGCCGGCGCCCGCCCCGGAGCTCGAGGGGGCCTCGTCCGCGGTCGTCTGGCTCAACCGGCCACTGCCCGATCCGACGCCGCCGGCCCTTCGGCTCAAGGTCCGGTTCGCAAAGCACCTTCGGGGGGTCGCCCGCGCCGACCGCGTCGACTGGGCCCTGATGCTCGGAGTCCTGCGGGCCGAGGGCCACAACGGCGCTGCGCCGGCGAACCTCGCCGGGCTTCGTGGGATCGCCGCCCAACTGTCGTCGCAGGCGGGCTCGCGGATGACGAGCCCCTGGGCGGAGATGTTCTCGTTCTCGAGGGACGCATCGTTCGCCGACCGGGCCGTTGCGCTCTCGCACTACTACCGCGCCGTCGGCCTTCGTGCGCTCGTGCACGGACTCGACGCCGAGAAGACCTGGCTCAGCGAGAAGGTGTTGAACGACCCGCGCGTCTCGATCTATGCGGGAGGTCGCGGCGACATCGAGTCCGGCCGCGTCAACGTCCGCGTGCTCACCGTGATCGAGTACCTCGCCGACTCGTTCGGCCAGGTGACGGTCTCCTGTCTGATCAGCGGTCACCGGTTGTACGCGCGCCCAGGAGTCATCTCGGCGCACATCTACGGCCTGGCCGCGGACATCAGCGAGGTCGGCGGCACCCCGATCTTCGGCCACCAGCAGCCCGGCGGGATCACCGAGCGCGCCGTCCGCGACGTGCTCCTGCTACCGCCTGAGCTGATGCCGAAGCAGGTGATCTCCCTGCTCGGATTGGGCGGACCGTCGTTCCCGCTCGCGAATCACTACGACCACATTCACATCGGCTATTAGGGCATGGGGGAAACCGGGTTTCCCCCATGAGCCCCCTCCTTGTGTTGAGAGCGATACAGGCGTGGGTTGGCGCTCCCGGCCGGCAAAGCCGGCCTCCGCGCACTACTCGTCGCTATCCTTGCGACGACGTTTTGGTTAGGGCTCGACGCTTTGCGCTTCGGCGGCCGGAGCGGCTAGGAGCTGGGGTTGACGGCTTGGGCTTAGCCTGGCTGTCTCACTCGCTGCCGGACTCTTGAGGCTCGGAGCGAAGAACGGATGATGAAGACCGTTTCCCTCAGGACTGTGGAGGATCGCGTCGTCTGCGAGCGGTGCCTCGTTGCCGACTCGCCCTGGGCGCGGATGCGGGGGTTGCTCGGACGGCGGGGTTTGGAGAGCGGAGAGGGGCTGCTGCTTCGTCCCACGGGGTCGGTGCACACGTTCTTCATGCGCTTCCCGATCGATGTCGTCTTTCTCTCGCGCGACGGCGAGGTGCTCAGGATCGCCCAGGCACTATCGCCGTGGCGCACGGCCGGCGCACGCCGCGCGAAGGTTGTTCTCGAGCTAGCGGCGGGTGACGCAGAACGCCGCGGAATTCGGGTCGGCTCGCGTCTCGACCTGTCCGTTTTGGCGGGCTCCGATTCGGGGCCGGCCGCGAACCACCCACCGGCTTCAGCGTAATCGCCAGAAACGCGCGGGTGGGATACGCAGGTGCGTCGAAGCCGGGAAAGTTGCGCCAGAGGACTGCAAACCGCGATCTTGTACCGATGCTCGACGTCGTCTCGATCGCAAAGCGCGCGCGCGATGAGAACTTTCCGGTCGCCTCGCTTGCATTTCCGCGCGAGCTGAGGCCGCACATCCGCGCCCTCTACGCGTACGCACGGCTCGTCGACATCCTCGGAGACGAGCTCGAGGGCGGGCCCGAGGCACGGCTCGCAGCCCTCGACGAACTCGAGCGGGAGCTCGACGCCTCCTACCGCCGCGAGGCGACCTGGCCCGTGCTCGTCGAGCTGCAGCCGGCGATCCTCGAGTTCAATCTCCCGAGAGAACCATTCCTGCGCTTGATCGAAGCGAATCGGATGGATCAGCGAATCTCGGAGTACGAGACGTGGGATGACGTGAAGCGTTACTGCGTCCACTCGGCGGATCCATGTGGGCGCCTGGTCCTCGGCGTCCTGCGACGCGGGGACGACCACGAAAACGTCGCACTCAGCGACAACGTCTGCACCGGGCTCCAGCTCGTGAACTTCCTTCAGGACGTCCCGCGCGACCTCGTCCTCGGCCGCGTCTACCTCCCGGTGGAGGACCGGCGACGCTTCGGTGTCACCGATCTCGACGGGCCGAACGAGCCGCTTCGGCAACTGCTCGAGTTCGAGGCCGGGCGGGCTCGCAGCCTCCTCGCCTCGGGCGAACCGCTCGGGCGGAGGCTGGGTGGCCGGACCGGACGCGCCGTGACGGCATTCGCGCGCGGGGGACTGGCCGCCGTAGACGCGCTCGAGCGGGCCAGATTTGACGTCTTCTCCGGGCGGCCGAAGCCGTCTCGGGCGCGGCTCGCGCGCACGGCGATCGGAGCCCTCGTCCCGTGAAGGGCGGCCATGCATGTCCGGTGTGGCCGGCGGATGCCGGCCGAGGTCGGTTGTGAGCGTCGCTCGAGCCAGCCAAGCCAAAGTCGACGCGGCCTACGCTGAGGTCGAGCGCCTGACGCGACAGCGTGCCCGTAACTTCGCCTACGGGATCATGCTGCTGCCGCGCCCAAAGCGGCGGGCGATCGCCGCCGTCTACGCGTTTGCGCGCCGTGTCGACGACATCGCCGACGGTTCTTTGCCGGACGAGGAGAAGCGTGTCTTGCTGGAGCAGCTTCGCGCTCGGCTCGAAAGCCCTCCGGACGAGGACGCGATGTTCATTGCCCTCGCCGACGCTCGGGGACGTTTCTCGATTCCGGCAGACGCGCTGTCGGCGCTGATCGACGGCGGTGTTCAGGACACCGAGCAGACGCGCTACGCGGACTTCGACGACCTGCGCGGATATTGCGCGCGGGTTGCCGGCGCGGTCGGGCGCGCCTGCGTCGGCGTCTATGGGGCCGACGAGCCCGAACGTGCCGAGACTCTCGGCATCGCCCTGCAGTTGATCAACATCGTTCGCGATGTCGCCGAGGACTGGCGTCTCGGCCGCGTCTACCTGCCGCAGGACGAGCTTGGGCGGTTCGGTGTCGAGGACGCCGACATCGCGGCCGGCCGGGTGACGGCCGAGTGGCGCGAGCTGATGAGCTTCCAGGCCGAGCGCGCACGGACGTACCTCGCCGAAGGTCTGACTCTGCTCGACTACCTCGACCGCCGGAGCGCCGCGTGCGTCGCGACCTTCGCCGGGCTCTACCGCTCCACGCTCGAACGGATCGAGCACGGCGGGTTCGACGTCTTCGACGGTGCGCCGACGCTGTCGCCGGTCGCCAAGCTGCGCGTGGTCGGAGCCGCGCTGGCGCGGTGAGGCGTCGCTCGGGATGCCCTTCAAAGGCCAGCTCGGTGGCGGACCTGGGTAGCGTGCCGAAATGAGGGCCGTCGTCGTCGGCGGGGGGCTGGCCGGGCTCTCGGCGGCGCTCGAGCTCGTCGATGCGGGCCATGAGGTGACCCTGCTCGAGGCCAGGCCGACTCTCGGTGGCAAGGTGCAGACACTGCCAGAGCGCGAGGGCGATCCCGAGCCGCCGCCGGACAACGGCCAGCACATCGCGCTCGGCTGCTTCACGGACTATCTGGAGTTTCTCGAGCGGATCGGCAGCGCGGAGAACGTCAGACGGCTGCCCTTCGAGCTGACCGTGATCGACGAACGCGGCCGGTCCGCAAGGATCGGCTACGGCCTCGGCTCGCTGCTCCGCTACCGGCATCTCGCCCTCCGCGATCGTCTGCGCGTTGCGCTCTTGCTGGCGAGGCTGCCGCGACTCGAGCCGCGCGAGAGCGAGACCTTCGGCGAGTTTCTGCTGCGTCATGGACAGACCGCCGCGGCGATCGAGCGGTTCTGGGACGTCTTCATCCGGCCGGGGCTCAACCTGCGTACGGACGAGGTCCAGGCGGAGGCAGCGTGCTTCACCGTCCTCCGTGCCTTGCGCTCCGGTCGTGCCGCGAGCGATGTCGTCCTGCCCACGGCTCCGCTCGGGTCGATGCACGGCGAGGCGGCCGGCCGCACGCTCGAGCAGGCCGGCGCGCGTGTGCAGCTCGGCGCGCGCGTGGACGATCTTGCCGAGCTGGATGCCGACGCGGTGATCCTCGCCCTGCCGCCCGAAGAGGCTTCACGCCTGGTCGGCGAGGACTGGACGGTGGACTACTCGCCGATCGTGAGCGTCCATCTGCTGTTTGACCGCGTCATCCTTCGCCGGCCCATGGCCGCGCTGCTGAAGAGCCATGCTCACTGGATCTTCGATCGAGGCGCTCTGATGGGCCGGGGCCCATCAGAGAAAGCCCCTGTCCGCGACAGCGGACCAGGGGAGGGGAAACCAGCGCGGAGCGATCGGGAGGTTCCCCCGTGGCCACCTGGCGCCCAATATCTAACTGTCGTCTCGAGCGCCGCGCCCGAGCTGCTCGAAATCCGAGGCAGAGAACTGGTCGACCTGATCGCCGGCGCCGTGACCGAGCGACTGGGCCCGGCGGACGTTTTGTGGTCGCGCGTGAGTCGGGAGCCCGAGGCCACGATCGCGGTGCGTCCCGGCCTGAGGCGACCGGCTGCCGCGCGCGACGAGGTGACCCTCGCTGGAGCCTGGCTGGCAGCGCCCTGGCCGCCGACCATGGAGGGTGCGGTGCGAAGCGGCCGTGCGGCTGCGCGTAAGTTGTCCGATGTGGCAACCAGGGTGAAAGTATGACGCTCGCACCGAACCGGACAGCCACCACGCTCGACCGAGCAGTCGAACGGGCGACCGAGCGATTGCTCGAGCTCCAGCATCCCGACGGCTGGTGGGTCGGCGAGCTCGAGTCGAACGCGACGATGATCGCCCAGCATCTCTTCTGGCACCACTTCCTCGGCCTGCGCACGCCGGAGCTCGACCGCAAGGTCGCCAACGAGTTGCTCGCCCGGCAGCGCGACGACGGCACCTGGGCGATCTGGTTCGAGGGACCGCCGGATCTCTCGACGACGATCGAGGCGTACACGGCGCTCAAGCTCGCGGGCATCGATCCTGGCGCACGCGCGCGCGGTTACATCTGCGGCGAGGGCGGCGTCTCGCACGCGCGCGTGTTCACCAAGTGCTTCCTTGCCCTGCTCGGCCACTGGCCGTGGCAGTGGGTCGCGCGGATGCCGCCCGAAGTGATCCTGCTCCCACCTGACGGGCCGTTCTCGGTCTACAACTTCTCCTGCTGGGCGCGGCAGACGGTGGTGCCGCTCTCGGTCGTGCAGGCGCTGAGGCCGGTGCGGCCGGCACTGATCGACCTGCGCGAGATCGGGGCGCGTTTCGGTCAGACGAAGCCGCCGCCGCGGCCGGGCCCGATCCGCCGTGTCGCGTTCGCGACGGCCGAGCGCTGGGTGCGCGACCGGCAGGAGGTAGACGGCTCATGGGGTGGCATCCAGCCGCCCTGGGCCTGGTCGATCATCATGCTGGCAGCGCTCGGGTACGGGTTCGAGGACGAGACGCTGCAGGCGGCGGTCGAGGGCTGGCGCGGCTTCACGATCGACGAAGGCGACCGGCTGCGGCCGGAGGCCTGCCAATCTCCGGTCTGGGACACGGCGCTCGCGGTGATCGCGTTGCTCGACGCCGGTATTTCCCCGCAGCATCCCGCGCTGCGGCGCGCCGGCGACTGGTTGACCGGCCAGGAGGTCACGGTTCGCGGCGACTGGGCCATCCGCCGACCCGACCTGGCTCCCGGCGGCTGGGCGTTCGAGTTCGAGAACGACCTCTACCCCGACGTCGACGACACGGCCGTCGTCGCTCTCGCGCTGAGCGGCCTCGGCATCGGCGCGGGTGCCGTCGAGCGGAGCCTTGCGTGGACCGCAGGCATGCAGTCGCGCAGTGGCGGCTGGGGCGCTTTCGACGTCGACAACGAGGCCCACTGGCTCTACAAGCTGCCCTTCTGCGACTTCGGCAAGGTCACCGACGAGCCGACCGCTGACGTCAGCGCGCACGCCCTGGAGGTGTTGGCGCGAGAGCCACGCTACGCAACCGAAGTTCAACGCGGGCTCGACTGGCTGCTCGCCGAGCAGGAACCGGACGGCTCGTGGTTCGGGCGCTGGGGGGTGAATCACCTCTATGGAACCGCCGCTTCGCTCCCTGCTCTCGAGGCGTGCGGCGTGCCGTCCGACCACCCGGCGATCCGGCGCGCGGTGGCCTGGCTCGAGGCTGTGCAGCAGCAGAACGGGAGCTTCGGCGAGGACATCCGATCGTATGCGGACCCGAGCTGGCGCGGCCGTGGCCGGCCGACGCCTTCGCAGACCGCCTGGGCGCTATTAGGCTACGTCGCGGCGGGTGAGGCCGGGTCCGACCCGGCCAGGCGCGCCGTAGAGTGGCTTTGCTCCGAACAACAACCCGATGGCGACTGGCAAGAAGAACAGTTCACCGGCACCGGCTTCCCGCTTGACTTCATGATCCGCTATCACCTCTACCGTCTGCATTTCCCGCTCATGGCCCTAGGTCGTCTACGAGAAAGGCTCGCCGCATGAAATTCCCATTGCGCTCGACGATCCAGATCGGTAGCTACGTCGCCAAGCAGAAGCGCGCCGGCGCGCGCTTCCCGCTCGTCTTGATGCTCGAGCCGACGCTCGCGTGCAACATCGCCTGCATCGGCTGCGGGAAGATCCGCGAGTACGAGTCGAACAAGGCTCGGCTTTCGGTCGAGGAATGCGTGGACGCCGGCGTCCAATGTCCCGCTCCCGTTGTCTCGATCTGCGGCGGCGAGCCGCTGGTGTACAAGGGGATCGAGGACGTCGTCGAGGGAATGCTCGAAATGCAGAAGAACATCGAGCTCTGCACGAACGCGCTCAAGCTCGAGGAGTTCCTCTCGGTCTTCAAGCCGAACCCGAGGCTGACCTTCGTCGTCCACCTCGACGGCATGCGGGAGATCCACGACTACATCTGCGACTACCCGGGGCTCTGGGACCTGGCCGTCGACGCGATCAGGTCCGCACGCGCGGAGGGCTACCGCGTGACGACGAACACGACCATCTTCAAGGAGACGAAGGTCGAGGACGTGGTCCAGATGATGGATTACCTGACGAACGAAGTCGGGATCGACGGGATGCTGGTCGCGCCGGGATACCAGTACTCGCAAATCGATCCGAACCTGACGATGACGCGCGCCGAGCACGAGCAGAAGTTCAAGATCATCAAGGCTGCCGCGAAGAAGAACAACTACCGCTGGCTTGCCAGTCCGGTCTACCAAGAGTTTCTCGCCGGGGAACGCAAGCTCGCCTGCGCACCCTGGGGCTCGATCACCCGCAACCCGTACGGCTGGAAGGGCCCGTGCTACCTGCTGACGGATGGAATCTTCCCGACCTACGACGCGCTGCTCGAGGGAATCGAGTGGGAGGAGTACGGGCCGGGCAATGATCCGCGCTGCGAGCATTGCGGGATACATTCCGGCTTCGAGCCTTCGGCGGCGCTCGTCGCGGCCGACAGCCTCAGGGAAGGCGTTCGGAGCATGGCTTGGACGCTGACGGGTTGACCTTTGCCTGTGCGATGAGCGTGGAGGAGCGGATCGCTCGGCGGCTCGGCCCGACCGTGCGTGTCGGCCTGGGCGCCGCCAACGGCATTCCGGGAGAGGGCCGGTTCGTTTCGTTCGGGATCGCCGGTGCTTTGCGACCCGGTCTCGAGGTCGGGACGGTGATCGACGCGACCCGGGTCGTCGACGAGAAAGGCGAGGTGCTCTGGGAAGGCGCGCCGCTCGGGATCGAGGCGGGGCAGACCGGCACGATCCTCGGCGGGAGCCGGATCATCGACGATCCGTTGGGGCGCGCACGCCTGCACGAGTCGAGCGGTGCGGACGCCGTCGACATGGAATCGGGGCCGCTCGCGCGGGCGGGCCGGCTGGCCGGTTGCATCCGTGCGATCAGCGACACCCCCGGCCGCGAGCTCGCCGGGCTCGCCGAGGGCGCTCGCTCGAACGGCGACGTCGACTACCTGGGCCTCGCGCGAGGCTTCCTGCGTTCCCCGCGAGCGACGGCCCGCGCCGCGCGCGACGTCCGCCGCGCCCTCAAGAGCTTGGAGGGCGTCGCATGAGCAAGCGCGTCCTGCTGGCCGCGCCACGGTCGTTCTGCGCCGGGGTCGCTCGCCTTCGGCTCGCTCCCGCGGGTGAAACCATGTTTCCCCCGCGAGCCCCCTTCTTCTTCAGGTCACGCCCCAGTCCACGCGCGGCGTGGGCTGGGGAAGGAGAGCGGGGAAACCTTACGGTTTCCCCCTTCGCCCCTTCCCTCGCCCGCGCGTGGGGCTTTGAGTCATGAGCAGAGTCCTCTTAGCTGCGCCCAGGTCCTTCTGCGCGGGCGTTGACCGCGCGATCGAGATCGTGGAGCGGCTTCTGGAGCAGTACGGGCCTCCGGTCTACGTTCGCCACCAGATCGTCCACAACGAGCACGTCGTCCGGCGGCTCGAGGCGCTCGGCGCGGTCTTCGTCGAGCACGAGGACGAGATTCCGCCCGGGGAGATCTGCGTGCTCTCGGCGCACGGCGTCGCGCCCGGGGTGAAGGAGAACGCCGAGCGGCGCGGTCTCAGGGTCGTCGACGCGGTCTGCCCGCTCGTCTCGAAGGTTCACGCGGAGGCGCGGCGCTATGCCGACAGCGGCCATGTCGTCGCGCTCGTCGGACATGCCGACCACGTCGAGGTAATCGGGACGCGCGGCGAGCGGCCTGATTCCACGGTCGTGATCGAGTCGGCCGAGGACGCCGAGAGGCTCGATCCGGGCGGCAAGCCGATCGCGGTGATCACGCAGACGACGCTCTCGCTCGACGACGTCGCCTCGACCGTCGACGCGCTCGCCGATCGCTTCGGTGACCTGAAGCGTCCCGCCGCGGACGACATCTGCTACGCGACACAGAACCGCCAGGACGCGGTCAAGGAAATGGTCGCGCAGGGTGCGACGCTGATCCTCGTGATCGGCTCGGAGACGAGCTCGAACGCGCAGCGGCTCGTCGAAGTCGCGCGCCTCCAGCGCGCCGCCGCGACGCTGATCGACGGCGAGCGCGATCTGGATCGGGGCCTGCTCGACGGTCACACCACGATCGGGCTCACCGCGGGTGCCTCGACGCCCGAGGAGCTCGTCCAGGCCGTCGTCGCGCGGCTGGCGGCCGTCGGCTACGACGACCTCGCCGAGATCGAGGTGGCGCGCGAGGACGTTCATTTCCGGTTGCCTCGGGAGGTCGTAGCGTCATGACCTCGACGCTACGCGTCCGGTTTGGCTGGAGGACTCTCCGCGGCCCCCAGGGCGTTGGTCAACGACCGCTACCGAGGTGCCGGCCGTGACCTCGGTTGAGATCCCGTATTCGATCGCCTGCGCGCTGCCGTCGCTGACGGTGATCGACATCACCAACGACGTCTCGCACGAGCTCGCCCGCAACGGTCACAGAGATGGAATTGCCTACATCTCACCCGCCGACGAGAGCGGGATCGTCCGCGTCAATGAGCGAGAGATGGGTTTCTTCGAGGACCTCGAGGATCTGCTCGAGCGCCTGGTGCCGCTCGCGGTCGGCGACCGCGAGCGTCTCGTCCGGTTCCTGGTCGGCCCGCGGACGGAGCAGATTCCGTTTCGCGATGCCGAGCTGTGCCTCGGTACCTGGCAACGCGTGCTCTTGCTCGGCTTCGACGGCTCGACGCCGGGCGGTTGGACGCTGACAACGGTCGGGTAATTCCGGCGGCGGACTTCTCCCACCCGGGTATCGCGGAGTACCATCCGGACATGGATCGGGCGCGACGGCATCAGCGCCTTCTTTCCGGGCTTGCCTTCGGGTTGCTCGCGCTCGTCGCAGAGCTTGTCGGGCGGAGCCTCACCTACCGGCTCGACGTCGGCCGGCACGTTGCCTCGCCCGCCTACGCGGGCGCCGACTATTACCCATTCCTGCTCGGCGCGGTCAAGGTCGGGATCGCGCTGCTGCTCGCGAGGCTCGCCTGGCGGTTCGCGCGCGCCCACGCGGCGGCGCAGGCGGCCCGCCGGTTGCTCGCCGCCGTGGACTCGTGTCCTTCTCGTGCGCCGCGCCTTCGTGTCGTCCTCTCGCGGCGGTTATGGCTGGCGTCCTTCGTCGTCACCGCGCTCTTCTATCTCGTCCAGACCGACGCCGAGCGGCTTTCGAGCGGGCAGTGGCCGTTACTCGCTCCGTGGCTGCACACTTCGGCACTGCCCGTCTTCGCGGTGCTCTCGGTATTCGTGGCCGTCGTCTGGGGCGCAGTCGCAGGCTGGCTCGCCGACTACGAGCGGTTCGCCGAGGCCACGGTCGCTTACGCAGTCCGGGTCGCGCGCGACCAGGAGATCCGACCACTCGCCCGTCCTGCAGATGCAGGCGGGGCGCCGCGCCGCCTTTTCGGCCTCGCCTTCGAGAGCCGACCGCCTCCCGCTCTCGCGTAAGCCCGCGCGCAGACCGCTCGCGGGCTCGTCGTGACGTCGACCTTGCGGGAGGAAAATGGAGTCCCACTTCGCAACCGAGGCGGTCGCGCAACTGCGGCGAAGGTCGCTGCGGGCCGCGGCCGTCAATCTGATCGGCCCTTTGACGATGCTGGGAGGCGTGGCCTGGGCGTTCTTGCAGCCCTACCGGCTGACGGTCCTGCATCCCTACGGCCAGGGGTTCTGGTGGCTCTTCTCGGAGCCGCCGCTCTACGTCGTCCTGGTCGGGCTCGGATTCGCCCTCTTTCTCGCCCCTGCTCTGCTCCAAGACCTCGAAGAGGCGGAGGATGCTCCCGAGAGCTGAGTTCGTCCACTGGTGGTTTGCCACCGGCTTCCTGATCATCGGCCTGCTGCTGCTCGCCGAGGCCGTGGTCGGCGAGGGGGTCTGGCGGCGGCGGGCTTGGCGCCAGTACCTCTGGCCCTCGTTCCTGTTTCTGATGGGCGTCCTGATGTGGCCGGTGATGGTCTTCTACACCAACTCGACGATCCACATGCTCGCGCACGGGTCCTGGGCTCAGGCGATGATGCTGGCCGGGGCGGCTGAGCTTGGGCTCGCCCGGGGGAAATTGCACAGCCCCTACTGGTCGCTGACGACGGCCGGCGCGTTCCTCGTGTCGGCGGCGGCGATCCTGCTCCATGAGCAGAACGGCTGGTTCTACGCTCGTGCGGCGTTCCTCCACCATGCGCTCGGGTGGACGTTCGTAGTCGGCGCGGCCTTCCCGTTCGCCCGCGCGTTCAGACCCGGATCGGTTGCGGTGCGAACAGGTCTCGCGCTCGTCTTCGTCGTCACGTCGGTCTTCCTCTTCTCCGACCGCGACGTCGCACCGGTCTTCGGCCACCTCTCGCCCCTCGCCGGGGCTCAACACCGATGATTTCCGCGAGAAATGCTGCGCGTTTTCCGCGGGGCTGGTTTGTCCCATCGCTTCGCTCGGGAGTACTTGTGGGGATTGTTGCGGCGCTTGCGTTTCCGGCGTCGGCTTTCGCGCACGCGAATCTCGACTCGACGTCGCCGACGTATCAACAGCGGCTCCAGACGGCGCCGGGGGCGGTCGTTCTGCACTTCGATCAATCGGTCCAAGCGGAGCCGAACGCGATCGAGGTCAAGAACGAGTTCGGCAAGACTCTGTCCAGGACGTCCCGCGCCCATGGACAGACGGTCCGCGTCCCGCTCCAGCGCCTTCCACGTGGGGCCTACACGGTTCGCTGGCACGTCCTCTCCGAGGACGGGCATGTGGTCTCGGGCGTCTTCACCTTCGGCGTCCGCGCCAAGGCGCCGCTCCCGACCGAGGCCTACGGAGCGTCGGGCCCGACGACCACCGAGCACATCGTCCGCTGGGCGTATTTCCTTTCGCTGGCGCTGCTGCTGGGCGGGCTCGGCTTCAGGTTGCTCCTCCGACGGGAAGAGCTTCCGCCGGCGGCGGAGCGGCGCTTCTACGCGATCGTGGGGGTTGGCGTCGCGGCCACGCTGGAGGTCGGGATTGCCGCCTTCATCCTGCGGGCGGAGGATGCACTGCAGTTGCCCCTCGTGCGGCTGCTCTACGGCGACCTCTCCTCGATCGCGGGGGGCACCCGGTTCGGCGAGGCCTTCATCGCGATGACGCTTGGCTATGCCTTCGTTGCGGCGTTCATCTTCCTGGCCTGGCTGACGGACCGCCGCTTCCTGCTCTGGCCCGCACTTCTGCTCGGGATCGGTTTTGCCTCGGGCCTATCACTGTCGGGGCATTCCGCCGTCGACCCGGGCTCGTCGTGGCGCTCCGAGCTCGCCGACTGGGCGCATCTGTCGGCGGCGGCTCTCTGGATCGGTGGGCTCGTGCAGCTCGCCTTCGTCGTCTGGCCGAAGGCGCCGTCCCTGCGCCGCACTGCCTTTCTACGCTTCTCGCGACTGGCATCGGGATTGATTGCGATCGTGCTTGGCGCCGGCGTCTACCTGAGCATCGTCCGCCTGCCGCAGCTGAGCGATCTCTGGACGGCCGGCTACGGGCGCGTCCTGCTCGTCAAGCTCGGCCTGGTTGGGCTGGCACTGACCTGGGGCGCGGTCCATCACTTTGTGGCGCGTTCCGCGCTCGAGCGCGGAAGTGAAGGACCGATTCTCTCGCGGCTCCCGCGCAGCCTCGCCGGCGAAAGCGCGGTCGGGATGGCGATCCTGTTGGCCGCGGCCGTGCTCGTCGACTCGAAGCCGCCGTCGCGAAGGCCGGCGTCGCCAGTCGCGAGCTCTGTCTTCCTGAAGCCGGGTTTAGACGGCCGCCCCGGCGAAGCCAGGCCGACCTCCAGGTCGGCGCCGCAAGCGGCGCCTCAGGCGCGTCCCGCACCGGCAGCGCCGGTCGCAGCACGCGTGGGACCCTAGTCGCCGTGCAGCCGCTCGAGAGCTACCGCGATCGCTTTCCGATCCTCGAGCACACGACCTATCTGATCAACCACTCGCTCGGAGCGATGCCGCTCGGTGCGGAGCAGGGACTGCTTCGCTATGCGCGTGAGTGGCGCGAGCGCGGCGTGCGAGCCTGGGCGGAGGGGTGGTGGGAAACCTCGACGACCACCGGCGACCTGCTGGGGCGGATCATCGGGGCGGCGCCCGGGACGACAGTGATGCACCAGAACGTCGCCGTCGCGCAGGCGATCGTGCTCTCGTGCTTCGAGTTCGAGCCGCCGCGGAACCGGATCGTCTACGGCGAGGGCGAGTTTCCCTCGGTTCGCTACGTCTACCAGGCGCAGCGCCGCCGAGGCGCTGATGTCGAGATCTTCGCGGACGGCGCCGGCGTGCTGGAAGCGATCGACGAGCGGACCCTCCTCGTTCCGCTCAGCCATGTCCTCTTCAAGACGGGCGAGATCCAGGACGTCGAGGCAATCGTCCGCCGCGCGCACGAGGCCGGAGCCCTCGTCGTGCTCGACGCGTACCAGTCGGCGGGCTCTGTTCCGCTCGATGTGACCTCGCTGGGCGTCGACTTCGCCGTCGGCGGCAGCGTCAAGTGGCTCTGCGGCGGGCCCGGCGCCGGCTGGCTCTACGTCCGCCCGGATCTCGCCGGCGGGTTGAAGCCCACTTTCACCGGCTGGCAGGCGCACGCGCGCCCCTTCGCCTTCGAGCCCGAGCAGGACTACGCGGAGGGCGCCGCCCGGTTCCTGACCGGAACCCCGAACGTGCCGGCGCTGTACGCGGCAACGGCGGGCTACGAGCTCGTCGAGGAAGTCGGCGTCGAGCGGATTCGCGAGCGCTCGATCCAGCAGACGGCGCTGCTCGTCGAGCTGCTCGAGGGAGCCGGCTTCGAGGTGCTGAGCCCGCGCGACCCCGACCGCCGCGGCGGCACCGTCGTGGTCCGCACGCCCGAGGCCGAGGCCGTCCACCGCGAGCTCGAAGCGCGGGAGATCATCTGCGACTTCCGGCCCGATGCCGGCATTCGCCTCGGCCCGCACTTCTTCAACACGGACGGCGAGCTCCGCTTCGCGGCCGCCCAGATCGCCGAGATCGTCGAGACCGGGGCTTACGAGCGCCACCTCGACGCAGCCGTTCGCTAGGACTAGGCTCCCCGCAAACCGCTTTCGAGGAAGAGGAGGGCAAGTGATGGCGCTGCAAATCGGCGACACGGCACCGGATTTCGAGGCCGAGACGACGGAGGGCCGGATCCGGTTCCACGACTGGATCGGCGACTCGTGGGCTGTACTGTTCTCGCATCCGAAGGACTTCACACCGGTCTGCACGACCGAGCTCGGCTACATGGCCAAGATCAAGCCCGAGTTCGACCGCAGAGGCGTGAAGATCATCGGCGTCTCGGTCGATCCGACCGGAGACCACGCGAAGTGGGCCAGCGACATCGAGGAGACGCAGGGCCACGCCCCCAACTACCCGATCATCGGCGACGCCGACTTCAACGTCTCGAAGCTCTACGGGATGCTTCCGGCCGAAACGTCAGGCGATCCGTCGGAGCGCACGCCCGCGGACAACCAGACGGTCCGCAACGTCTTCGTGATCGGCCCCGACAAGAAGGTCAAGCTCATCCTCGTCTACCCGATGACAACCGGCCGCAACTTCGATGAGGTCCTCCGCGTGATCGATTCGTTACAGCTGACCGCGAAGCACAAGGTGGCGACGCCGGTGAACTGGCAGCAGGGGGACGACGTGATCATCGCCGGCTCCGTCTCCGACGACGAGGCGAAGCAGACGTACCCGGAGGGCTGGAAGTCACCACGGCCCTACATCCGGATCGTGCCGCAACCGCGCTGATCCCGCCGCTTGTGGAATAGACGGCGAGCGCCTTAGCTTAGAACCCAGGCGTCATCGCGGATGATCGGCACGACGGCGCCTCCGGGCTCGATGCCCTCCACGGTCACCTCCGGGCCGCCGATCATGGCGTCCTGATGGACGTCGGACAGGTTGAAGCCAAGCCGTTCCCGGTCAGCCGTTGCCTCGGGAAGGTCGGGGACGGCGAGCTCGTACGCATGGCCCCAGGCGACGTGCGAGGTCGCGTTCTCATCCAGGAGGATGTCGCCGAAGACGAGCCCGCTCCGCCCGACCGGAGACGAGCCGTCGACAAGCGCGACCTCGCCTAGACGCGAAGCGCCTTCGTCGAAGGCGAGTTGGGCCCTTACGGCATCCGCATTCGTGTCGGCGTCGACCTCAACCGCCCGGCCGCCCTCGAACCGCAGGCGCAGGCCCTCGACGAGCGCGCCGCCGGTCATAAGCACCGGCTTCGTCATCCGCACCGTGCCCTCGACGCGGTTGCGATCCGGTGTCGTGAAGACTTCCTCGGTCGGCATGTTGACGACCGCAACGGGCCCCCAGGTGGTCGGGAAGGTAGCCGCGAGCCAGCGATGTCCGTCGATCAGGCCGACCGTAAGGTCGGTCGCCGGTCCCTCGAAGCGGACGGCGGAGAACCCTCGCTCGTTGAGCGCGGCTGCCCGTTCCCCCAGCCGGGCAACGTGGTCTCGCCAGGCCTGAACCGGGTCCTGCGCGTCGAGCCGGAGGATCGGCGCGAGCGTCTGCCACAGGCGCTCCTCGTCGGCCTCCCCGAACAGCCGCTCGGCCCAGCCGGGGCTTGGGCC
Source organism: Actinomycetota bacterium (assembly GCA_005884005.1). Lineage (GTDB taxonomy): Bacteria > Actinomycetota > Thermoleophilia > Gaiellales > Gaiellaceae > 13-2-20CM-68-14. The sequence continues at coordinate 33,014 of VAWI01000017.1, forward strand.
CGGCACAACCGTCCAGTTCACCTCGCCGCTTGCGATCAGGTCGAAGACCTCCGGGATGTAGGGCATCAGATCGCGGCCGAGACGCTCCTGCTCGACGTCGGCAAAGACGCCGGGGTCGGGGTCGCCGCTGAGCGTGATCGCCGCGCCATGCCGCTCGATCGTCTCGGTGACCGCGCGCCTGAACCAGTCGGGGATGAACCCGAGCGTCTCCTTAGGCGCATGGCGGAGGCGCGAAGCTTTCACCGATCCGTCCCAGTAGACGACGCTGACGTACCGCGCCCCCGAGGCGTAGGCCTCCTCGGCGATCGCACGGGCGACCGGGGCCTGCGCGGGGTCCCACGCCATGATCATCACGTCTTGACCAGGACGCAAATTGGCCCCGACGTGCACGGTCAGCTCCGCGAGGAGCTTCAAGTAGTCGACGGCCACAGGCGAAGCTAACCGAGAAACTCCAGGAGGCGCTGCGCATAGTGCGGCGCGGTCGGCTCGTCTTCGTGCTTGAAGTAGCAATAGATCCGCGTGCCGTTCGCGAGCAGCGGCCGGAAACGATCCGCCCAGGCGCGCAGGGTCTCGTCGTCGTACGGTGGCTCCCGCAGCCGGAAGTACCGGAAAGGTGCGGCGCCCTCGAACGAGTTGACGCGCACTGGCACGTCGACATCGGCCCAGGACTCGTGTCGGAACTCGAAGGCGTACTCGAGCTCGGGATCAAGTGAGTCCAGGAGTAGGCGCAGCAGCCCCTCGTCGCGCGTGCGGGTCTCCGGGAACTGCACCAGGATCGGGCCAAGCCGCTCGCCCAGCAGGCGGGCGTGCTCACAGAAGGTCTGGATCAACTCGAGGCGGCCGAAGTGCGTGATGCGGCGGCTCATCTTGACCGCGAAGCGAAATTCGGCCGGAGTCTGCGCGGCCCAGCTGCGGAACTGCTCCTCTGCGGGAAGCTGGTAGAAGGTGGTGTTCAGCTCGACCGACGGGAGCCTTCCGGCGAAGAACTCGAGGAACTCGGCCGGCTTCGCCTTCTCCGGGTAGAACTCACCCCGCCAGGACGGGTAGGAAAAGCCCGAGGTGCCGACATACGCCCCGGTTACACTCGCCCGCGTGGCGACCATGGCCGAAGTGATAACCGAGAACACGATTCGGGTCCTGGATCACGGCTTCGTCCGGCTCGACGACGCGATGGCGAGCGACCTCTCTGTCGTCAACGGCGCGCGCGTCAGCTTCGCTCGCCACAAGGCCGAGATGGATGAGTCCGACGAGGGGCTGATCCGGTTCCTGATGCGAGACCGGCACGGCACACCCTTCGAGCACAACGCCTTTCGCTTTCACGTTCGCGCGCCTTTGTTCGTGGCCCGCGAATGGTTCCGCCACCGGGTCGGCTCCTTCAACGAGTTCTCGATGCGCTATGCCAAGGCGAGCGACGAGTTCTACGTTCCGGAGCCCGAGGACGTACGGTCGCAGGTCGGCAAACCCGGCGCGTATTCGTTCGAGACGGTCGAGCCGGAACTCGCCGAGCAGACGCGCGAGGATCTCCAGGCTGTCTACGACGCCGCCTATGAGACCTACACTCGGCTCGTCGAGCAGGGCGTCGCCCGCGAGCTTGCGCGGCTGGTCATGCCGATGGGCGCCTACACCGAGTTCTACTGGACGGTCAACGCGCGCTCGCTGATGAACTTCGTCTCGCTGCGAGCGGCGCAGACCGCGCAGCGGGAGATCCGGCGTTACGCCGAGGCGTGTGAGCGCTTTCTCGCCGAGAAGATGCCCGTCACGCACGCGGCCTTCGTCGAGAACGACCGCGTCGCTCCCTAGGCCTGAGTTAGGTAGTCAGAACGGTTGGTCCCGGGCTGGCGCGGCCGGGAAGCTCCTTGGTGACGATCCAGCCGTCGCCTTGGTGGAAGCTGTACGGCACTGTTAGCCGCACCTTCACGGTCGACCGGCCGCCGCCCGCGAACGTGCCACACGTCCAGGTGCGCTTGCCGCGGGTGAGAAACATCTCGTAGTAGCCGCCTTGCTTCAGCTTCGGCAGCCCGCTGACCTCGAGGCGCAGAGGCCAGTTTCCGTGCGAGTCCCGGTCGCCGATCCTGATCTTTGCCGAGGCGGCATTGCCGGAGACGGCGTGCAGCGGGACGATGTACTGCGTGGAGAAGCCGTCATGCCGGAAGCCGGCGGTGTAGCCGCCGACGAAGGCGATGAGCGCGATCGCCGCCGCGAGGGCGAGCGCCGCGCCCGTCCGCCGGCGCGGCAGCAGCTGATAGGCGCTCTCGCCCAGGCGCGTCGGGCGATCGCCGATGCTCGGCTCCTCGAGGCCGGGGGGCAGCTCGGGCACCGGCCCGGCCGCGACGAGGAGGTCGTGAGCGCGACGCAGGCGCGCAGACTCGTCTGCGGACAAGCCCTCGCCGACGAGCTCTTTGAAGTCAGGTTCGCGGGTCACTGCAGCTCCTCCAGGGCGTCGGCGAGCCGGCCGAGCGCGCTCCGGGTTCGCGTCTTGACGGTGCCGAGCGGGATGTTGAGGTAGTCGGCGATCTGGGACTGCGAGAGCCCGCTCCAGTAGGCGAGCTCGAGCAGAGGACGTTCGTGCTCCGGGAGCTCCTGCAGCGCGCGATGGACGCGCCAGGCGACCCAAGAGCGCTCAGCTTCGTCTGGAGGGCCGGGCTCGGAAGACGGCTCGTCGGGGGTCTCGGACGGGGGCTCGGACCGTGCTCGCGCGCGGTCGACGATCGCGTTTCTTGCGACGGCATAGAGCCAGGGAGCCCCAGGCCCGCGCTCCGCCCGGTAGCTCGAGGCGGAGCGCCAGATCGATGTGAAGGTCTCCTGTGTCGCATCCTCGGCGCGGCCGCGGTCGCCGAGCCGGCGCAGCGCCAGCGCGAACACGGGCCGTATGAAGCGGCGGTAGAGGACGTCGAACGCCTCGCGGTCGCCGCCGGCAATTCGCTGCAGCAGCTCGCCGTCGCTGGAGCGTTCGGCCGGGGCCGGCCGGTTCACGCGTTGAGTCGATTGGGCGGGGAGATCGAGTGCAAGCTCCATCTCCTTGTCTCTACGCGCGCTCACACTGCCCTGGATTGGAGCAGACGCCCGCCGTCGACGACGAGCGAAGTGCCCGTGACGAAGCCGGCGCGGGCGAGGAAGACGACCGCTTCGGCGACGTCCTCCGGCGATCCCACCCGTCCGAGCAGTGTTTCGGTCGCGCGCCGCTCCTCCTGCTCCGGCTCGACGGCGACGGGGCCAGGTGCGATGCCGCAAACCCGAACCTCGGGGGCGAGCGCGCGCGCGAACACGCGCGTCAGCATCGCCTGAGCTGACTTCGCAGCGCAGTGGGCGGCGAACGAGGGCCAGGGTTGGTAGGCGGCAACGTCTTCGATCATCACCACGCTCCCACTCGAATCGCGCAGGTACGGCGCTGCCGCCTGCGTGACGAAGAAGCTGCCCTTCGCGGTCGCGCCGAAGGCCAACTCCCAATCCGCCTCGGTCAGCTCGAGGACGTTCTTCGGCGCAAAACCCTCCGCTGCGCCGTTCACTAGCAAGTCGATGCCTCCCAGCTCGGACGCCGCTCGATCGACAAGCGCGCGCGCCTCATCGGGCCGAGCGAGGTCTCCGTCGGCCCGTCCGGCGGCGAGCACCGACCACCCAGCTGCCTCGAGTCGGCCCGTGATCGCGGCGCCGATCCGACCCGTCCCACCGGTGACTAGGGCTCGCATCAGCCAGTCATAGTACGGCGCTTAGTTTTGGCTGCAAGCGGGCATGTTTTCCTTGGGGACAAACCGAAAGGGGTTCACTAGATGAGAAAGACAATTCCGACCCTCGTCCTGGTAGCAATGTGCGCGGCGCCGGCGGCGGCAGCGCCGCCCACTCTGACGCTGAAGGCGGCGCCGACGGTAGTCGCCTACGGCGGCTCGACGACGCTGACGGGCGTTCTGTCGACAAAGAAGGCCGGCCAGGCGATCGACATTCAGGGCCAGGACTGCGGCCAGAACGCCTTCAAGAAGGTCGCAACTGCGACCACGACGACCGGCGGCGCGTTCTCGTCGGCCGTCAAGCCGACCCTGAACACGAACTACCAGGCAAAGAACAAGGGGGCGACGAGCCCGATGGTGGCGGTCAAGGTGACGCCCTTGCTGAGTCTGCAAAAGCTCTCGCTCGGCAAGTTCAAGGTCTCAGTCACCGCTGCCCAGTCGTTCGTGGGCAAGTACGTCGTCTTCCAGCGCCTGCGCAATACCAAGTGGGTGACGCTCAAGAAGGTGACGCTGGCGACCGTCGCGACGACGACGGCGCCGACGCAGGTCACCTCGTCGACGTTCAAGATCAAACTGCCCGCAAAGCTGCGTGTGCGCTCGATCCTGCCGGCAACTCAGGCCGCCACCTGTTACCTCCCGGTCAAGAGCAAGGTCATCAGGAGCTAGTGGCCTGACCACTAGCCGATTTCGAGCCGCCGGGGCGTGTTCGCCCCGGCGGCTCCGTTTCCATCAGCCGGCGGCCGCGTGCTCCTTGGTGGTCGCCCGCGCATAGCGCTCGGCGACGGCCGGCCAGTTGACGACGTTCCACCAGGCCTCGAGGTAGTCGGGGCGCCGGTTCTGGTACTTCAGGTAGTAGGCGTGCTCCCACACGTCGATCCCGAGCAGCGGCTCGTCCGACTGCATGATCGGCGAGTCCTGGTTCGGCGTTGAGTAGACGGCGAGTCCGGTGCCATCATGGACGAGCCAGGTCCAGCCTGAGCCGAAGCGATTGACGCCGCCGTCGTTGACGGCCTTCTTCAGCTCGTCGAGGCTCCCGAACACGTCGTCGATCGCCTCTGCGAGCGCGCCCTCGGGCTCGCCCCCGCCGTCCGGGCTCATGATCTCCCAGAAGAGGGAGTGATTCGCGTGGCCGCCGGCGTTGTTGCGGACGACGGTCCGCTTGTCGTCCGGGAGCTCGTCCAGCATCGTCAGGACGTGCTCGACCGAGCTGTCGTGGTACTCGGTTCCCTCGAGCGCCGCGTTCGCCTTGTCCACGTAGGCCTGATGGTGCTTGTCGTGGTGCAGGTGCATCGTCTGCTCGTCGATATACGGCTCGAGAGCCGCGTAGTCGTACGGCAGCGGAGGAACTTCGAATGGCATGCGTCCTCCTCCTTCCTCTCGACTAAAAGCGAGGCTACCGCGTCGGGGCTAGGCGGGGGCGGCTAGCAGGCTATGCTCGCGCGCGTCCGGAACGAAAGGAGTCGACGTGGCGACGCTCGCCTTCAACCACCAGGAGATCACCCCCCGGCAGCTGAAGCCCGAGCTATTCGAGCTCGACGGCATCTCGCGCGAGAGCGTTGAGGCCCACTACAAGCTCTACGAGGGCTACGTCAACAAACGGAACGAGATTCTGGAGAGGCTCGGCGCCGTGGATCTAGCCGCAGCCAACCAGGTCTATTCCGAGCTCCGCGCGCTCAAGGTCGAACTCTCGTTCGCGATCGGCGGAATCAAGAACCACGAGATCTACTTCGAGCATTTGGGCGGCGGCGGTGGCGCCCCGGACGGGGTAATCGGCCGGTTGATCGAGCGCGACTTCGGGTCGGTGGAAGACTGGGCCCGCGACCTGAAGGCCAGCGGCATGGCCGGGCGAGGCTGGGCTTGGACCGCCTACGACTGGGACGAAGGCCGACTGTTCAACTACGTCGGCGATACCCAGAACACGTTTCCGATCTGGAACGCGACCCCGCTCGTCGCGCTCGACGTCTACGAGCACGCGTACTTCATCGATTTCCAGACCGACCGAGGCTCGTACATCGACGCCTTCTTCGCGAACCTCGACTGGGCCGTCGTCAACGACTGGGTAAGCCGGTACCAGATCCAGGTCTAGCCGGCGAGCCACTCCCGCAGCTCGGTGTGGCGCGCCGCGCGATCTCCCTCCAGCTCCGCTCGAAGCTCGCCGACAGTGCCGTACCGCTCCGCGATCACGTCGTGGTCGTGGATCGTCTCGAAGTTCACCTGCCGGGAGAAGAGAAAGTCCGCATCGTCGAGCGCATAGGTCTCGAGGGTGCAGCGCAGCGCCAGTCGCACCGAGTCCTCGACGAAGCGCGCATGGGCGTGAGCCTGCTCGACGACGTGGAGCTCGTCCGGTCGCTTGAGCAGGCCGTAGACGGGGGCGCTCATCGAGCTCTCGACCACCTGGACAAGGTGCTCGGCGTTGACCGCCTCGTCCGTCCCGACGTAGAGTGTGCCGCGGCCGCGCTGGTTGTGCGTCGCGAGCGGGACGAGCTCGAGGATCCGGTCGATCTCTTCGCCCTCGAACCCGGCTGCCTCGAGCCGCTCGCGTGAGCTCTCACGCACGAGTCCCTGTGCGCAGGGGCACGCGTTGATCCCTGTCGCCTCCACACCGACGACGCGCCGCGTCGACTGCTCCGAGGCGGCGGCGAGCCCGATCAGCGAGACGAGCTCCTGCGTCCGCAGGCCGGTCACGGGGGTCCGCCGCTCGAGCGGATACTGGGCGACGATCTTGACCTCTGCCCTCAGTGCCCTCTGGCGCTCGACGATCTGCGCGGCGATGCGGGCGGCGAGTTGCTCGACCAGGAGCGCCTCCTCGATCACGACTTCCTCGATCGCCTCCTCGAAGAGCTCGGGGAAGCGCGACATGTGGACGCCCTTCTGCGCCGGATCGAGGTCGACGGTGCAGTCGATGTCCGCTGCAATCAGCTTCTCGTTCTCGCCGTAGCGGATCCGGATCGCTTTCCGCACGCCGCTGACGCCGGCCCTTGAGAGCCCGATTCGCACGTCGGGGAGCGAAGCCTGAAGATCCTGGAGAAAATGAACTCCGTCGTTCATCGCGAAGCAACCGTACCGAAGTGACCGAAAACCCCCGTTTCCCAAAGCTCGTCTCCCTTGCCGCCCACGATCTGCGGACGCCCTTGGCGACCGTCAGCGGCTTTGCGAAGACCCTGATCCGCACAGAGGGGCTCGAGGATCCCGCCTCGCGCTATGTCGAGATCATCGAGTCGGCGGCGGAGCAGATGGTCGAGCTGCTCGACGAGCTCGGGCTTGCGGCAAGGATCGAGGCCGGCAGTTACCAGCCCAACCTGCGCGAGGCCGACACGCTCGAGCTCGCGCGCGTGGCCGCCGCGACGCTGGGCGAAGAGCGCGTACGGGTCGGGGGCCAGGGCGGGGCGGTACAGATCGATCTCGAGGCGACACAGCGGGCCGTCAGCGCGCTTGCGCAATGCGCTCTCCGTCACGGGGGTGTCGAGCTCGTGGACACCACGGCCACCGGCCCCGAGCTGACTATTTCGCCGATCACCCCCGCGTCCGCTCCCGTCGTTCTCGGCGAAGATCTTCGCGACCTCGGTGCCGCTGTGGCGGTGTTGCTCGTGCGGGCGCTTGGAGGCTCGGTAACCCTCGAGGGCGACACGCTCCACGTGCGCTTGCCCGACTGATGCTGCTCAACGTCGGGGACTACGAGCGCGACGCCGAGCGCGTACTCGATCCAGGCGCGTTCGGCTACTTCGCCGGCGGCTCGGGCGACGAGCTGACGCTACGGGACAACATCGAGGCATTCGAGCGCCGACAGCTCCGCCCGCGCGTGCTCGTCGACGTCAGCGAGATCGCCACTGGGACCACCGTGCTCGGCCGCGAGGCCGCGATGCCCGTGCTCGTGGCGCCGACGGCCTTCCAGCGGCTCGCGCATCCCGACGGCGAGGTCGCGGTCGCGCGCGCCGCGGCCGCTGCCGGAACGGTCATGTGCCAATCGACGCTCTCGAGCATGACGCCAGCTGAGCTGGCGAGGGCCGCTCCCGGTGCCAGCCTCTGGTTCCAGCTCTACTGGTCGAGCGATCGCGGGTTCACGGCCGAACTGCTCGCCTCGGTTGCCGAGGCCGGGTTCGAAGCGGTCGTCTTCACCGTCGACTTACCGGCGGCCGGACGGCGAGAACGCGACCTGCGAGCCGCGTTCGCATTGCCGGACGATCTCGCGCTGCCCAACATTCCGGGTTCGCTGGGGCGGCGGGACTTCCACGCTGAGCTTGGTCAGATCGTCGACACGACGCTGACCTGGCGAGACCTCGAATGGCTGCGCGAGACCTGCCCGCTGCCTGTCGTGCTCAAAGGGATTCTCTCGTCCGAGGATGCGCTGCTGGCGGCGGAGCACGGCGCTGCGGGCGTGGTCGTCTCCAACCACGGCGGTCGTCAGCTCGATGGCGTCGCGGCCTCCCTCGATGCGCTGCCGGAGGTGGTCGAAGCCGTGGGCGAGCGGGTCGAGGTGCTCATGGACGGCGGCGTTCGCCGGGGCACCGACGTCCTCAAAGCCCTCGCCCTGGGCGCGCGTGCGGTGCTCGTCGGACGGCCCATCATCTGGGGCTTGGCCGTCGACGGCGAGGCGGGCGTGCGGGAGGTGCTGGCGCTCCTCCGCGCCGAACTCGCCCTTGGGCTGACGCTTCTCGGCTGCCGATCGCCCGCCGAGATCACCGGCGCGCACGTCAAGGCCAAGTAACAGTCTGTTACGAGGTTCGACACGGCGCGAACGGACAGCCAATCCGCGGCAAGCGGCTCTGTGACGCGAACGTGCGCAAGTAACAGTCTGTTACTTGGACCGGGGACAGCCAGCCAGAGAGGGCCGAGCGACAGCCGGCCAGAGTCGACCGCTCTAATCCTCGGCGCCCCGCTCCTTCAGGAGTCGCTCCACGGACTCGTCGCCGTTCTGGCGCGCTGTGTCGATCGCCCGAGAGTCACCGCCTTGTCGGAGGTTCGGGTCCGCGCCGTGGTCGAGCACCAGCTTCACCAGCTCGTACCGCTTCGGCTCGTCGGTCCCCTCCTCTCCTGAAGCGGCTGCTGCGTGGATCGCTGCGGTCTGAATGTGCTCGTTGCGGGACAGCGCGTTGACGTCAGCGCCGCGTTCGAGCAGCAGCCGGGCGGCCTCGAGATGCCCGAAGAAGCACGCGAGCCCGAGCGGGTGAAATCCATCCTCGCCGAAGGCATTCGCGAGGGAGGGATCGTTGTCGAGAAGCTCGCGGATCCGCTCGGTCTGCCCGCATGCGGCGGCCTCGAATACGTTGAGCTTCGGGTTCGAGGCCAGCAGCTCGTCGGCTCGTGTTTGGTCGCCTGCGTACAGGGCCTGAAGCAGCTCTGACATGGCCATCCTCCTTGGTCATTACATTTAGTTAGGCTAACTAAATGCCTGCGAAGACGTCAAATCAAACACTCGAGGCCGCCGACCGTTTTCACTCGGCGGCAATCCACGCCTTGCGTCACGTCCGGCGCGAGGATCCGGCTACCGGCCTCGGCGCAGCGCGCCTTTCGGCACTCTCCGTGCTCGTCTTCGGCGGTCCGCGAACACTTGGAGAGCTCGCCGCCGCGGAGCAGGTCCGGCCGCCGACCATGACGAGCATCGTCCGCGCACTCGAGTCCGGGGGTTACGTTCGCCGCGAGTCTGACCCGAACGACGGTCGGGTCGCGCGAGTGTCGGCGACGAGTAAGGGAGAGCAGGTGCTGCAGCGCGGGCGCCGCCGCCGGGTCGAGCGTCTCGGCCGCCGGCTCGCCAAGCTCGAGCCAAGCGAGGTCGAGACGATCCGCGACGCGGCCGAGCTCGTGGAGCGAGCGCTAGCGGAGTAGGCGCGAAAGGCGCCGGTCCTTGAGCACGCGGCCGCGAGTCTGACAGTCGGGGCAGTAGTAGACGGTGTGCTCCTCATAGTCGACGCGGGCGATCGGTTCCCCACACACGTAGCACGGCTCACCGAGCTTGTTGTGGACGCGGTAGACGCGCTTGTCGGCGGCGCCGCGCTCCCGCAGCTCGAGGCCGCGCGAGAGCTCGGCGTCGATCGCCTCGGCGAGGCGGTCGACCTGTCCCGGTGCCAGGTCCCCGGACAACGCGAACGGAGACAGCTGCGCGTGGTGGAGGATCTCGTTCGCCCACGCGCGGCCGATCCCGGCGATCGCCCGCTGGTCGCGGAGTAGCGAGTGAAGCCGGCGCGAATCGGAGGCGAGGATCTCTGCGAGCGCGTTCGAGCCGAGCCCTAACGCCTCGGGCCCGAGGTGGGCGAGCTCCTCATCGGCCGCCTCTGGCGTCAGCAACCAGACGCCGGCGCGCTTCTTCGAACCTGCCTCGGTGAGCACGAGCTGAGCGCCGCCCTCGAAGCGAAGACGGAAGGCAGGGGATTTTGGCCCCTTTCCGCCGGCGACGAGGTAACGAAGTCGCCCGGCCGTCATCAGGTGCACGAGCAGGACGAGCTCGCCATCCTCGGTCGGAAACAACAGCCGCTTGCCGCGGCGCTCGACCCCTGAGAATCGGCGACCCTCGAGCTCCGCAAGCGGGGGGTCGAATGTCTTCAGCGTCGCGATGTGCGCCGGCCCGGCCTGCTCGACCGGAAACGCTCGCACAGGCTCGTCGAGGGCGCGCCGCCACGCCTCCATCTCAGGCAGCTCGGGCAAGAGCTTCTTTCCTGATGGGGCCTCGTCTCCGAGGTGCGCTGGGCGGCGCGTGGGGAGGATGCAGGGAGTCGCCCGTATCAGTCGACACGGGCGCGACTGAGGACGCTGCCAGGCGTCGTCCAGCGCGGCTCGGGGGCACATGCTTCATCGTGAAAGGAGCTCTAGGCTTCCGGCCTCATGGATCCGGTCAGCGTAGCCGTGCACAGGGGGCCGTTCGTCGAGTCCGTCCACCTCGTGCACGCGGTCGCGATCCAAGACGGGGCCATCGTCGCCGAGGCTGGCGACCCCGCATTCCTCACCTCGCTGCGCTCCTCGGCGAAGCCGTTCCAGGCGCTTCCGCTCGTTCGCTCCAGGGACGACCTCGACGACGAAGAGATCGCGATCGCGTCGGCTTCCCACCGTGCGGAGGCGGAGCAGATCGAGGCCGTCCGGCGGTTGCTCGCGAAGGCTCCCGCGACCGAGGAGGACCTCGAGGTCGGTCTCCAGGATGGCCGTCCACCCCAGCCGATCTTCCACAACTGCTCAGGCAAACACGCCGGAATGCTCGCGACGTGTCGGGCACGCGGCTGGCCAACGGAGGGCTACCGGCTCGCCGGCCACCCGCTCCAGGACGAGATCCTGGCCGAGATCGCCGCGGCCGCCGAGCTCGATCCCAGCAACTTCGAGACGGCAGTCGACGGTTGCGGCGTCGTCTGCTTCGCGCTGCCGCTCGAGCGGGTCGCCTTCATGTTCTCGCGCTTCGAGACCCGGACGGGAGGCGCGCGCGTCGCTGCTGCGATGCGTGCTCACCCGCAGCTCGTCGGCGGCGCCGGCCGGCCCGACACCGAGCTGATGAGAGCGCTGCCCGGTTGGGTCGCGAAAGGCGGAGCAGAGGCGCTCTTCTGCGCGGCCGGGCCGGACGGCCTCGGAGTCGCGTTGAAGACTGAGGACGGCGGCTACCGTGCCCTACGTCCCGCGATCGCGTCCTTCCTCGCCGGCCTCGGGCACGAGCTCGGCCGCGACTTCGAGCGCGTGTCGGTGCGGAACAGCCGCGGCGAGGAGGTCGGCGGGATCGTGGCCGAGGCCTAGAAATTTTCTTCCAAAGTGCGGCCTTCCGCGGTAACATCCCCGCCGCGCGGGAGTGAGTCGGGGAGGAGCGGCAACCGGCCCCTTCACGTGTCTGAGTAGGTCTAGCCCCAAGTCCAACCAGCACGAGAAAGCGGAGGTCGATGCTCACCGTCGAAATCTCGCTCCCCGAGGTTGAAGAACTCCAGAAGCTCGTCCAGGAGGGCCTCGAGAAGGGAGTGCTCAACTACGACGAGATCGCTTCCGGGCTCGACGATGTCGAGCTCAGCAAGGAGCAGGTCGAGGACTTCTACACCTATCTGATCGATCACGGCGTCGAGCTGGTCGAGGGCGAGACGCACAAGCACCCCCCGCACGAGCAGCCGAACCTGGCCGAGGAAGAGGTGAAGACGCCGAAGCTAGACCTCACCGTCGAGCCGTCGCTCGACTCGCTCCGGCTCTACCTGCGCGAGATCGGCAAGGTGCCGCTGCTGACCGCAGACCAGGAGGTCTACCTGGCAAAGCGGATCGAGCGGGGCGACATGTCCGCGAAGACCCAGATGATCGAGGCGAATCTCCGCCTCGTAGTCTCGATCGCGAAGTCGTACCTCGGGCGCGGCCTGAGCTTCCTCGACCTGATCCAGGAGGGCTCGCTCGGCCTGATTCGAGCGGTGGAGAAGTTCGACTACCGCAAGGGCTACAAGTTCTCGACGTACGCGACCTGGTGGATCCGCCAGGCGGTGACGCGAGCGATTGCGGACAAGGCGCGGACGATCAGGATTCCCGTGCACATGGTCGAGAAGCTGAACAAGGTCGTGCACATCGAGCGCCAGCTCGTGCAGCGGCTGGGGCGCGAGTCAAGGCCCGATGAGATCGCCGCAGAGCTCGAGATGACGACCGGCGAGGTGCGCGAGATCTTGCGGATGGCTCAGCACCCGGTTTCGCTCGAGAAGCCGATCGGTGAGGAAGAGGACTCCGAGCTCGGCGACTTCGTCGAGGACGATCAGGTCGAGTCCCCTGACGAGCATGCCTCTCTGTCGCTCCGGCGAGAGGACATCGAGCACGCGCTGGCCTCGCTGCCCGAGCGCGAGCGGAAGGTGATCGAGCTGCGGTTCGGGCTTACCGGTGGGCAGCCGTGCACCCTCGAGGAGGTCGGCAAGGCCTTCGGGGTCACCCGCGAGCGAATCCGCCAGATCGAGAACAACACCCTCAAGAAGCTCGAGTCGCTTCCAGAGGCCCAAGGCCTCAAGGATTGTGTTTAGTAGCACGGGTGAACCCATGGTTCCCCCGTGAGCCCCCTCCTTCTTCGCGGCTCTTTTCGCTTCTCGTTGTGGGGCTACGCCGGAGTGAATCCGGCTACGCCTACCGCCCGCCGCGCGTCGCGGGGCCGGTGAAGACCGGCGTCTCGGCCTTGACCGAGATCGCCCGGCCGTCGGTCAGATAGCCGGCCCGCTTCGTGCGGAAGTGGAGTGTCCACGGACCCCGGCCGTGGACGGGGACGACGACGCTGATTTGCCGCTGCGGCATGACGACGACTTGCCGGCGGACATGGGGTCCTCGCAGCGCTAGGACCGTGCGCTGCGTTCCGCTCGGGAGTGAAAACGCGAGCCGGAGCGAACCGCGGACTTCTGTGCCGCGATCGGGCCATACCTCGATCGTCCCTGCCTGGGCCAGCCAGCGGTCGTGGTAGAGGCCGCCGACGAAGAGCGCCAGCCTCGGCGTCCCAGTCGGGCGCCAGAGGTCGAACCCCTTGTGGCTGGCAACGAGCGCCGCTCCGCGTAGCCGCATGCGGACGGCGTAGTTCGAGATCAGTAGCGGGGAGCGCACCGTCTTGCCGCCGGTCACCAGGCGACCGTCGCGAGCGGCCTTGACGCGCTGGTTCCCGAAGGCGTCGATCTGAGAGGCCTGGTCGAAGTAGAGGACTTCGTCGACCGAGCGGTTCCAGAACAGCTGCTCGAGCGAGCGCGCGTGCAGCGTCGCCGGCGTGTGAATCAACAGCACGTGGCGCAGGCGCGAGTGATCGATCCAGCTCGCGTCGGCCGGGAGGAAGTCCCCGCGGATCGTGTTCGCGGTGTTTTGGTCGAACGAGACCGAGCCGGCCGATGCAGCCGCTGCCAGCGCGAGCGAGACGGCCAGCGCGAGAGTCGCGAATCGAGCGCGCCACACGATTCCGGCCGCGAGCCCAGAGAGCAGGGCCGCCACGGCGGCGATCGCAAGCGAGCCGTTCGCGAGGCCGAGCGCGTGCTCGAGGCGGAAGGCCCCGAGCAGGAACGGTGAATCCTGCTTGTTGGTCGCGACGCTGTACGGCGCGAGGGGGACGCGGGCCGAGACAGCGAGCAGGACGACGGCGAGGAGCAACGTGGCAAGCCGGGCCGGGCGTCCGCGCTTGAGGTAGAGCCCGAACCAGGGCAGCACGAGCGGCAGCAATCCCATGAAGTAGCGCTCCTGGAACCGTGGCGATCCGTTCGAGGCGTACATCGACGTCTCGGCGAAGAGCATCACCAGGAGGCCCGCCGTGACACCGCCGAATGCCGCCTCCTCGCGAGAGCGGGGGCGGCCGAGCGCGTAGGCGAAGCCGATCAGGGCGCCCGGAATGAGCACCCAGCCCGCGCAGTAGACGAGCAGCATCGAGTCGGTCGCGACCCAGTGCACGATCGAGCCGGGCCTGACGTGCAGACTGACGACGCTGTTGTAGTAGCCCAGCAAACGGCTGGGGCCGACGACGATCAGCGCGGCCAGTGGCGCGACGAAGATTCCCCAGGTGAGCCGGAAGTTTCGTAGCGCCCGGCGGATCGAGCCGCGCTCGACGGCAATCGCGCCGGCGAGGAACACGATCGGCAGCAGGGCGTACTGGATCCGCGTCAACGCCGTCAGGGCGGCGAGCACGACGAATGCCGTCTGGGCACGGCGACTCGGCCGCGAGAGTGCGCACACGGCCGCGTACAAAGTCGTCAGGACGAGCAGGTACGCGAGCGGATCGGCGAGGACGAAAGAGGCGAAGAAGAGGTCCGGGGAAGCGACGGTGAGGGCAGCCGCAACGAGGGCGAGGCCGGCACCGAGCCCGAGGCGCCGGGACAGCAGATAGACCGGGATGGCCGCGAGCGACATCACGAGCGCGTTCTCCGCCTGCGTCAACCGGTAGGCCAGCATCGGGTCGTGGAAGAGCCAGAATGGCGCCGCGGCCAGCGGTTCGAGCAGTGCCGGGAAGTGGGCGGGGGAGGTCCGGATCAGAGGCCGGCCGTGCTCGGCGAGCGAGCGCGCCAGCGATGCATAGATGTACTCGTCAGGAAAATAGAGCGGCGTCGCGTGGCCGAGCGCGACGACGAAACGGACCGCGAAGCTGGCGCCGACGATGCTCGCGAGCACGACCCTGGCTGGGACCGCGGAGATCCGAGCAAGCCCGAGCGGTAGCCGCAGCTCCTCGGTCCGCGGGGCGCTGAGATCGATCGCCACGGACTGCTCATCGGCATGACCGTGCTATCCCTTGAACGAGGGATTGGAGCGCTTGTCCTCCTCCAGCCGGGTTTAGACGGTCGCCGGCAAAGCCGGCACGACCTCTAGATCGGCGTCGCAAGCGAACGCCTCACGAGCCCGGGGGATGCCGCCAGGTTCTCCCTAAGCCCCCGGGTTAGATTACGAAGACGCGTCTTCGTCGCCGTTCGCGCGCTCGGCGGGCACGAACAGCCGGCAATGCGGGCACTTGAAGCCCTCGTGCCGTGAGCCTTCGGCGAGCAGTTCGCCGTCGAATGTTTTTTTGCAGTGCGGGCAGACGATCGCCTGAACAGGTAGCTCGCTCACACAGCGAACCTAGCAGAGGAGGTTCGCCTCAAGGGCTCGACAAGTCGCGCTTGCTGGACCATAGTGAGTCCTCGATCTCTAGCGGCCATGAGACTCGATCCCAACACCCATGCCTACGTGATGGCGACGGCGTTTTTCACGTCGATTTGCTTCGCGATCGCCGCGATGAGCGTGATCGGACTCGCGATCCACCTCTTCGTTCCCGGCGCGAGCTGAGCAGCCGCCAAAAGCGCGTTCTTGCCGGGCCTCCGGGGCGCTGCTGCCGTGGCTTCCTTGTGCGAGGATCGCCAGGCCGCGAGATCGACTCACCACCGCTTCCCAAGTAGGAGGCATAGGAGGTTCGAGATGGGCGACACCGAGATCCACAGCCGCATCGAGCAGCTGGTCGGCGAGGAGCAGGAGCTGTACGAACGCGGCGCCGAGGGCGGTTTGAGCGAGAGCGATCATCGCCGTCTGGAGTCGATCAAGGTTGGCCTCGACCAGTGCTGGGATCTGCTGCGCCAGCGCCGTGCGCTTCGGGAAGCCGGTCGCGACCCGGGCGCCGCTCGAGTCCGCGACCCGGACATCGTCGAGCGCTACGAGCAGTAAGACGTGGCCGGGACGTTGAAGGTCGTCGGGCTCGGCGGCTCCTTGGCGAGGATCTCGAGGAGCCGGGCCGCTCTGCGGAAGGTGCTCGATGGAGCCGAGGCGACGGGAGCCGACACAGAGCTGCTGGATCTCCGCGAGCTCGGCCTGCCCATGTACAACCCCGACGACGACGAGCCGGGCGAGTCAGCGACAAGGCTGATCGAGTCCTGCTACGCGGCGGACGGGCTGGTCTGGAGCAGCCCGCTGTACCAGGGGACGATCTCCGGCGCGCTCAAGAACGCGCTGGACTGGCTCCACCTGCTCGGCTCTCGTGAGCCGTCATATCTGCACGACAAGGTGATCGGGCTGATCAGCGCGGCGGGCGGAACCCAAGGGCTGCAGGCGATCAACACGATGGAGTTCGCCACCCGGGCCCTGCGCGGGTGGGCGGTCCCGTACGTCGTCCCGGTCGCCTCGGCGGCGCGTGTCTTCGATGCCGAGGGTCGGATCCAGGATCAAGCGGTCGAGTTCCAGCTCGAGACACTCGGCCGCGAGGTCGTGCGGGTTGCGGAACGGTTCGTGACGCACGAGCCGGCCGACCACGCAGCCGAATGCCAGCGCGCGGCCGAGCGCGTCGCGGCTGCTTAGCCGCCTGCAGGTCGGTCAGCGCGCATCTTCTTCGGCGGTCCGCTCGGCGGTCGGGAGAGCCTCAAGCCGTTCGTCCGGGATCGGCTTGCCGCTCACGATCGAGAGACCATAGGTGCCGGCGGCGAGCCGGGCCTCCGCGCGCTCGAGCGCGGCGAGCTCTTCGCGGAGATCGTCCGCCAGACCCTCGTCGAGCTCGTCCTGATAGAGGTCGGACGCAAGGTTGCCAGGGTCTAGCTCGTCGGCCGGCTCGCCCGTGTCCTCGTGGGCAAGTCTCGGCAATGCCAGCTCGATTCGCTCTCGTTCTTTCGCCAGCAGCTCGCGTGCCCGCTTGGGATCCATCACGCCACGTTACCGTTTGCTTGCCGCAGCCAAAAGGCGCTCGGGTCGCGCGCTGCTGTCGTGGCGAGGGCGAGGACGTAGACACCGACAGCCGCGGCGATGATCATCGAACTGGGCGGGAGGGTCGGGAAGACGTAGCTGAGAGTGAGCCCGATCCAGATCGAGCCGACCGAGAAGAGGGCCGAGAGCGCGAGGCCAAGGTAGGGGCGGGTGGTGAGCCTGTGCGCGGCGCCGGCCGGCGCCGCGAGGAGGCCGAGGAGCAGCAGGGCCCCGACGGCTTGGGTTGCCTGGGCCGAGACGAGGCCGAGGAGCGCGAGAAAGACGAGCCCGAGTGCGCGCACCGGTACGCCCTGGGCCGCGGCGACAGCGGTATCGAGGGAGGCGAAGAGCAGCGGCCGCGCGATCGCAAGCAGCAGCGCGCCGGCCAGAACCGCGAGCACGACGGCATTCCGGACATCGGTGGTGCTGAGCCCGAAGATGGAGCCGAAGAGAACCCGGACGCCGGCGGTCCCGTTGCCGGCGCTGTCCTGGGTGGTGAAGATCGTCAGGAAAAGGACGCCGAGACCGAGCGTCCAGGCGAAGAGCGAGCCGATCGTGACGTCGTCGGCGCGGGCCTTGTCCCCGAGGATGCCCATGATGATGCCGCCTAGGATCGTCGCGGCGAAGAGGCCGGCGAGGATGTTGAGGCCGAGGACCGCCGCGGCGAGGGCGCCGGTGAAGGCGACGTGGCTGAGCGCGTCGCCGGCGAAGACCTGGGCGCGGAGGACGACAAAATAGCCGACCAGGCCGCAAGCGAGGCCGACGAAACTACCGGCGATCAAGGCGTGGCGCATGAACTCGTGCGCGAACATCAGGCTGCCTCGAGTGCAAGCCGTCCGGTCGTTCGGCGCCGGCTCGCGAGCGCGCGGGAGACTCGGACCAGCAGATAGAGCCCGAAGGAGAGGGAAGTGACGTAGAAGCCGACCGGGTAGATGGAGAAATAGGCGAGCGCGAGCCCGAGCCAGGTAACGGCGAGCGCGAGCGTGACCGAGAGAGCGATCCCCAGGCCGGGACGCGGGGTCAGCTGGTGGGCGGTTGCGGCCGGCGTGACGAGGAGCGCAAAGACCAGCAGGGCTCCCGTGATCTGGCTCGTTTCCGCGACCGAGAGGCCGAGGACGAGCAGGAAGCCGAAGCCGAGCGCACGCACAGGAACGCCTCGGGCGCGGGCGACGTCGCCATCGACGGAGGCGAAGAACAGCGGCCGGGCTGCGATTGCAACGAGCGCGACGGCGGCGGCCGCGACGGCGAGCAGAACGGTGACCTGCCGTCCGGTGATCCCCAAGAAGGTGCCGAAGAGGAGCGAGTCGAGACCGTTGAGGACGCCGTGGTAGAGGCTGACGAAGAGGAAGCCGAGCGCGAGCGCCAGCGCCTGGAGCGAGCCGATCGCAGCTGACTCGGCGCTGAGGCTTCTGCGCGACCCCGCGATCCCGGCGAGAGCGAGCGCACCGAGCCCGCAGAAGCCGAAGTAGCCGACGGCGAGTGGTAGCCCGGCGAGGCTGGCGGCTGCGGCGCCGGGGAAGGCGATCACGGAGAGCGTGTGTCCGGCGAACGTCTGCCGGCGCAAGACCATGAACCAGCCGATGACGCCGCCCATGACGGCGACGATCGTGCCGGCCTCGAGCGCGTTGACCATGAAGGGGTAGGCGAAAAGCTCGCGGAGATCGGCGAGCGGGTTCCAGGAGAGCCCCTGGAAGATCGCGGCCTCAACCATGGCGGTCGCCATGCACAAACGGCGCCTCCGGCTGCCCGACGACGACGAGCCGGCCGTCGGAAGCGCGCAGCACCTCGATCGGCGCGCCGTAGAGACGGGTGAGCGTCTCGCTCGTGATCACTTCTTGGGGCGCGCCCTCGATCGCGTTTCCGCCGGCCAGGTAGACGACCCGGTCGAGGTAGCCGAGGATCGGGTTGATGTCGTGCGCCACGAGCAGCACAGCGACGTACTCCTCTTCGCAGATGCGGCGAACAAGCGCGGCCACCGCGGCCTGGTTGGGCAGGTCGAGGCTGTCGAGCGGCTCGTCGAGCAAGAGCAGTTTCGGACGGCGGACGAGCGCCTGCGCGATCAGGAGGCGCTGCTGCTCGCCGCCGGAGAGCTCGCCGATCGGCTGCCGGGCATAACCGATCGCGCCTACGAGCTCGATCACCTCGCCCACGCGGGCCGCGTCGCGTTTGTGACTCGGGAGGCCCGGAAGCGGAACCCCCCAGCGCGCCCCGTCCAGCCCGAGCCGGACGAGGTCGACGCCGCGAATCCGGGTGCCGGTGTCGAAGCTGCGGCGCTGAGGCAGGTAGCCGATCAGGCCCTTCGAATCGCCCGGTGGTCGTCCCAGCACCGACGCCGTTCCGGCCGCCAGCGGCAACAGACCGAGAATCGCATTGATCAGCGTCGACTTGCCGGCCCCGTTCGGCCCCAGAACCGCAACGAAGTCGCCCTCGGCGACCGTCAGTGAGACGTCGCTCCAGATCGTGCGGCCGCCGAGCCGCGCAGCCGCTCGGTCGAATGCCACCGCCGTCGAGGTGGCGGCGCCGGCCGGCTTGGCGCGAGGGGCCAGGGCGCCCAGGCGGCTCATCGCACCTTTGCCTGCGCGAGCGCGCCGGCGAGCGCTTGCAGCTGGTGGGACTGCCATTGCTGGAAGGTGGCGGAGACGGGCACCAGCGTCTCCGTGATCGTCGTGACCGGGATGCCGCGCTGGCGGGCGGCATCGGTGATCCGCTTGACGTCAGGGGTGCTGTTCTGGCTGTTGAAGACCCAGACCTTGATCTTCCCGTCGGCAATCTGGCGATCAACGGTGGTCTTGTCGGCCGCAGTCGGCTCAGCCCCTTCGCTGATCGCCTTCAGGAACGAGGGGGGCGTCACGAGCTTGAGCCCAAGCGTCTGCGCAAGTGGGGCGAAAATGCTCTCCGACGCGCCCACGGGAACACCGTGGTACTTGCGCCTGATCGTCGCGATCAAACGCTTGTACTGCGCAAGCCCCTTCGTCTCGAAGCGTGTCTTCTGCTGAGCGAAGTAATTGCCGTTCTTCGGCTCGAGCTTGCCGTAGTCCTGGACGATCGCGTCGATCACTTGCTGCACGCTCGTCGGCGAGTACCAGCGGTGAGGGTTGCCGCCTGGCTTGATTCCGACAAGGTCGCCGACGTTGAGGACGATCCGCCCCGGCACCGGATTTGCCGCGATCAGCTTCTGCGCCCAGGGGTCATAGCCGATTCCGTTCGCAATCACCATTGGCGCCCCGGCAATCGTCCGGGCGTCCGCGGCTGTCGGCTCGTAGTCGTGCGGATCGGTCGCGGGGCTCGTGATCACGCTCGTGACGTGGACCCTGCTGCCGCCCAGCTGCGAGGCGATGTTGCCCCAGAAGTTCTCTGCGGCGACAACTTGCAGAACGCCGTTCGGCGCCACCGGACTCCTCGTCGACTGCCCGCAGCCGGCGCCGGCAAGCACGACGAGCCCCGCGAGCAGGGCGGCAGCAAGAACTGTTTTCAGGTTCCTCAGCCTTCGCGCAATGCCCACAAGCTAACAATACTCATTCCCGCTATCGACTGCATAGGAGAAGCGCTACCATTAAGCGTCGTGAACGCCTCGACCAAGACGGGCTCGTGGGCCGATACGACGATTGCCTCACTGGCGGCGACGGGCCACCGAAACAGCGGCGCCCGCCGCGCCGTCGTCGAGCTTCTTGGACGCCAGCACTGCTGCCTGACCGCGCAGGAGATCTTCGATCAGCTGCGGGCCGAGGGCCGTGGCGTCGGGATCGCGAGCGTCTACCGCGTGCTCGAGCAGTTGAGCAAGGACGGCTTCGTCCAGCGCATCGACATCGGCGCCGGCACCACGCGCTTCGAGCCGATCCACGCAGGCGGGGAGCACCATCACCACCTCGTCTGCGACGATTGCGGCAAGGTCGAGGCGTTCGCCGACGACCAGCTCGAGCGCGCCCTCCAAAAGGTCGAGGGCCGGACCGGCTACTCGGTTGCCGGCCACGACGTGGTTCTTCGCGGCGCCTGCGGCGACTGCGCCCCGCGCTGATGCCCTAGCCGGCCGTTTCAGAGCCCTAGACGGTTCCGCTCAAA
>VAWI01000079.1 GCA_005884005.1 Actinomycetota bacterium
GAAGCCGCGGTCCGCGGCTCCGTGCGCGCAGGGAGGCCGCGCGTTCCGCGATCTCCTTGCCGATGGGCTCGATCCGAAGCTCGAGCTGGTCGATCGTGTCGCGGGCTTCGTCAAGTCGGCCCGAGCGCGCCGGATCGACCAGGGTCTCGGCGTAGGCAGAAGCGGGAAGTCGCAGATCGTCGTCAGCGTGCTGAAGCAGCACATCCGTCGCGCGCTCGTGATGAGCGTCGGCCGGATCGAGGTGGGCGATCACGACGCTCGCGTCGAGGACGATCAGCGCCACTCGTCGCGCAGCTTCTCAAGGCCGCCTGGTCGATAGACGCCGGCCAGCGCGCCCGATGTCTTCTCGATTGCGCGACGCCTTCCCGCGGCTTGCGCTGTAGGGCTTAGCACGATTCTGCCGCCTCGGTCGACATCGACCTTGAGCTCGTCGCCCGGGCCGAGCCCGACCTCTTCGAGCGCCTGTTGCGGGATCGTCACCTGGTGCTTGCTCGAAAGCCTGGTATAGCCTCGTCTGCGAATCTTCTTTACTCGTGCCATCTGAGTAAAGAATACAATCCGTTCGCCATTACGCGACGGCCGCGATCGCTTCGACGTTCCGCGCTTGCCGCGTGGTTTAGGGTCGAAGGATGGCTGAGGTGCAGCTGAGAACAGTCGACTCGTTTGCCGACAGGCCCTTTAGCGGCAATCCCGCAGGGGTGGTCATGCTCGACGAATCCCCGTCGGATGAGTGGATGGCCACGGTCGCGCATGAGGCCAACCTGTCTGATACGGCCTTTGTCATTCGGACGAGGCTGTCTAATGCCGACTTCGGCCTGCGCTGGTTCACAAAGGGACCCGTCGAGGACGATCTCTGTGGCCACGCAACCCTCGCCGCCGCGCACTGTTTGTTCGAGGACGGAGTCAGCAGCCCGATTCGGTTTGCTACTCGCAGCGGCGTTCTGACCGTCAGCAGGCGTGAAGACGGCTCGCTGGCGATGGACCTTCCGGCGTGGCCTCCGACGCAGGTCGACCCGCCGGCTGGTATCGCGGACGCGCTCCATGCACCGGTGGCCTGGACTGGCCGCAGCGGCAACGATCACTTGCTCGCACTCGTCGCCGACGAGCGTTCGGTTCGCGACCTCAGCCCAGACATCAGGAAAATCAGCCGGATCCCAGCCGACATCGTCATCGTCACTGCGGCCGCCGACCGGGAGCAGCCGTTCGACTTCGTGTCCCGTGCCTTCGCGCCCAATCTGGGCATCGACGAGGACCCGGTCACCGGCAGCGCCCATACAGTCCTGGCTCCGTTCTGGGCTGACCGGCTCGGTCGGGCAGCGCTCGTGGGCCTGCAGGCCTCCGCGAGATCAGGACTCGTCGGCGTCGAGCTGATCGGCGATCGCGTCATCGTGAGCGGCCGTGCGGTGACGATCTTGGACGACGCCCTTTGAGTGCCCGGCGGACGCCTCGGTAGTCGTGCGGTCATCGGGAAATGACGACGCGCGCAGCGCGCTTCGCCATACGCCCGACTCGCTTGGCCACGCGACCTCCTCGCTTCACTAACCGACCGGCGATGGTGACGGGCCTCACGTCTCGGGGCAGCTTACGCCGCGCCCGGGCATTTCGATCCAGCTACGGGACGGCGTCCTGAGCCCGCTTCCACTCGGCCGAGCCGCCACCCTTGTGGTGAAGGCCGAAGTAGCGGCCGGGGAACCACCACTTGACCACTCGTCCCAGCGCCGTTCTCCTGCACCAGCAGTCGGGATCACAGGCGCATTTTCGGTTGCGAGGATTGTGGACTCGCTGGACGAGGGTTCGCTGCACGCCTGGACCGTAGCGAGGTCATCTCGCTCCCGCCAAGGGTCAGCGGTACCCGCGAAGCCGGAGCAAAAATGGGATTGGGTGCGGTCCTGACCCGGCGCTATCGTTGAGCGCCGTGCCTGAGGCGCCCTTCGTTCACCTGCACGTCCACTCCGAGTACTCGATCCTCGACGGAGCCTGCCGGATCCCGGGGCTTGCGGCACGGGCCGCCGAGCTCGAGATGCCGGCCGTCTCGCTCACCGACCACGGGTCGCTTGCCGGCGCGGTGCAGCTCTACCAGGAGGCGACCAAGCAAGGCGTCAAGCCGCTCATCGGCTGCGAGCTCTACGTCGCAGACGACCGAAAAGCCCAGCAAAAGGGCTACGCGCACCTCACGTTGCTGGCCGAAAACAATGCCGGCTACTCGAACCTGATCAAGCTCGCCTCGGCGGGGTATCTCGAGGGCTACTACTACAAGCCGCGCGTCGACTGGGAGCTGCTCGAGCGGCACTCGGACGGGCTGGTCGCGCTCTCCGGCTGCCTCTCCGGGCGCGTCGCGAAGGCGATGGAGGAGAACCGGCCGAACGACGCCGCGGCCGACCTCGACCGGCTCGCGCAGATCTTCGGGCGCGACTCGACCTACGTCGAGATCCAGAACGCGGGCCTCGACATCCAGCAGCGGATCAACCCGATGCTGGCCGAGCTGGCGACGACCGCGAAGCTGCCACTCGTCGCGACCGGCGACGTCCACTACCTCATGCATGAAGACGCGCGCGCGCACGAGGCGTTGCTCTGTATCCAGTCGGGCGACTCGCTCAAGAACCCGAACCACTGGAAGTTCGACACCGACCAGTTCTATTTCAAGACGCCGGCGGAGATGGCTGCCGACTTCGCGGATTATCCGGAGGCGGTCGCCCGCACCCTCGAGATCGCCGAGCGCTGCAAAGTTGAGCTCGCGCTCGGAGAGATCCTGCTGCCGAAGTTCCCGCTCCCGGACGGGCGCGACGCCTTCGACTACCTGGTCGAGCTCTGCGAGAAAGGCCTGCAAAAGCGGTACGACGCAGTGACGCCGGAGCTGACGGAGCGGCTGCGCTTCGAGCTGAAGACGATCAAGGAGATGGGGTTCGCCGACTACTTCCTGATCGTCTGGGACTTCATCGGCTGGGCGAAGCGGAACGGCGTCAGCGTCGGGCCCGGCCGCGGCTCGACGGCCGGGTCGCTCGCGGCGTACTGCCTCGAGATCACCGACGTCGACCCGATCCGCTACGGGCTGCTGTTCGAGCGGATGCTCAACCCGGGCCGTAAGTCGATGCCCGACATCGACATCGACTTCTCCGTCGCCGGCCGCGATCGCGTCATCAACTACGTGGCCGAGAAGTACGGGCGCGACCGCGTCGCGCAGATCATCACCTTCGGGACGATGATGGCGAGGGCCGCTGTCCGTGACGCCGGCCGCGTGCTCGAGATCCCCTACGGCACGGTCGACAAGATCGCGAAGCTGATCCCGGAAGGGCCGAAGGTCTACCTCGATGACTGCCTCAAGGGCGGCGCCGAGTTGAAGCAGGCCTATGACGCCGACCCGCTGGTGAAGGAGATCGTCGACCTGGCGAAGCCGCTGGAGGGGCTCGTGCGGCAGGACTCGATCCACGCCGCCGGCGTCGTGATCGCCGATCGGCCGCTGACGGAGGTCGTGCCGCTGCAGCAGAAGGGGGCCGACCAGGAGGTCGTGACCCAGTTCGGGATGTGGGACGTCGAGGCGCTCGGCCTGCTGAAGATGGACTTCCTCGGCCTGCGGAACCTCGACGTGATCGACAAGGCGGTCGAGCTGGTCGGCAACGGGCTGGACATCGCCAAGCTCCCGCTCGACGACCGCCCCACCTACGAGATGCTCGCGCGTGGCGAGGCGGCCGGGGTCTTCCAGTTCGAGTCGTCGGGCATGCGCGAGGCCCTGCGGCAGGTGAAGCCGACCGAGTTCGAGGACCTGATCGCGCTCGTCGCCCTCTACCGGCCGGGACCGATGGCCTACATCCCGGTCTACGCCAAGCGGAAGAACGGCCAGGAGGCGGTCACCTTCATCGACCCGCGGCTCGAGCCGATCACCGGCGTCACTCACGCTACTTGCATATACCAAGAACAATATTTGGAGATCGCGAAGCAGATCGCGGGTTTCTCGCCTGCGGAGGCCGATGATTTGAGAAAAGCGATCGGCAAGAAGATCCACGAGCTGATGGCGTCCCTCAAGGACAAGTTCCTCGAGGGCTGCGCGCAGAGCGGCACGACGCCGCAGGTCGCGAACCAGCTCTGGAAGGACATGGAGTCCTCACAGGACTACTCCTTCAACAAGTCGCATGCCGCCTGCTACGCGCTGATCGCCTACCGCACGGCCTGGCTGCGCGCGCACCACCCGCGTGAGTACATGGCAGCGCTGATCTCCTCGGTCATGAACACGAAGGACCGGGTGCCGTTCTACGTCGCCGCCTGCACGGAGATGGGGATCGAGGTGCTGCCGCCGGACGTCAACTACTCGGCCTGCGACTTCGCCGTCGTGGAGGGGAAGATCCGGTTCGGGCTGAACGCGGTCAAGAACGTCGGCGACCCAGCGGCCCGCGCGATCATCGCGGCGCGCGAGGAGGGGGGACCGTTCGAGTCGCTGTGGGACTTCACCGAGCGGGTCGATCCGCAGTGCGCGAACAAGCGCGCGCTGGAGTCGCTGGTCAAATGCGGCGCTTTGGACTCGACCGGCGCCACGCGGCGAGGAATGCTGGAGTGCATCGAGCAGGCGTTGTCGTGGGGCGGGCGGACGCAGGCCGACAAGATCGCGGGGCAGGGGTCGATCTTCGATCTCGGCGACGAGGTCGAGACCGCGCCGAAGCAGCACCCGGAAATTCCGCACCGTGAATATGAAAAGAACGAGCTGCTGCGGCTGGAGAAGGAGACGCTCGGGCTGTACGTCTCGGAGCATCCGTTGAACGCCGTCCGCGACCAGCTGAGGCGCAAGACCGACGCGACGCTGGCCGAGCTCGAGCGCCGGCGCGACGGCGAGATTGTCACGGTCGGCGGGATCGTCTCCGCGGTCAAGCAGGTGACGACGAAGAAGGGCGAGCCGATGGTCTTCGTCCGGCTCGACGACGTGATCGGCTCGGCCGAGTGCGTCGTCTTCAACTCCGTTTACGCGTCGTCGCATGAGCTGCTGGTGCCGGACGCGATCCTCGTCGTCAAGGCGCGGATCGACCACAAGGAGGGGGAGACGAAGCTGATCGCGATCGAGGTCTCGTCCTTCGAAGCGACGCCGGAGCGGCGCGAGGTTTTGCTTCGGATCGACGCCCTGCGCGCGAAGGCGGGACTGATCCGTGAGCTGGCGGCGCTCGTGAAGGAGTATCCGGGCGAGGCGCCGGTCGTGGTCGCGCTGGAGACCTCGGCCGGGCCGAAGACGCTGCAGCTCGGCAACGAGTACCGCGTCCAGCCCGTGCCGGACTTTTTCGCCGAGGCAAAGGCCTTGCTCGGCGAGGCCGCGGTCGTCTGACGCCAAGTCGGCCCCGCCCGAGAACCCCAGCTTGCGTTCGCCGCGCCGACGGAGGAGAC
>VAWI01000080.1 GCA_005884005.1 Actinomycetota bacterium
GGTGCAACCAGGAAAGAGCGACGACGCCCGCGAGTTCATGGACGAGCTGGAGCAGTCGCGCATGGCCGACTATGCCGCCTCAGAAGAGCGGATCGGCATCACAAAGGAAGTCTGGTTTCTCGCCGGGACACCGGGCGGCGACACGCTCGTCGCGTACATCGAGAGCGATGACTTCGGCGAAGCGCTGACGCGCTTTTCGGGGTCGCAGAACGACTTCGATCTCTGGTTCAAGCGGCGGCTCGCTGATTCCACGGGTATCGATCTCAACAACCCGCCGGAGATGACGCTGCCCGAGCTCCTGTCGAGCTACAGCTCCGAGATCGCGGTCGCGTAAGGCCCGGCGGCGACAGCCGATTCGCCCCCAAGCAAGGAAACCGCGACTACGTCGTGCTCAGCAGCTGTCGAGTGTCGGCACAGCGGCTTCCGCTGAGATGCAGCATTGGAGGTAGAGCGCG
>VAWI01000081.1 GCA_005884005.1 Actinomycetota bacterium
TTCGACCCGCAGCCCAAAGACCAGGTACCCGACTGGAGCCCGGACGGTTCCAAGATCGCCTACCTCGCCGACACGCACGGCATCGTCGACGTCGTCAACCCGAGCTGGGGCGACATCTGGGTGATGAACGCCGACGGCTCCAACCAGCACCCGATCACCAATGGCGCCAGCTGGTACGGCACTGCCTGGTCACCCGACGGCACCCGGATCGTCACCGAAGACGCTCCCAGCCGCACCGTCTACACGCTCAACGCCGCAGACGGCGGCGACGCGCAGGCAGTCCATCCGGGCGGGCTCCAGTTCGTCCCCGCCTGGCAGCCGCGCGGCACCGGCACCGAGGACGAGGACGAGGGGTAGCCGAGCGCATAGCCCGGCCTAACCACCAACTACAAGGGAATGCCCTGCCGGGTGGGTGGGGCATTCCCTTCTTTGCCGGACTCGCCGAATCTCTTCGAGCGGCACGGTTATCCACGAATCTGGCCCGGAGAAGCGTACTCTCGGCGTACTCCGGCCAGCTTTACCGCTTAACCACCTGCCCACCGCTCGTCGGCCACCCAGGCCTATGTTCAACGTGGAGCCCCTAGGGCGAGACGAGACCTCCGGCCGACCTGGCCGGTCATCCTTCTGCGGGATTCCCGACCACCGCCGGCTCCTTGCGGGGATTTCCGGCCGATTCTCGTGCGGGAGCTGCGCGGGATGGAAAGAAGCCGGCGGTCGTTATGTCAAACACATTTATTGATTTGCAGGGCTTTTACGGGAGCGACGGGACTCGAACCCGCGACCTCCGGCGTGACAGGCCGGCGTTCTAACCAACTGAACTACGCCCCCAGGGCGAACCGGAGTGTAGCTAGGAGATGTCCGTGAGGCCTAGCTGCCGCAGGAGCGTGACCGAGTCCGAGTACACGTCCTTGCGGGCGACGAGACCGTCAACGATCGGGATCACGTCCATGCCTTTGTACTCGACCTGCTTGCCGGTCGGCTCGACCTCGATCCCGCCGCGGGCCATCGTGCCTTCGTGGGTGCCGCGGGCGGTCCACTCCTGGACGACGAGATCCTCACGGATGTACTGACGGCGGCCCTCGAAGCTCAAGTCCGGAAAGACCGAGAAGATGCCTCGGATCGCGGCGCCGATCTGCTCGCGGCCGACGTTCACGTCGCCGGTGACATGGTTCTCGAAGACCGAGTCGTCCGTGTGCATCGCGACGATTGCGTCGATGTCGTGAGCGTTCCAGGCGTCGTTGTAGCGGTCGATGAACTCCTGTAGCTCGGCGCCGCCCACGAGGCACTAGCCTAAAGGGCTCGTGACCGGGCTGGACTGGGTCGTGCTCGGATTCGCTGCGCTGCTGGCAATTCGCGGCGCCCAGCAGGGATTTGTCGCGGGGGCGCTCTCTCTCGTCGGGCTCGTCGTTGGTGCGATTGTCGGCGGGCGGCTTGCCTCCGCCGTTTTCGCGTCCGGCAGTCACTCTCGGTACGCACCGCTGATCGCGTTGGGCGGAGGGCTTCTGCTCGTCGTCCTCTTCCAGGCGCTCGGCCTTCGAATCGGACTCTCGCTCAGGAGCGAGGTACTCAGGATTCCGCCGCTCCGCTCGCTCGACACGGCCGGCGGCTTCCTCCTGGGAGCCGGTGCCGGTCTTGCCCTGGCCTGGGTCCTCGGCGTGGTCGCGCTCCAACTCCCCGGCCAGACGTACCTGCGACGCGAAGTGCAGCGTTCGGTCGTTCTTCGCCACTTGAACAGCCTCTTGCCGCCATCCACCGTCTTGCAGGCGCTTGCGCGGCTCGATCCTTTTCCGGCGCTCGGCGGCCCGCTGGCGCAGGTCCCGCCGCCGAATCCGCAAGTTCTCCGGCTGCCCGGGGTTCGTGCCGCCGCGCCGAGCGTCGTTCGCGTGGTCGGGACGGCGTGCGGCCTTGGGATCGAGGGCTCCGGCTGGGTAGCGGCTCCACGAACCGTCGTCACCGCGGCGCACGTCGTCGCCGGCGAGGGGGATACGGCCGTCAATCCGTTCGGCTCGAGCACCCACCTCGCGGCCCAGGTGATCGGCTTCGATCCGGCGAACGACATCGCCGTTCTCCGCGTCGGGGCGTTGCGGGCCCGGCCGCTGTCACTCGTCGACGCACGCCCCGGCGCCGAGGTCGCGGTGCTCGGCTACCCCGAGGACGGTCCCTTCGACGCCGCTCCGGCGCGGATCGGAGCGACGATCTTCGCGCTGATGGACGACGCGTATGGACACGGCCCGGTCGGGCGGGCGGTGACGACCGTGCGCGGCACGCTTCGGCACGGCGATTCGGGGGGACCCGCGGTTGACGCGAACGGAGCGGTGGAGACGACGGTCTTCGCAGCGCGCGCCGGCGGCAGCGGCGGTTTCGGAGTCGCTTCCTCGGTGGTCAGAAAGGGCCTCGCGAACGCGAAAGGCCCGGTCTCTACCGGGCCCTGCGCGCCTTAGAAAAAGCTGCGGATTCGGTTCTGGAAGCGCTCCCAGGCGCTCAGGGGCACCGGCGGAGCCTTCGGGTCGAGGCTCGCACGCACCTCCATGAGCGCGAATCGCATCGCTCCGTAATCAGCAAACGAGCTCATCGGCCTCCTCTCGGGATTTCGGGGTCTGACGTCGTTTTCGACGCTTGGTTAGTCCAACGACGGCCGAGCCCCTCAACTTCCCAGCAATTCGAGCGCCGCTTCCGGCTGCTTGAACGGTGGAATCACGTAGACGCCTGCCGCCTTCTCGCGGGCTTGCGCGTAGAGCTCGCGCGCGAGCGCGAGTCCTTCTCCGGCCGCTCGCGGGCCGGCGTCACGCAGTCGGTTCTGCACGTCCTCGGGGACGACGATGCCGGGCACCTCGTTGTGCAGCCGCACGGCGAGCTGGTGCGAGCGAACCATGAAGATCCCGATGAGGACCGGGATGGGCCAGCCGCCGAGGAGCTCTTCGAAGCGGTCGAGGTAGCCGAGGTCGAAGAGCGCCTGCGTCATCGCGAACTGGGCGCCCGCATCGACCTTCCGGCGGAAGCGGTCGAGCTCCGTCTCGAGGTCGTCCGCCGATGGGTTGACCGCGACGCCGAGGAAAAACGAGGTCGGTCCGTCGATCGCCTTGCCGTTGAAGTCCTCGCCGGCGTTCAGACGCGTGACCACCTGCGCGAGCCCAATCGAATCCACCTCGTAGACGCCGCGCGAGCCCGGGTAGTCGCCGACATGGGGGGGATCGCCGGTGACGGAGAGCACGTTGCGAACGCCCTCGGCATGGGCGGCGAGCAGCTGCGACTGCAGTCCCATCACGGATGTGTCCCGCGGCGTGACGTGCGGGATCGTCTCGATCGCGCAGGTGCGTTCGATCGCGATCGCGGCCATGAGCGCGTTCGCGCGGGCACGAGCCATCGGGTTGTCGTTGATGTCGACGAAACCAACCTCGCCCGAATCCTTCAGGGTCTTGGTGACCGCGAGCATCGACTCGTAGGTGCCGCCCTTTGGGGGGTCGAGCTCGACGCAGGTGATCCATTCGCCTGCACGCAGCTTCCGGGCGAGCTCAGTCTCCTCGGGCCGCTCGTGGGCGGCGACGACGAGCTCGCGCTCCGCGGCTGCGAACGGAGCGGTCGGCTGCCGCTCCTCCTCGACGGCCCGCGCGATCGCGGCGATCTCGGTCGGTGTCGTCCCGCAGCAGCCGCCGATCACGCGGGCACCCAGGGCGCGGGCCTGCGCCGCGAATTCGGCGAAATACTCTGGCGTCGCGTGCGGGTAGATGACGCGGCCGCCGGAGAGGCTGGCGAGGCCGACGTTCGGCAGCGCGGCGAGCGGCCGCCCGTCGCCCATGGCCTCGAGTGCGGCGAGCGCGGCGTGCAGCCCGGCGCCGTGGTTCGCGCCGACTGCGGCCAGCTCGTAGGCCGCCAGGCGCTCGACCGCGTCGTGGGCCGAGACGCCGCCGAACGTTTCGGCGTCCTCGTCGAAGGTCAGCATCGCGACGATCGGCAGGCTCGAGACGCCCTGCACGGCCTCGATCGCCGTCGTCAGCTCGTCGAGGTCGAAGAAGGTCTCGACCATGAACAGGTCGACCCCGCGACCTTCGAGCAGCGCGGCCTGCTCGGCGAAAACCGGCCCCCGCTCGTCCGCTGCGAGACCGCCGAGCTCACCGAGCGGCCCGATCGAGCCGGCTACGAAGACGTCTCGGCCGGAGATCTCGCGCGCCTCACGGGCGAGCTTGACGCCGGTCTCGTTGATTGCAGCGAGCTCGTTTTCGAGGAACTGGGAGCGGAGCTTGTGGCGGTTGGCGCCAAAAGTGTTGGTCTCGATCAGCTCTGCGCCGGCGTTGATGAAGCTCGTGTGCAGGGAGACGACGCTCTCAGGGGCCCGGATGTTCGCCTCTTCCGGACAGCGCAAGCCGGCGACGGCACTCGAGACGAGCACGCCCATACCGCCGTCCGTGACCACCGGAGGCCCGCGCTCAAGCCGTTTTTCGAAGCGATCGGGCATTGCGGAAGTGAACCACGGTAGTCAACCGAGGATGGGTGATAGATCAAGTGGCCGGCCCCGGCGATACTCAGGACACATTCCGAGAGGCGCCCCGATGCGGCGGGGGCGCTCCGGAATACATAGTCCCCGGAGGCCCCGATGCGGCGTGGGCCATCGGAGATATCTACTGCGGCTCTCTCACGGGAGACTCAGGCGGGGCCGGGCGGCGGCTCCGCCTGAAGTTTTGGACCCAAAAGGGATCAAGCGAGACCCGGCCGGCGCCGATAAACGAGCGAACGACCTCCTCCAGTCGGGGACTGACGGCAATCATCCTGCGGCTGCGTTGGAGCTCAAGGTGGCGGTCTTCGGACCGCCGCCTCCCTTTCTTAGTAACAGTCTGTTACTTGCGCGGTTCGGCCCAAGCAAGCGCTTTTGCGGTAGCTACGCGCCTACAGGGACTATCGAACTTTGCAACAGACTGTTACTTGGAGTGGAGCAAGCGCCCCTCCATCCCGCCCGCGACGACGACCACCTGGCCTGTCACGTGGCCGGAGAGCTCGTCCGAGGCGAGAACGACGACCTGCCGGGCCACGTCTTCCGGCTCGGCGATCTTGCGCAGCGCCATCGTCGCCGTAACTCGGTCGAGCACCTCGTCGTCGACCTCGCCACGGGTCATCGGCGAGTAAGTCCAGCCGGGGCAGACAGCGTTCACACGCGCGCGAGGCGCGACGCGGACGACCTCGTTCTTGAGGCTCAGCAGCAGCCCCTGGACGACGGCGGACTTCGCGGCGGCGTAGTCCGCGTGGCCCGCCTCGCCGAAGATCCCCGCCGTCGAGCCGACGAGGACGAGCGAGCCATGGCCCCGCTCGGCGACGCCGCGCAGGAACCCGCGGGCGGTCAGGAAGCTCGCGGTCAGATTCGCGTCGAGCGTGTGGCGCCAACGCTCGAGCGGCAGCTCCCACACCGGGAGGTCTTCGCGCGGCCAGACCCCGGCGACCGCCGCGCAGACGTCGAGCGGGCCGGCCGCCGCGAACAGCCTGTCGACCTCAGCCTCATTCGTCAGGTCGGCGCCTACGACCGAAGCACCGCCGAGCTCGTCGGCGAGCACCTCGGCGCGCTCCCGTCCGCGGTGGTAGTGGACGACGACGCCAGCGCCCTCGATGGCAAACGCACGAGCGCACGCTGAGCCGATTCCGCCTGACGCGCCGGTGACGAGCACGCGCCTTCCCTGCAGCCCCGTGTCCATCCGTGGAACGCTACCCGCGTGCGCGTCCACCTCATCAGCGACATGGAGGGCATTTCCGGCATCGTCAACACCGAACAGACGGGCGCCGGCAAGGCGCTGTACGAAGAAGGGCGCCGGCTCTACACCGACGAGATCAACGCCGCGATCCGCGGAGCAAAGGCGGGCGGCGCGACCGAGATCGTCGTCATGGACTGCCACGGCGCAGGCGACGGGTTCAGCTGGAATTCCCTGATCGCCGAGGATCTCGATCCGGGCTGCGAGTACGTGGTGCAGGACGAGTGGACGGGATACACCGCCTTTCTGGAGTCGGGCTGCGATGCCGCGCTCTTCGTCGGCATGCACGCGATGGCCGGGACCTCCGACGGCGTCCTCAACCACACGGTCTCGGGTGTCGACTGGCAGAACCTGTGGTTCAACGGGACGCGCGTCGGCGAGACGGGCATCAATGCCGCACTTTGCGGGACCTGGGGCTGCCCCGTCCTGCTCGTCACGGGCGACCGCGCGGTCGGTCGCGAGGCAAAGGCGCTGCTCGGCGACGGCCTGACCACCGTCGAGGTCAAAGAGGGGCTCGGTACGAAGACGGCGCGGCTGCTGCCGCCGAGACGGGCGCACGAGCTCGTCGAAGAAGGTGCAAAGCGCGCCCTCTCAGACCTGAAGGCCGTAGCGCCGTACGACCCCGGCAAGCCGTGTGAGATCAAGGTCGAGTACAAGGGCACGTCGCCGCCGCAGAAGCTGCGCTTCCAGGCGGGGGTCGAGACCGTCGACGACCGGACGATCGTTTCGCGGGCCGACCACTGGTGGTCGGCCTGGAAGCAATTCTTCTTCGCGGCGCACTGATGAGCGAGTCGTACCTCGAGCTGCGGCTCGGCGAACTGCTCGACTCGGTGACCGAGCGGGCCGGCCCGGGCGCCGGCGCGGTCGCGGCCGTGAGCGCCGCGAGTGCGGCCGCGTTGGTCGAGCTCGCGGCCCGCGCGACAGACCTCGAGCAGTGGCCGGAGGCGGCGGGCGCCGCCGCCCAGGCTCGGAGGCTCCGTGAGCGCTTGGTGCCACTTGCGCGCGAGGATGCCGAGGCCTACCAGGCAGCGGTCGCCCAGCTCAACGAGCACGACGACGACTTCGCGCTCGGGGAGGCGCTCGCCCGCGCAGCCGACATCCCGCTCGAGATAGCCGATCACGCCGAGAATGTCTCGGCGCTCGCCGCCGAGGCGGCAGCGCGAGCGAATCCGGATCTCCGCGCTGATGCCGCGGCCGCCGCCGCTCTGGCGCTTGGCGCGGCTTGGGCGGCGGCGAAACTGGTCGAGGTCAACCTGGCCATGCACAGCGAGGACACGCGGCTGGCCCGGGCGCGGCAGATCGCGGCCGGCGCGACGCGCTCGGCGCGCGAGGCGCTCACCACCGACGAGTGACCGCAGCGCTCGTCGCGCTCTTCGTCGTCTCGCTTGCGGTGACCCTCGCGGCGGCCGGGTTCTTCGCGCGCCGGCTCGACCAAGTGGGCCTACGCCTCGGCCTTCCCGAGACCTTGCTGGGGCTGCTGACAGCCGTGGCCGCCGACGCGCCCGAGCTTTCGTCGGCGATCACGGCTCTGCTCAAGGGGAAGCACAGCGCCGGGGTGGGAGTCGTCGTCGGATCGAATGTCTTCAACCTCGCGGCGATGATCGGCGTCAGCGCGATGGTGACCGGTCTCGTCCGCGTCCGCCGCGAGTCGCTTGTCGTCGAGGGCGTCGTCGGCGTGGCCGTGCTGCTCCCGGCGGCGGCCTTGATCGTCGGCTGGCTTCCTCCGGCCGCGGCGGTCGCGATCATCGCAGTCGTGGTGATCCCCTACGTGACCGTGCTCGCACTCGGCCCGCGCGGTGTCGACCGGCTGCCGATTCGGCGGCGCGCGTTTCTGCATCGGATGTTCGGCGAGGAACACGCCCGCATGCGCGAGCAGGGCGCTGTGCTCAGGCCCGCAATGCTGCTCATCCCTGCGCTCGCGGTCATCGTCGCCGGCAGCGCGCTGATGGTCGAGGCGGCTGTGCGACTGGGTCAACGATGGTCGGTGCCCGAGTTTCTCGTCGGCGTTCTCGTGCTCGCCGTCCTGACGAGCCTGCCGAACGCGTTCACCGCGATCCGGCTCGGGCTACAGGGCCGCGGCTCGGCACTACTCTCGGAGACGCTCAACAGCAACACGATCAACCTCGTCGCAGGAATCGCGATCCCCGCGCTCGTGCTCTCTCTCGGCAGCTTCTCGGGACTCGCAGCGTTCGACCTCGTGTGGCTGATCGGGATGACGCTCGCGGTTCTCGCGCTGCTCATCCGTGGAGTGGGCCGGGCCGGCGGAGCGCTGATGGTCGGGCTCTACCTGGTCTTCCTTGGGGTCCAGATTGGGTACGGCCGGTGATTCTGGCGCACCTCGATCTAGATGCTTTCTTCGCGGCCGTCGAGGAGCTCGAGCAGCCGGAGCTGCGATCGAAGCCGCTCGTCGTCGGCGGCGATCCGCATGGGCGAGGCGTCGTCGCGACTGCGAACTACGAAGCGCGGAAGTTCGGGATCCACTCGGCGATGGCGGCTGCTGAGGCGCTCCGGCGCTGCCCCCACGCGGTTTTCGTGAGGCCTCGGCACACCCTCTACCGCGAGTACTCGCAGGCCGTGTGGACGGCGGTGCGCGAGGTCGTGCCGACGGTCGAGCGGACCGGTCTCGACGAGGGCTATCTCGACATCGGTGAGGTGGCGGCGGACTTCGCCCGGGCGCGTGTCGTCGCCGAAGCGGTTCAGGCCGCGGTCCGGGGTGCGACGAGCCTCTCGTGTTCCCTCGGCGTCGCGAGCTCCAAGGTCGTCGCCAAGATCGCCAGCGACCGGCGCAAGCCGGGCGGCCTGACGGTGGTGCCGGCTGGACGGGAGGCGGAGTTCCTGGCGCCGTTCGACGTGCGTCGCCTGCCGGGCGTGGGCCCGCGCGCCGAGGAGCGGCTCAGCCGCAGCGGTGTCGAGACGATCGGCGCGCTCGCCGCGTTGCCGGACGGTGAGCTCAGGCGGCTGCTACCGGGCAAGCTCGGGCCCTTGCTGCGTGACCGGGCGCGCGGGATCGACCCCCGCCCGCTCGAGACGACCTCGGAGACGATCTCGATCTCGACCGAGGAGACGTTCGACCGCGACATCGCTGACGTCGAGCAGCTGAAGGCAGAGGTGCGGCGAATGGCGGAGCGGGTGGCCGAGCGGCTGGGGAAAGGGAGCCAGACCGCACGCACAGTGACGACGAAGGTTCGCTACCCGGACTTCTCGATCCGCAGCCGCTCGACGACGCTGCCCGTCGCCACCGACGACAGCGGCCGGATCGCCGAGCTCGCCTGCGCACTGCTCGACCGCGCACTGACCGACCGCCCCGGCGCGCTCAGGCTCGTCGGAGTCGGGGTCTCAGGACTTGAGGATCACCGGCAGCTCGCACTGCTCGGCTAGATCTCTTCGGTCGACCAGCGAGCCACGTCGCGGATCGAGACGATCCCGATCGCGCGCTCTCCGTCGACGACGGGGATGTGGCGAAAGCCCCGGTCGAGCATGATCTCCGCGGCCTCCTTCGGCGAGGCCGACGGCGCCAGCGTCACCGGGTCCGGTGTCATCCACTCACGCACGCGCGCCTCGCTCGAGTGCGTGCGCCCGGCCACCGCTCGGGTGAGATCGCGCTCGGTCAGGATCCCGATCAAGCGCCCGTAGTCGGAGACGGCGGCTGAGCTGACCTCACGGTCGACCATCTTCTGCGCGGCCTCGCCGATCGTGTCCTCCGGGGCCACGGTCAGGACGTCGCTCGTCATCAGGTCGGAGAGCGTGCTCATCGGAAGCGCGAGCATAGAAGAAAGCTGAGCGACCGCCTACTGGGCGTCCAAGCGCGCGTCCTCGAGGTCGAGGTCACGCGTGACCCGCTGCATGACGTCGTCATTGATTCGGCCTTCGCGGCGAAGCGCGACCACCGCTGCCCGCTCGGCGTTGAGCAGCTCGCGGAGGAGTCGCTGGTAGGCCTGCGACTGCTCCTCGATCGCACCGTCATCCTCCTCCGAAAAGCGGGCCGCGAAGCGGCTGCGCCGGAAGTCCATCTGGCGGCGCAGCCGTTCGGCAGTGTCCGGGCGGACCCAGTCTTCGTCGGCGAGCTCCTCGAGGCGCGCGAGCGCCGCGTCGGCGGCGTGGATGCGCGCTTTGGACTCCTCCCTCTCGCCGAGGTCGTCGGCCTCCACGCCCAGAGCCCGGATGACGAACGGCAGGGTCAAGCCCTGGAAGACAAGGGTGGCGACGATGGCGGCGAAGGCGAGATAGATGATCAGCGGACGGTCGGGAAACGGTTCGCCCGAGTCCGTCGTCAGCGGCACCGCAAGCGCCGCTGCGAGCGTGACGGCGCCGCGCAGGCCCATCCAGGACACCACCGCGGGGCGCTGCCAGGGCGGCGCCGCCTCCCGCCTGTCCGAACGCCCCCACAAACGCCAGGGGACGTACGAGAGCGGAAAGATCCAAACGATCCGGATCAGGATCACTGCCCCACCGACCAGGGCGGCGTCACCCACGAGCTCAGCCGCCGTGCGGCTCGAGAGCGCATTGAGGATGTGGTGGAGCTGCAACCCGACGAGACCGAACAGGAGGGCATTGACGACGAACGTGAGGATCTGCCACAGCGCCGCCCCGTCGAGCCGCGTCTGGACGCTGGTCAGCTCAGGCGTGCGCCAGCCCATGTACACCCCGACGGTGACCACGGCAAGCACCCCCGAGACCCCGAGCGCCGCTGCGGGCAGGTAGGCGAAGTACCCGGAGAGGATGGCGATCGTCACCTCGACGGGCGGGTTGTCGAGCCGGCGGCGGACGGCGGCGATCAGGAAACCGATCACCAGCCCGACCGCGATCCCGCCGGCCGCGGTCCAGACGAAACGCAGCCCGGCGTTCCAGATCGAGAAGCTGCCGGAGACGACGGCGACGACGGCGACGCGGTAGAGGACGAGGGCCGTCCCATCGTTGACGAGGCTCTCGCCCTCCACGATCGCGACGATCCGTCGCGGGACGCCGAGCCGGCGCGCGATCGCCGTCGCAGCGAGTGGATCGGTGGGCGAGACGACGGCGCCCAGCACGAAGGCGGGGCCCCAGCCCACGTGAGGGATGAACGTATGGGCCACCGCCGCGACGCCGACAGTCGTTGCCACGACCAGACCGATCGCGAGCGCGGAGATCGGGATGACGTTCTGTCTCAGATCGCGGAGCGACGTGTAGAAGGCGGCCGAGTAGAGAAGCGGCGGCAGGATCGCGACCAGCACGATGTCGGGCGGCAGCGAGATCGTCTGGATCCCGGGGACGAACCCGAGGGCGAGCCCACCGAGGACAAGCAGGATCGGATAAGGCGTCCGCAGGATCGGCGCGAGCACGAGCAGTGCCGCGATCGCGATCAGCAGAGCCAGCAGGAGGAGATCTTGATGCGGGCCGAACGTCATCGCCCCGACGATACGCATCGACCGCGAGAGTGTGAAACCGCAAGATCCTCGCAGGTCAGACCCCCGTACTCAGCGTGTCTGGTCTGCCGGTATGCCGCTGTCACGCATCAGGTTCCACACGGAAGACGTCGCGGTCGCCGCGTACCGCCGGCCTCGGGTCTGTCTCGGCTCTTGTCGGACTACTTACGGCTGCCGCAGTTCTCGTTCTCGCGGTCGTCCAATCCGAGGCGACCGCGGCAGCGCGCGGCGGCTATTCATTCGATGGCGGGACGCCGCGTGAGCGCGCCACCGTTCTTTCAGCACTCCGGGCGAGCGCGTTTGACTGGAGCGTCGTCTCCGGCCATGTGACGGTTCACATCAAGGCCGGCGGATGCAACGCGGCCAAGGGGCAGATTTGGCTCGACCCGGCGATGCTCGCCTCCGGTCGCGACGCCTGGGGCGTCGTCCAACACGAGTTCGCGCATCAGGTCGACTTCTTTCTCTTCGACACCCGTACTCGCCGCGAGTTGACCGGCCTACTTGGCGCCAAGGCGTGGTGGCCAGGCGATCGGAGGTTCTCGCATGACGAATATGGTGCAGAGCGCTTTGCCTCAACCCTCGCGTGGGCCTACTGGCCGTCCCGGTACAACAGCCTCTTCAGTCACGCACATGCCGAAGCGACGGCGATGCCAGTGTTGAGGTTCCGTCGCATGATGGGCGCGCTGATCGAGCACCGATCGGCTGTCTAGCAGGGAACTTCCTAGGAGGGGGTGCCGTGCTTCGGTGTGGCGGCGCACGGTCGCCCGGCGGGCTAACGCTCCCTACATCGTTCTACTCGTGGGAGCGACCGGCTAGATCAGGCGCTGTGAAGCCCTGCGCGCGCCTCTGTTCGGCCGATGCCGCGAGCGGGTTCTCACGCTCGAGGAATGCGCAAACACGTGCGTCGTCAGGGAGGGGCGATGGCCCGATCTTGACGACCTTGAGGGGCTCGGGCAGGTCGAGGCCGCTGATCCGGGTCCCGACCGCCGGTGGTTCGCCGTCTCGCTCTCCGAGGCGATAACCATCCGGGGTGGACACGAACCGGAGATGACGGTCGATGCCTGCGGGCGCCAGCAGTCGTTCCGATCGCTCCTCCACGTCGAGGGTGCGAAGCGCCTCCTCGCCGTTCGCAATGCTCTCCGGCCGGGTATAGGCGTCGATTCGGCCCAGGAGATCGCCACCGGTCGGTTCGTCCCAGGCCGCGGCTCCATCTGGTTCGCGGTCTTCTGCGACCACAACAAGGCGCCGCTCCGCGTTGACGCTCTCGATCGCTTCGAGCGGCAACAGGCGCCGACGCCAGATGAAGACCCCGTCTCGACGGATCGCCAGCCGCTGTCCGCCCGAGTCCGGATCGTCGACCAACTCGATGACCAACCCGATCCGTCGGCCGCGGAGGTCGAACACCGCGTAGCCGTCCGCCTTCCCGAGTAGGTCGGTCTTGCTCCCGCCCTCAGATCTCGTCTCCACGCCGCGATGGAAGCATAGGCGCTTCCGTACCAACGCGAGCTGTGCGCGCGGGTGGACCCTGCGAGGTCGGCGCTCCT
>VAWI01000007.1 GCA_005884005.1 Actinomycetota bacterium
CTCGCCCCCATACGGCTGGAGCACCACCAACGCGAACGGCGCCGCCGCAAGCAGGAGGTAGGCGGCGTACGGTCGGCGATCCTTGAACGCCCGGACCGTCCCCAGTAACCCGAGGCCCCAAACGCTCGCCGAGAACATCAGGCGCTCGCTGGCGACATGTCGATGCTCAGGGCTTCCGCTGAGCCGGGCCCCGACGTTCGACTGCACGTTTTCCTCCAGGTGACCGATCTTCCCTGCCACGGTACTCAGATGACCCTTCAGATAAGCGGTCGCCATGAACGTGATCCAGGCAGCCGTGAGCACCGCCGCGACCAGCGGCAGGCCCCGTGCGCTCGTCTGGTTCGCAAGCACGAGCACCGCGAGCGCGAGCAGGATCGCGAACGGCGTCAACTGGTGCATTGCCGCAACGACGGCAAGGACGACGATTGCCACGGCCATCAGGCCGACCCGCTGCGCCGGGAGTAGCTCGCTCTCGGCGGAAGGTGCAACGGGAATGCGTGCCGCTCGGCGAACCGACCGGACAACCCACGCCGGCGTCGAGATGCCGAAGCGCGGTGGGAGGCGAAGGCCAAGGGGCCGACTCCGGACAAACCACCGCAAGAGGAGTGCGAGCAGCGCGAGGTACAGGAAGAAAGAAAGCGCCTGCGGCGAGAAGTAGTCCTGTCCCACCCAGTTCGTCGCGTAGAAGAACCAGACGGCGACCCAGACGGCCCGCTCGTCACGCGTCGCCGTCCGGAAGATGACAAGGAGCGGGAGGAGGAAGAGAAAGTTGAAGAAGATCGGTGCCCAGCGCGCGAGCGTGACTGCGCTGCCGAGGCCCGCCACTTTCGTCACGAATGCGCCGGCGATGAAGAAACCCGGCCAATCGAAGTACGCGTCTATCCGCGGATTGACGTGGCCGGTCCGCGTGATGTACTCGATCACTCCGGCATGGCGCCACGCGGCGGCGAGCTTCGGCTCGTGCTCGACGATCGGCGCGATCGCGTAGAGCATGAAGATGAGCACGAGGACGTTTGCGACGACGAGCGGCTTACGCGCCTCGATGTCGCGAAGGCTGAGGCAGAAACTGATCGTGACGAGCGCGAGCGCGAGATACAGCGTTCCCGGCAACACAGAGACGAGGCCGAGATCGTTCATTCGTCGCAGGTCGATCTCCGTCAGCGAGATCGCCCAGAGGAAGACTGCCCCGGTAGTCAGGACAGAGAGCCACATGTACCCCCACAGGGACCGCGTGACTACTTCGGCCGGCGGGCGGTGTTCCGCCTCGCCTGCGACCCCTGCGGTGCTCGCCATCAGCGTCTGAGTCGGGGTGGCGTCACCGACGGCGCCGAGATCGTCACGTACCGCGCCCGGCGAGCCCAGCCGAGAGAGGCCCAGCCTCGGGGCGAATCCCATCAACCGCCACCGGGTCAATCTGTCGCGACGCACGGCTGAGCCGGAAGAGTCTCCACACTGCCCAGACACTTACCACGACTTGCGTGACGACCCAGACGACGGCCATTCCCACAAGTCCCGATTCGAGCGCCGCCAACGCCGCGCCGCCGATGCTGACGGATGCCCCGATCGCTCCGGTGACGATCCCTTCTTTGAGCCTGCCGGTCGATCGGCAGACGACGAAATAGGCCTGGACGAAGGTCAGGGGGACAACTGCGAGGACAAGGATACGGAGCGGCGTGGATCCTGCCTCAGCGTACCTGTGGCCCAGGATCGACAGCAGCTGTGGGGCGATCAGCGCCACGACCGCCGCGCCTGAGACGCCGAGCACGAGTGACGACCGCAGGCCGTGACGGATCAACTTCGTCAGCGACGCTGTCTTGGTCGCGGCCTCGGCGAAGAGCGTCATTCCGACCTGGATTGGGATGATGTACAGAACCCACGCCATCATCCAGGCCGCGTACCACGCGGCGTTGGCGGCGGGGGAGACGAGCTCCGTGACGATGATCGGCAGGATCAGTCCGGGCGCGCGCTCCGTCAAGGTGAGCCAGTGATTCGGAACGCCGACGCGCAGCAGTGGCCAAGCGAGGTGCCGACGGAGGCGCGGGCGATACCGGTAGCGCAGAGGCGTCCGCCATAGCTGCACGGCGCCGAGGAGGACGGCCGCGGCGGCGGCACCCACCCATGTCGCGAAGATCCATACTGCGCCGGCCCCGCTGGACAAGGCTGCCACCGGGGCTAGCAGCGCGACATTGGCGAGACCGAAAAGGAGCGCGCGGACGAGCATCTGGTCGCCGCGGCGAAGTAGCGTTGAGACCTGGTCGAGGAGGATCCCGATCGTGCCGAGCACGCTCATCGCGACGAACGCGAGCGCGAATACCGGATCCGTCGCCACCACGCGCAGCTCGTGCAACGCAGTTGCCGCGATGACGAAGAAGATCGCGACGGCAAGGACGGACGCGGCTGCTACTAGGCTAAACGCAGAGTCGAGGAGCGGGGCAGGGTCGCGATCATGCCGCGGGTAGTTCAGGATCACCGATGAGCCGACGCCGAGAAGCGCCAGCTGGGTGCATAACATCACCGCCGAGACGGCCCCTGCCGCCAGCCCGACCTCCGACTGCTGGAAAGCCCGTGCTGCGACGACCCAGAAGAGGAAGCCGACAGCCATCGTCGCGACCTTTCCCACGACGAGCGCGAGCGAGCTCGTAAGCATTGATAGCGAGCGGCCGCCGCGTTGGGGGGAAGGTCCGGGTTCATGCCCGAACGCCGTATGAATGAACCGCCGGGCCGCGCGCCGATGCAGGCGTTGCTCGATCATGACAGCGCGTTCCCCGCCGGTCGAAGCGAGGGCGCAAGCTCCCTAGTGATCCCGAGATAGTTGAACACTGCGAAGCACACGTAGTACGGGACCCACTGAGGCTGGCGACGGACGAGACTGAAACCGATCCCCCGGGCTGCAGCGGCCAGCGGGACCAGGGCGAGCCACGCGCCACGGAGCCCGTGTTTCTTGATCATCCGCCCG
Organism: Actinomycetota bacterium; assembly: GCA_005884005.1. Lineage (GTDB taxonomy): Bacteria > Actinomycetota > Thermoleophilia > Gaiellales > Gaiellaceae > 13-2-20CM-68-14. The sequence goes on from VAWI01000007.1 coordinate 2,957, forward strand.
CTTCCATGTCCGTCCGCCAACCACTGGGCGCACGCAAACGCGAAAGTGTCGTCGAACCGGTGGGTAACGACCGTCCGCCGCGAGACGCCGATGTGGGCACCGGCACGTTGCAATCGCCAACGAAGCTCGATGTCCTCTCCCGAGAGGAAGCCTTCGTCGAAACCGTGCTCGAGAAGCGTCTTGCGGTCGAAGATCGTGGCGACGAGGCCGAACCAATCCTTGCTCCTGCCCGAGCGATGATGTGCGACAAGAGCGCGACCCCAGTACCCCGGGCCGGAGACGCTGGCGATGCCGGCCTGAAGTGCGTCGTAACGGCCGGTGAGAAATTCGTCGAGCAGCTCCTCAAGAGCACCCTCCGGCAAAACGACGTCACTGTCCACGAGCGCGACGTGCACCGACTTCGCCGCCTTGGCGCCGATGAGCCGTGCCGCCGGAAGCCCGCGCCCTTCGTCCGAGAGGAGCTCGACGGGGTACCGCAGCGCCGCGTCGACCGTGCCATCGGTCGACATCCCGTCGACGACGATGATCTCGCGTGGTCCCGATCTGACGATCGAGGCGAGACAGTCGTCGACGATGCGCTCGGCATTACGGACCGGGACGACGACTGAGAGGTCGGACGTTCCCTCGTTCTGCGCCCCGGCGATAGCCGGGCCCGTCTGATCAGCGCCCACCGTTTGTATTGCCTCCTACCTCGCGCCACCCTCTTCGTTCCGCCGCTTCACGAACGGCCACCTTTCCCATGACGTAGCCGCCAGTCGTGAAGGTGAGGCCGGCCAGGATTGCGCCGGCACGTGCAAGTCCTCCGAAATCACCTCGAGTGGCGTCACGCAGGCCGTGTGCGACCCCGCGCGGCAGCGTCCGCATGGTGTACGCCCTTTCGGACGCGAGCCCGTCCGATGCGCCGACAAGCCACGACACGACCGCTTTCGAGCCGCCTTCAAAGACGCAACGCGTCCGGAAATGGCGCCAGCGCGCCCGTTCCGGCGTTACGCGATGGAAGACCTTCGCCTCGGGCACATATCTCAGCTCGGAAGTCGGCCACCGCTGTCCAAGCCGGATGCAAAGGTCTGTCTCGTCACACCCGTAGCCGAGTCTGAAACCGCCGAGTTCCTCGAGAACGCGACGGCGATAAGACATGTTGCAGCCGATCAGGTTGCGTACCGGTGATGGCGAATCCGGCAAGCCACGGTATGTGCAACCGAGCACCCAACCGAATTCGTCGGGGAACCAGTGCGGGCGCTCGGATGCCCACACCGGCTCGATCGAGCCGCCCGCACCGAGCACGTTCGCGTCCTCGTAGGCCCGACTGAAGTGTTCGAGCCAGTCCTTCGTCGCCACGGCGTCGTCGTCGAGGAAGGCGACAACAGAACCTTGCGCAACCTCGAGGCCGCTGTTCCGGGCACCGCCGAGTCCCGGAGTGTGCCGGTTCTCCACCGCGGTCACGTGCGCGAGGAGCCGTGCACGATCGAGCAGCGCGGGATTTCGATCGACGACGACGATCGTCTCGACCGGCGGCGTCGACTGCGTCTGCACAGACTCAACAGCCGCAAGGAGCTCGTCCCAGCGCTCGTCCGAGTAGGCGCAGATGACGACGGAGAACGACGTCATGGCAACTCACCGGCGGTCTCGCGGCCCGCTGAGGAATCGGCACGGCTCGCCCTCAGGCGAACGGGCACCTTCCGCGCCAGTGAAAGAGCCTCGGGCGTGCCGATATCGATCACCTCGTCGGGGAGCCGATAGGCAAAGACGATCTCGTCCCGCGCCACGGCGGCCGGGAGGACATCGTGGCCGAAGTCGAGGGGGATCCCGGGCGGAAGCGCGGCGACGAGCCTGTGCTCGAGCACATAAAGGCCGGCGTTGACAAGGCCAGGCCCGTCCTGGCGCTTCTCCGCAAATCGCAGCACGCGCCCCGCACCGTCGATCTCGACCACGCCTTTACCCGCCGTCGCCGTGGACTCGTAAACGGTCAGCGTCGCGGTCGCGCCCGCGCGCCTGTGCGCGTCGACAAGCGGTTCCAGCGGCTCCTCGATCAGCACGTCCCCGTACAAGACGACGAAAGGCCCGGGGCCGAGCTCAGGAAGCGCGTTCCGGACGGCGCCCGCCGTTCCGAGCAAAGTCGACTCGACCAGCACCGTAAGCTCGATCGGTCCGCGATAGGCGTTGACGAACCGCTGCACCTGCTCGGCCAGGTGGTGCGCGTTGACGACAACGCGGCGGACACCCTCGCGCTCGAGGTAGCGCAAATGCCTGGAGAGCAGCGGCTCACCGCCGATCTCGAGCAGGATCTTCGGGGTTTCCTCGCCGATCGTGCCGAGACGGGTGCCACGGCCGGCGGCCAGTATCATCACGCCCGTCGGGGCGTCCGGACGGGGACGCGAAGGACGAACGCGGGTGAGCGAGAGATGCAGCGGGAGACGGCGATTGTCACTGGTGGGGCCGGCTTCATCGGTTCCCACGTTGTCGACGCCCTCGTCGCGGACGGAACCCAGGCGGTCGTGATCGACGACCTTTCGACCGGCCGCGCCGAGCGCGTTGCAGTGGAGGGCGTCCTCGAAGAAGTCGACATAACGGACCGTACGGCACTCGACGCCGTGATCGACTCGGCGCGCCCGGCGGCGATCTACCATCTCGCCGCGCAATCGAGTGTTACGGTTTCGGTCAAAGATCCCAGTCGCGACTGCGCCGTGAACGTTCAAGGAACGGTGAACGTGCTCGAGGCCGCGAAGAGGCATGGCGCTCCGGTGGTCTTCGCGTCGACTGGTGGAGCGCTGTACGGAAATGACGCGCCGATCCCGACCGGCGAAGACAGAATCCCTGCTCCGATCGCTCCTTACGGAGCCTCGAAGTGGGCGGGCGAGGCGTACGTCCTTACTTGGTCTCACGCGAATGGCGCGCCCCATGCCGTTTGCCGATTGGGCAACGTCTACGGCCCACGGCAGAGCCCTCATGGTGAAGCCGGCGTGGTCGCGATCTTCAGCCATCTTCTTTGGCGGGGCGAGTCGCCGACGCTGTTCGGGCATGGGACGCCGACTCGCGATTACGTGCACGTGTCCGACGTCGTCGCAGCAATGCTTGCTGCTCGCGGAAAGCCCGGCGTCTTCAATATCGCGAGCGGTACGGAGACCGACGTCCGTACGGTCTTCGAGGGACTGCGGGGGGCCGCTCGATCGTCCGTCGAGCCGAAGCTTGCGGCGCTTCGGCCGGGCGAGCTGGAGCGAAGTTGCATGAATCCCGAGCACGCGCGCCGCGAGCTGGGCTGGCGCGCCGAGGTTGAGCTCACCGAAGGCCTCGCGGACACCTATCGACACCTCGTCGAGGAGTTCGAAAACCAGGCGGCGTAGCGGCCGCATCTCGCTTCCGGGCCGACCGTTCATGCTCTTTCTGCGGTAATCAACCGAGCCGCCTCGAGCAACGAGCCGGCGACACGGTCCGGCCGGCAAGAACTCGGCGGGGCGCCCAGAAGCACGGTCTTGCAGCCCGCGGCTTCACCTGCCAGCACGTCGCTCTCGGAGTCACCGATCACCCACGAGCGGCCGAGGTCGAGATCGAGCTCACGCGCGAGCTCGAGGAGGAGACCTGGCGCCGGCTTGCGGCATGCGCATTGATCGTCGAGGTCGTGCGGACAGTAGCGGAACGCTTCGATCCGGCAGTCGCGCGCGGCGAGCTCGTCCTGGATCCGTACCTCGATCTGTCGCAGGACGCGCTCTTCAACCAGCCCCCGTGCGATTCCGCGCTGGTTCGAGACGACCGCCGGGGCGTAACCGGCGCGCGCCAGTAGCGCGACGCCTTCCGCAGCTCCGTCCAGCCACGCAAATTCGTCGGGGGAGGACACGTACGAATGTGACGGCGGGCGTGTGTTCAATGTGCCGTCCCGGTCGAGAAACACGGCCGGGCGGCCTACGCGAGACATGACTGCTCCTCGGCAAGACGCGCCTTGAAGTAGTCGACGAGGATGTGGTTGATAATCAGGTGCACGTCCTCGACGATCCCGTAGTGGTCGATTGGAACGATTACCGCCAGATCGGCGAGGCCGGCCGCCAGGCCGCCGTCGAAGCCGAGAACGGCGACGACCTCGGCGCATTGCTCGCGCGCGTAGGTCATGGCCCGGACGACGTTTGGCGAGTTCCCGCTGCCGGAGATCGCGACGAGGAGGTCGCCCGGCTGGATCAGGTTCACGAGCTGCTCCGAGAAAATGTGCTCGTAGCCAATGTCGTTCGCGAGCGCGGTGACGATCGCCGCGTTGTCGTTCAAGCTCAGGATGCGAAAGCGGCGCATGTTCGGCCCGATCGTGTTTTTGCCGAGATCTGCCGCCATGTGGCTCGCCGTCGAGGCGCTACCGCCGTTGCCGACGGTGAAGACCTGCTTCTCGTTCCGATACGCGCGAAAGAGCATCTCGCCCATCTCAGCCAGGCGATCGCGTGGGAGCGTGTCGATGGTGGCTCTCAGCTGCTCGAGATATCCGGCTACCTGTGATTGCATCGTTAGAGGCTCCCGTCGTCGAGAAGACTGATCTGCGTGCCGCGGCTGGCGAAGCGAAACGGGACCTCGCGGAGGTGCGAGAGGGCCCCGCGTATGGCGGTGTGCCGTTCTGGCGGAGCGAAGACCAAGAAGAAGCCGCCGGCACCGGCTCCGAGCAGCTTGCCGCCGATTGCGCCTGCTTCACGGGCGGCGTCGTACCAGCCGTCGATCTCCGCGTCGCTGAGACCGTCGACGAGCGATCGCTTCAGCTCCCAGTTCCGATGGAGAAGTTCGCCCACAGCGTCGGCGTCGCCTGCACTGAGCCGGTCACGGAGCTCATACGCAAGGTCCCGCATCGTCTGGAGCGCAGGAACCGCGGCGCCGTCGCGGATCGCAGCTCCCTGTCCTTCGAGCACTTGTTCGGCGGCGCGGTCGCGCCCCGTGAAGTAGAGGAGCAGCGACCGGTGGAGACCCTTGAGCGTCCCGGGCGGCAAGACAATTGGCTCGACGCGGACGCCGCCACCGTTTGGCAGAAATTCGATCAAGTTCAGCCCGCCGATTGCCGCCGCGTACTGATCCTGGCGGCCGATCGGCTTCCCGAGAATCTCGATCTCGATCTCGCTCGCCTCCTCGGCGAGCCGCGGCGGCGATTTGTACACACCCTGAAAGGCGTAGAGAGCGTTCAGGAGCCCGACGGTTACAGCGCTCGACGAGCCGAGGCCCGTCCCGCGGGAGGGGACGTCGGCGAGCGTCACGACGTCTACACCGCGAGGAATGCCCGTCGCCTTCATCGTCTCGCGGACTAGCTCGTGCACTACCGCCGGGGCGGCGTCGACGATCTCGGTGCGGGAGTAGCTGACGCGGACGTCGCCTTCGAACCGACGCGCGACGACGACGTGAATCCACTTGTCGATAGTGGTTGAGACGACTGCGCCACCGTGCTTGTCGCAGAAGTCGGGGATGTCGGTTCCGCCCCCAACGAAGCTGACGCGCAGCGGCGTTCTCGAGATGATCATGGCCCCGCCGGAACCCATACGGTGATGTTGTCGGCGGCCAACGTGAACGCCTGCGCTTTCGTCTCGTTGCCGATTTGGACGGTCAGGACGCCCGATGTGCCCAGGCTCGCGGTCGTGGAACGGTAGACCTGCGTCCCGTTCAGCAACACCTCGACCGTGCTGGTGCTCGCGCCGGAAGTGATCACGTGCAACTCGAGGTGTCCCCAGGTATTGAGGGCGAGCGTCCCTGTCGTGATGAAGTTGCCGCCCCCGTAGCCAACCTGAACCTTGTTGCCGCTCTGGTTCTGGCGGTAAAGGCTGAGGAGACGCGTGCCGGCCGGGTCGAACAGCCTGATGAAGGGAACATTGCCGCCACTCGCCCCTTCCTGCAGAATGTCGAGGTCGCCGCTGACCCTGAGGTCGGTGCGTGCAGTTCCCAGTGACTTCCGCGCGTAGGCAAAGCTGCCGGTGGTCGCCGTCTCCGACAACTGCGCAGCGTAGGTCCCGCTCTTGACTGTCGACGTCTGGACCGTGGCGCTGCCGTCGACGCCGGTCAGAACGGTCGTCCAGCGCGAGAAGTTGCCGAGCTCGAAATCGTCGGTGAAGATCGCGAACGAGATCGTCCAGCTCCGGCTGGCCGGCGTGGCGTCGGTGTTGCCGGCCGAGTCGGTGGCGCGGACCTGGAAGCTGTGCTGGCCCTCGCTCAGGTTGCTGTAGGCCGCCGGCGAGCTGCAGCTGCCGAAGGCGGCTCCGTCGAGTGAGCACTGGAAGCTCGAACCGGTCTCGCTGGAGGAGAAGCTGAAGCTGGCCGAACTCGAGTTCGTCGTCCCGCTCGGCCCGGAGTCGATCGTCGTCTCGGGCGCCAGGGTGTCGACGGTGACGTGCACCGCCCCCGAAGCGGGGGAGCTGTTGCCGGCGGCGTCGGTCGCGACCGCGGTGTAGGTGTGGGCGCCGTCGCCGACCCCGGTCAGCGTCCGCTGCCAGCTACCGGCGAGGTCGGCCGTGGCGCTGCCGACCGCGGTCTGGCCGTCGAAGAGGGCGACGGTCGCGCCGGCCTCGGCGCTGCCTGCGAGCGCGACGGTGCTGCTGGACTGGATGCTGTTGTCGGCCGGGCTCGTGATCTGCGGCGCCGCCGGCGCGACCGTGTCGATCGTCCAGTTGCGGCTGGCCGGGGTGGGATCGGTGTTGCCGGCACGGTCGGTGGCGCGGACCTGGAAGCTGTGCCCGCCGTCGGCGAGGCCGCTGTAGGCCGCCGGCGAGGTGCAGGTGCTGAAGGCGGCTCCGTCGAGTGAGCAGGCGAAGCTCGAGCCGGTCTCGCTGGAGGAGAAGCTGAAGCTGGCCGAGCTCGACTTCGTCGTCCCGCTCGGGCCGGAGTCGATCGTCGTTTCCGGGGGCGTCGTGTCACCTTGTACCGTCAGCACGAGCTGCGGCTTGTTCGCGCCGGCCTCGCGCGTGTTGAAGACGACGCCGTCGTCAGAGGTGGCCGCGACTTCAAAGGTGTACGTCCCATTGCCGCTCACCGCCGGCGTGACGTTGTACTCGAACGCCGTGTTGGCGGAGATCGAAGCCTGGTCATCGAGCGCAACGCTGGTCCGAGCAGGCCGGTTGTTCCACGTGATCCCGGTCTCGGTCCACGTGTTGCCCGCGGTGTAGACGCTCGGCCCATCGAGTGTCCCGTCGGTCGCGTAGAGCCGCAGTCGTGCGTCGAGTACGGTTCCGGTAACCCCACCGACGATGAACCTGAGGAACCCCTCCGACACGGGCGATCCGTCGACGGCGATCGTCGTCGACGTCCCTCTATTCGTGTCCGGAGTGGCCTGATCGACCTCCGCATCCGCATCGGAACCAACGAGCACGGTCTGGTTCGACGTATCGACGGTCCACGTGCGCGTAGCGGGCGTGGGGTCGACGTTGCCGGAGAGGTCGGTCGCGCGGACCTGGAACGTATGCGAGCCGTCGCTGAGGCTGGTGAAGGTCTGTGGCGATGTGCAGCTACTGAAAGCACTGCCGTCGAGCGAGCACGCAAAGCTCGAACCGGCCTCGGTCGAGGAGAACGCAAAAACGGCGGAGTTGACGTACGCCGTTCCAGAAGGGCCGCTGTCGATGCTCGTGTTCGGCGGCGCGGTGTCGCCGGCGCCGAGACCGAACTGGTTGTGGAGGTAGAAACGACTCGTGTCGTCGGAAGCAATCGCGGCGAGGCCGGTTGCGCTCGACAACGTCTGCTTCGTCGAGGTGACGTTGTTGATGTGGGTGTCGGTACTGCTTTGGATCAGCGGAGTCCCGAGGCCCGTCGGGAAGGAGATGTTGTCGAGGTTCGAGACCTTGTAGAAGACGCTCCCGCCGTTGCAGCAAGGTGACGCGGCGAACATGTAGAGCTCACGGTCCTCGCTATCGATGACCACAGTGGCGCGGGTGTGGTTGTCGATGACGCGGCCGAAGGTGTGTTTTCGCCAGACACCGTCGTTTCCGAGCACGAGCAGCCTGTAGAGAGGCGCGTCGAGCGGATTGCTGAGCGACGTCTTGACGGCGGCGAAGACCTGGCCGGCCGGGTCGTTGTTCAGCGCCTTGAGATTGATGTGGTTGTCCGTCTCGGCCGGACCCTGGTCGGCGGCCGTGATCTGCCACGCGCTGTCGGGGTCGCCGTCGTTGTGGACCGCCCAGTAGTAGGTCCCGTCGTTCTGGTTGCTCCACATGATCCCGATCCTGCCGTTGTAGGCGACAACGCTGGACTCGTCCTCCGACTTGATCGTCGTCGCCCCCGGAGAGGGCAGCACGTAGGGGGTTACCCAGGTCTGGTCATTGCCTGTCGTATGCGTGGTCCAGACCTTGCTCTGCTGGGTGTACGTACCCCACAGGACTCCGGTCGAGTCCTTGTCGATGACGAACGCCTGCATGCCGCCGCCCGTGTTGACGTTGACGGGAAAGCCCTGGTCGAGCGAGTACTTCTTCGTCGAGGTCGAGTAGCTGAACCGTCGGATCTTCGGAGCGTGAGTGGCCGTCGCCTCGTTCGTCCCCGCCGAGGCAACGTAGAGGTGAGTCCCATCCCACAGAACGTCGTTGCGGACGGTCGCGCGCGCGTCCACCGTGAGATTGGTGCTGCTCCAGGTCTGCGTCGCCGTGTCGAGGCGGTAGATCTGGTACTTCGTGTTCGACGGGTTCCACAACACGCCCCACCAGGAGCCGTCGTTGAACCAGAGCTTGCTCTGGGCCTCTTTGGTGGTCGGTCCGGAGACGCCCGTGCCATACGAGAAGTCGCGATAACCCGCGAGGGAAGCCGCTGCCTTCGCGCGTGGAATGGAACCGGCGGCGAAGCCGATGATCAATGCCAGGGCGAGGATCGCTGCCCCAACCCGTGTCGCCGGACGCACCCAGTGAATGGCGCCCCTACGGGCCTTCAAGCCCGCCCGGTTGGAGCGCCCCAAACTCACTGAATGCCGGCACGTGCGGTAGAGGCTTCGACTTCGATTGCGTCCGCCCGCCTAAACCGCTCACCCAGGATGGTTCTAAGGACACGGAATCCGTCGCGGAACGTCCGTAGGTTGCTCTCCCCGAAGAGCCGATCGCGCTCGAAGCTGGGCACCTCGATCACCCGGAGCTTCGCCTTCGCGACGCGGATGTTGATCAACGTCTCCACTTCGAACCCGTTGCAGTCGACGTTGATGCGCTCGAGACAACGAGACCAGAAGGCGTTGTACCCGTAGCAGAGGTCCGAATAGTCGGTGCGGTACAGAACGTTCACGAGCCCCACGAGCAAGCGGTTCCCAAGACCGCGGACGAGCGTGATGTCGCTGCTACCGCCGCCGTCTGCGAAACGTGAGCCCTTGGCGAAGTCTGCCCCGCTCTGCAGGGCGTCTACGAATCGTGGGATCTCGGCCGGGTCAGCGGATCCGTCCGCGTCCAGCATCACAATGATGTCGCCACGAGCAGCCGCGAAGCCAGAGGCGAGAGCGTCGCCCTTACCCCGGCCGCTTTGGCCGACTATACGGACCGTGGGGTAGTGAGCCCGGGCGACCTCGGCGGTGCCATCAGTGGAACGGCCATCGACGAGAACGACCTCGAAGACGTCCGGGGGAAGATCAGCAAGCACGTGCGGGAGGTTGCGCGCCTCATTGATCGCAGGGATCACCACGCTGACGCGAGGCGCGCTTGCTCCCTCGTAGCCGTTCTCGCTGGCCGCGTGCGCCACAACCGCTTCCGGAGAATGAGCACGCTCGTGCACGCTCCCCGCGTCGTTTTCCGCTCCGTCGTCTGACTGGAACGTCCCCTCGGTTCTCGGACTTACCTCCTCATGAGCGCTCGCCGAACGGCCGAACGCCAGAGGCGAAACTTTATGCCGATATCCCCCCACCGTATGGACGGCTTCGCCCCTCGGGCGAGCCGCTCTCTCCCCAAACGCCATTGCGTCGCTCCCTCTCGTCGAACGGTGTGCGACGACACACCAGTCGTCCCCACTTTGCGAGGGCGCCCCCAATGGGCCGGCTGATCACCAGCGTCCAGCCTCTCATACGGACAGACCGTATGGCTCCATCAACGAACCTCCCTCTCCCTGACAACGACTCTATCGTGTCGCCTCCCTCTAGTCGAGGGGCCGCAAAGATACGGCGACCGGAAAAATCGTCCTTTTTTTGGTTGACGTCTTCAATAGGCCGGACGACCCATCTTTTTAACGGATACGCGTATGAATCGAAACCACAGATGAGTCGGCACTGCGTACCGTCGCGGTGGCCCGCTCGTTATGGAATCATCCATCGGTATCAGCGCAGGATTCTCGTTCGTCAGACGCTGCCTCGCCGTCGTCGTGTTCGTTGGTGGGCTACTGCCGGCAGCGATAGGAGCGAGCGTCTGGAACGCAGGCGCGAGCCCCGCACGCGAAGCCGTGACGCAGGGCAACAGCAGGAGCCCATGTGGGGGCCGGACCGCACCGGCCCGCTACCGACACGTCATCTGGATCATCTTCGAAAACCAGAGCTACGACCACGTAATCGCCAACGGCAACCTACCGTTCACCAACGCTCTCGCCAAGGAGTGTGGCCTCGCCACCGATTACTTCGGAGTCGGTGACCCCTCCCTGCCCAACTACATCGCGATGACGTCTGGCGGGACATGGGGCGTGAACGGCGACTCGTCGCCACCGCTCCCCGTGCCGAGCATCTTCTCCCAGGTCAGGGCCCGCGGCCTGTCGTGGCGAACCTACTCGGAGAGCATGCCCAGCAAGTGCTATCTGACCGACTATCCGAACCGCGACCCCGTCTACACCGCCCACCACGAGCCTGTTCTTTTCTACAGTCGCGTGCGGTCGGACTGCCGTCGCTGGGACGTGCCGCTCGGCACACTCCATACAGGGGCGCTGGCGAGAGCCCTATCGGCAAACACGCTGCCAGCGCTCGCGATCATCGGGCCCAATGACGACGGCGGCACAGTCAAGCCCGGCTGCTCGCGCCCCTGCGGAAACGTCGATCCGCCGCTGAGCGACGTCTTTCTGCGTTCTTGGACAAACAGGATTGTCGCAAGCCGCGGATACCGGTCCGGGAAGACTGCGATCTTCGTCACGTGGGACGAAGACGATTCGTTTTCCGGGGGTCTGTGCCCAAGTCTCCACTGTGACCACCTCGCCACGATCGTCGTCGCCCCATCGGTACGACGAAATACTCGGTCGGCTGCGATGTTCACCCACTACTCTCTGCTCCGTACGACGGAGGAGTTGCTCGGGCTCCGGGGACGCCTCGGGGAAGCGGCGACGGCCAAAAGCATGGCCGCTCCTTTCCATCTTCTCGTGGCCCGCCGATAACGAACCCCGAGGCATTCGTCGGCGCTATGGCGGCTCGGCCGCCACCGAGGTACGCGGCGACGGTCCGACGCGCGACATTATCCGCACAACGCCGCTCGCTAATTGAGCGCCGCGAGACTGGCGAACTCGAGCTGCAGAGAGCGCATTGCCTGCTCGCGCTCCTGAAAGGCTTCGACGACGTCCGGGTCGAACTGTCCGTCCGCCTCTGAGAGGATCAGCTTCGAGGCGTCTTCCCAGCTGCCGGCGGCCCGATAGGGACGCCGATTGGTGAACGCGTCCAGCGTGTCCGCGACGGCGAATACCCGTGCGCCGATTGGAATCTCGTCTCCCGCGAGCCGATCGGGATACCCGCAACCGTCCCAGCGTTCGTGGTGTGACCGGACGACCTTGAGCCCTTCCCCGCGAAGCAAACTCACGTCCGAAAGCATCCGCTCGCCCACCAGTGGGTGGGTCTCCATCAGCCGCCGCTCGTCTGGATCGAGCGGCCCCGGCTTGCGGAGTACACGGTCCGGAATCCCGATCTTGCCAACGTCATGAAGGAGAAAACCGTGCTCAGCGCTCGCGTCGCCGAGAAGCTCGGGCGCCACGGCGTCGGCCAGCTCGAGCGCGTACCGTTGGACCCGCTGGGAATGGGCTCCGGTCCCGCTGTCCTTCGACTCGAGCGCGCGGGCGAGGGCGACAACGGTGTCTTCGTAGGCGTTCTGGAGCAGCAGCCGCTGACCGCGCTCGATCTCGACCAGCCGGCGCAGGTCGTCTGCACAGAGATCCAAGTGCCCATCCGTCGCCTCGCTGGTCGGCGAGCTGCGCCGAAACAGTGTGATCCCCATGACCATTGAGGTGCTGAAAGCTCCTCAAACCTGCGTGGGATCACTCGTTCGAGCCGCTGCGGTCAGCCACAGGTCTTTCCGCCGCTCGCTAGACGCCTCTCAGGCGGCCTCCTCCAGTAGGGCTTGCTCGTCCCGGATTACACCCTCGACTTCCGCAGGGGCGCTCTTGATCAATGTGACTGCGATCAGCGCCCCGAAGACAAGCAAGCCGGTGAGGACATAGAGCCCCGTCCGGAACCCGTGATCCAGTGCGGCGCCGCTCGACAGCGTGACGCCGGTGTGCGCATTAACGTAGTTACCGGTCGAAGTTGCGGCAACAGCGCTGACCAAAGCGATTCCGATCGCCCCGCCGACCTGACGGCTGGTGTTGATCAGGCCGGAGGCGACACCGGCATCCGAGCGCTCGACACCCATGAGGCTGGCAATGGTCACCGGCACGAAGGAGAGGCCCATGCCGGCGCCCCCGAGGACGAACCCCGGGAACAGGTCCCAGAAGTAGTGCCCGTCGAGGGGCAGCCGCGTCAGCCAGGCGACGGACGCAGCGGATGTGAGCAACCCGGCCGTGAGCGTCGGGCGCACGCCGAAGCGGCCGACGACGACCTGGGCGATGTTCGAGACGATGACCACAGCCAGCGCAAAGCCCAAGAACGAGACCCCGCTCTCGACCGGCGAGTAATGCAGGACGTCCTGGAGATAGAGCGTGAGGAGGAAGAACTCGGAGAAGGCAACCCCGCCGACGATGGCCATCGCGGCGTTCGCGGCCGTGAGCGTCCGAAGACGGAAGATGCGAAGTGGCAGAAGCGGTGAGCTCGACCGCAGCTCGATCGCGACGAAGGCGAGCACGAGTGCGGCAGCCCCGCCGAACAGCGAGAGCGTCGTCGGGGAGCCCCAACCGTCGCTCGTCGCGCGGGTCGTCGCATAGACAAGCAACATCAGCCCGGCTGTGATCGAAGCGGCGCCTGGCAGATCGAAATGCCGATGCGCGACCTCTGCGCGGCTTTCCTGAAGGAGAAACGGCGTCAGCGCGATCGCCGCGACCCCGACGGGCACGTTGATGAAGAAGATCCAGGACCAGTGCAAGTAGGACGTCAGCACACCCCCGAGCAGGACGCCGGCGGCGGCCCCACTCCCTGACGCGGCGCCGTAGATCCCGAGCGCGAGATTGCGCTCGCGGCCTTCGGCGAAGGTGGTCATCAGCAGAGAGAGCGCCGCGGGAGCCAGCAAGGCGCCGCCGAGTCCCTGCACCGCGCGAAAGCCGATCAGAGACGCCTCGGACCAGGCAAGGCCGCACAACAGCGAGCTCGCAGCGAAGAGCGCGAGACCGGCGATGAACAGCCGGCGCCGACCGAGCAGGTCGGCGAGTCGGCCTCCGAGTAACAACGCGCCGCCGAACAAGATCGCGTATGCGGAGATCACCCATTGGAGGTTTGTCTGAGAGAAACCGAGGTCCGACTTGATCGACGGCAGCGCAACGTTGACGATCGCCACATCCAGGATGACCATGAACTGGGCAGTCACGATCAGTGCGAGCGCGCTCCAGCGCCGTTCAGCCTTCCCAGAGATTCCCATCAATTGACCTCCTCAATCGTTGCTTGCATCAACCTTATAGCAGCACAACGATTGTCCGCGCTACTCTATTTACATGACTGTCACACCCCCGCGGATTGACAATCCGCTCCGCGTCACCCGTCTCCCGCAAGAGCTGGTCGATTCGCCGACCTTCCTGCTGAAGCGGCTCGGCTACGCGGCGAAGGAGCAGGCGATGGGGGCCTACGAAGAGACCGGGCTCCACCCCTATCACCATGCGATCCTGATCGTCCTCGGCGAGGGCTCGCCCGAGACCCAGGGCTCGATTGCCGACACCCTGGGTTATGACCGCGGACAGCTTGTCGGTCTGCTCGACGAGCTCGAAGAGCGCGGCCTCGTCGAGCGCCGTCGAGATCCCCACGACCGCCGCAGGCACCTGGTCAGGCTGACCCCGGACGGCAAGCGGACGCTCAGCCGCATGCGTATGATCGCGCGCCGGAGCGAAGAGGAATTTCTCGACCCTCTCAGCGAGAAGGAACGCTCAACCCTGCACGCACTCCTGTTTCGGCTCGCGAAAAAGCACGAGCCGCGCTGCGCGAACGCCGTGCCGCGCACCTCGAAGTAACGGCGCAGCCTAGGTCTGTCCCACTCACCCACTGAGCGGGGTCACCATCGCGCGATTCCGGCTGGCAGGTAGTCGATTTGGGCGCTGCCCCCGAAGACACGAGCTGGCCGGAGCGGCATCGTGCGCGGCATGGAGCGCGACCAGTTCAGCCACGAAACTGCGGTCGAGCAGTTCGTCGACGCCGTGATCGCGTTCTCGGACGACGCAGGGCCGGCGAATCTCGAGCGCTACCTCAAAGCGAGCCGCTCACTCGAGGACTCGCGGCCCCCTGCAAGGAATCGCCGCAGCGCCGGCGCTCGCCCCACACCCTCCAGCAGGGTTGCGCAGGGCAGCGGCTCTCCCGCTTAGCCGAGTCGAGGGTAGTCGCCGCCGGTTTAGCGGCGGGAGTCAGGAACCTCGCGACCGGTGAGTCTCGAGGCTTTCGCCCACCTTCGCGCGAGCTACGGTAGGCGGCGATCTTCGGCCAGTTCACCGACCTCGTGTCGAACGCCTCGGGCTGGGCGTACCTGATCGTTGCCCTGTTGGCGTACTTCGACGCACTCGTGCCCGTCGTGCCGAGCGAGACGTCGGTGATCACCGCGGGCGTGGTCGCGTCCGCAGGTGAGCTGAACCTGCCGCTGATCGTTGGCGCGGCCGCATCGGGAGCGTTCCTCGGCGACAACACCGCGTACTTCATCGGACGCCGATTCGGCGCGCGGATCAATGAGCGCTTCTTCAGCGGCGAGAAGGCTCGCAAGCGCACCGAGTGGGCTCAGCAGCAGGTCAGCGAGCGCGGAGGAGAGCTGATCGCAATCGCCCGTTTCATCCCGGGCGGACGCACCGTCGTCACTTTGAGCGCCGGCACGCTCGGCTACCCGTGGCGCCGGTTCGTGCTCTTCGACGCGGCGGCGGCACTCGGCTGGGCCCTCTACGCCTCGCTGCTCGGCTATTTCGGCGGCCACGCGTTCGAGGCGGCGCCTTGGAAGGGCCTCCTGCTCGCGCTCGGGATCGCGTTCTCGGTTGCGGGCGCAATCGAAGTCGTGCGCTGGTACCTCAGGCGGGCGGCCAAACCCTCCTAGTAGATGTAGATCGTCGAGCCAGGCGGGTCGTAGCCGTAGATCCGAGGCGCAAGCCAAACCGGCACGCGCACGCAGCCGTGGCTCCCGGGATAGAACGGGACGGTCGGGTATCCGTGGATCGCAAAACCGCGGAGGAAAAAGGACGAGTCGAACATCCCGTCAGGGAGCCAGCCCGCGACTTTGCTGTAGACGTGCCAAAGGCCGACAGGGGTGTTGCCGGTCGCGCCCGTCGACACGTGGCTAATGAGGATCACCTGGCCACCGCGAACGACGAACAGAACCTGGAGCGCCTTGCTGACTTCGATGTGGTCGCCGGGGTAGCGGGCGCGCGGGGCGTTTCCCGTCGAGAGCACGCGCCAGAAGCGCGCGTCGACCGAGCCGGTCCTCGGTAAGCCATGCAGTTTTTGGAACGCGACGACCGCGTCGCGCGTGTCCAGGCCGAAGCTCGAATCGACAGCGCCGAGTGCGATGTGGAGGCGACCAAGTGCCTCGTTGAGCGCGAGTACGCTTGGGCCGGTCGATCCAACTTCGAGCCGCGGGTAGAAGACGATCTTGCGGAGCGTCAGCCGGCGCGGCGCATAGCCGTCGGACCCGGCTGTTGAGAGGGCGATCCGGTATTCGGCGACGCGGCTCGACGGCAGCCTGATCCTGGCACCGCTGTGATATTCGCCACCGGTGACGAGTCGGCCCCGCCGCCTGATCTCGACCCGAACCAGCCCCGCCCCAGCCGGTCGCAGGCGCACTGCCAGCTGCAACGGCCGCCCAACCACGCCCGAGCCGAGAAAGGACGCCGAAAGCGAAGGCCGCACACGCACGGCAATTGCGTTCGAGACCACATCGCCGAAACGAGCGACGTACGTCCCCGGCCGCCTGACCGGAACCCCGATGCGGAAGCTCCCGTTTCGGGTTGTGCGTCCTCTCGCCGCGCGCCTCCCGTCAGCGGTGTAGAGAGAGATCCGCTTCCGGCTGACCGCCGGCACCAGCTTCCCGGCGAAACGGAGGTGTTGCGCGTAGCCGACGACCTGCCGCGCCTTCAGGGTCACCGCGAAAGAAAGCACCCGTATCGACGCCGTCGCTGACTCACCGCTTGCGCTCGTCCCGGTCACCCGAGCAGTGAAGGCGCCCGCTTGGTAGACGTGCTCGACTGTCGCCCCGTCCGCCGCGGCGCCGTCCCCGAAGTCCCAGTGATACGAGACGCCGTCGCCCGAGGCGGTGAGCACGACCTTGAGCGGGGCTGCGCCCGATGTCGCCGTCGCCGTCGCCCCAACCGTCGGCGGGGCGGCCGCCGTCGCCGCCGGGCTGAACGCGAGGACTACCATCACCACGATCGCAGCCCGCACGGTCGTAGTTTAGTTGCCTAGACAGTCACCGCAAGCACGCGGCCGGCACTTCCTAGCTCGAGGACCANCTAGTGGGCCGGGCAGGGATCGAACCTGCGACCTTGGGATTAAAAGTCCCCTGCTCTACCAACTGAGCTACCGGCCCACCTCGCTATTGAAGCGAAGGACAGGATCATCGTCGATTTCGTCACGCTCCTGCTCCCCGCTTGCTTGTTGACCGATGGTGGATGGCTGGTCCAACATGGCTTCCATGCCGCACCGATTGCAGCACGTCGACTTTTCGTTGGTCGATAGTCTCGCGGTGCCCGCGAGCCTGCACGACGTTGACGGCCGGTTCATCCACATGAACCGCGGAGCGGAAGAAGCCTCCGGCAGCTCGAAGGCCGAGCTGCTTGGTCGTCACTTCGGGGAGTTGATACCGCCCGAGGCGCGCGAGAACGTCGAAGCACAGTTCCGCCGAGCCGCCGAGTGCGGTGAGCCAACCAACTTCGAGACAGTCTTCGTGGACGCGGCCGGGCACCTCCGGGGTGTGCGCGCCCAGCACCTGCCTCTTCGAGATGGGGACGAGATCGTGGGCGTTCTCATACTCGCGTTCGACGTGCGCCGACCTCCATCGGACATCCGCCAGAGTCCGGATCCGCACTTGACGCCTCGCCAGCTCGAGATCCTCGATCTGCTCGCCGCCGGTATGTCCACCTCCGAGATCGCGACCGAGCTCACGCTCTCGCCTGAGACGGTTCGGAATCACCTGCGGAACACATTTGCGGAGTTGCGCGCGCACACCCGAGTCGAGGCGATCGCGACTGCGCAGCGCCTCGGCCTGCTCGCAGCTCCGGCGCTCGGGCCGCAGCCGTCTGACGTGAAGTGATGCCCCCGACGGGATTCGAACCCGTGCTACAGCCTTGAAAGGGCTGTGACCTAGGCCGCTAGTCGACGGGGGCCGCAGGCAAGGATAGCCCCGCGGCTGAGTTTGAAGCTTGCCGCCACTAAGCTTCCTCGAAGGGCGGTTAGCTCAGTTGGGAGAGCGCCTGCCTTACAAGCAGGAGGTCGCTGGTTCGAGCCCGGCACCGCCCACTCAGGAAAGCGCTGCTAGGCCGCGCTTCCCGTTCTCTCGACCGGCAACGACGCCTCGTCTACCGCGCCATTTGTGCCCATTTGTGCCCAATCAGCGCCGCGGATAAGGGCGTCCATCCGGGCGCCCGTCTCGCGCTGGCGCTCCATCTTCCGCGCGTAGACCTCGAGCGCGAGGGCCGAGCTCGTGTGCCCCATCTGAGCCATCACGTAGGCGGGTGAGGCACCTGCCTCGTAGAGCAACGAGGCGAACGTCCGTCGGCAGGTGTGGTTCGTGATCCCCTCGGCGATCGGCGGCTTGCCTGCCTTCTTCAGCTTCTCGTTCGCTGCCTTGATCGCGCCGCCGAGAATTCGCTGGCGGACATTCGAACGGTTGAACGGCGTTCCCTTGCCGGTGCAGAAGACGACTCGTCTGGCGCCGAGTAGCGGGACCCGGCCTTGTGCGCCTTCAGCTCGTCGAGTAGCCACGGCGTTACGTCGACCGTCCGGCGTCCGTCTTTGACTCAGCGACATTTAGCCGCGCATTCGCCAGGTCGACCGCGCTCCACCGAAGGGCGGTCAACTCGCCGACGCGAAGGCCCGCCAGGATCATCGTCGCGAGCAACGCTCGGTGTGTGCCGGCCGCGTCGAGGATCGCCCGAACCTCCTCGAGTTCGAGCCACGTCCTCCGCGGCTTCGACTCCTTCAGCCGCCGTCGCTTCCCGCGCGCGACGTTCGTCTCGATGTGACCGGCCTCGATCGCGTCGTCGAGGACAATCGCCAGCACCTTGAGGGTCTTGTTGATGCTGCCGTTGCTCAGCCCTCGCTCGACCCGCTCCTTCGGTCGTTCGCGCTGCAGGGCTTCGAGTCGCTCACGCTCGCGTAGTTTCTCGAGCTTGTAGCCGTCGATCGCGGCGACGTTGATCTGCGACGGTCGCAGCTCGGCGAAGTGCGCTAGCAAGTGAGACGAGAGAGCCCACTGCCAGTATTCGACGGTCCGAGCATCGACCTCGTGACGACGGCGCTCGACCCACTCGGAAGCGAAGACGTGGAATGTCGGCTCGAGTTTCGGTGCTTCCGGCTGTTCGCTCACAGGCGGGCGCCAGATCGCACGTCGCACGTCGGCGGAACTACGGGTCCTGAAGCTACTCGCGGCCGGTTGGAACACCGCCGAGATCGCGGAGAAGCTCGGCAAGGCTCGGGGGACGGTGGCGATGCAGTCCCGCTTCTGCCTCTTCCGCCTCGGCGCCGTCAACATGCCTCATGCCGTCGCGCTTGCCTACGGGCTCGGGATCATCAACGAAAAGGACTTGCTCGAGAGCGCCGCGCCTCCGCCGCGCCGGCGACTTCCCTACAGCCCGGAACCACGCGCGACGCCGATCCTGCCGACCGTCTAAGAAACTCGTTTCGGAAATGAACCGGCACTCTCCCTGGGTCGCACGCAGCAGCCCAGGGAGAGCGAATCGAACGGCAGCTACTTCGCGGGTCGGAACGCGACGTTGAGGTTGAAGGCGACACCCGCCGCCGGGTGGAACGAGTAGTGCCCGGCCTCGGCTGGGATGCCCGAGTCACCGAGAAAATCAGCAACGTTGGGCTCGCCGTTGACCACGTTGCTGTCGATGTAGAAGACCTGCGCGCCCGGCGTCCCAAAGTTCGGATCGTCCGGCCCCGCCGCCGCGAGATGGGCGCTCGTGATGTCCACGTCCGCATGCTCCGCGCCAAAGGAGCCGGCGCCGCCGATCCCGTGGCCGCAGCCCGTCACCTGCTCATCGCCTGTGATCGTCCCATCGGCGAAGCGGTCGAACTCGACCCAGCCCCAGAAGCCGCCAAGCTCAGGGCTGCCCGTCTCCGGGTTCTGGCAGAACGACGAGGTCGGGTTGTTGCAGTTGCCCGAAATGCCGATCTGCCACGTGTCGTGGCTGGCACCACCGCCGTAGGCACCGGCCGACGAGGCAAACCCCGCCGCCAGCGCCGCCGCAGCAGCAAGCGCCGCCAACATTAGAAACGAACGTCGCATGATTCTCCCCTCTCACGACCTGCCTGCCGTCGCAGACATCCTGAAGCAGTCGTTGTCGAGGGGCAAGCGCCACCTTCAAAGGTGATGGCTCGGGTTCTAAGCCGCCCTTGCGTGAGACCTGCGGCGTCTGATTTGCCGCACTTGCGGAGGTCCCCCGTTGCTGCCATGATCGGCCCTGCGTGATTAGGGCACGCATCCTCACCTTGTTAGGTTGCGCTTGGCCTCCGGCCGGCGCCCTAATCGCTGGTCCGGGGGCCTTCGCGCAAGAGGAGGTAGTCATGCCGCTAGCGGCTGACAAGTCAGTGACTCTGCCGACGTCGGAGGAGCTCAGGGGGGCGAGTGAGCTGCTTCTCGCAGCGCTCGAGCCAGTCGCTCGCTTCGCGTGGCGTGTCGAGCGCCTGGGCGCACTGGACTTCGACGAGTCGGATCCTCGCCAGCGTCGCCCAGGAGATGAAGTACCGACGTTCGAGCACATCGGGCAGCTCTTTAGCTTCGTCCGGGACCTCCAGCGTTCGCAGGAGGAGCTCGCGGGTTACGTCAACCGGATCGAAAAAGGGCTGGATGACCTCGACCACACGCGACTCCAGGAGAGCGATTGATGCACGCCGACGAGCCGAACATCGTCGCAGCGATAGATCGGGCGATCGACGAGTGCCAAGCCATCGCGGCGGAGCATGCGACTGACCGCCTGGTCGAGACGTCGCCCGATGACGTTATGACTGCGGCTGAGCTCGCCTGGGATTCCAAGGTTGTCGATAGCTTCGCCGAGATCAGGGAGGGCGCATTCCAGCCGGCGACAGACCGCGAAGCCGCCCTCGTCGATCACATCGGCAGGCGCATCTTCGCACTCGGTATTTGTGCGGGCTGGAGAGCGAGAGCCTCCGTTTAGCCGGATGCAGAGGGGCCGGGTCGCCTCGCGCGGCTCGGCCCCCTTTCCTTCGAACTACGATGGAAAAGGCGTACTCTTCCAACTGCCGCGGCCAAGGCGCGGACGAATCGCCTCTCCCCATACGACACGTCCTTTGGGTGCGCTTTCCCTACCCTCGAGCGCCACCCTTGCGCCTTGGCCGTGTTGCTAGGTTGCGCGCCCGGAGACGAATCGAAACGCGGCCTTACGAACTCTTTGCAGACAGGGCGTCGGTCGGGTCGCCGGGCGCAGCTCGGCCCTACCGTCTCTAGCTTCTCGGCGATGGAGGAACGCGAACGCAACCGACTGCTTCGCGAGGTCCGCCGGTTCCGATTCGCGCAGGCCGACATGAGGCAAGCAGCAGCCGCGGCAGAGGCGCTACAGCGAGAGCAGGGGGATGGCGATCTCTGCCGTGCGCTCGAGACCGCGATCGTCGTCATCTACGCGAGACCGTTCACGCCGCCGAACAAGGTCGGCCCGCTCGGGCCTGAATGGGCGCCGACCGAACCCCTTCTCCACAACCTCCATCGCGAGCTCATGGAGAAACGCGACCAGGTCTACGCGCACTCGGACGAGACGGCATTACGCGACGTCGTCGACAACGGAGCGACGCTCGGGAAAGATCACCCCGTCTATTCGGAGCAGTGGTATCCGGTCAGCCGCTCGATGCTGCCGATCTTCATCAGGATGGCGCGGGAGCAGGAAGGGCGGTTCTACAAGGCCGCTGTCGAGCGCGAGAGCAAGCTGGGCGCGAAGCAGCTTGGGCGCGATGAGTAACGAGCTGCCTGTCGGTCTTCCCTCGATGCGAGCCTGAAAGTAGAGGGCCGTTCGGCGGGACGAGCGCCGCGGCGCTCCCCATCCTCCCGGCCCGGTTTCACACTACGCCTCGACCTCGCTGGCGACTAAGTTGGGTTTGGCGGAAAAATCACTGCGTCGTAACCTTCGAGCGAGGGGCTGGACGACGTCAGCCCGTTTCCCCCCTTTGGAAGCGTGACTAGACAGTCCGGCCCCTCCTTAAACGCGAAATAGAGAGGAGTCGGGCACAAGCAGGCATCCGGGGACTGCGGCGCTCCGGGACCGCCTCACTCGACTCCTCTGCGACGAGTGTAGGCCGTGTCCGTTACATCACCTAATTCGGGCACCGCCCTTGATCCGCGCGGCTCGCAGGAGCGCCGCTGACGGTCGTGAGCGTCGGGAATGGCGATTAGCCCCGGCGCGCTCGCCCGACGAGCGCGCGGCGGGTTACAACCGTGTGAAAAACCATCAGCGTTTCGAGGCGTCGTTCACTTCGGCCGCCAGCCGCGGATCAGCCTGCGCACGTCGAGCAATTCGTCGACGAAGAAGACGTCGCCTTCCTGACTCAAGTACGGGCCACCCTCCGGCGCCGGCGGCACGAGGCTTCGATAGGTGCGCTCGAGCGTGTACTCGGTGCCGTCCCTGCCCTCGCGAAGCCGGACTCGATAAGTGACGACGGTGGTTATTGTCGCTCCTCTCCGGGGCCGAGCGGCAGCCCTGGATCTTAGAGTTCCCGAGCCTCATCGCAGACCGGCTAGAAGGCGCAGACGACAATCTAGTCTGTTTTCGACGGCGCGATTCAGGCGACGCTTGAGCCTACGCCAGAGCTGACGCCGAAGGACCGTTCGGCTCGAGGGAAAAGCCGATCTCCCTGAGTTCTTGCTCAATCCAGACCTCGCGTCCCTCAATGACACCCTTCGCTCCCATCTCGGGATAGCGCACCACGCGAAAGATCACGACTAGCGGCGGTACCTGCGTTTGTGCGGGCGCTTCTGCCGTTCGGAAGAAGCGACGCTTCTCATCGTTGAAGCGAGGATCAGTGTGGGAGATTGTTAGCGGGTTTCGGCATACATCCTCTTCGATCGCCCATCGGATTCGGTCGAACTCATCCTCGTACTCAAGGTCGAGCTTCTCGCAGATCTGGCGGCAGAACGTGGCGAAGCGAGGAAGCTCAGTCCATTTCCACATGCGAATTTCGCCCTCGGACTCGACCATGAGGACCAAGGTCCTACCAGCCGTGTCAGACGCCGAATTAGACGGGAACTTTTGTTTTCAGACCTGCGAGCGCCGCGGCGTCGAGCGGCTCAGGATTAATGAGCGCAGACGAATACGGAATCGTTTCGCCTAGATCCCGCGCGAGCCACCCTGCCGACTTCTTATGCGACTCATCGCTGACCTCGGTATTGGTGTGCTTGCGCATGTCCTCAATTACGCGATCGAGCAATTCGCGCTCAGCGTCCGAGAACTGATCCATGTTGGCGCGAACACCCTCGGGATGGAGCCGTACCGTGTCCTGAACGTGATCCACAA
The DNA here is from genome assembly GCA_005884005.1 of Actinomycetota bacterium. GTDB lineage: Bacteria > Actinomycetota > Thermoleophilia > Gaiellales > Gaiellaceae > 13-2-20CM-68-14. The sequence continues at coordinate 25,874 of VAWI01000007.1, forward strand.
CCAGCCGGCGTTCGACCTCGATCGCGCCGCGACGAAGTAGCTCGTCGCGCATGATTGGGTAGCGACGTGCGGTCGGCCCGTACTTGTTCTTCTGGTATTCGGCTCCTGTAATCGGCTGACCAAGGAACCGAAACGCTTCAAAATCAGCGAAGTAGAGGATCTTGTTCAGCTTCGTTTCGCCGAACGTTGGATCATCGGCGAGTCTTTCGGCAGCGTAGAGCATGACGTCCTTGAAGCGCCGTTCGTTGAAACTGAATTCAGGCCGTCCGGCCACCGTCCCTCCTGTCCCCAGGCGAAAGCCTAGTAGAGTCGGGTGGCTAGCCGTTCGCTAGCCAGTGGCTAACTCCTTGCTAGCCATTTGCTAGCTAGAGGCTAGCCACACTCCCGGATGCCGAGGAAGCGCCCCCCAGCGAACACCGGACTTCGGCTCGCACCGTTTGCGAAACGGGATCTCGATTCTCTGCTAGCCGCCGTGGTGATGAGGGGCTATCCCAAAAAACAGGACGACCTCGTTGCCGTGCTGATCCTGCGAGCAGCAGCGACGCTCATCGGTGACGACGATGGTCTGGATGACCTTGGCGACGAAATGCGGAGCTACCGGATCAAGGCAAACAAAGTCGGTTTCTGACCTTGACCTACGGAGACTGAATGGGCACAAAGCCCGATCCAGTGCCCAAACCCCGCCGAATCGACCGCAAATGCCCGGAATCTGGCGAGGGCCAGCGACTGGCCTAGTCGCCGCGCAAACGGCTCAACCATCGCGAAAAGCAGGCGTGGCGACCGCTTTAGCCGCCACGCCTTACAAGCAGGAGGTCGCTGGTTCGAGCCCGGCACCGCCCACTCGCGAAGGCGCTCCACGTAAGCCAACCATTCGCTGCCCGAACGTTCGGGGCCAGAGCCTCGCCATCTCGGCGGCGGGGGAGGAGGAGCGCCGACCTCGCAGGGTCCACCCGCGCGCAC
>VAWI01000018.1 GCA_005884005.1 Actinomycetota bacterium
ACCGATCTCTTCGTCCTCAACCTCGAGTGCTGCATCTCCGAGCGGGGCGAGCCGGTGGAGAAGACGTTCAACTTCCGCGCGCCACTCGCGGCGGTCGAGACGCTGCTCCACCTCGGCGTCGACTGCGTCACCCTGGCGAACAACCACGCACTCGACTACGGGGTCGACGCGTTGCTCGACACCTTCGAGCACCTGCGCGAGGCTGGGATCGCATACGCCGGCGCCGGCGAGAATGTCGAGCAGGCGCGCGCGCCCGCCGTTGTCGGCGGCCTGCCGATCTTCGCCTTCGCCGACCACGAGGCTTCCTTTTCCGCGGAGCGCGATCGTCCCGGAATCGCCTTCGCCGACCTCGCGCCGGGCGTGCCCGGCTGGGTTCGGGAGCATGCGCGGGGTGCCCTCGTCTGCCCTCACTGGGGGCCGAACATGACGCCGTCGCCGCTGCCGTATGTGCGCGAGGCGGCGCGGGCGCTGCGGGAAGCGGGCGCGGCGCTCGTCGCCGGCACCTCGGCGCACGTCTTCCACGGCGTCGAGCAGAACATCCTCTACGACCTCGGCGACTTCCTCGACGACTACGCCGTCGACCCGCAGCTGCGGAACGATCACGGCCTGCTCTTCCTCGTCGACCTCGAACCGGCCGGGCCGCGGCGCATCGAGGTGGTGCCCCTGAGGCTGGTGAACGCATACACGCGCCTCGCGCGCGGGCGGGAGACAGAGTGGATCCGGCAGCGATTCCGTCAGGCGTGCTGGCGGCTCGGAACGGAGGTGCTCGAGGAAGACGGCAGGCTCGTGGTCAGCTAGGAGCCGTGCCCGAGCACCGGGTGCGGCACGTACGGCTGCTCCAGCCGCGCGACCTCCTCGGGCGAGAGGGCCAGCTCCGCGGCGGCAAGCGCGTCCTCGAGGTGGCCCAGCTTCGTCGCGCCGACGATCGGCGCGGTCACGCCCGGCTTGTGCAGCAGCCACGCCGACGCGACCTGCGCCTGCGGCACGCCGCGATCGCCGGCGACCTCCGCGAGCCGATCGACGACGTCGAAGTCCTCAGGGCGGCCGTACCACTCGTCCTGGAGCGGGTCCGTCTCGGAGCGTCGCGTCCGACGCTCGCCCTCGCGCGTCCGCGTGCCCGCGAGGAAGCCGCGCGCGAGCGGACTCCACGGGATGATCCCGACGCCCTGGTCGATGCACTGCGGGATCATCTCCCGCTCCTCCTCGCGGTAGATCAGGTTGTAGTGGTTCTGCATCGAGACGAATTTCGTCCAGCTGTGAAGCTCCGCGACTCGCTGGGCCTTGGCGAACTGCCACGCGAACATGCTGCTGGCGCCGATGTAGCGTGCCTTGCCGGACTTCACGACCTCGTCCAGCGCCTCCATGGTCTCCTCGATCGGGGTCTCGGAGTCCCAGCGGTGGATCTGGTAGAGGTCGACGTAGTCCAGCTCAAGCCGCCGCAGCGACGCGTCGATCGCCGAGAGGATGTGCTTCCGCGAGAGGCCGCGGCCGTTCGGGCCCGGCGTCATCGGGAAGTAGACCTTGGTCGCGACGACGAGCTCGTCGCGGGTTAGCAGCTTTCGCAGCAGCCGGCCGGTCGCAACTTCGCTCGCTCCCTGCGAGTACATGTCCGCCGTGTCGAAGAAGGTGACCCCACCCTCGACAGCGCGACGGACGATCGGAGCGGCGGCCGCCTCGTCGAGCATCCACGGGCGGTTGGCGTCGTTGCCGTAGCTCATCATCCCGAGGCCGACCCGAGAGACGTGCAGGCCCGTGTTCCCGAGCCGGACCTGATCCATCAGGCCGCCTCGCGGTGGAGGGCGACGCCGAGCATCACGAGCGAGATGCCGCCGAGGTCGACGGCCGTCGGCAGCTGGCGGAGCACAACAACGCCGATCACGGTCGCCGTCGCCGGCAGCAACGCGACGAAGAGGGCGTATGTCGCCCGAGCCAGCCGAGCCATCGCCAGTTGGTCGAAGACGTATGGGATGACGGACGATGACACGCCGACGCCGATCCCCGCCGCGATCGCCACCGGGTCGCCGAGCACATGGGCCGCGCCCGCAAACCCGATCGGCGACACGAAGACGAAGGCGAACAGCATCGCCGCAGCGAGCCCGTCCACCCCGCCCATCGCCGAGCGACGGGAGACACGGTGCGCGAGCACGATGTAGACGGTGAAGAGCGCGGCGTTGGTCAACGCAAACGCGACGCCGACCGCCTGGCCGCCGAAGCGAACGTGGGTCAGCAGGTAGACACCGAGGGCCGCCGCCAGGACCGCGGCGAGGTTGCGAGACGTGCCCGCGGCGATGAGCGCCAGCGCGATCGGGCCGATGAACTCGATCGCAGCCACCGTCGCGAGTGGCAGGCGGTCGATCGAGATGTAGAAGCAGGCGTTCATGACCGCGAAGACCGCGCCAAGCGCGATGATCAGCAGCCGGCCGTGGCCGTCGAGTGCTGGGAACTTCCGCCAGGGCCGGCGCCAAAGGGCGAAGACGAGCGCCGCCGAGGCGATACGCAGCCACGCGACGCCAAGCACGTCGACCCGTGCGAAGAGTAAGACCGCGAACGCTGGGCCGAGGTAGTGGAAGATCGCGCTGCCGACGAAGTAGGCATGCGGCGGTACGGCGTCGACTCGGGCGGTCAGCGGCGCGGCTGCGGTCGTGGCTTGGGCGATCAGGGAATTGTCGCTTTGGCAGCCCGAAATGGACATACCTGATCGAAGGCATTAGAGTCCACTCAGGCGATAAAGGACGGGATTGTGAGTCCGAATACCGGCAATCTTCGGAAGATCGACTCAACCGACCGTAAGATCATCGGTGAGCTGGCGACCGACGGCCGCGTCTCGCTCGCCGAGCTTGGCCGGCGCGTCAACTTGTCGTCGCCGGCGGTGGCCGAGCGCGTCCAGCGCCTCGAGCGGGCGGGCGTCATCACCGGTTACCGCGCCGAGATCGATCCCCGCGCCCTCGGCTACCAGCTGACGGCGATCGTGCGGATCAAGCCCGCCCCGGGCCAGCTGCAACGGATCCCGGAGCTCGCGCTGGAGGTCCCGGAGGTGAGCGAATGCCATCGCATTACGGGCGAGGACTGTTTCTTCCTCAAGGTTCACCTGCGCTCGATCGAGGAGCTCGGCACGCTGCTCGACCGCTTCCTCGCCTACGGCGAGACGACGACCTCCCTGATCAATGCCTCGCCGATTCCGCGGCGCGACCCGCCGCTCGACGGCGACGAGTAGCGCCTGCTCACTACTCTTGGTGACATGAAGCTGGCAGCCGAGATCCTCGTGGTGGTCGTGGTTTTCGCCATTCCGCTGGCCGTCGTCTTCGTGGTCTTCGTCTGGGGAGCGATCAAAGACGGCGAGGAGGACCGCGCGGTGCAGCGGCGACTCGGCATCCGCCGGCGGACGAGGCTCGGGCGGTGACCGAGATCGACGAGGGGTTCTTCGATGCCGACGAGCGGTTCGAGGAGTACGCCGAAGAGGCGTTCGACGCGCTGCCGCCCGACCTGCGGGCGCAGATGTCGAACGTCGAGATCGTCGTCGAGGCCGAACCGCCCGGCGGCCGGCCGCTGCTCGGCCTCTACCAGGGCGTCCCGCTGACGAGGCGCGGCAGCTACTACTCCGGGGCGCTTCCGGACAAGATCACGATCTACCGCGGCCCGCTCGAGCGCCTGTACGGGCACGATCCGGAAGCCCTTCGCCGCCAGGTGAGGCGGGTCGTGCTGCACGAGATCGCCCATCATTTCGGCATCAGCGACGAACGCCTGATCGAGATCGACCGCTACTGACAGTCGCATTCCAAGGGGGCACTGCTACTGTGAGAGCACGGGCCGGCAATCCTGCCGCCCGGTGAGATGAGCTTCTCGTTCCTCCTTCGGGTGTTTCGAGGTAGGCAAGTCTCGAACCCATAAGGAGTCGAACAACATGTCACAGCAGTCTTTCCGCGAGCTCGGCGCGTCACGCCCTGTCGTCGACGCGCTCGCCGCTCGCTCGATCCACTATCCGTTCCGAATCCAGGAGCTCGTCCTGCCGGACGCACTTGGCGGCCTCGACGTGCTCGCCAAGTCGCCGACCGGTTCGGGCAAGACGCTCGCGTTCGCAGTGCCGATCGTCGAGCGCACGACCACCAACGACCCGCGCCCCTCGGCGCTCGTGCTCGTTCCGACCCGCGAGCTTGCCTCGCAGGTGACCGAAGACATCGAGCCGCTGGCGAAGGCGAAGGGGCTTTCGGTCGCGTCTGTCTACGGCGGCAAGCCGATGGGCGCCCAGGCCAAGCGCGCCAAGAAGGCGCATGTCCTCGTCGCGACGCCGGGGCGCCTCCAGGATCTCGCCGATCGCCGTATGGTCGATCTCTCGGGCATTCGGATCCTCGTCCTCGACGAGGCCGACCGGATGCTCGACATGGGCTTCCAGCCGCAGGTCGACAAGATCGTCAAGCGTCTGCCGCGCAATCGCCAGACGATGTTCTTCTCGGCGACGCTCGACGGCCGCGTCGGCGAGCTCGCCAGCGCGTACACCAACAGCCCCTCGCGCATCGAAGGCGAGCTCTCGAGCGCTCAGCCGGCCGAGATCGAGCACCACTTCGTCTCGGTCACCAACGACACGAAGGTCGAGACGCTGGTGGAGCACATCCGCGCCTCCGAGTCGACGCTCGTCTTCGTCAGGACGAAGCGCGGCGCCGACCGGCTCGTGCAGAAGCTCGCGCGGCACGGCGTCAGCGCCGCTGCGATGCACGGCGACATGTCGCAGGGCGCCCGTGAGCGGGCCTTGTCCCGTTTCGAGACCGGCAAGGTTGCAACGCTCGTCGCCACCGACGTCGCCGCCCGTGGCCTCGACCTCGACGACGTCACGCACGTGATCAACTTCGACCCGCCGGACGAGGACAAGGGCTACGTCCACCGCACCGGCCGAACGGGCCGCGCCGGTCGCAACGGCACGGCGATCACCTTCGTCCTCCCCGACCAGCAGGCCGAGACGAGCCGCGTCGCCCGGCGACTAGGGCACCACGAGCAGTTCGAGCAGGCCGGGATGCGCTCGGCTCCCGCGAAGCTCCTGTACACGAGCCGCCGCGGCAGGCGCTCCAAGTGGTAACCCGCCTCTAGCGCCATGGCCGCAACGGCTAAACGAAGTGACCTTCGCAACGTCGCGATCGTCGCCCATGTCGACCACGGGAAGACGACGCTCGTCGACGCGCTGCTCTGGCAGGCCGGCTCGTTCCGCGCCAACGAGGACGTGGCCGAGCGGGTAATGGACTCGATGGACCTCGAGCGCGAGAAGGGGATCACGATCCTGGCCAAGAACACGGCCGTTCGGATCGGCGACACGAAGGTGAACATCGTCGACACGCCCGGCCACGCCGACTTCGGCGGCGAGGTCGAGCGCGGACTGACGATGGTCGACGGCGTCCTGCTCCTCGTCGACGCGAGCGAGGGGCCACTCCCGCAGACGCGCTTCGTCCTGCGCAAGGCGCTCGAGGCGCGGCTGCCCGTCGTGCTCGTCGTCAACAAGGTCGATCGCAGCGACGCGCGGCCCGAAGCGGTCGTAAACGAGGTCTACGAGCTCTTTCTCGACCTCGACGCGGACGAGTCGCAGATCGAGTTCCCGATCGTCTATGCGAACGCGCGCGAGGGCCGAGCCGGCTTCGCGCCGGATGAGCTCGCCGCCGATCTCGGCCCGCTCGTGCAGACGCTTTTGGCGACGGTGCCGGCGCCGTCCTACGACCCGGAGCACCCGCTCCAGGCTCTGGTCACGAACCTCGACGCCTCCCCCTACGTCGGCAGGCTCGCGCTCCTGCGCATCCAGCACGGGACGATCCGTAAGGGCCAGCAGGTCGCCTGGTGCCGCGCGGACGGCACGATCGAGAACGCGCGCGTGACCGAGCTCTACGTGACCGAGGCGCTCGACCGCGTCCCGGCCGATGAGGCGGGCCCGGGCGAGATCGTCGCCCTTGCCGGCCTGTCGGAGGTGACGATCGGCGAGACGATCGCCGACGCCGATGATCCGCGCCCGCTGCCCGTGACCACGGTCGACGAGCCAGCGCTCGCGATGACGCTCGGGATCAACACCTCGCCGCTGGCGGGCACCGAGGGCGACAAGCTGACCGCGAGCGCGCTGATCGGCCGGCTCGAGCAGGAGCTTGTCGGCAACGTCTCGCTGCGGGTTCAGCCGACCGCACGGCCGGACGTCTGGGAAGTTCAGGGCCGCGGCGAGCTACAGCTGGCGGTTCTTGTCGAGATCATGCGCCGCGAGGGCTTCGAACTGACGGTCGGCAAGCCGGAAGTCCTGACGCGGGAGGTCGACGGCAAGAAGCACGAGCCGGTCGAGCGCGTCGCGATCGACGTGCCCGAGGACTACATCGGCGTCGTCACTCAGCTGCTGGCGCTGCGCAAGGGCACCCTCCAGCAGATGGTCAATCACGGCACCGGCTGGGCACGGATGGAATATCTGGTGCCGGCCCGCGGTCTGATCGGCTTTCGCACGGAATTCCTGACCGAGACCCGCGGGACGGGGATCATGCATCACGTCTTCGAGCGCTGGGCGCCTTGGTACGGCGAGCTGCGGACGCGGCCCACCGGCTCGCTCGTCGCCGACCGCCGCGGCCAGGCGACCGGGTTCGCGATCGCTTCGCTGCAGGAGCGAGGCTCGCTCTTCATCGCTCCGCGCGAGGAGCTCTACGAGGGCATGGTCGTCGGCGAAAACTCGCGGGCGGAGGATCTCGACGTGAACGCCGGCAAGGAGAAGAAGCTGACGAACATGCGGTCGGCCACGGCCGACGAGCTGGTGCGACTGATCCCGCCGCGGCCGCTGTCGCTCGAGCAGGCGCTCGAGTTCATCCGGGACGACGAATGCGTCGAGGTGACACCGAGGAGCATCCGCCTGCGGAAGGTCGAGCTCTCCGCGCAGAAACGGCAGACGCAGGCGTCAAGGCGAAAGCGCGAGCGGGACGCGACGCCGGCTTAGCGCTCGGCCCCCGGCCCGATCAATGATCGAAGGCGCCGCCGGCCTTCTTCTTGGCCTTTTTCTCCTGACGCTTTTCCTTCAGCGTCTTCTGCGCAGCCTTCTTCGCTAGCTGCTTCGGTTTCTGCTGGCCCTTCACGAGGCTCCTCTCGTCGGCTTGCTGTGTCCATTCAAGCCGAGCGGCGGCTTTTCCTCCAGTCGACGGCCTGGGGGCCGACCGAAGTGGGAAGTCAAAGGAACTCACTTCTGGCACGGTTTGGTCACACTTCACGCTCAAACCAGGTGTCCGACACCGGTTCTTGTCAAGCGGAAAGCGCGTCGAAAGTGTGACAGCCTTTCCCCGAGCTCTTGGCTCAGCTAAGGCGGCAGCCGGACACTCGCACGCATGCTTCAAGTTCGGCCCCCGCTCTTGACGCGCTTGACGCTTGACGGTCTTGACGGATACGCTCGAACCATGACGGCGGCACTGGCTGAAGCGGCAAAGACATTCGAGCAGACGCTCGGCGAGCTTGGCATCACCGGAAAGGAGCGGGAGGTCGACCCCTCAGCGCTTGGCCGCCGCGCCGCTCTGCTCGCAGCCTCGGACGTCGTCTGGCACAAGCACCTCGGCCCCCTGTACTCCTCGAAGCAGGTACGCGAAGTGATGGGTCGCGGCACGCGGCAGTCGGTCAGCGAGCTCGCCAAGCGGGGCCGCCTGCTCGCGCTCCCCGAGGAGGACGGCCGCCTCGCATTCCCCGCCTTCCAGTTCGGCCGAACCGGCAAGCGGCTGCCGGGACTCGAGCGGATCCTCGAGACCTTCGCCGGCGCCGTCGAGACGCCGTACACGATTGCGTCGTGGTTCGTGACAGCCGAACCGCGGCTCCAGGGAAAGACGCCGGCAGCTTGGTTGCGTGCGGGCCGACCGACCGAGCCGGTGCTCGAGGCGGCGACGCGGTATGCCCAGCGCCTGCAGCGGTAACGCTTGAGCCCGCTCGGGCTGCCGCCCGACGATCTAACCCGGTTTCCGTCCCTCGACATCGACCGGCGCCGCTCCCTCTATCGCATCCACCGAAACGACGTCAGGCCGTGGTGGTTCTTGGGAGACGGCTCGGGACGATTCGACTTCCGGGACGGCCGCGGGTCGTGTTACCTCGCCGTCACGCCGATCGGCGCCTTCATCGAGGTCTTCCGCGTCGCCACAGTCATTCCGGAAGCGGAGGTAGAGGCGCGCTCGTTGAGCAGCCTGGTGCCGCCGACTCGAACGAGGCTCGCCGACTGCACCGTCAGCGCCGCGCGGAGGTTCGGGATCACGGGCGCGATCCACACGCAGCCGGATTACACGGTGCCGCAGGCATGGGCGAAGGCATTCGCCGCGTCGGGCTTCGACGGCATTCGCTACCGGCTCAGCCATGATCCGGCTCAGCGGGAGCTTGGCGTCGCCCTGTTTGGCGCCGCGGGAGAGCAATCGCTGCCGGTTCGCCGAACCGAACCCGTTCCGGCGAGTGTGATCGAAGCCGCGCGCCAGAGGTTCGGACTCGTCGTAGCGCCCACGCCGGGTTAGACTCGGGAGATTATCTGATAATCTGATTTATCGTGAAGAGACTAACTGCAACCGACGCCGCCCGCCGCTTCTCCGAGATGCTTGATGCCGTCGAAAGACAGGGCGAGACGTTCGTCGTCGTCCGCAATGGGCGGCCGGTCGCACACGTCGGTCCGGCGAGCAAGGCTCAGGGAGCCGCCGTGAAGTCTGTGCTCAGAGCGAACCCTCGCGATCCGAAATGGGCCGATGAGCTTCGCGAGCTGCGGGCCGGCCTCGGCGTCGAGGAACGAGACTGGAACGACTGATCCTCGATACGACGGTCCTCGTCGCCGCCGAGCGGGAACGGCTTCCTCTCGACGATGTGATCGGGGACGAAGATGACATCGCCGTCGCTGCGGTCACAGCAGCAGAGCTCCTCGTCGGGGTCGAGCTCGCGGACCGTAGACGGCGCGCCAATCGCGCAACGTTCGTCGAGAGCCTCCTCGCCGTCGTTCCCGTCGAGGTGTACGACCTCGAGGTGGCCCGAGCACATGCGGTCCTACTGGCCTACGCGTACCGGTCCGGCCAACCACGCGGAGCGCACGATCTGTTGATCGCAGCGACGGCACGTAGCCGGCAAAGAGTCGTCGTCACCGCCGACCCGGCTGGGTTCGAGGGCCTTCCCGACGTTTCGGTCCGAATCGCTGCTCGAGCTGTTCGAATGGGTCGATCGAAGCACACCGATTGAACCGCCTCTGTGCCGAAAGTGTGGAAAGCCCTACGATCGCGCGAATGCCCCCACGGCCGAAGCGGCTCGACCGGCTGCCCGAGCAGTACTTTGGCGCCCTCCTTGCCCGCGTTACCTCAGCAGCGGTGTTGGAGGGCGAGCAGATCGTCGACCTCGGACGCGGGAACCCGGAGACGGGACCGCCGCAGCACGTCGTCGACGCGCTCGCGGAGGCGTCGAATCGCCCAACAGCGCATGGCTACGCGCCATTTCGCGGGCTCCCCGAGCTCAGGGCGGCGATCGCCCACCGCTACGCGACCGTCTACGGCGTCGAGGTCGACCCGGACAGCGAGGTCGCGATCGTGCCGGGTACGAAGACGGCGATCGTGGAGCTCTCGCTGGTGCTCGCCGAGCGCGGTTCCATGGTCGTACTGCCGGATCCGTGGTATCCGGACTATCCGTCGGGGCCGGCACTGGCGGGCGCGGCGCTCGAGACCGTCCCGCTCGATCCGCTCGGCGACTGGCAACCCGACTTCTCTCGCGCGCCGAGCGGTGACGTAGCCGCCCTCTATCTGAACTATCCGTCCAACCCGTGCGCCGCGGTTGTGCGCGACGGGACTTTCGATCACGCGATCGAGTATGCCCGCGAGGCCGGCGCGGCGGTCGTCCACGACTTCGCCTACGCCGACCTGGTCTTCGACGGTCGCAAACCGCGCAGCTTTCTCGCCACGCCGGGGGCCAAGGACGTCGGCGTCGAGATGTTCTCGATGTCGAAGTCGTACGGGATGGCCGGCTGGCGGCTCGGCTTCGTGCTCGGCAACGCGGAGATCGTCGAGCGGATCAACCTGCTGAACGACCACTGCCGCGTCGGCATTTTCCGCCCGGTCCAGGAGGCCGGAATCGCGGCGCTGACCGGGCCGCAGGATTCGGTCGCCGAGCGCGCGGCTATCTACGAGCGCCGCCGAGATCGAGTGCTCGAGGTTGTCGACGCCGCGTCGGAAGGCACCTTTTATGTCTGGTTCAAGCTGCCTGAAGGCGGCCTTACGTCCGAGCAGCTGCTCGTGGAGTACCGCCTCGCGCTCGCGCCCGGCGAAGGCTTCGGCCCGAGCGGCGCGGGGTGGGCACGGATCTCGCTTGCCGTCACGGACGAGACACTCGAGGTCGGCCTCGAGCGCTTGCGGTCGGCACTGTCGGACTGACCATCACTTCATTTCGTATAGTGGTCACTTCAGAAGCTAAAGCGAGGAGGGCGCGAGCATGACCGTGATCGACGAGCTGGTCGGAAACGCAAGTTCCTACGGTGACTCCTTCGACAGCGGGGATCTGCCGCTGCCTCCGGCGAAACGGGTTGCGATCGTTGCGTGCATGGACGCGCGCCTCAACCCGTACGGCCTGCTCGGGCTGCACGAGGGGGACGCACACGTGATCCGCAATGCCGGCGGCGTGATCACCGACGACGAGATCAGGTCGCTTTCGATCTCGCAGCGGCTGCTCGGGACCGAGGAGATCATGCTCATCCACCACACCGACTGCGGGATGCTGACCTTCGGCGACGACGAGTTTCGCCGCCAGGTCCAGGAGGACACCGGCATCAAGCCGGAGTGGGCCGCGGAGTCGTTCAGCGATCTCGAAGAGGACGTGCGTCAGTCGATCGCGCGGATCAAGGCGAGCCCGTTCGTCCCGAACAAGGAACACGTCCGCGGTTTTGTCTACGAGGTGGAGACCGGTCAGCTGCGCGAAGTGAGCTAGCCCGCGCTCAGCCTGACCGCGCCGTCGTCCCCGAGCGTCCAGTGGGGATTGTGCGCGACCTCCCAGGGATGGCCGTCAGGGTCGACGAAGACGCCTGAGTAGCCGCCCCAGAACGTCTCCGCACCTGGACGCGGGATCGTCGCTCCGGCCGCCTCTGCTTCCGCCAAGACGGCGTCGACTTCGGCCGGCGAACGGACGTTGTGGGCGAGTGTGACTCCTCCCCAGCCGCCGCTGTCCTCTACGACCGTGTCTTCCGCAAGCTGGTCGCGGCCCCAGAGCGCCACGATCATGCAGCCGGCCTGGAAGAAGACGACGTCGTCGGCGGGCGCGGCGCCCGACGCCCAGCCGAGCGCCTCGTAGAACCGGCGTGCCCGCTCGAGGTCGCGCACGCCGAGGGTGACGAGGCTCAGCCGCTGCTCCACAGGAGCATCTTCCCAAAACAGCGCGCTGGGTCATGGCCGCCGTCCAAATGAGCCATGCGGCCTATGGCTTTGTCGGTCCAGGTCAGCAAGGCTCTAGTTCACATTCGACAACAAGGGAGAACGATGAAATGAAATTGCGTGCTTTTGTTGCACTCGCCGTCGTCGCGGCGAGTCTTGCAGTGGCCTCGAGCGCGAGCGCCCGCGTGCGACTGGTCTCGGTCAGTTCGCCGACGTACCCCGGCGCTTACGCGAAGCTCACGGCGGCTGTCTCACCAGCCCGGACCTGCTCGATCACCGTCTGGTACAAGAGCGGGCCATCGCGCGCGCAGGGGCTCTATCCGAAGCGCCCCTCAGGCGGTCGGGTCTCGTGGATCTGGAAGGTAGGAACGAACACGACCCCAGGCCGTTGGGCGATCACCGTCTCGTGCGGCTCGGCCGGCTCGCTGCGCACGTCCTTTCTGGTTCGGTAGGAATCAGCGGGTCGCCTGCCCCGCGACGAACTTCCGCGCCTCGCGCATGTACTCGGCGCAGACCGTCTCGTCGGCCGGGGTCACGCCGACCCACTCCTTCATCGGCCGGCCCTTGCCCGCATCGAAGACGCCTCCCTCGCCGCTCGCGATCAGCTCAGCCACGCGCTTCGCGGGGAGCTTGACGACGAGCTGACCACGCGTGACGAAGGCGAAGAACTTCCCGGCCGCCGGATCCCTGAGGCCGCTCGCCGAGAGCATCTTGCCTCGCTCGACACCGCGCAGTCGCTTAGCAGCTCGGTCGAAGATCGCCTCCAGGTCAGTACTCGTCATGCCGGCGCACCCAGAACGGGCCGCGACCGTCTTCGTCGCGCCCTTTCGGGACGTGATCGAGGTAGTTGTAGGTCGTGTTCACGAGGTCGAGCCCGCGCGAGTACGTCGAGTACGTGTGAAGGATCCTCTCGTCGTCTTTGCAGAAGACGCTGAAGCCGGCGTGCTCTCCGTCTGCCGGAGGCGCCGTTAACCGGTAGTTGTGAACCGCCTCGGGCGCCTCAGGGTCGAAAGAGACGTCGTAGTCGAAGTTGAAGTCGCTCCCGAAGGACGAGACCCAGTTGAAGCTCCAGCCCATCCGCTCCTTGTAGGCCGCGATCTTCGAGAACGGCGCACGCGAGATGGCGATCATGGTCACGTCTCGGTGCTTCAGATGCTGCACGGCCGGCTCGAAGTTGTCCGCCCAGAACGAGCAGATCGGACAGCCCTGCTCCCAGTCCGGGCCGAACATGAAGTGATAGACGAGCAGCTGGCTGCGGCCGTCGAAGAGATCAGCCAACGTCTGCTTGCCGTTTGGGCCCTCGAAGACGTACTCCTTCTCGACCGTCTCCCAGGGAAGGCCCTGTCGCTGCTTCGTCAGCTCGTCGCGTGCGCGTGTGAACTCCTTCTCCTTGGCGAGCAGCTTCTTGCGCGCCTCGAGCCACTCGTCGTGGCCGACGACGCTCACATGCCCTCCGGCCCGCGGTCCTCGCCGGGGTCGTCGCCGCGGCCGGCGATGACCAGCCGAGCGAGGTAGTGATCCCAGCCGTGGGCGTGCGACTGCGCCGCCTCGGCTCCGGGCAAACCGTAATGGCGGAACTTCAGCGTCGTCCCGGCGCCGCTCGGCTCGAGCACGATCTCGATCGTGCTCGCCCCCGGCGGCACGGGGTTCTCCTGCCCGCCCTCCGTCTCCCAGCCGAACGTGTGGACGAGGCGGCGCGGCGGGTCGAGCTCGACGAACTCGCCGCTGGCGATGTGCCCCTGAATCACGTCGACGCGGTATTGGCCGCCGGGCCGCGGATCGAGCCAGGCCCTGCTCCCGAACCAACGCGACAGTTTCTCCGGGTCGACAAGGAACTCCCAGACCGTCTCCGGGCTCGCGTCGATCGCGAGCTCTCGCTCGACCGTCGTCTCAGTCGTCGTTTCCACGCTTCTCCTCCTCCTTTTCTGCCTCGCGCTTGAGTGCGCTGAGGCGCTCGTCCCAGAACTCCTCCAGGAATTCCTTCAGCTCGGCCAGCCCTTCCGGGCGGGCCCGGTAGAGCCGCCTGGTGCCGTTGCGTCGCTCGCTCACGAGCCCCGCCTCCTTGAGGACGTTCAGATGCTGTGAGACCGCCGGCCTGGTCACATCGAAGTGCGCCGCGATCTCGCCGGCCGAGAGCTCCCCGTCGCGAACGAGGGTCAGGATCCGGCGGCGGCGCGGACCCGCGATCGCTTTCAACGCGGCTTCCATGACGCACTAGTTAAGCAGAAGCTAACGTAAGACGCAACTTAAATTTGCGTTAAGCGTTCGAGCCCTATTACGGTTGCTGCGTGAGCGAGGGTAAGGCTCAGTTCCGCGTCAACGGCGAGACCGCCGAGACCTGGTACCGGATCGACGGCCACCTCGACCCGGGTAACCCGGACGCTCCGGCGCCGCTGGTCACACTCCATGGCGGCCCGGGTGCGAGCCACGACTACCTACTGCCGCTCGTCGACCTCGCGGCTGACAGAGCGATCGTCTTCTACGACCAGATCGGCAACGGGCGCAGCACGCACTTCCCAGGTCGGAACGGCGACTTCTGGACGGTCGATCTCTTCGTCCGGGAGCTCCACAATCTCGTCGACTCACTCGGGATCGCCGGCCGGCACCACCTGCTCGGCTCCTCCTGGGGCGGCTTTCTCGCGCAGGAATACGCGCTCACCCATCCGCCGGGGTTGCAGTCGATCGTGCTGGCAGACACCGCCGCCTCGTTCCCGGACTTCGTGGCGGAGGCAAATCGGCTGCGCACCGAGCTTCCGCCGGAGGTCGAGGCGACGCTGAAGCGCCATGAGGAGGCGGGCACGACCGACGATCCGGAGTACGAAGAGGCCTGCATGGTCTTCTATCGGCGCCACGTGTGCCGCCTCGATCCGTGGCCTCCCGAACTGATCGAGGCGTTCGGCTGGATCGACAAGGATCCGACCGTCTACCACACGATGAACGGGCCGAGCGAGTTCCACGTGATCGGCTCGATCAAGGACTGGCAGGTGAAGGACCGGCTCGGCGAGATCGACGTGCCGACGCTCCTCACCTCAGGCCGTTACGACGAGGCGACGCCCGCGCTGCAGGAAGCGCTACGCGACGGGATCCCGGACAGCGAGTGGGTGCTCTTCGAGGAGTCCTCGCACACGCCCTTCGTCGAGGAACGCGAGCGTTATATGCAGGTCGTCGGCGAATGGCTCACGAAGCGCGACTAGGTCGGTCGCCCGCGGTTAGGCGGCTTGATTCGCGAAGACGCGGCGGGTGCTGCGGATCACGAACGCGATCGCAAGCGCGAGCAGCGGCAGGACGATCTCGAGCGCATACAGCGCGAAAAGTCCGTACAGAAGCAGCATCGGTCCCCTCATCCCGAATCGGAGAATCGCACGTCGATATCGCTCTGGCTATAGGCCGATTGGACTATTTAGCCATACCTTCGACTAACGAAGCTCGCGCGCGACTTCAGCAGCAATCCGCCGAGCGAGCTTGTCTGCGCCTCTGCGGCCGCGGCGACGAACGCGCGGCGGCGGCAGGTCCTCGAGCCGCGGCGCGGGATGGCCACTCTCGATTCGCAACCGCTCGATCAGCTCGGACGCCGACTCTCGCGTTTCCGGGAACTCCTCGCCCGCCGTCTCGCAGAGCGCGGCGGCAAGCGCGTAGATCTGCCGCACGGTCGGTCGCACGGTCCCGATCAAAGCAGAGACCGTGCGACCGGACTGTCACGTCTTTATGACTTTCGGCTAGCTCTCTTCCCGGCGGTGAGAGGCAGCGAGCTCCGGCAGGGCGGCCGCGTCGATCGCATCCGGCGGCACGACAGCGACGCGAATCGGCGTCGTCGCCCACACGGTGGCGGTGCGCTTGCCGCCTTCGAGCAGCGCCCGCTCGCCGAGCAGCGCGCCGGGGCCGATCTCGGCGACCGGGTCGCCGTTCACTTCGATGTCGACGACGCCGTCGAGTAGCAGGAAGAGCTCGCCGCCTTCATCGCCTTCGGTTACGAGCGCCTCCCCTTGCTCGAGGTTCCGGCGCTCGAGCTGCTTGCCTTCGCGCATGATCGAGGCCGAAAGCTCACGCTCGAGCGCGGACTCGACCGCAGTCGTCAGCGCCGGCGAGTCCTCGTCGCCCCACGGTGTGTTCTTGCCGTGCGACTTCTTGTACCACTCGCCGAAGTCGATCGTCCCGGACTTCTCCACGAGCATGCCGTCGTCGTCGTAGAGCCAGTGACGAGGGAACGAGCTGGCACCCTCGAGTGAGTGCTCGGCCGTCCCATCTGCCTTGATCGTCAGGGCAAGCGTCGTCCACGCGGACGCCGACTTGATCCGGAAAAACGGCTTGCCGCTGACGCGCCGTGGCGCGGGCAAGCCCATGTGGCCGCCCGCCGACTGCCTGAACTTGACCCAGCTTTCGCCGACCTCGGGCTCCGCCTGGAGCAGCGGGTACTGAACGGCGGGAAAAGCAAGCTCGCGCCGGCCGAGCTTGATCCGGGTGACGCCGATGTGGCCGCCGCCG
Organism: Actinomycetota bacterium; assembly: GCA_005884005.1. Classification (GTDB taxonomy): domain Bacteria; phylum Actinomycetota; class Thermoleophilia; order Gaiellales; family Gaiellaceae; genus 13-2-20CM-68-14. The sequence goes on from VAWI01000018.1 coordinate 15,831, forward strand.
GAGTATCCGTAGAGCGACGGTTTCCCGTCGTCGAACTCCACCCAAGCGCGCAACTCGTTCGCCTCGCGGAAGGCATCGGCTTGGCGAAGCGCCTCCAGGTCCTCGAGCTTGTCCGGCGGCGGATCGTCGTAGTGGGCGACCCCCATCTCGAACGGCAACTTCGGCATGCCCGAGATCGCCTCGGACGGAATCCAGGTGATCGACGTGACTGACTTCTCGGTTCGCATGGATAACTCCCTCTGCCCGCGGATGTGTATGCAGGCAAAGCTAAACCGGCTGGGGCCCCCGGTCTAGTCGGGACCGTCCCGAGGTCAGTCGCTTGCGGAGCGGCGCCCGCGCAGGAACGCGAAGGCACCGGCCACAGCGGCGATCACGACCGCGATCAGCGACTTGTTCGGCTTGCCGCCCTCGACCGACGGAGTCACGTCGCGCGCCTTCTTCTTGCCCGCCCGTTTCGCGACCTTCCAGACCGCCCAACCCATGACCGCGTTTCGTCTATTGATCACGCTCACGAGGATCGCGTACCCACACCGCCCCAGGCCTAATCAACGCAAGAAGAAGTCCGGGGCCGGCGGGCGGGCACGGCCCCGGAATGGGACGAGGGCACATCCCGCCTCGTTAGAAGCCGTTCGGGCGGAAAACTTGCAGCGAGTTCGGAACGGCGATCAGTCGCATTCTCCGAAGCGCCGTCCGCTGCTCTCGTTGGAAGCGGGCGAAGCTTGCGCACCCGGCGCAATCGCGCAGATGCGCGCGCAGCCGCCGGCGCTCTCTCCAGGAGAGTCTCCCGTCCAGGTCGCGCGAAATCGCAGGCTCTGCCTGGAGGCAGTGCGCCGCAGCCGCCATTGCACTAGTAGATGCTGATTTGCAGCGTTTCTTGCTGGCGCGCCGGCGTTTACGTCAGGGGAGCGTGACCGTCGGCACGGTGACCGTCGGCACGGTGACCGTCACGGACGTGACGGGGGTCGTCACCGTGGCAGATGTCGGCGGGTTCACCGGCACCGTCGTCACCGCCGGCACCGACGGCACCGCCGGTACTGACGGCACTGACGGCACGACCCCGCTGACCGTGTCCGTCGGCGAGGTCGAGATCGTCGAGATCGCGGATATCTCGCCTGCCGGCTGGGAGGGCTCGGAAGAGGCGCCGGCGCTCTCGGACGGTCGGTCATTGGTGGGCGTGCTGTCGAGCGCGCCGTGTCGGGAAACGGCCCGCGACGGATGCCGGAAGGCTGAGCCGTCGACGGAGCGCTGCCGACCGACGACCTCCGGCTGCCCGAGCACGCTTGGGGCGAAAGCCTGCGCCTGAGCATGCGGCTGCGACCCCTGAGCCGGTGTCGGTTCGGGGGTGGCAACAGCGCTGACGGCTTTGAATCCCAAGCCACCCACGACGAAGCTCGTCGCGACGACCGCGGCAACTTTGAGTGCCAGCTCGGAGCCGAGGGCCACTCCTCCCGCCGCGATCAGGCCGCCGCTGCCGCCCCCGACGAAGGACGAGAGAGAGGCGGGAACCGGAGCGATGCTGAGCGCGCCGGCCAGCGCCTTGCGCCGTGCGCGCAGATTGCCGCGGGCACGGAAGAGCAAGCCCTCTACAGCCGGCACGCTGATTCCGAGCACCTCTGCGATCTCGGCATAGCTGCGGTCCTCGACCTCGCGCATCACGATCGCGGCGCGCTGGTTGAAGGGCAGCTTCGCGAGCGCGCTGAGAATCTCCTCGAGCGGGGCCCTCTCGTCGTCCGGGGCGGCAGGCTCACCCGCGCGCTCGAGCGGAACCTCCTGCGGCCGGCGGCCGGACTGGCGCCAGCGCATCCGGCAGACGTTGTGCGCAATCTTGATCAGCCAGTTGTGTGGCTTCTCCGGCCGCTCGCCGCGCTGGAACGCGCGGTACGCGTTCAGGAACGTCTGCTGGGTGACGTCCTCGGCATCCGCGGAGTTGCCCAGGACGGCCAGGGCGTACTGGTAGACCTCGGCGACGCGCTCGCGATAGAAGCTTTCGAAGGCAGAGTCGAACGATTCCTTCTGGCGCCGTGCCCTCGGCGCGAGTCTCAGAGACAGGTTTTTACGGCGCCCAGCCCGCGCCGCACTGGCTGTCTCCATGGTTCGCTAACGGCGCACGCGTAGACAAGGATACGCGGCCGCTTTGGGAACGGCCTTATGCGGTTGCTTTCGCACGCTTCCTGACCGGTACGTGAATCGGGCGGCCGAGTGCCACCAGACCCGCTTCCTTGATCGCTTCTGACAGCGTCGGGTGTGCGGCCATACCGTCCGCGACCGTCTCGACCGTCGCCTCGGCATCGATTGCGACAACGCCGGCCTCGACGAGATCGGTCACGTGCGGCCCGACCATCACCAGGCCGAGCAGCTCGCCGTAGCGGGTCTCGTGGATCGACTTCACCCAGCCGACGGTCTCGTTCTGCATCACCGCGCGCGCGTTCGCGACCCACGGGAACATGCCGGTCGCGATGTCGTCGCCGTACTGCTCACGGGCCTCGGCCTCGGTCAGGCCGACGCCGGCGATCTCGGGGTCGGTGTAGATCGGGCGCGGAACAGCCCGGTTGTCGACGATTGCGTCGTGGCCGGCCGCGTTCTCCGCGGCGACCTCACCTTCGCGAAAGGCCGTGTGCGCCAGCTGCCAGTAGCCCGCGCAGTCGCCGACGGCGTAGATGTGGCCGATCGTGGTGCGCCGGTGCTCGTCGGCGGCAATCCCCTTCCGCTTGTCGAACTCGACGCCGATCTCCTCGAGCCCGAGGTTCTCGACCGTCGGGCCACGGCCGACGGCGACGAGCATCAGATCGCACTCGACCGTCTCTCCATCGCCGAAGTACACGGTCAGCGCGGGGCCCGAGTCTTCGACCTTCGTGCACTGCTTCTCGAGGTTGAGCGCGATCCCGCGCTTGCCAAACTGCTTCGCCAGCTCCTTCGAGGCGTCCTCGTCCTCAGCCGGAATCAGCCTCGGCAGCATCTCGATGATCGTCACCTCGGAGCCGAAGCGCCGGAAGATCGAGGCGAACTCGCAGCCGATGATGCCACCGCCGAGAATGACCAGTCGGCCCGGCACCTCGGTCTGGGCGAGCAGCGCCTCGGAGTCGACGCAGCGAGCCGAGTCAAGGCCCTCGATCGGCGGCCAGAGCGGGAATGACCCGGTCGCGACGATCGCGGACTTGAAGCTGACGTCTTCTGCAGCCTCGACCGCAATCGTGTTCGCGTCCTTGAAGCTGCCCGTGCCCTTGACCCACTCGACGCCGTTGGCCTTGAAGAGGCCGGCGACGCCCTGGGTCATCTGGTGGACGACCTGGGCCTTCCATTCGTTCGCGGTCGCGAAGTCGAGGCTTGGAGCGCCGACCTGGACGCCGAGCCTGGCGAACGTGTGCTCGGCCTCCTTGATCGCGAAAGCGGTCTGCACCCACGCCTTCGTCGGGATGCAGCCGATGCGAAGGCAAGTGCCGCCGAGATCCGGCTCTTTCTCGATACAGACGGTCCTGGCGCCAAGCTGGGCTGCGCGGATCGCCGCGGTGTAGCCGCCCGGGCCGCCGCCGAGGACTGCGACGTCGCATTCCATGGGTCGGATCCTACTTACGAGGTCGCGGCCGAGAGGGCAGCGCGCATGACCACCGCCCCGTCGTCCTCTCGGACCGGCTCGAAGCCGTAACTCTCGTACAGGTGCCGGGCCGGATTGTCCTTGGCGACGCTGAGGCTGATCGCGTCGAACCCGTCCTTGCGGGCACAGTCCAGCAGCCCGCCGAGAAGCTCGTGGCCGTAGCCTCGGCCGCGGCGGCTCGGGACAACCGCGATCGCGAGCTCGGGCGTCTGCTCGTCGACGAACCCAAAGCCGGGGTCCTCCTGCGTGAACAGCCGGTACCAGGCTGCGCCGACCGGAACGAACTCGTCGAAGACGATCAGCGAGCGGTCGCCGGGACGGCCCCAGCCGTTGACGTAGCGGGTCAGCGGCGGCTCCTCGTCCCCCACCGGCGTCCGCCAGTAGAAAGCGTGGCGGAGCATGTCGCGGAGGAACGGGACATCGCGCGCGCCGCCGGATCTGATCATCGCCGCGAGTTTACGGCGGCGGGAGGCCGAGCTCGCGAGCCGCCCACGGCAGCGTGATCTCGGCCTGGCGGCGCTGGAACGGCCGAACGCGCGGCGCTGTCGATGGCGTCGGCAGTCCCGCGCGCGAGGCGAAGTAACCGGCGATCAGCGTCGCGAGCCCGCCGCTCTCGGGAATGAGCTCCCACGGTTCCGGGCCACCCTCGAGCCGCAGGCTCGGAAGCCAAGCGACGAGGTCGAGCAACGGATTGCCGACGCAAGCGAGGTTCCAGTCCACGAGAAAGAGGTGACCCTCGCGAAAGCAGAGGTTGTCGCTGCGAACGTCGAGGTGGAGGAGCGCGTCGCCGGAGAGGTCGCAGGCCGCCGCAGCCTCACGCAGCCGCGGCAGCGCCCGCTCCAGCCAGTCTCGGCCGACAAGACCGCTGGTGAGGAGCGGCTCGGGGTCGCTCGCGACGAGCTCCCAGCCGTTCAGGCGCTCGCGCAGTTCTTCCAGGGTCGTCAGACCCGCCGGCGGAGCGGTCGCGGCGACGTCGCCGAGCGTTGCGAGCACCTGCTCGACCTGGCCCGGTTGCCAGGGCGGCGGCCAGTAGGCGGCTGAGAGGTCCTCGATCGCGAGCAGGGTCGAGTTGTCGTCGTACCAGCCGAGAAGCTCCGGCATGAAAGGAGCCTCGAGCGACGAGTAGACGCGATGCTCGTCCCGCAACCATTCCGCGGCAACATCGTCCAGCGCGAGCTTGACGAAGGCGGTGCGGCCGTCGTCGAGCTCCACTCGCCATCGGCGCGTGTTCGAGCCGTAGCCGCCGCCAAGGATCGGTTGGCGGCGCAGTGGAACGCCGCCGAGGGCGGCGGCCACTTCAGCTTCGGGAAAGCTCCTCGGCAAGCTGGATCCGGTTCCCGTCGGGGTCGTAGATGTCAAGCAGGCGCATCTCTCCGTGGAGCTCGAGCACCGTGCCGACCTCGATTCCCTCGGCGCGGAGGCGTTCGGCCTCGGCCTTGATGTCCGCCACGTCCACGGTGGCGACGGCGGTCTCGTCCTGCGGCTCCCCCTCCGCGATTGCAATCTCCATCTCGCCGCGTATCAGCCTCGCCCAGCGGCCTTCCTCGTCGAGGTAGGTCTCCGCGAAGCCGAGCTTGCCGGTGTAGAAGGCGCGGCCGGCGTCGAGGTCGCGAACGTGGTACCAGACCTGGACGGGACTCACAGCATCAGGCCGGGCTCCTCCAGGAAGGCCTTGACCGTCCTGAGGAAATCCGCAGCGGTCGCGCCGTCGAGCGAGCGATGGTCGCACGTGAGGGTCAGCGTCATCAGTGGGCGGGCCTCGAAGCCGGCCTCGGTGGGGACGGCCTTCCGCTCGATCGCGCCCACGGCGAGGATCGCAGCCTGCGGCGGGTTGAGGACGGCGACGAACTGCTCGACGCCGAACATGCCGAGGTTCGAGATCGTGAAAGTGCCGCCGTCGAGATCGTCCTGGCGAAGCTGGTTCGCGCGCGCACGCGCGACGATGTCGGCTCGGGCGGCGGCGAGCTCGGCGATCGTCAGGCGCTCGGCCTGGTGGATCACCGGGACGACGAGCCCTGCCTCGATCGCGACCGCGATGCCGACGTTCGCGCTCGGATGGAGCTCGATCGCGTCTTCGGCCCAGAGCGCGTTGACGGCCCGGTGCCGCATCAGCGCGTCGGCGCAGGCCTTGGTCAGGATGTCGGTGACGGTGGGCCTCGGCTCACCCTCCTTCGTCTGCTCGGCGAGGAGTGTGTGGAGGCTTTGGGTGCGGGTCATGTCCGCCGACATCGCGATCTGGAACGCCGGCGCCTGCCAGGCCTCGGTCAGCCTGCGGGCGATTGTGCGGCGGAGCGAGGTCAGGGGGACGCGCTCGACCTCGCCGGTAGGGGCGAGCGCGGTCGTCGGCGTCGCCGGTGCCGGGCTCGCGGCCGCGCGCTCGACGTCCTCGGCGACGACACGTCCCTCGGGGCCGGTGCCTTTGAGCGACCCGAGCTCGATCCCCCGCTCACGGGCAATCCGGCGCGCAAGCGGCGATGCCTTGATGCGCGCGCCGGCGCCGTTGCCCTGCGCGGGCTGACGCGCCTCGGCGACCTGTTCGGCGGCTGTGGCCTCGCGCCCGCGCTCTGGCTCACGGGCTGGTCCCGGGGATCCTTCTTCCTGCGCCGCGTCGGCGACCGGCTGCGCCGTTCCGGCTTTGACGGCCGAGACGTCTTCCCCTTGCTCGCCGATCACGGCGATCGTCGTGCCGACGTCGGCCTCGCCCTCGGGGACGGTGATCTTGAGCAGGACGCCGGAGGCCTCGGCCTCGACCTCCTGCGTCACCTTGTCCGTGTCCAGCTCGTAGAGCGGCTCGCCCTTCTCGACCTGGTCGCCCTCGGCCTTGAGCCACTTGACGATCGTTCCCGACTCCATCCCCTGCCCGAGCCGGGGCAGCTTCACCTCGTCGGCCATACGCCCTCCAGACCCGCTTCAGGGACAGTCCCCGTACGGGGACGATCCCTCCAGGCGTTACGAGCTGCCATCGCGCTGCACCGTCTTCTGGATCGCCTCGAGCACGTCTGTGGCGTGCGGAACGACGTACTCCTCCATCACCGGCGCGAAGGGCAGCGGCGTGAACTTCGCGCCGACGCGCTCGACCGGAGCGTCGAGCCAGTCGAAGGCCTGGTGTTGGACGACCGCCGCGACCTCGGCGCCGAAGCCCATCCGCGTTACCGCCTCGTGAGCGACCACGCACCGGTTCGTCTTCTTCACCGAGGCAACGATCGCATCCTCGTCGAGCGGCTGCAGCGTCCGAGGATCGACGACCTCGACGGAGACACCCTGCTGTCCGGCCTCTTCGGCGGCGGCGAGAGCCTCGTGCACGAGCCTGCCGGTCGCGACCACGGTGACGTCTTCGCCCTGGCGGTGCACGCGCGCCTGGCCGATCGGGATCGGCTCGATCTCTTCGGCCAGCTCCTCCTTGAGGCCGTAGAGCGTCCGGTGCTCGAAAAAAATAACCGGGTTGTCGTCGTAGATCGCCGACCAGAGCAGTCCGCGGACATCCGAAGGGGTCGACGCGAAGACGACCTTCAGCCCCGGCACGCCGACGAACCAGGCCTCGACCTGCTGGGCGTGCTGGGCGCCAGGCGACCAGCCGGCGCCTCCCTGCGTGCGGATCGTCAACGGCACCTTGAGCTGGCCGCCGGACATGTATCGGTGCTTCGCCGCCTGGTTGACGATCTGCTCCATCGAGATCGTCAGGAAGTCTTCGTACATGACCTCGACGACCGGGCGCATCCCCTGTATCGCCGCGCCGATTCCCGAGCCGACGATCGCCATCTCCGAGATCGGCGTGTTGCGTACGCGATCGGGGCCGAACTCCTCGAGCATCCCCTGAGTCACGCCCATCGAGCCGCCCATCTCGGCGATGTCCTCGCCCATGATGAACACGTCCTCGTCGTTGCGCATCGCTTGCGAGAGGGCGTCGCGCACCGCCTCGCGGTAGCTGAGCTCAGGCATAGACGTTCTTGAGGGCGTCCTCGGGCTTCGGGTCGGTCCCGGCCTTGGCGAAGTCGACGGAGGAGTCCACCAGCTCCTGCACCTCGCGATCGAGCGCCTCGTACTCCGCGTCCGACAGCCCGAGCTTCTCGCGCACGAGCTCGATCGGATCGGAGGTCTCCTGGAGACGGCGGAGCTCGTCCTTGTCCCGGTAGACCTGCGGGTCGCCGATGTAATGACCGACGAGGCGCTGCGTCTCGCAGAGCAGGAAGACCGGCCCTTTGCCGTCGCGCGCGTGCTTCAACGCCCGGGCAGTGACCTTGTTCACCTCCTCGACATCCTGGCCGTCGACCTTCATCGACTTCATTCCGAACGCCTCGGCCCGCTTGCTGAGGTCGCGGATCGGCGAGTGCTGGCTCTCCGGAGTCGATTCCGCCCAATGATTGTCCTCGCAGACGAAGACGGCCGGAACGCCCCACAGCTGAGCGAGGTTGAGCGACTCGTGGAAGGTGCCGATGTTGGTCGCCCCGTCGCCGAAGAACGCGACCGCGACCCGGGGCTCGCCGCGGAACTTGAAGGCGAGCGCCGCGCCGACGATCGCCGGCAGCCCGCCTCCGACGACCGCGTTCGCACCGAGATTTCCGCGCTCGACGTCGTACAGGTGCATGGAGCCGCCGTAGCCGTGCGAGCAGCCTTCGAGCTTCCCATAGAGCTCCGCCATCAGCTCGTTGGGGTGCGTGCCCTTCGCGAGCGTGTGCCCGTGCGCGCGGTGCGTCGACGCGATCACGTCGCCGTCGGCGAGCGCGCGGCAGACCCCGACGGCGACCGCCTCCTGGCCGATCGCGACGTGGAGGAACCCCGGCAGCTCGCCGGCACGGAAGCGCTCCTCGACCTTCTCCTCGAAACGCCGGATCAGGAGCATCTCCCGGAAGAACTCGCGCAGCGCCTCATCGGAGAGCCCGCGGCGCTGCTCGACTTTTGCCACGGGCGTGATAGTACGCTCCGCGCAATGCCCCTGGTCGAGCAGTTTCGCCGCCTCGCAAGCAGCCTTCCCGACGGTTGGCAGTCGGCCCGTTTGCGTCTGATCGTCGCCGATGAGGAGGACTCGGCGCGCACAGCCGCGCTGCTCGGGCCGACCAATCCGGGCCGCCACGGCAAGGTGATCAATTTCGCGAGTGCCCGCCGCGGCGCCGGAGTGGGTCCCGACCGGATCCGGGAGCTGCTGCGCCGGCTCGACGCGGAGGGCATCGGGGGCGAGCTCGAGCTCGTCGGAGTCGAGGAGGCTCCGACACAGGTCGACAGCGAGCGTCCGGCTCTCGCCGACGCCTGGGACGCGGCCGTCGCCACGTTGCCGCCCGACTGGAGCGACCTGTACGCAGAGGTCGATCTGAGCTCGAGCGACTACATCGAGCCCGGTGCGTTGCGGCTGAGCCCTCTGAACCCGACACGGCCGGACGCGCGCCCGCTGTTCCGCTTCCGGGCCGCGCGCACGTTCGGCTATGGCGCCTCGCCTGAGATGGTGCGCCGCTGCCTCGAGCGGCTCGACGAAGCGCGAATCCGCGGCGAGCTGCGGATCCTGCACGTGGTCTCGGACTCGTACCCCGCGAAGACGCAAGGCCCGGTCTGGTACACGGCCGGAAAGGTGATCTAGTGGCCCGGCGCGCAGCGTCGCCGGCCAGACCACTAATGCATCGCCGCGCCGAGCTCGGCGGCAACCGACTTCGCTTCGGTGGGCCCGCTCGTGATCACGAGACAGGTGTCGTCGCCGGCGAGCGTGCCGATCACCTTCGCATGCTCAATGCGGTCCAAGGCCCGGGCGATCGCCGGCGCGGAGCCGAGCTCGGACTGGACGACGACGATGTTCTGGGCCTGGACGGCCCGGAGTCCGAACTGCGCCAGCACCGCCCTGAGCGACTCGCGGGGATCGCTCCGGCTCCCCCGGTCCGGCAGCACGTAGCGCGGCCGCCCGAGCACATCGCGCGTCTTCTCGAGACCGAGCTCGCGGATGTCCCGCGAGATGGTCGCCTGGGTGACCTCGCACCCGGCGCTCCTGAGCGCGCCCTGCAGCTCGTGCTGGCTGCCGACGCGGCGCCGCGTGACGACGCTTGCGATCAGACGCTGGCGCTCGGGCTTCGGGAGTTGCCGAAGCTGTTGCATACGGCGAGAATAACTATTCAGGTTTCAAGCAACCGAAGGCGAGGCAAGCAACCCAACGTGCTGCGCAAGCTGCTCTGGTCCGGCCTGTACGCGGGTCTCGCGGCGGGCTCCGCAATGGCCGCACGACAGGCTGCATCACGGATCTGGCGCCTCGCGACCGGCGAAGAGCCGCCGGCGAAGCGATGAGCAAGGCCGACCTCTTGGTGGAACGCGGCGCCAACCGGCTGGAAGTGCTGGCGCGCAAGGCGGCCGCAAAGGGCGGCTTCACGGCAAAGCTCGCGGACGAGCTCGCCGAAGATGCGGCCTTTCTTCGCAAGCTGAAGCCGAGCCTGATCAAGGCACGCGCGAAGGGTCGCGCGCCGATCGCCAATGTTCCTCACCGAGAGCCGCAGGCCCCGAGCGCGCCCCAGATGGCATCGCCGCGACCCAAACCGAAGCCGAAGACTCGTAAGCGCGGGCGCGAACCGAACCCGTTCCTCGTCGCGGGTGTCGCGCTTGCCGCCGGCATCGCGATCGCAAAAGTGATCGACTGGAGGGGACATGCCCACCCGCGAGACTGAGATCAACGCCGGCGTCGGCCCGGCGGCCAAGCAGGTCGCCGAGCACGCGAGCAGCCTGGCTCGCCTCGAGCTCGAGCTCGCGATCCTCGAGCTGAAGAAAAAAGTGGCGGCGCTCGGGATCGGGATCGGGCTCGGCCTCGGAGCGCTGCTGTTCGTCCTCTTCGGGATCGGCTTCGCCTTCGCGACGATCGCAGCGGCACTCGCGACGGCGGTTTCGACCTGGCTGGCGCTGCTGATCACGACTGCGATCCTGCTCGGGCTCTCAGGGGTGCTCGCGGTTGTCGCGGTCGTCCTGCTTCGAAAGGGAACGCCCGTGCCCAGACAGGCGATCGAAGAAGCAAAGCTGACGACCGAGGCGTTGAAGAGCGATGGCAGCGCGTAACGGACGCACGGCAGCCGAGGTCCGCCGCGATATCGAGGCCGAGCGCGAGCAGCTCGCCGACGCGGTGGAGGATCTGCGCGGCGGGCTCGCCCAGGTCGCGGACATCAGCGGGAAGCTGCGTTCGAAGCTGCCGCTCGTGGCGGCCGGAGCGCTGGGGGCGGGCTTCTTCCTCGCCGGCGGAGTCGGCGCGACGATGAGGCTGCTCGCACGCCGGGGCCGGGAAGGGACGACGAAGGCAAAGGTCGGCCCCTTCACGCTTGTCGACCGCGACGGGTGATCAATCGGGTCTGACAGGGCCCGCTCGACGCTGACGTTAGTAGCTAGGCGGCTGCGACCACCAGGAAGCTACCGCGCAGGAGCCTGTGGGCATCGGAGCGATACGTCGCCTTGCCGGGCCGGAGGGTGAACTTCCACGTCACGGTGCCGCGGAACTTGACCCCGGTCTTCTTGTTGATGCCCGGCGCCGTCAGGTGAAAGTTGTCCGACTTCGTCAGGTCTTTGACCCTGAGGCTGTACTTGCCCGCGGTGACCCGCTTCACTCGCGCGCCGGCGGCGTTCTTCACCGAGATCGCTCTCTTCGGGCCGACCTGAGCGAAGAGCTTCTTGACCGCTGGCGGAGGCGTGACTGTTCCGACCGTGAACGAGCCGTGCATCTGCGTCGGATGCGCGTCGCACTGGAACTTGTACGTTCCGTTCGCGAAGGTGACGTTCCAGGTCGTCTGAGAAGTGCCCTCGATGTCCGTCGCCATCGAGACACCAGGGCCTCTCAGGTCGAAGTTGTGCAGGCTCGCGTAATCGTGGACCACGATCGTGTACGCGCCCGGATCGAGATGCGTAACCGCCGTCCCGCTCGAGTCCCTCAACGAGATCGCGTAGGTATTCGGGGCGGTCGGCAAGCCGACGGTGGCGATCAGCGGCTGGGTGATCGTGCCACGGGCGCCGACCGCGCCCGGGACGATCAGGCCGACCGCCGCCAGGGACATGACGAGGAACAAGCGGACGTAGCTCACGGGATCTCCCTTTCGAGTTTGAACGAACACTGACCTCCCGTGGATACGAGACGTACGCGTGACTGGTTTGTCAGTCGAGGGAGCGCCGATCCTGTTAGCTGAGAACGCGGCTGCAATCTAAACTCGGCTTGTGCGACTGGGCGGAAACCAGAAGACCGACTTGATCCGCAAAGTCCCGCTGTTCGCGCGCTGCTCACGCGCGGAGCTGAAGGAGATCGCGATGCTCGCGGACGAGATCGACCTCCGCGAGGGTAAGGAGATGACGCGCCAGGGAACACCGGGCCGAGAATTCTTCGTGCTCCTCGACGGCACGGCTGACGTCAAGAAGAACGGCCGCAGGGTGAACAGACTCGGGCCGGGCGACTTTTTCGGCGAGATCGCGCTCGTGTCCCGCGAGCCGAGGACGGCGACGGTAATCGCCACGTCGCCTGTGCGCGCGCTCGTGATCACGGACCGTTCGTTCAGACGGTTGCTCGACGACGCACCGCAGGTCCAGACCAAGGTAATGGCGGCCATGGCGAGGCGCCTGGCCCCCGAGACGCTTTAGGAGGGCTTGGCGGAACGCCGCTCGTTGTCGGGGTGCGATGGTCGTTCGGAGGCAAGGTCGCAGGGAGCGTCAATAGCCATAGCTATTGGCGCGACTGAGGACGCAGCCTCCGGGCGAGCAGCGCGGCCCGGCGACACAGACTGTGTTTCGCCAAGCCCTCCTGGTTACGTCCCGCTTCGGAGAACTGCGCCGAAGCGTTCGGCAAGCGTATTGGCGATCTTCTGGCGAAGGGCTGCGGCATCCGCGTCGGAGAGCGTGCGCTCAGGCGACTGAAAGGCGACGCTGAACGCGATCGACTTCTTCCCCTCGCCGACCTGCTCGCCGCGGTAGACGTCGAAGATCTCGACCTGACGCAGCTCAGGCCCCGCCGCCGCGCGTGCGGCGTTGATCAGCTCGCCGGCCTCGACTTCCTCGGGGACGACGAAGGCGAGGTCCTGCCGGACGGCCGGGTACGTGATTACGTCCTCGTAGGCGAGCCGGTCGGGAACGCGCCCGAAGAGATCGCCGAGATCGAGCTCGAACGCCCCCCAGCTTCCATCGAGCCTGGCGGGATGGAGCTCCCCGACAAAACCCGCCTCGGTGCGGGCCGTCTTGCCTGGATGCAGGAACGCATGCTCGCCGCGCTCGAAGCGCGGTTCGAGCTTGAGCGTTGCATGAAGCGTCTCGACGACGCCTTTAGCCCGCCCGTAACCGCCCTCGAGGATCCCCGCCACGCGCCAGCGCTCCGCGGGTCGGGGATCGGCGGGAGGCAGATAGACCCGGGCGATCTCGAACAGGGCGATCTCGTCGTTGGCGGCATCCACGTTGCGCTCGACCGCGGTTGCAAGACTCGGCAGCAGCGTCGTCCTCAGCACCGCCTGATCCGCCGAAAGCGGCTCGGGCAGCCGAATCGCGTTCGGCTCCGGGTCGTTCGGAACGAGACTCGAGGTGTAGGCCTCCGCGAGACCGGCGCCGACCAGCGTCTCCTCGACGAGCCGGCGCAGCCGCTGCTCCTTCGTTAGGCGGCCGAACATCTCCCGGCGAAGCGGCAGCGTGAAGGAGATCTCGTCGAGCCTGAACCGCCCGACCTCCTCGATCAGGTCGGCCTCGCGAGTCACGTCGCGCGCGCGCCAGGTCGGCACGGTGACATCGAAGCGCTTCGAGACCTCGAAGCCGAGCCTGGTGAGGGTCTCGCGCTGCTGATCGGGCGACACCTTGAGGCCGAGGAGCGCGCTGGCCCGCTCCGGGCGCAGGCGAATGACCGGCGGCTTGGGCAGCTCTGCCTTTACATCGATCTCGCCGAGCCAACGGGCGCCGGTCAGCTCGACGATCAGTTCCGTAGCGAGCCTAGCGGCATGTTCTGCGAGGTAGGGGTCGACGCCCTTCTCCCACCGGTTGGAGCCATCGGTTCGCAGCCCCAGCCGCTCGGAAGTTCGCAGAATCGCCACCGGCTCGAAGTTCGCCGCCTCGAGCAAGACCTCGGCCGTCGACTCACCCACCTCGCTGTTCTCGGAGCCCATGATCCCAGCGATCGCGACCGGCTTCTCCGCATCGGCGATCACCAGATCGCGCTCGTCGAGCGTCCGATCGGCACCGTCCAGCGTCCGGATCGTCTCGCCCTTGCGAGCGCGCCGGACGACAATTCGGCCGTCGGCGAGCTTCTGCCGGTCGAACGCATGCAGCGGATTGCCGAGCGCGTGCATGACGTAGTTCGTGACGTCGACGACGTTTGAGATCGGCCGCATTCCGGCGGAGACGAGCCGTGCCCTCAGCCACGGTGGCGAAGGGCCGACGGCGACCTCGCGGAAGAGCCGGCCGATGTAGCGCGGGCAGCCCTCGGGATCCTCGACCTTCACAGGGATCTGTTCGTTTCCGGCACGTTCGGGGTCTGACCCCGGCCATGGCTCGAGCGGCCGGTCGAAGAGGGCGGCCACCTCGCGCGCCACGCCGTAGACGGCGAGCAGGTCGGGCCGGTTCGGCGTCGTCTCGAGCTCGAGCACGGTATCGCTGAGGGGCAATACATCGGCCAGCGGGGTTCCAGGCTCTGGCCCGTCCTCGAGCACGAGGATTCCGGTGTGATCTTGGCCGAGCTCGAGCTCGCGCTCGGAGAGGATCATCCCCTTCGAGACCTCGCCACGTAGCTTCGCCTGCTCCAGCTTCTGCCCATCAGGCAGGACGGCGCCCGGCAATGCCACCGCCACCGTCGCGCCGGCGCCGAAATTCCACGCGCCGCAGACGATCTGGCGCGGCTCGCCCTCGCCCACGTCGACCTGGCAGAGCTGGAGTCGATCGGCGTTCGGGTGTTTCCCCGCCTCGACCACGCGTCCGGCCCGGTAGAGGTCGAGGTTGCCGTCGTCGTCCGGGACACCGCGCCGAACGATTCGCTCGACCTCGGCCACCGACGTGTGGATTCGAGCGGCGAGCTCCTCCAGCGGGACGTCCAAGTCGACGTACTCACGCAGCCAAGTCAGTGGGACGAGCATCAGAACTGCCTCAGGAAGCGGAGATCGTTCTCCCAGAACATGCGCAGATCCGGGACGCCGTGACGCAGCATCGCGATCCGTTCCAAGCCGAGGCCGAACGCGAACCCGGAGACTTCCTCCGGGTCGTAGCCCACGTTGACGAGCACATTCGGGTCGACGACGCCGGAGCCGCCCATCTCAATCCAGCCGCTCTCCTTGCAGACGCGGCAGCCGGCGCCTCCACAGAGGAAGCACGAGACAGACGCCTGCATCGAGGGCTCCGTGAACGGGAAGAAGTCGGTAGCGAAGCGCACTTCGCGGTCTTCGCCGAACAGCGCCCGGGCGAGATGGAGCAGGGTTCCCTTCAGGTCGGCCAGCGTTATCCCACGGTCGACCGCGAGTCCCTCGACCTGGTGGAAGATCGGGAAGTGCGTCGGATCGACCGTGTCGCGGCGATAAACGCGGCCCAGGGAGACCATGTACACGGGCGGCTTGGTCTCCTCCATCACCCGGATCTGCGAGGGCGAGGTCTCGGTGCGAAGGACGATGTCACCGTTCAGATAGAGCGTGTGTAACGGCGAACGCGTCACGTGCGCCGGCCCCATGTTTAGCGCGTCGAAGAGATGCCACGCGTCCTCTACCTCGTCGCCATCCACGACCTGGTAGCCCAGCCCGAGGAAGATGTCCTCGACTTCGCGGCGGATCTGCGTCAGCAGGTGATAGTTGCCGCGCGGGATGTGCTCGCCGGGAAGCGTGACGTCGAGCTGCTCCTCTCGCAGCTCCCGTTCCAGCGCCGCGGCCTGCAGTCGTCCCGCGCACGAGTCGACTCCTGCCTGCAGCTTTGCTCGCAGGGCGTTGAGCCGCATGCCAGTCTCGCGGTCGCGGACATCGCGCAAAGCCTGCGCCAGAGCGCTCTTCCGCCCGAGATATTCGACACGCAGCTTCTCGAGATCGTCCAAGGAAGTGACTTCCTTCAGAGCGCCCTCGAATTGCCGCTCGTACGCCTCCCAGTCCACGGCGGCGACTGTAGCTTCGTTGTCGGTCAAAAGTCCTCCTCGTTCGTCTCTGCCGGTGGTCGGTCTCGCCCCGGCTCGGAACGGGAGGTCAGCCGCGCGGTCGCACGGGGATCCCGGTTCCGTCCCGGGGCCCGGTAAAGAGGTTCTGCGCGGTCGCCGTCACGCCTGGAAGCATAACGGGCATGAGCTTGTACGACGCGATCGCGCGCCTCTACGACCCGTGGAGCCGTAGCGTCACGGAAGACGTTCCGTTCTATGTCGCCGAGGCGCGGCGCGTCTCGCCCGGGCCGGTTGTGGAGCTCGGGGTCGGGACGGGGAGGATCGCGGTGCCGATCGCGGCGGAGGGGATCCGCGTGATCGGGGTCGATTCCTCGGCAGGCATGCTCGAGGTCTGCCGGGAGAGCGCTGAGCGCGCGGGGGTCGCCGGGCTCGTCGAGCTTCACCTCGGCGACCTGCGCGCGCCGCCGGTCTCCGAGCGAGTGGAGCTGGTGATCTGCCCCTTCCGCTCCTACCTGCATCTAGGGACCGACGAGGAACGGCTCCGCGCACTGCGGGCGGCGCGTGAGTTGCTCGTCCCCGGCGGGCGTCTGATTTTCGACGTCTTCGCTCCGGGCGCGGACGACATCGCCGAGACCGACGGCCGTTGGCTCGAGCGCGAGCCCGAGATCTTCGAACGGGCGGACTGGGACATCGACATACGGATGCTCACGCTCTCGGTGCGGGGCCCGAGCGGCGAGGCGACGATGGCGCTCACGTGGCTCTCAGCCGACGAGTGGGGAGTGTTACTCGAGCGGGCCGGCTTCGAGGTCGAGGCCCTCTACGGCTGGTTCGACCGCCGCCCATTCCGGGGCGGCGAGGACATGGTCTGGATCGCGCGGAAGACGAACGCGTAGCTCCACCTCGGAGCCGCTGCAGGGACAGGCACCTAGGTGCCTGTCCCTAAAACGGGACCGAACCTAGACGAGCTCGATCTCGTCGCCGACGGCGACCTCGCCGCTCTCGACGACTCGCGCCAACATGCCGCGCTTGCCTTGCAATTCGGTCCGGAGGCCGTCGCGGAGCTCGTCCATCCGGTGGCAGGGGTCGCAGACCATCGTGATCTCGAACTCGGCCGCGCCGACGCGGACACGTTGGCCGACCGGCCACTTTTCGACGTCTGCACCGTCGATGGTGATGTTCTCCCGGGTCGCGCCCGGCTCGACGTTCACGGAGTCGAGATGCTCCTTGGAGGCGAAGAGAACCTCGCGCTTCGGCGGGTTCGCGTGTGCGCAGCCCTCGAGCCCTTCGCCGGCGATCGCCCGCCTGCGCTCGTGCGACTCGGAGCGTCCGCTCTTCCGCGCGGGTGAGATGAAGACGCCGACAACGCTTGCCATCAGACGACGAGTCTAATCAGAGCGGCGGCTCCACTCGTACAGCGCGATCGCTCCGGCCGCGGCGACGTTGAGCGATTCCGCCGGCCCGGAGGTCGGAATCGTCGCCACCAAGTCGCAGCCCGCCAGCACGTCCTCAGGCAGCCCCTCGCGCTCCGCGCCGAGGACGAAGACCGGGGAATCGCCGAACTTCAGCTCGCGAAGCGGCGTTCCGCCGCGGGCGACGAGTCCGATCCTCTGCCCCGCCGCCTCACCGAGCGGCACCCGAAAAACCGCCCCGGCCGAGGCGCGCAGTGCCTTCGGCCCCGTTGGATCGGCGCTGCCCGGCGAGAGCTCGACCGACGCGCCGAACGCGTCGGCGGTGCGAATGAGCGTGCCGACGTTGCCGGGGTCGCCGACGCGCCAGAGCGAAAGGGCGGCGGGCCGCTGCTCGAAGGCCGGCAGATCCGCGCGCCGAAAGACTGCGATCGCGCGAGCCGGATGCGGCAGCGTCGAGACCTGCGCGAGCAGCTCCGGGACAACCGTCTCGCCTGACACGAGCAGCTCGACCGGTTCGAGTCCCGCCTCGAGCGCCGCGTCGACGAGATCCTCGCCCTCGGCGACGAACAGTCCGAGCTTGTCCCGCCAGCGCCGGGCATGAAGCTTGCGGACGAGCTTCAGCGTCTCATTCCGGGGTGAGGTGATCACAGCCGCCGCGCAAGATTGAGAATCGCGAGGTACATCTTCCGTACGCGCCTCTCGGGCCGCGCTTCGATCCGGCGCCGGATCCGGGCATAACCGGTGCCGGGCCCGACCTCCACGACGCGCGAACCTGGCCGCAGTTCTCCCAGGCTCACAAGATCATCGAACAGCCGCGCGGGATAAAGCGGTCGCGCCCGCTCGTAGAGTTCCGGGACTTCCTCGAAGGTCGCCCGAAGCAGTTGGCGGCTGCCGCGCTCGCTCAGCTCGCGAGCGCCGACTTCGCCTGCTCGGCGATCGCGGCGAAGGCGTCGGGATCGGAAACGGCGAGATCCGCCAGAACCTTCCGATCCAAGCCGATCTCGGCCTTCCGGCAGCCGGCGATGAACTGGTTGTACGAGAGCCCGTTCTGCCGGGCCGCGGCGTTGATCCGCAGGATCCAGAGCCGGCGGAACTCGCGCTTGCGGTTCTTCCGGTCGCGGTAGGCGTAGGCGAGCGAGTGCTCGAGTTGCTCCTTCGCCTGGCGGTAGCTCGAGTGCTTCAAGCCCCAGTAGCCGCGGGTCTGTTCGAGCACCTTCCGGCGCTTCTTGCGGGCGTGAACGGATCGCTTTACACGCGGCACAGCGCTACCTCATCCCGAGCAGCTTCTTGACCGACTTGACGTTCGACTCGTGGAGCGGCGTGTCCTTGCTGAAGCTTCGCTTCTTCTTAGCCGACTTCTTCTCGAGCAGGTGACTCTTCATTGCTCGCCGGCGCATCAGCTTGCCCGTTCCGGTCACCTTGAACCGCTTCTTCGCTGCGCTCTGTCTCTTGATCTTCGGCATCTGTTTTCGTCACTCCCGCGTTCTTCGTGGGCCCGAGCAGCATTGTCATGTTCCGTCCGTCGAGCAGCGGCTGCTGTTCGACCTGGCCGATGTCCTTAACGTCCTCAGCCAGCCGGATCAGCAGGTCCCGCCCACGCTCCGGATGAGTCGTCTCGCGACCCCGGAACATGATCGTCACCTTGACCTTTGCGCGCTGGTTGAGGAAGCGCTGGACGTGGCCCTTCTTGGTGTTGTAGTCGTGGATCCCGATCTTCGGCCTGAACTTGATCTCCTTGACGTTGACCTGCGACTGGTGCTTGCGTGCGAGCTTGGCCTTCTGCTCCTGTTCGTAGCGGTACTTGCCGTGATCCATGATCCGCGCGACCGGCGGATCTGCCTGCTGCGCGACGACAACCAGGTCGAGGTCGTTGTCGCGCGCGATTTGTAGCGCCTCGTCCTTCGTCTTGATCCCCAACTGAGAGCCGTCTTCGCCGATCAGGCGGACCCTCGATGCGCGGATGTTTTCGTTCAGCGCCTCGTTCCGGGGCGGCCGCGGCGGATCGGCTGTGAACCGTCTCCGGGGCCTCAAGAACCTCTCACCAAGCTGCCAGCTCCTCCTTCTAGAACGACAAAACCGCTGCGCGCAGCGGCCCGTTTCCTCGTCCTTTTCGACTCGGTTGAACCCCCAATAGGCTCTCGGCCCTGAGGGTGAGGAACGGGTCCGCTCCTACTTTTCAGGCTTCAGAGGGTAGCAAGGTCTTTCAGGAACTCGTCAAGACTTTTCGTCGACTGCGCGCCATGGCGCTCGCGGATCGCCAGCGAGTCGTCCGACTCGCGGTCGCCGTAGACGATCACGTAGGGGATTTTTTCCAGCTCGGCCTCGCGGATGCGCTTGCCAACCGTGTCGTCACGCTCGTCCACGTCGACTCGGTGACCGGCCTCCCGTAGCTTCGACGCGAGCTCCCAAGCCGCCTCGCGATGATCCTCGCCGACGGGAAGCACGAGTAGCTGCACCGGCGCAAGCCAGAACGGAAACTCGCCGGCGTAGTGCTCGATCAGGATCCCGATGAACCGCTCCAACGAGCCGAACAGTGCGCGGTGGATCAGGTAAGGCGTGTGCTCCTTGTTGTCCGGACCCATATAGGTGCATCCGAGGCGCGCCGGCTGCTGACTGTCGAGCTGGATCGTCCCCATCTGCCACGGCCGGCCGAGCGCATCATCGATGAAGAAGTCGATCTTCGGGCCGTAGAAGGCGCCCTCGCCCTCGGCTAGGCGGTAACGCAATCCCATTTGGTCAGCCGCCGCCCGAAGGACGCTCTCCGTGTAATCCCACTGCTCATCCGTCCCGAGCTTCTTCGCCGGTCGAGTCGCAAGCTCGGCGTGCGCGAGCTCCCGAACGCCGAAACGGTCGTACAGAACGGCGAGGTAATCGAACATGCCGTCGATCTCGTCCTGGATTTGCTCCTCGGTGCAGAAGACGTGTGCGTCGTCCTGGCTGAATTGGCGCGCCCGCGTCAGCCCGTGCAGCGCGCCGGTCGGCTCGTCGCGATGGAGCACTGCGGCCTCGGCGTACCGGATCGGAAGCTCCCGATAGCTACGGAGCTGGGATGAGAAGACCAGCATGTGCCCTGGGCAGTTCATGGGCTTCAGCCCGAACGTCGTTTCCCCGTGCTCGATCAGGAAGATGTTCTCGCGGTAGTTGTCCCAATGGCCCGAGCGCTTCCAGAGCTCGACGTCCCACATCAGTGGCGTCTTCACCTCGAGGTAGCCGCGCTTGGCGTTCTCGGCGCGGCGGAGATCCTCCAGCGCATTCCAGATCGCCATTCCCTTCGGATGCCAGAGCGCCGCGCCTGGGGAGTGCGGGTCGAAGTTGAACAGATCGAGCTGCGGGCCGAGCTTTCGGTGGTCGCGGCGCCGAGCATCCTCGAGCCTCTCCATGTAGGCGTCCAGATCGGCCTGGTCGTAGAAGGCCGTGCCGTAGATCCGCGTCAGCTGCTTGTTGTGCTCGTTCCCCCGCCAGTAGGCGCCGGCGAGCCCGGTCAGCTTGACCGCTTTGATCGGCTTGGAGTTCTGGAGGTGCGGCCCACGGCAGAGGTCGGTGAAGTCACCCTGCGTGTAGAGGGAGATCTCGCCTTCCGCGGTGTCGACGAGCTCGATCTTGTACGGCTCGTCCTCGGCCTCGAAGCGCCGCCGCGCCTCCTCACGCGAGACCTCCTGGCGATTCCATTCGCGCCCTTCGGAAAGCTCCTTGCGCATCTCGGCCTCGATCCGCTCCAGATCGGATTCCGAGATCGGCTCGGGGAACTCGAAGTCGTAGTAGAAGCCGTTCTCGATCGGCGGCCCGATCGCGATCTTGACGCCTGGATAGAGGCGGCGGACGGCCTCGGCGAGCAGGTGCGCAGTCGAATGCCGCAGGACGTAGAGAGCGTCCGGATCGTCCTTGTCCCGCGTCGTCAGGATCTGGATCTGTTGCCCGTCCTCGAGCGGTAGCCGCAGGTCCTGAACGTGCCCATCCGAACGAAGGAGAACCGCCTGCTCCGCGAGCTTCGGACCGATCGCGGCGGCCGCGTCGCGGCCGGTCGCACCGTCGGGAAGTTCAAGTTCGGAGTTGTCGGGAAGGACGACTTTCATGGCAGAGCAGGATACTTCCGGCAATCGTCCCGACAATCGAGACGACGACCGCAACGAAGAGCTAGAAGAATCGCCTGTTCCAGACCCTGAGGCGACGAACGGCGACGCCGACGACGACCCCGGAGCTGACTAGACCCAGGCGGCCTCCCGCACGCTCGCGGGCGCCTTCAGCCAGTAGCTCTCACGCAGCCACTCGAGCGCTGCAGTAAGCGTTTCCTCGTCTGTCACCGTTGCCGTGATCCACCCGTAGCGGCCGACGTAGCGGGCGACGCTCACGTACGGGAGCAAGTGCGCGACCTCACGCTCTTCGGCCGTCAGCTTCAGCGTCAGCTGGACTGCCTTCGGCTCGACCGTGAGCCACGCGAAGACCTTGTTGGCGCCGACCTTGAAGACCGGGAAATCACCCCACGGGTGGTCCTCGTACGTCTCGGGGAAAGAGAGCGCAAGCTGTCGAATCCGTGTCTCGATTGCGGTTCCCAGCACGACGTCATTCTCGTCGTTTGGCCTCGGCGGGGCTCGGGTATCCGTAATCGTTCAAACCCATAAAGCGGGAGGACCAAATGGCGAAGAGCGTCCAGGAGTTGATGACATCGAATCCGTGCTCGATCGACTCGAACAAGTCCGTCGCCTACGCCGCGAAGATGATGCGTGACGAGAACGTCGGTCTCGCGCCAATCGTCGACGGGGACCGGCTCGTAGGGACGGTCACCGATCGCGACATCACGATTCGGATCGTCGCGGAAGGCAAGGATCCGGAGTCGACCAACGTGGCCGAGATCGCATCAACCGAACTCGTCACGGTCGAGCCGCAGCAGGACCTCTACGAGGCGCTGCGGCTGATGGCGAAGCACCAAGTGCGTCGCCTCCCGGTCGTCGAGGAGAACGGCCGGCTCGTCGGCGTCGTCGCGCAGGCCGACGTCGCGCGCAACGCCCATGACGCCCAAACCGGCGAGCTCGTCGAGCAGATCTCGAAGTAGCGGCGCCGAGCCGCTCCACGGAGAACGGCCCGAGCCGGCAAGGCCGACTCGGCCTCCTGGTCGGCGTCGCAAGCGAACGCCTCAGAGGGTGGCTTCGGCCGCCCTTTTCGTTCGGAGGGTGCAGGGCTTACACACTTTTTACGGTTTGGTGCAGCAAGAGTTTGCATCCGCACGTCATATGTTGAGTCATGGCAAACCGTGATCCCCGCATCGAGAGCCTCGAGCGCGACATTGCCACGCTCGTCGAGCAGCGCCAGACGCTTCGATCGAGCGGCGCCGAAGCCCGCGAGCTCGAGCGCAATCGCCGCGAGATCGTCGCCCGCCAGCATGAGCTCTCCGAGACGCTGATCTCGGTCTACGCGCCGCAGCCGGCCTTCGCGATCGCTTAAGAACCCGTTGCGAAAGACTTGCCGACGCCGGCTTGCCACCCGAGATTAGACGGACGCCCGGGCAAAGACCGGACGTCCTCCAGGTCGGCGTCGCAAGCGAGCGCCTTAACCTCTCGTTTGACACACGGCCCGGCCGGTAAGACCCGGTCCGTCAAGTCGTGCGAAAGGAGCTCTCGATGCCGAACAAGCGCGCGAGCGTCAAGAACGAGAAGCAGTACGAGAAGCTGAAGGAAAAGGGCATGTCGAAGGAGCGCGCGGCGAAGATCTCCAACTCGCCCGGCGCCTCGAGCCGCGGCGGCAAGAAGTCGGGGTCGAGCTCATCCTCGCGCTCTAGCTCCAAGCAAGGTGGAACGACCGCTCAGAAGAAGGCGGCGGGCCGCAAGGGCGGCAAGGCCGCAGCGCGGAAGTCATAGCTCGAACACCGCCGGCAAAGAGAGAGGGCGGCCCTGCAACGGAAACCGCCCTCGCTTTACTGTTTTTCTCTGGAGCACGGAGGTCAGCGGCGAGCCACCCTGAACCTGCTCCTGACGAATCATCGGTAAACGATCTAGTTCTGCTTCCCCCTTTCGGGCGACATAGAGGCCGCTCAAGGTAGACCGATCCACGGGCGATACTTCCGCAATGGAGATCGAGAGAATCCCACTCGAATTCGCGAGCGACGCTGAAGCCCGTGACGCCATCGAGGAGATCCGGACTCTGTTCGAGGTCGCCGAAGACGGGGAGCTCGACCTCGGACCGGCGTTGCGCTCGTTGCTGAGAAACGCGTATTGGGCGATCGACGGCGCTCTCGCGCGCTGCGACGTCGCGTCTTTCTGAGAGCCGCAGGATTCGCGGATAGATTCGCCGTGTGGTCGAGCCGCTCCTCGAAAACCCAAAGGCACTGACAGAGAGGATCGGCGAGGCGCTCGGCGGAGCCGCGGTGGAGCGGCCGGGCCTCAGCGGATTTCTGAGCTCGAAGTCCGACCGGTTCCTCAACCAGCTCTTCGCGTCTCGGAAGATCACGCCGAGAGACGCCGCTGAGGCGCTGGAGGGCCGACCAGGGTTCGTATGGCTTGCCGAGAAGGCGGACGCCGACGAGCTCGATGCGGCCGGCGTGGGGCGACTCGTCGTGCTCAAGATGCATGGAATGACGGCACTGACCGCACCGCCGAAGGAGCTGCGGCTCCCGGAGGCTGAAATCGCCGAGGTGCGATCCGGCGGCGATCTCGACGACTGGTTTGCCGTCTACAGCGAGGTCTTCGGCGCCGATCCGAGCGGACGCGACGAATGGGCTCGCATTCATCACGTGCTCGGCCCGTCCGGGGACGGCTCGCTGCTTCTTCTGCTAGCCCGAGTGGACGACTCGCCTGCGGCGACCGGCGCCGCGTTCTTTCAACCGGGTCTGGTGGGTCTCTATTGCTTCACGACGCTCGAGGGCATGCGCCGCAGGGGACTGGCCTCAGCGCTCGTGCATGCGTCCCACGAAGCGGCGCGGGCCAGGGGAATCGAGCGCGCTATCCTGCAGGCCACGGGCTCCGGCAAACCCGCTTACGTACGAGTGGGTTACCGGGAGGAGCGATCGCTCTCGGTCTTGTTCTCACCGTAGGCGAGAAGTGAACCGCGCCGCCGCCGAAGAGTGGATCCGCACGCACGCCGAACCGATCGGCGCCATCGAGCTCGCGCACGAACGGCCGTGGGCAACGGTGATGCGTGTGCCGCTTGCCGACGGTGTGGCGTGGTTCAAGTCATGCGGTCCGGTGCAGGCATTCGAGCCGCGGCTGACGTCCGGCCTTTTTTCCCGCTGGACCGACCGAGTCGCCGAGGTGCTCGCACACGACGAGGAGCGAGCCTGGCTTCTCCTGGCCGACGCGGGTACGCCGGTCGGCGCCTTCGGAAACCCACCGGAGGCGTGGCTCGCCGCGTTGCCCTTGTACGCCGAGCTCCAGCGCGGCGAGGTCGCACTCACACAGGACCACCTCACGCATGGCGTTCCGGACCTGCGGATTTCGACGTTGCCGGCGCGCTATCAGGAGCTCCTGCAGCGCCCCCTACCGCTCGACACCGAGGAGATCAGCCGGCTACACAGGTTTGCGACGCGCTTCCCGGAGCTTTGCGACGAGCTCGCCACGCATGACGTCCCCGAGACGATTCAGCACGACGACCTCCACCTGGCGAACCTCTACGCACAGGGCGAGCGGCTGCGCGTACTCGATTGGGGCGACTCGTCGATCTCGCACCCGTTCGCGTCGCTCGTCGTCACCTTCCGTTTCCTCGAGGAGACGAACAAGCTGACGCCCACGGACCCGTGGTTCGCCAGGCTCCGCGACGTGTATCTGGAGCCTTGGGGCCCGGGTCTCGCCGACGCCTTCGCGCTTGCGATCCGCGTCGGCACGTTCGCGCACGCGTTCGCCTGGGGCCGGCAACGTGACCACCTGCCCGAGGAGGCCCGGGCCGAGTTCGACGCGGGCTTCGCGATCATCCTGCGCCGCGCGGTTGCTCAGACGCTTGACGCCAAGGGGCTCGCCTCGTACCTTCGGTCGCGGTGACGTGCTCAGTCGTTTGCATCTCCCACGCCGCGGGGGCGGGCGGCGAAGAAGTCGGCCGGCTCGTCGCGAAGCGCCTCGGCTTTCTCTACGTGAACGAGGAGATCGTCGCGAGGGCGGCCGCCAGGGGAGGGATCGACGCGGCAGAAGTCGCAAACGAAGAACAACGCAAGTCCCTCGCCGCGCGTGTGCTCACCGCGATCGCCCAGGGCGGCGGCGAGGCCTGGGCGTCGGGGGGCAGCCTTTCACTTCGGTCGAGCGAGGAGCGGGGCAGTGAGGACATCCGGGCGCTGATCCGCGAAACGATCGAGCAGACCGCGGCGCGCGGAAAGGCGGTGATCGTCGCGCATGCTGCCTCCTACGCAGTCGACCGTAGGCCGTCGGCCCTGCGCGTCCTCGTCACGGCCTCGCCCGATAAGCGTGCGGCACGTGTGGCGGACGCGGAAGGACTCGACCAGGCGGGGGCTGTTCGCGCCGTCAAGGATTCAGATGCAGGCAGGGCCGACTATCTCAAGCGGTTTTACGACGTCGGCGAAGAGTCGCCGGCCCACTACGACCTCGTGTGCAACACGGACACGCTCTCAACTGAGCAAGCGGCCGAATTAATCTCCCAGGCCGCCTCGGGCACTCCTTAACGCCAGCGCCGCAGGCTCCAGCGCAGTCGAAGCTCGCGGCCTCCCGTCAGCCCTGACGGACGCAGGATCAGCACGAGCGCCATGATCGCGGCGAGGAAGACGAGCCGAGTCCCTTGCGGAAGCGTGAACGTGAAGACGACGTGGACGCCGGATTCTGCCCGGCTCAGAAACGAGTCGAGCCCGCTGACGGCGAGGGCGCCGACCACCGCGCCCCAGAGGCTGGTGAGGCCGCCGACGACGAGCATCGCCAGCGTGAGAAACGTGAGCTCGAGGTAGACCTGCTCGGTCGTGATCGAGCCGAGCAGGTGGACGTAGAGCCCGCCGGCGAAGCCTGCAAGCGCCCCGGAGACGGTGAACGCCAACAGCCGTTCGAGGTGGATGTTCACCCCCACGCTCCGGGCGACCGCCGGGTCCTCGCGGGAGGCGCGCAGCAGCCGGCCGCGGCGGCTCCGTTGGTAGAGGAACGCGACCGTGATCGCGACGAGCGCACCGAGCGTCGCTTGCAGGGCACCGGTCGTCTCGGGCACCAGCGCGAGGGTGGTCGCGCCGGGCCCGATCTTCGTCCACTCCCTCAGCACGTTGTGGGTGATCTCGAGCACGGCAAAGGTTGCGATCCCGGCCGCGAGGCCCGATAGCCGCATCAACGGCAGCCCGACGAGGAATGCGAACACGCCTCCGAGCGCCGCGGCCAGCAGGAGTGACGGGACGTTGCCAATCGAGTGGTCGCGCAGGAGCGGGAAGATGCTTGTCAGCACTCCCTTCTTCGACTCCACGGGCACGGTCATGACGCCCGCCGCGAACGCGCCCAAGGCGACGAAGCTGATCTGCCCGAAGGAGAGGACTCCGGAGATCCCGACGAAGACGTAGATCGCGACCACGATCGCGACCGAGACGAGTGCGTTCAGGAAGTAGCCCTCGTTCGAGGCCGAGGCCGTCGTGCCGACGACGCCTACGAGAATGACGAGCAGGGCAGGGCCGAGCAGCTCGGTCACTGCACCTGGCGGGCGCCTCACACCCGCTCCACCGCGGCCCTGCGTCCCCACGCGAAGAGCCCTGCCGGCCGCAGCAGCAAGACGACGATCACCAACGCGTAGACGACCGACGGCAGGAAGACCGTCTTGTCCGTGGGAAGCGCGGCATTGACGATGACGGAGACGAAGCCGATCGCGAAGCCGCCGAGCGTCGCCGTCCAGAGGCGGTCGATCCCGCCGACGACAACACCGACGAGGACGATGATCGTGTCTTCGAGGGCGAAGTCCGGCTGGACGAACGGGTTCTGGACCGTGAGCAGCACGGCTACCGCGCCGGCGAGCAGCCCGGAGACGACTACCGCGAACGCGATCACGCGGTTGGCACGAACGCCGAGCAGCCGCGCCGTGCGGAAGTCGCTCGCCGCCGCCCGGGTATGGAGCCCGATCGTCGTTCGTGTGAGCACGAGCGCCAGCGTGATCAGGGCCCCCACAGCAACGCCGACCGCCACGAACGTCACCTTGCGGACGTCGACTCCCCCGACCGAGACCGCCTGGTTCAGCGGGGCGATCGAGCTCGCGACCTGGCCGAGCTGGCCGTCGCGAAGGTCGATGATCAGGGCCACGGCCTGCAACAGGAACGCGATCGCAAATGTGGTCACGAGCATCACCGCCGGCGACGAAGAGCGGAGCGGGCGGAACACGAGCCGGTCCATCGCGAGCGACAGCGCCACGACGACCGCGAAGCAGGAGACGATGCTCGCCGCCACGGGCCATCCCGACGTGTAGGCCAGCGTGTAGGCGCCCGCCATGATCAGCTGCCCGTAGGCGAAGTTGACGAGCCGCAGGACTCCGAAGACGAGTCCGATTCCGACCGCCATCAGCGCGTAGATCGCGCCCTGGCCGAAAGCGTCGCCTAGGGTCTGGAGATCGATCGAGGCGAGGATGGTCACGTGGCGAGATAGGCGGCGATGATCTTCTGGGTGTTCTCGGCGTCGCCGGGTCCAAGCGTCATCCGCAACTCGCCGCCGACGAGGACGTGCGTGCGGTTGGCAAGTGCGACGGTCCGCTGAGCGCGCTGCTCGATCAGGAGGATCGTCGTTCCGAGCTCACGGATCTCCGTGAAGGCCTTGAAGATCCCGTCGACGGCGAGCGGCGCCAGGCCGAGGGAAGGCTCGTCCAGGAGCAGGATGTCGGGGCGCGACACGAGCGCCCGTCCGATCGCGAGCTGCTGCTGCTGGCCGCCGGACAGCACACCGGCCTGCCGTCGCCGGAACTCCTGCAGGATCGGGAAGAGCTCGAAAGCGGGCGCCAAGGGATCGCCCATGTACGCCCTCCGGCGCGCCGCCAGGCCGAGACGAAGGTTCTCCTCGACGGTGAAGTCGCCGAAGATCCGCCGACCTTCCGGCACGAGCGCGATGCCGGCACGCGCGATCGACTCGGCGGAGCGACGACGCAGCGGCTGCCCATTCAGCCGGATCTCGCCCTGATGCACCGGCAGCAGACCCATGATCGCGTGCAGGGTCGTCGACTTCCCCGCCCCGTTTGGGCCGATCAGGCCGACGATTTCGCTCCTGCCCACGCGCAGCGTCAGCTCGCGGACCGCGGTCACGCTCCCGTACCGAATGTCGACCCCGTCGAGCTCGAGCGCGGCCGCCTCAGGCATTGGTGTCCACCGCCGTCTCGCCCAGGTAGGCAGCGGCGACGTTGAGGTCGCCGCGGATCTCGTCGGGGGTCCCCGCCGCCAGGGTTCGGCCCTGGTCGAGCACATGGATCCGGTCGCAGACGCCCATCACGAGCGCCATGTTGTGGTCGATCAGCAGCACCCCGGCCCGGTGGTCGTCGCAAACCGAGCGGACTACGGCCGCGAACTCCGGCACCTCGGCCTCAGGCAAGCCGGCGGCCGGCTCGTCCATCAGCACGAACGTGGGCTCAGTGACGAGCGCGCGCGCCACGCCGAGGCGACGCTCGTCGCCCTGGGCCAGCGAGTCGGCGCGGGCGTCGGCCAGATCCGTTAGGCCAAGCCGCTCCAGGAGCTCCTGGCCCCGGCGCCGCGACTCGCGCACCCCAACTCCGACTCCGAGAGCAGCCACTTCGACGTTCTCCCGGACCGAGAGCGCCCGCAGCGAGCGGCTGTGCTGGAATGTTCGGGTCAGGCCGGATCGAGCCCGCCGATGAGCGCTCCAGCGGGTGATGTCGCGGTTGCGGAGCTCGACCGTGCCGGAGCTTGGCAGGTCGAAGCCCGTGAGCACGTTCACGAGCGTCGACTTGCCGGCGCCGTTCGGCCCGACCAGGCCGACAACTTCCTGGCGATGCAGTTCGAGCGTGACCGCCTGCAGTGCCTGTACTCCCTCGAAGGAACGGGAAACGGCGGAGGCCCGAAGAGTCTCTTCGGGCCTCCCTTCGATCCCGCTTGCCGGCGCCGGATCTCCCAACTAGAGCTTCGGGATGACCTTGGCCCGCACCAGACCCTTGAAGCTGGCCTTGTTGTTCTGGATCTGGATCACGCGATAGTCGCGCCCGAAGACAGTGTGCAGCTTCGCGGAAAAGCTGATCCTGCCACCGAGGACGGGGACGCGCTTGAACTTGACGAGCTGCGCTGAGAGCAACGACCCCTTCGTGGAGCCGTGCGCTCGCTTGATCGCCGTAACGACACCGTCGATCGCGTCCGCCCCGCCGAGGAAGCCGCCGGTTCCCGGCGCAGTACCGGCCTTCTTGAGCGAAGCGATCATCGCGCGCACCGCACTCGAAGGATCGTCGCCGAAGACCGATGCGTAGGTCACGCAGTAGTAGTTCGTGACCTTTGGGTTGTTCGTCGCCCAGTAGGTCCCGTCACCGGCCCAAGAGTTGAGAATCGGCGTCTTGTTGCCGAGCGACCGAATGCCGGATACGAATGAGGGCAGCTCCCCGAACGCCGTCGACGTGACGTACACGCTCGCCTTGTGGCTGTTCAAGCGGGTGACTGCGCTATTGACGTTGTTCGCGCCCGTGGCGTACGACTCGCGGTCGACGATCTTGCCGCCGAGCTGCCTGAAACGTATGTCGAACGCTTGGACGACATTCTTGAAATAGACGAGATAGGTGTTGGTGGCCAGCGCCGCTGATTTCCAGCCACGGCTCCACGCGTACTGGGCCATCGCCGAACCTTCATCCTGAGCGACGTTGCCGAAGCTGAAAGCGAGCTTCCCCTTGGCCGCGAAGCGCTTCGGCCCCATTTGATCCGTGCCGATGCACGGTGCCACCGCGAGCACGCCGCGGTTGATCGCGGCCTGCACCACGGGAGTCGCGTAGTCAACATCGCACGTCGTGAAGATGATGTTGGAACCTTGGCCGAGCAGGCTGACGGCACACGCCTTGGCCGTTGTCGGATTGTTCCCCTGGGTGTTACAGGTCTTGATCTGAAGGCGCCGTCCGCCCACGCCGCCCTTGGCGTTGATCTGCTTGACGCGGATCTTCGCGGCGGCAAGCGCAGGATTGTCGAACGGGGCCATGTTGCCGCTCGAATCGAAGGCCCACCCGATCACAATCGGCTTCTTCGCGTCAGTCCCTGCGCGGCTGCTTGTCGTGCCTGCGATAGCGGCGACCGCGACGGCCGCTCCGAGGAGCGCTACCAGAGCGCTCCACCTCGTCGTCTTCGTCACTACGCCTCCTCTCATGATTCCCCGCCTCTGCAGCAGTAGAACTTACTACGGTCGCGCCCGTGTAACGGTTCCTAGGCGGACACTGCGGAGAGAAGTTGGCGTAGCTTCTGAACACCCTGCTCTGCGACGGCGCGGGGCTCTTCCTGCCAGAGCGACCCCGGCAGCTCCACATCGGAGAAGATCTCGATGTCGAAGAGCCCGTCCCAGCGGAGTGCTTCCAGGATCGGCCCGAACTCGATCACGCCGTCTCCGGGGAGGATGCGGTCGTTCGTATTTCGCGTCGGTTCCCGCCAGTCCGCGAGGTGGACGCCGTAGATGCGGTCGCGATGGCGCTCGATCTGCTCGAGAGGCTCGCGCCAGAGGTGCCAGCTGTCGTACATCAGGCCGACATCGGCGCCGGACTCGGCGATCAGCGCGGCGGCCTCGTCGAGCGAGCTGACGACCGTCCAGAGCTGCGCAAACTCACGCTGGATCGGCTCGAGGACGACACGCACGCCCGAGCGATTCCCTTCCTCGGCGATCGCGCGCAGCCCCTCCAGAATCGTCGCGCGGTCATCCCCTGGCCCCGTTAGGAAGAGCACACAGGAGGGCTCGAACGGCGCGAGACGGCGGATCCCGGCGCAGATCGCCTCGATTCGCGCTTCGGGCTCTGCCGGCCCCTTCATCAGCGGCAGGGGTAGGATCGACGGCACCGCTGGAATAGCGCTGGCCGCGGCCAGGCCGCTCTGCCTGAACCGTTCGAGCGAGTCCGGGGCGAGCTTGAACTCCCAGATCCCGATCCCGTGCGCGCCCGCTGCGCGGTATGTGCCGAGATCGGAGGCGAAGGGCGCCGAAACCGTCGTGATCTGAGAGATCGAGATCCTGGCGCTCATCGGCCGATGCGGCTCCGCAGCCGCTCGAGGAGCGCTGGCTCGAGCAGGCGTTTCGCCACGAGCGTGCCGGAACCGGCGCCAAGGCCGGGCCCCGGATGGGTGCTGGCGCCGATCTGCCACAGCTTCCGGATCGGAGTCGCATGGCCCGGGTTCGCGGGGAACGGGCGCCAGAGCAGGTTCTGATCGAGCGCGAGCGAGCCCGAGTACGGGTCGCCGTGATGCAGGTTGATGTTCGCGGCCTGCAGGTCGGCCGGCGACAAGACGAACCGCTTGCGGAGCGCCGACTCGAGATTCGGCACGTGCCCCGCGATCCGTGCCTGGATCCGGTCGGCGTAGCGCTCGCGTAGCTCCTCGGTCCAGGTGCCGTCTTTCGTGTCGAGCTCCGCGGCCGCATCTCCCTTGACCTGCCAGGGCAGTTCCTGGAGCTGAATCCAGAGCAGACCGGCGCGCGCCGGCGCCCGCGAGGAATCCAGCGCCAGCGGCTGGCCGACGACCACCGTCGCCTCCGTGGGCAGAAGCCCGCGCTCGGCCTCGTTCACCGCCCGCGAAACGCCGTCCAGCCCCGGCGTGAGATGGACGATCGCCGAGTGCGCGAGCCGCTCGTCTCCCTCCCACCGCGGCGGCTCGGAGAGCGCGAAGTGGATCTGCATCTCGGAACGCCCGTACCGGAACCGCCTAGCACCCTCGGCGATGGGAGGCGGCACTTCGCCCTCGAGCAGGCGTCCGTAGAGCTGCGTCGGCGTCACATTGGCGATCACGGCGCGGCCGGCCGTGACCGTTTCGCCGCCGGCGAGGTGGACGCCGACCGCCTCGCCTCCGCGCACGAGGACGCGCTCGACGTCCCGGCCCGTCTCGCAGACGCCGCCGTGATCGCGAATCAGTTGCACGAGCGCGTCGGCCAGTCGTGCGCCGCCGCCGCGTGGGATCGGCATCCCGCCCTCCTGGATCGCAACCGCGATCACCTGCGTCATGAACCCGGATGCGGCCGCATCGGGCCCGAGTCCCGTGTGCAGCACCCAGGGCGCGAGCAGCCCGTGGGCCTGCTCGGACGCAAACGCGCCGGTCAGCCAGTCCCGGCTCGAGGCGAGCACGTTCCCGGTGAACTCGACGAGCCCACCGCGTCCGAGGCGCCGGTAGGCCTTCAGCGCCAGGGCGAGCCCGTCCCTCGACCAGAGCTCCGTCCCGAGGACGCCGAATGCCAGGTCCGCATTCGGCAGAAAGCCGTCGAGCAGGCGCCGCCAGGCGGCGCCGTCACCCGCGGCGTGTCGGTCGAGCTCCTCCGCGTTCGCGTCCGCGCTCCGGAGTAGGAAGGCCGCCTCCCCGTCCGGATAGAGCGTCGCCGTCGGATATTCCGTGTTCAGGTACTCGAGTCCACGTGCGGCGAGCTCGTCCCCGAGCTCCGCGTGCGCCGCGCCGCCGACCCAGAGCGGATGCCAGGCGCTGAAAACGTCGTGATGGAACCCGGGCTCCGTGAGCTCCGCGGTCTGGATCGCCCCGCCAAGGTGCGCGCTGCGCTCGAGCACGGACACGTCCCAGCCGGCGCGAGCGAGCAACGCAGCGCACGCCAGCGAGTTGATCCCGCTACCGACGACGACTGCGTCGCGGTCAGCCACGAACGCGCCCGGCAGACATGGCGGAGGCGTGCCCGGCGTCCCTCACCAGCATCGAGGCAATCGTATGCAGGCCAGCGCGGCCAGGCGCGTCGGACTGCGCT
The DNA here is from genome assembly GCA_005884005.1 of Actinomycetota bacterium. Lineage (GTDB taxonomy): Bacteria > Actinomycetota > Thermoleophilia > Gaiellales > Gaiellaceae > 13-2-20CM-68-14. The sequence goes on from VAWI01000018.1 coordinate 48,654, forward strand.
TCGAGCCGGGGCCTGGGGCGCCTTGGCCCTGCGGCCAGCCGACGCCCCCGGCAGACGAGAGGGAGATGCCGTCGGCCCCAGCTCGGTCTGATTGTCGGCAGATGATCGGATGCCTTGAGTGCGGTTCCCAAGGCTGGGGCGGTCAGCACCGCAGAACCGACCACCCCAACGAGATATGAGCGATCGGCGAGTGGGCTGCGCCCCCCAAACGTCCGGAGAGCGCAAGCTCTAGTGGCGGGCAGCGCTTCCGAGCAACACGGCCGAAGTCGGGCTATCTTTGCTCGAGAGCCGAGGGGGTCCTCAGCGAACGGCAGGCACGCATCGCCCCGGGAGGGGGTGCGTCCTTTTGGGTGGGGTCACCTCGGCTCTCACTTCTCGTCTAACCGACAGACGCCTCAGCGTTGCCGGGTCGTGCGGGTCTCCTTGAGCGCGTCGAGCCCGCCGCGCAGGAACGTGATTATCGGGTCGATCTGCGCTGCACGGTCGTCGGCGGTCTTCGGTTTTCGCTCGGGCCGTCCTCTCGCTCGGTCAAGACGTTGAAGGCCGCGGTGAGAGACGCTGCCACGACCTGTGGGCGAAGGTCGTCTTCGGATGCAGCGAGACAAGTGACACGCGGCGGGCGAACTCGTGAGCGGTAGGCAACTGCGCAGCACTCGCCGACTCCTGCTAGACACAGGGGGACGTTGCGCGGGATGATCAGCGCGACAGTTAAGGCTCTTCCGAGCGGCCCGGAGAGCGAACCCAAGCCGGAGGGGACCAATGAGCAATGACAAGGGGAAACGCGACGAGTCGAAAGGCGGCGAGTCGGAGCAGGAGCACGGTTTCGGCGAGCTTCGACATTACGTGCCCGCGGAGATGCTGAACGTCTCCTTCCCTGCAGCGGTCCGCGGTTACGACCGACAGGCCGTCGACGCACACATCAAACGTGTCAATCGCCTGATCGCCGAGATCAAGGCGGGCGCCTCACCGCGCGCAGCGGTAAGACACGCGCTTGAACAGACCGAACAACAAGTCAGCGGCCTACTCGAGCGGGCGCGGGAAACGGCGGACGAAATCACGACGAGCGCGCACCGGGAGGCGGAAACCGAGGCGGACGGCATCAGGGCAAAGGCGGCGGAGTTGCTCGTCAACGCGAATGCCGAGGCGGACGCCACCAAGACCGAGGCCGAGAAGTTTCTCGCTGACTCAAAAACTGAGGCGGAGACCCTGCTCGCGAACGCAAGGGCAGAAGCCGAAGACATGCTCGTTCGCTCACGCCTCGAGGCAGAGAACACCGTCACGCGTGCGCGAGGTGAGGCCGATGAGCGCCTTCAGCAGCTACAGGCCGAGCTCGCCTCTCTGCGGGATCAGACTGAGGCGCGGGTGCACGAGTTCCAGGCCGACACCACCGCGGTGTGGGAGCAGCGTCGTCACCTGCTCGAGCAGATGCGCGGCATGGCGAGCGGTCTCGTCGATTTGGCCGATGCGGCAGCTGATCGAGTGCCCGACGAGCCGGATCTGCTCCAGGCGCTGGAACCAAAGACGCAAGCTGAAACCGAGCCGCAAGCTCCCAACGACGGCGAGGCCGACTCGACAGTGCCGACAGTCGAGGCCGACGAGGCCACTTACGACGAGGCTCGCAAGGCGCCCAAGAAAATTGCCGGCAGCGGCCAGTTGAGACAGGCGATCAAAACCAGGCGCCGACCGAGCTGAACACTCAAACGACCGCCTCCCGGTGTGGCTCCGACACGCCTCGAGGCGGCACGTGTGTCTAGCTCGGCCTCCCGTCCTCGAGCCGCGTCACTCCTGCTGCAGCGAGCTCGGTGACGTCCGCATCGGAGTAGCCGGCCTCAGCGAGGATCTCGGCGGAGTGCTCGCCGAGCCGGGGCGGCGGCGATCCGTACCCGACGCGGTCGCCATCGGCGGACAGCGGCAGGCCGACCGTCCGGAATCCGGCGAGCTCCTGAAGGATCCCCAGCGCCTGCGTTTGTTCGCTCTCGGCGACTTGGCCCACGTCCTGGACAGGAGCCGCCGGCACGCCGGCCTCGCGCAGCCGCTCCAGCCAGACCGCCGAGCGTTCGACCTCGAAACGCTGCTCGAGCAATGGGATCAGCTGGCCCCGGTTCGCGACCCGGAGCGGATTCGTTGCAAAACGCGCGTCGTCGGCAAGGCTTGGGAGCCCGACGACCTCGCACAGCGCGCGAAAGAGCCGGTCGTTCCCTGCGACGACCATCAACTCGCCGTCCCGTGTGCAGAACACCTGGTACGGCGCGATGAGCGGAAACGCCGACCCCTCGCGGCCGGCGATCTCAGCTGTCGTCAGGTAGTTCGTCAGTTGGTAGGGGAGCAGCGCGAGTGTCGTCTCGTAGAGGGACAGGTCGAGGACGCGCCCGCCGCCCTCTAAGAGGGCGGCCAGCACGGCAAGCGCCGTCCAGACCGCGGTGCCGAGGTCGATCACCGACGTCCCCACCCGGACGCGGGCACCGCCTGGCTCGCCGGTCACGCTCATGATCCCGCCTGCGGCCTGCATCAGTGGGTCGTAGCCGGGGTGATCGGCGAGCGGGCCGTGGCGGCCGAAGGCCCCGATCGAGCAGTAGATCAGCCGGTCGTTGCGCGCACGCAGCTCCGCCGGACCGAGGCCGAGCCGCCCCGCGGCACCCGGGCGCAGGCTCTGCACGAACACGGCCGAGCGCTCCGCCAGACGCAGCAGGGCGTCCCGCCCTGCCCGTGTGGACAAGTCGAGGGCGAGCGAGCGCTTGCCCGCGTTCGCCGCGAAGAACATCACGCTCCCCCCGCCGGCGAAGGGCGGCCCCCACGCCCGCGCCTCGTCGCCGCGGCCCGGATGCTCGACCTTGACCACGTCGGCGCCGAGGGCCCCGAGGATCTGCGTGCAATACGGGCCGGCCAGCGAGCTCGTCAGATCGAGCACCCGGACGCCCTCGAGCGGATGAAAGCCCGTCAGGCTATGCACGCTACCGATCAGGCTTCCTTACCGATGCGCGTTCGCGGCGACGCCGGCCCTTATCTCACACAGGAGGACACGTTTTCCTCGTCGACAAGGCGAAGCCGGACAAGCCGCACCGAGGCTGGCGATGCAAGTGACCGACGAACTCTCCAGATCCCTGGAGCGAGATCGAGCGGCTTAACGTGTCGAGTGTCCGCGTGCGTGGAATCACTTATTCGTGCAATTGTTCGCCGCCCACTTGGCCGACGCGGAGATCCGGCGCTACGTGGCTGGAAGCGTGAATGCGGAGACGGAGCGGCACGTAAGGATCTGCGCCTGTTGCGCACTCCGGCTGGCCAATGCGGCCCAGCAGGCCGTTTGGTGGGAGCGGCGGGGTCCGTTCGGTCGCCTTGTTCGGATCGACAACTCACAGGCGGTCGATGAGCTGCTCTCCGAAATCGCGAGTGAGCAGCGACATGAGGCTGCCTGACCAGGCGACCGTGAGAGGGGGCCGGGCGAACGCCTCTCGACGGCCTTCACCGGAGTCCACTAGACCTGAATCCGACCAAAACCTGACCACACACGATTTGAGGCCCGAATGGGGCCTCTTGCGCACAAACCGTTTACTGGAGCGGTATGGGCGGGGGCGGTACTGGGCTCGAACCAGTGACCCCCAGCTTGTCGAGACGGAGCAGCGTTCGCGCCGGATCGCTCACGTTCGCCCACAGCGCATGGTTGAGCCGGATCTTTCGGCAAGCGAACACCTGAGCGAACGTGAACGAACGATGAGCGTTGCCATTGTTGCCACGTCGCCTTCGGCTCACGTGGCGCGTGCGCGGTTCCGGGTCTGCCTGGCTGGAGGACCCACTGAGGGCCTTGTTCGGCGCAGATGTCGCCCTAGACTCATCGTGTGTCGCGCTGTCGGGCTTGCGGCGAGGAGAATCCAGAGCGGGCGAAGTTCTGCCTGGAGTG
>VAWI01000087.1 GCA_005884005.1 Actinomycetota bacterium
CATCGCTCTCGTAGTGCTGGCGGAGGACGCCTCGTTCGTCGACGCCGTGCTCGAGGATGTCCTCCTTGATTTCGTCCGCGACGGCTGCCCACTTCGGCTGAGCCTCGCCGTCGCCGCGCATCTCCGCGAGCTTCGAGGCCCGGTCGAGCGCGACCCAGCACATCAGCTTCGACGAGACGTAGTGCTGCGGAGCGCCCCGCGCCTCCCAGATCCCTTGATCCGGCTCGCGCCAGACCCGCGTCGCGCAATCTGCTTGGGACTGAACGATCGGCCAGAGGCGCCGCGGAAGCCGTTCGCTGCGGCGCGTGTGCAGCAGGATCGAGTCGAGCGCACCGCCGTAGACGTCGTTCTGCCGCTGGTCGAAGGCCCCGTTTCCGATCCGGACCGGACGTGCGCCTGCGTAACCCGTCAACTCATCGCGCGTCGACTCGGTCAGATCGCGCCGGCCGTCGATCCCGTACATGATTTGCAGTGACCCGTCTTCCGTTGCCTCGACGTCGGCCACGAACTGCATGAACTCGTCCGCCTCCCAGTCGAGGTTGAGCATGTGGAGGGCCTGCAGTGTGAAGGTCGTGTCGCGGATCCACGTGTAGCGGTAGTCCCAGTTGCGCTCCCCGCCGGGCGTCTCGGGCAACGACGTGGTCAAGGCTGCGATCGTTGCCCCTGTGGGCATGTAGGTCAGCCCTTTGATCACGAGCGCCGACCGTTGGATCGGGTCCCGAAAGCGGTGGTCCGGGATCCGCGCACGGCCGAGCCAGGCGCGCCAGAACCGGGCCGTCGCCGCGATCCGCGCGGCCGCTTCCTCAGCTGTCTGCGGGCCCTTCAGATCCTCGTCCCACGACAGGGCGCAGTACGCGCGATCACCGGCGGACAACACGTGTCGCGCACGCACGCGGCTCTCCTCGATACCAAGGTGAAGGTCCGTATCGAGGCGGACCTTCTGCCCGGCCCCGGTGGCGTCCGCCGAGTGCCGGTCGTCACCACGGAGCGCCCACTCGGCAGGGGTGCGTCCGTAATCGAACGCCGGCTCACAGACGAGCTCGACTTCGACGTTGCCGTCGAGGCACTCGACTGTGCGCACGAGCATGTGCTCGGCGTCGTCGTCCGCCGGTGGCCGCGTGTGCGGCGTCACGACGTCCTCGCGCCCGCGCGGGCCCATCGTCAGTGCGTCGCGCACGGTGACCCACCCGTTCGGCGTCTTCCACGTCGTCTCGAGCACGTTCGTCCCCGGCACGTATCTGACCGCCGTCGGGTGATTGTTGCCGAACGGCGCGAAGCGGAAGAAGCCCGCCTCGCGGTCGAGCAGGCTGGCGAAGATGCTCGCGGAGTCGAAACTGGGAACGCAGAGCCAGTCGACAGCCCCGTCCGGGGCGATCAGTGCCCCGGTGTGGCAGTTGGAGAGGAAGGCGTACTCGGCGATCGGCGGGAACGGGGAAGGAGCGGCCGCGCTCTGCGGGCGTCTATCGGTTGCAACCTCAACGGCGGTCATCATGCGGACCTCCTCTCGTCTGGGCCCGCCGACGGGCGTTCGCTCGCCCGTCGCCGGGCAGCTGCCAACCTAGTGAGCCGGCCGGGACGGAGACATCGTCTCGATGGGGTGAATGTTTGGTCGATCGGCGCGCTCGGGGCTCAAACGGGAGCCGCCTGGACCCGCTGCCCTAGGCCTTTCTTTTCCCCGATGCTGATCCGCCCCCGGCCGAAAGCGTCGACGCGGCCCCATCGCCCAGGGATGTCCAGGAGCGCAATGTGTCCGATCCCGACCGGCGTTGCCGGATCGACGACGAGAAGGTCGCCGGCCGGCTCGAGGCCGAGCATCGTTCGCAAGAGGAGGAGCGGCGTTCCGGTCGACCAGGCTTGAGGGCTGCACGCCGTCGGGTACTGGACCGGGTACCTCGTCCGAGTTCGTTCGTAGCCGCCGAACGCCTCGGGCAGGCGGCCCTCGAAGAACTCCGCGGCGGCGAGGATGCCGGCTGCGATCTGGGCCGCTTCGTCCTTGAACCCGTACCGTCGCAAGCCCCACGCGATGAACGAATTGTCGAAGGGCCACACCGTGCCGACGTGGTAGCCGATCGGGTTGTAGCGGCCCTCACCCTCGGCAAGGGTGCGCACGCCCCAGCCGGAGTAGAGCTTTGCTCCCACCAGATGGCGTGCGATCGCTTTCGACTTCGCCTTGTCGACGATGCCGCTCCAGAGCAGGTGTCCGATGTTCGAGCTAAGGGCGTCGACCTGCTTCCCATCGGCGTCCAGGGCGAGGGCGTAGTACTCGCCGTCGGCGATCCAGAAATCACGGTTGAACCGTCGCTTGAGCTCGGCGGCCTGCTTTTCCAGGCGCTTGGCGAATTCGTCGTCTTTCCAGATCTCGCGCGCGAGCCGCGCGGCGCGGATCTTGGCGTCGTAGGCGTAGCCCTGGAGCTCGCAGGTTGCCCGCGGGAAACCCGCGAGCTGCCCGTCCCGGTATGAGATGGAGTCCCACGAGTCCTTCCAGCACTGGTTCTCCAGCCCGGTCTTCTCGTTCCGGCGCCGATACGAGATGTAGCCGTTGCCCATCAGGTCCGCGTACTCGTCGATCCAGTTCAGGGCGGCACGCGCTTCCTGCTCGAGCTCGTGGACGAGTCTGCGATCGCCGGTCCAGCGCTCGTACTCGTCCAGCAGCACGACATAGAGCGGGGTCGCATCGGCGCACCCGTAGTACGGCGAATGCGGCCGCTCCTCGAACGCGGGCAGCTCGCCGTAGCGCATCTCGTGGAGGATCCGTCCCGGATCCTCGTCACGGAAGTCGTCGACGCGCGTCCCTTGCCACTCCCCGAGCGCTCGAAGCGTCGTCTCCGCGAGCGACGGTGTGAACGGGAGCGCCTGCAGGCTCGTGAGAATGCTGTCGCGGCCGAACATGGTCATGAACCACGGCAGTCCGGCCGCCGGCAGGCTTTGCCGCCCCATGATCGGAGGCGAAAAGCGCAGCGCTGCGAGATCGACGAGACTCCGCTGGTACGTCTCCCGCAGTGCGTCCCAGTCGCACTCGAGCGTCGGAGCCTCGTCGACCCACCGCTTGAGGTTGGCCTCCATGTTCTGACGGCCCCGCGGCCGCGCAAACGTCGGCTGCTCCCGCTTCTCCCCCGTTCCCATGACGGCCGTGACGACGTCCAGGTTCGTCGACCATTCGCCGTCCGGCTCAATCCGCGCCTTGAAGGTGAGCCCGTCGCTGTCGACACGAGCCTTGGCGGTGGCCGAGATAACGGTCCCACGCGTGAACGTGTCCCGCTCGTAACCAAGGACAAGGCGACCGTCCTTGACACGTGCCGAATACGTTCCCTTCTTCTTCAGCGCGTCCTTGACCTCGAACAGATCGGCGAAGTCGGAGGCCGCGTCGATTCGAATCGTCAGGTCGACCGGCTTCTCGTCGTGGTTCAGGATCGTCAGCTCCTCGCGAAAGCCGTTGCCGACGGCGCGGCGCCGGATCACCGAGAGCTTCGAGTCGACGTACACGGTGCCGGTTCCGGGAACGAGGAAGAAGCGCGTTTCGAAGTACTGCATGTCGTCCGTCGAAAGCGGGGTCAGTCGTTGGCCGTTCACCGTCAGGATCCACTTCGAAAGAAAGCGGGTGTCAAAAGAGAACAACCCCGTCGGGTCGGTCAGCGATGCCTCGATGTCGCCGCGAGGGTCACTGACGACGAAGGTGTTGCCGTCGAGGATCTTGACGAGGCCGTCGTTCACGAGCTCCGCCCGACGCTCCCGCCGTTCTGGCGCCGGGGTCTCTTCGTCGGGGGGCCCGGAAAAACGCGCTGGAACAGCGCCATCAACTCCATGTCGCCGTCGATCGCCACCTCGCCGCGAAGGAAAGCCGCCATCGCATTCGCCTGGCCGGCGGCGATCGCCTCGAACAAGTCCTTGTTCACACGGACCGTGCAGTCGGCCTTAGCGTTCTTCCGTGACACATTGACGTCTCCGTTTTCCAGCGTGACCAGCCAGCACTCGACCCGGGTTCCGTTGGTGAGCTCGAAGCTCACCGTCCCCTTTGCCTTCTCGAGCAGCGGCTCGTGGCCGCTCTGCGAGAGCGCGTCGAAGAACTCCGCGGTCGCATCGGTCATGCCGAGAGGACGCTAGGGGTATGACCGGCGTCTGCGTTCATCCCATGGGGATGAACAGGCACACATGGGTCAGCCGTTCCCGGGATCAGCTTCCTTGCTTGCTGAGGTTCTTGCACTCCTCGGAGTTCCTGAAGGCCTTCTCGAGCTCGCCCTTCGTGTCGAGCTGCTGGATGCTGGTGAAAGCCGCCCTCACCTGATCACCGACGGTCACCAACGTGGCGCTGACTGCCGAGACCGCCTTGAGCGCGCTACTCGTTCCGGAGACTTCTTTGACTGCGTTGTCGATCGTCTGGGCATCTGTTTTCAGCTGGCCGGCGAGGGTGTCGAGAGTCTCTCTTGCCTTCTTGCCCGACTCGGTATCGGGCGTGCCAAGACCCTTGAGGTCGCTCTCGAGCTTGTCCGTCGCCTTCGTCACCTCAGCGGAAGCAGATTTGAGCGAGCTCTCGGTCACGTTCCCCTTCAGAGAGGTGGTCTCTGCTCGCACTGAGGTCGACCAGGACGCCAGCGCGGAGCAGAGGCCGTCCGCCCAGTCGGCCGCGGACGTCGACTGGCTGCTGCTGCTCTTGCCGCCGCACCCGGCGGCCAGCGTCGCGAGCGCGACGACGGCGATGAGGCAAGCGCTCCCGCGGCGGGTCAGCGCCTCGCCCCTACGACGTCGACGGCTGGGGTGAACGCATGCAGTTCGTCCTGACCAGGCTTGATGACGCCCCATGACGATTCCGGAACCTCGTTCCAAGCACCGGGTAGCTCGTCACCCAGCGGCTCGGAGACGACGAGTCGCGACTCATCATTGAATTGCCGGAGGAGCTCGTTGCCGGGATAGAGAGCGCGAAGCGTGCGGACGTCGGTGCTGAAGAAGAGCGAACGCGACTTGCCCTCGCTCGAGTACCGAAAGACCCAAATGCTCTCGCCGTCGGTCGTCGCGATCGTTCCCTGGAACGGATACTCGACGCCACATTCGCGCCCGGCCGACTCGACGAAGCCGATCGCTCGCTCCACGGCCGCTGGTGGATTCTCTTCGAGGCCGAACGTCAAGGCGAGGTGGAAGAGAGTCTCGGAGTCCGTCGTGCCTTCGATTTCGGGATAGAGCTCCGGGTCGATCGCGAGCACGAGATCGCGCTTGACCGCGTGATACTCGTAGACCAGCCCGTTGTGCATCCAAAGCCAGCGTCCATGACGGAACGGGTGGCAGTTCGTCTGCTGAACCGGCGATCCGGTCGACGCGCGAATGTGCGCGAAGACGGTGGTCGCGGTCACGTGCTCTGCGAGCTCGCGGAGGTTGCGGTCGTTCCAGGCCGGTTCGACGCTCCGGAACACCGCCGGCGCCTCCTGCGCGCCGTACCACCCGACGCCGAAGCCGTCACCGTTCGTTTCCTCTGCGCCGAGCCTCGAATGGAGGCTCTGGACGATCAGCGAGTTCTCGGGCGCATAGAGCAGCTTCTGCAGGAGGACGGGTGCGCCCGAATAGGCAAGCCAGCGGCACATGCCAGCCA
>VAWI01000088.1 GCA_005884005.1 Actinomycetota bacterium
CGCCGGTCGTCAGGACGTCGTTGATGCAGTGGGCCGCGAGATCGCGGCCGCAGTCGAGTAGCCGTCCGCGCTCGCGCGCGATGATCAGCTTTGTGCCGACGCCGTCGGTCGAGGCGGCCAGCAACCGCCCGTCGTCGAGCGGGTAGAGGCCCGCGAAGGCGCCGAAGCCCTTCGTGCCGGTCGATTCGACCGCATTCCGCAGCCGCTCGACCACTGCTTGGGCCGCCGTGAGCGAAACCCCGGCCTCGGCGTAGGTCTTGCGGCTCACAGCCCGAGTCTACGACCGGCCGCGGCTATGCGAAAAAGTGTTGAGGAGCCTCGTCGGGGCAGACTTGACCAACCGGGATAAGACGGACGCGCCGGCGAAGCCGGCACGTCTTCCAGCTCGGCGTCGCGAGCGAGCGCCTTAGGCGAACAGCTCGCCGTCGAGCTGCGGCCTGCCCGGCGGGCCGCCCTCGACGAACCGTACGAAGGCGTCGCCGACTTGCACGCTCTGGTCGTCCAGGACCGAGTCGAGCAGCTGGGCCAGGGCGCCTGCCTGCGCGGCAGGATTCTCGGACTTCAGCCGCAGGCCGGCGAGGCGCATCGTTTCCCCCTCGGCAAGCAGCTCCTCGATCCACTCGCGCGGGGGGTGGATCTCGACCCGGTAGCCGGCGCCGGTGGCGACAAAGGTGCGGCGGCCCGGGTACTCCTGGACACGCAGCTCGAACCGCTGTGCGCGTTCCATCACCTCGATGAACTCGTCCTCGTCGAGTGCAAAGCCGACGTGGTCGATGCGCGGGAGGTCCCACTGGCCCGGCTGGACGACGACATTGACGGCGCCGCGTTCGAGCTCCGACAGGCGCAGGCGAAAGCCGAGGCGGTCGAGCTCTTCCCACGGCACGCCGGCCTCGAAATGCGTCTGCTCGTCGCCGATCCGGCCGTAGCGTGCGACGAGGTGGAAGCCGAGCTTGGCGATGTAGCGCGCCTCGACATCGCGCACCTTGCTCGTCACCAGGTGATAGTGGAAGAGGTTCACGGCATCTACGCTAGACATTGGTGCTGCTGTACCACGTCTGGGTCGGCCCGAACGGGCCGTCGCTGCTGACGAGCTGGGCGCTCGAGCCGTGGCAGCTCGTTCCCGCGGCGCTGCTGGCTTTCCTCTACGCCAAGCGGACGAGGACGCTGCGGCGGCGTGGAACTCCGGTCCCGGCCTGGCGGCAGCTCGTCTACTGGCTCGGCTTCTCGCTCGTGCTCCTGGCGCTGGTCTCGCCGATCGACGCGTTCGTTTCCGAGTTCTTCTTCATGCACATGCTCCAGCACGTCCTGATCGGCGACCTCGCGCCGCTCTGCTTCGTCGTCGGGCTGACCGGGCCGGTGCTCCAGCCGCTGCTTCGCTTCCACTTCGTCAACAAGCTTCGCTTCCTGACCCATCCGGCGGTGGCATTGCCGCTCTGGGCCTACAACCTCGTCCTCTGGCACCTCCCTTTCATGTACCAGGCGGCGCTGCACAACCCGAGCGTCCACGCTTTCGAGCACATCTGCTTCTTCTCCTACGGCGCCCTGATGTGGTCGCCGGTCGTCGAGACGCTGCCCGGGCCGGAGTGGTTCGGCACCGGCTTCAAGCTGGGATACATCGCGCTCGTGCGGCTGTTCGAGACTGCGTTCGGAAACGTCTTCCTCTGGTCCGGAACGGTGTTCTACCCCTACTACGTCCAGGCGCATCCGCGCTGGGGAATCTCACCGCTCCACGACCAGGCGCTCGCCGGGACGGTGATGATGATCGAGGGCTCGCTGGTGACGGTCGCCGCGCTCGCGTGGCTGTTCCTGCGGCTGGCTGCCGAGGGTGAGCTGCGCCAGGAGCTGCTCGAGCGCGGGCTCGATCCGCGGGCGGTTCGCCGCGCCGTTCGCTACGGGAGGGGGCAGGAACTTTCCGACCCGCGCTGAACCTTTCCGTCCAAGTTCTGCGCAGAAAGGAGAGCTGAAAATGTCTACGACTCCGACCGAGCCGGGCGGCATGCGCGGCATGGGTGGAATGACGCCCGGCATGTGGGGCGGCGCACGGATGCCGATTCCCGGCAATGCCGAGTTCTTCTTCATCATTCTCGCGCTGCTGCTGCTGGCGCTGATCGCGCTGATCGCGGACACCTACGACACGCTCGGCTGGGTGCACTCGTTCGAGTGGCTCGGCGCCGCGTACCTGCTTTCCCGTGGGATCGCCAAGGCGAGCCGCGTGCTCGAGCAGTAGGGCTACGAGATTTGGTGGGGGAACCTCCCGATCGCTTCGCGCTGGTTTCCCCTCCACTGGTCCGTCTCCGGCGGACAGGCGCTACCGCGCCGCCTCGAACCGAAGCTTCGTGCTCTCGCGCGGGACTGCCGTCGGGTAGTCCCGCGTGAGACAAGCGCGGCAGAACGATGACTCCGGCCGCCGCGTCGATGCCTGCAAGCCGTCGAGCGAGAGGTACGCGAGCGTCGTCGCCCCGATGTATTCGCGCACTTCTTCGACGGTGCGCTTTGCGGCGATCAACTCGTCCTCTTCGGCGAAGTCGATCCCGTAGTAGCACTGCGAGATGATGGGTGGCGACGAGATCCGCACGTGCACCTCGGCGGCGCCGGCCTCGAACAGCATGGCCACTATCTGCCGGGTCGTGTTGCCGCGCACGATCGAGTCGTCGACTGCGACGACGCGCTTACCTTTCACCTCGGCGAGCGGGTTGAACTTCAACTTCACGCCCTGCTCGCGCAGACCCTGGTCAGGCTGGATGAAGGTGCGGCCGACGTAGCGGTTCTTGATCAGCCCTTCGCTGAAGTCGATCCCCGTCGCGCGGGCGAAGCCGATCGCCGCCGGGGTGCCCGAGTCGGGGATCGGCAGGACGAGGTCGGCCTCGACCGGCGCCTCCTCGGCGAGCCGCTCGCCCATGCGGACGCGCGCGCCATGGACTTCGACGCCCGCAAGGCGCGTGTCCGGCCGCGCGAGGTAGAAGAACTCGAACATGCAGAGCGCGCCGCCGTTCGCCTCGGGCACTGCCTGTTCGGGGCGGCAGCCCTCGTCGTCGATAACAACGAGTTCGCCCAGCCCGACCTCGCGCTCGAGCTCGGCGCCGACCAGATCGAGCGCGCAGGTCTCGGAGGCGAGCACCCAGTCGCCGTCGAGCCGGCCGAGCACGAGCGGGCGGAAGCCGTGCGGATCGCGAAAGCCGATCAGCTTTCCTTCGGCGAGCGCGGTGACTGAGAACGCCCCCTGGAGTCTCGAGACCGCGTTTGCGATTGCCTTCTGCAGCGGCGCCGGATCGTTCGCGATCAGGGCGGCGATCACCTCGGTGTCGGACGTGGTGACGAGCTTGACGCCTTCCTCGGCGAGTTGCTCGCGCAGCTCCGTGGCGTTGACGAGGTTGCCGTTGTGGCCGAGCGCCACGGTGCGGGCGCTGCCGTGGTGAACGAGCGGCTGGGAGTTCGTCCAGTGCGTCGAGCCCGTGGTCGAGTAGCGCGTGTGGCCGATCGCGACCTGTCCGTGGAGGCCTCGTAGCTTCTCTTCGGTGAACACCTGGGTGACGAGGCCGAGGTCACGGAGCACGGTCAAGCGGCCACGGTCGGAGACCGCGATCCCGGCCGACTCCTGGCCGCGGTGCTGGAGCGCGAAGAGCCCGAAATAGCTGACGCGAGCGACATCGCGATCGGCCGAGCGGATGCCGAACACGCCGCACATCAGGCGACCTCGCCGATCTGGACGAGCCGCTCCCAGCCAAGCCCCGAGGCCTGGTCCGGAGACACGGCCAAAATCGCCGCCGCGCCGGCAGGGCCGGCCGGCAGGTCGACGTCTGCTCCGGCACCGCTCCACGCGGCAGCCTCTGCGAGGGCACGCTCGAGCCCGCCGGCCGAGAGGTCGTGCGCCAGCGAGATGAACGGAGCCGAGCGCCACAGGAACTCGATCAAGGCGACCTGCTCGGCGAGCGACTCATCCGCCTCGGCCACGAGGATCGAATCGCCGGGGCGCCAGCGCGACGGGATCTTGCGCACGTCTGCGACCAGGCCGACGCAGCCGACAACCGGCGTCGGCGGGATCGCGCGTCCGTCGCTCTCGTTGTAGAGCGAGACGTTTCCGGAGACGACCGGGACCGTGAGCGCCTCCGCCGCTTCCGCGATCCCCTCGATCGCCTGCGCCAGTTCCCAGCCGATCTCGGGCTTCTCGGGATTGCCGAAGTTGAGGCAGTCGGTGAGCGCCAGCGGCTCGCCCCCGGCGCAGGCGACATTCCGGGCCGCTCCGAGCACGGCGCCCACGCCTGCGGCGAACGGGTCGAGCTCGCCGACCGGCGGCCCCTCGAGCGAGACCGCCAACCCCCGGAACAAAGGCAAAAGGCGCAGGACGGCGGCGTCCAGTCCCGGCCGCCGAACGGTCCGCGACTGGACGAGCTGGTCGTACTGCTCGTAGATCCACGCTTTGCTTTCGTGGTTGGCCGGCGCTATCGGCCGCGCCGCCCGTGCGGGCTGCGGTTCCTGATCGACCTGGTAGCGGGGACACTCGTCGGTGAGGAACGAGGCGGGAATCGCAGCCTCGAGGTCGCCGCCGAAGAAGCAGCGCAGCTCGGCGGTGCCGGTGACCGAGCCGATCACCGCGTGGTGCAGCTCCCACTTGTCGAGCACGGCTTGGACCTCGGGAAGGCGTTCCGGCTCGACCACCGCGACCATCCGCTCCTGGCTCTCGGAGATCATGATCTCCCACGGCTCCAGGTCCGCCTCGCGCAACGGGACCAGGTCAAGGGACACGACCACACCTGCGCCGTCGCGAGCCATCTCGGCCAAAGCCGACGCGAGCCCTGCGGCGCCACAGTCCTGAAGCGAGGCGACGAGACCTTCCTCGACAAGCTCGAGCGAGGACTCGATCAGCTTCTTGCCCGTGAACGGATCGCCGATCTGCACCGACGGGCGCTTCTGATCGGCTCCGTCGTCCAGTTCCTGGCTGGCGAGCACCGACGCGCCGCCGATACCGTCCCTGCCGGTGGTCGCCCCGTACAGAACGATCAGATTCCCCTCGCCGCGGGCGCGAGCTTCGAGGAGCCGTGTGCTCGGAAGAAGACCGACGCACATCGCGTTGACCAGGCAGTTGTGCTCGTAGGCCTCGTCGAAGACCGCCTCGCCTCCGACTGTTGGCACGCCGACGCAGTTCCCATAGTGGCCGATGCCTGCAACGGCACGACGGAACGACCAATCCGCCGAACCGAACCGCAGCCCGTCGAGCAATGCGATCGGCCGCGCGCCCATCGCGACGATGTCACGCAGGATGCCGCCGACCCCGGTGGCCGCTCCCTGGAATGGCTCGACGGCGCTTGGATGGTTATGGCTCTCGACCTTGAACGCGACCGCGAGCCCGTCGCCGATGTCGATCACACCGGCGTTTTCGCCAGGCCCTTGAAGCACACGTTCGCCCGAGGAGGGCAGCCGCTTCAAGAGCTGCGCCGAATGCTTGTAGCCACAGTGCTCGGACCAGAGCAGCGAGAAGACCGCGAGCTCGAAGTGATTCGGGTCCCTGCCGAGGAGGCCGCAAATCCGCTGGAGCTC
>VAWI01000008.1 GCA_005884005.1 Actinomycetota bacterium
CTCTCCGACCGCCTGGCGGCCCTCGTCGCCGTAGTCGCACGTGTACTCGTTCACGTACATCCCGACGAAGCGGTCGGCGAGCTCGAGGTCGAGCCCCCGGCCGAAGCCGAGCGCGTACTCCATCGCCTCGGAACGGTTCTCGAGACCGGCGAGAATCGACTCCCGCAAAACCTCCGAGAGATCGTGCAAGACGTCAGGCCCGAGGTCGCGCCTGGCGACGTTGATCCCCAGAGGCAGAGGCAGCCCCGTCTCGAGTAGCCACCATTCCCCGAGATCGACCGCCTTCTGGAGGCCCTCGGCCTCGTACGTCAGCTGGCCTTCGTGGATCAGCAGGCCGGCCTCGGCGCGGCCGGAACCGACCTCATCGAGGATTTGGTCGAACGGCACCTCGCGGTAGGCAAACTCGCCGCCGAGGTAGAGCCGCAACACGAGGAAAGCCGTCGTCATGCGCCCGGGGACGGCGATCTCCGCGGCCAAAAGCCTCTCGCGCGTCAGTGGCTCGCGCGAAGCGACCACCGGACCGTAGCCCGAGCCCATGCTCGCCCCGTGCGGCAGCACTGCGTACCGATCCTGGACATACGGGTACGCGTGCAGCGAGATCGCGGTCGTCTCGAGCTTGCCGTCGAGCGCCCACTCGTTCAGCGTCTGGATGTCACGCAGCACATGCTCGAACTCGAACCCGCGCGTGTCGATCTTCTCCGCGGCGAGCGCCCAGAACATGAACGCGTCGTCGGGATCCGGGCTGTGTCCGAGCCGGATGAGCACGGCGGCGAGGCTAACAAGGCATCGCTTGCGATGCCGACCTGGAGGTCGTGGCGGCTTTGCCGCTGCGACCGTCTAAACCCGGTCTACCGTGCTGCGCTGGGGAAAATCGAGCTCAGTAAGCAAGGCCCTACACTTGACGGCGGTGGCCGGTCCCGCGCTCACCGACTCGATCCAGGACTACCTGAAGGCGATCTACAAGCTTCAGGAGGGCGAAGCGCGCGTCTCGGTCACGGCGCTGGCCCGAGAGCAGGGGATCGCAGCCGGTTCCGCGAGCGAGATGGTCAAGAAGCTGGCGGCGCTCGAGCTCGTCGACCACGCGCCGTACAAGGGCGTTCGCCTCACGCCTGCGGGGGAGCGCGTCGCCGTCGAGGTGATCCGCCACCACCGGTTGCTGGAGCTCTACCTCGCCAAGACCCTCGGTCTTCACGTCGACGACGTCCACGACGAGGCCGACCGGCTCGAGCACGTCCTCTCCGAGGAGCTGGAGGCGAGAATCGACCGCGCCCTCGGCTTCCCCACACACGATCCGCACGGGGACCCGATCCCCAATGCCAAGCTCGAATGGCCAAATTCTCGCGAGCGAAGCGAGGCGACTAACCACTGAAAGTGCGCAGCACTTTCAGTGACCAAAAAACCAGCGCTCGAGGGGTTTGAGAAGCTCCTCTCGCGCAAACCTCTCGACGTCCGCGGCGCGGCCGTCCTGCGCCGAGACGCGGGCGTCGTCGTCGAGGGCCGCGTTCGCGCATTCGAGCGCGTCCTCGAGCTCGTAGCCCTCGAAGACGTAGTCGTCGGGCCTTGCCTGCTCGCTCCGTCGGTGTTGCGGGTTGACCGCTCGCCCGACTGCCCAGAGCGCCCCGGGCTTTCGCTCGATCCAGATCACCACGCGCTCCGAGACACCGGCATCGTCGACGCCTTCGAGCACACGCTGGGCAAAAACCGCGCTCGACTCCCGGCGCTTCACACCCGGGACCCTAGCGGGCCTCGCAAGCTACGGCCTCGGCCGACCCCTGGTCTTGGTGCAACGGTGCGCGTTCCCACGAATGGGATTTAGGGCGACCCATAGAATCGACCCATGCTTCGGTTTCGAAGCTTCGTCCGGAATCCGTTCTCATTCCTTTTCGCCGGCTCGTCCAAGGAGCAGCGGATCGCGGCCTACGTCATCCGCGAGCACGATCGCGGGCGGCGACTCAGCGAGATCCTCGACGACCCGTACATCCGCAACCGGGCCACCGAGAGAGACGTTGCGCGGCTGCTCGAGCGGCCCGAAGTGATCGAGGCGCTCGGCCGTGGAACCGTCAGCGAGGCGCAGGACCAGCTCGGCTAGATCCGCCTTCCGATCTTCTTCCTTCGAGCCTTCTCCAGTGCGACGGCGCCGATCGCGACATCCCAGGCGGCGATCCCGTTCGACTTGAAGACGACGATGTCCTCGTCGGACTGGCGGCCTTCCAGCTCGCCGGCGACCACCTCCTGTAGCTCGTGCACCTCGAGCCAGTCGAGAACGCCGGCCTCGACAGGCTCGATCAGGTCCCCGGACTCGAGCCGCGACTGCTGGCGCGAGTCACAGCACACGAACGCCGCGCGCTCGAGGACGACATTGTCGAGCTCGCGCGCCCTCGGCTCGTTGGCGCCGACAGCGCAAACCAACGCGCCCGGCCGTAGCCACTCTCCCCGGAGGACAGGATCCTTCGACGTCGTCACCGTGACCACGACGTCGCAGCCTGCGGGGTCCCGGTGTGACTCACCGGCCTCCGCGTCCATCTCCTCGCAGAATGCCGCCAGGCGCTCCGTCGTCCGGCAATAAGCGACCACACGGTCGATCCGCGGGAGAGCCTCGCGAATGCAGGCGACCTGGCTGCGCGCTTGCCAGCCGCAGCCGAGCACGCCCAGGGTCGAGGCACCGGCGCGGGCCAGGTACTTGGCCGCGACGCCGCTCGCGGCGCCGGTCCTCAGCTGCCCCAGCTTGTCTGCCTCGATGACGCCCGCGAGCTCCGCCGACTCGGTGTCGAAAAGGAGAACGACGAACGGCGTCCCGCGAGGTAGCCAGGCGTAGGCCTTCACTCCCGCCAGCCGTAGGCCATGATCGACCGCCGGCATCACGGCGAAGACCCCTTCCTCGAGCCGCAAGCGTTGACGAGGCCGGTTCTCGACCTCACCGGCCGCAAGCCGCTGGAAGCAGCCCTCGACGGCGTCGAGCGCGTCGGCGGGCTTCAGCAGCGAATCGACGTTCGCCTCCGTCAGATAGACCGGCAAGCCGCGAAGTTTAGGAGGGCTCGACGAAGCAGAGTCTGTGCCGTCGGGCCGCGCTGCTCGCCCCCATGCGGTGTCCTCAGTCGCGCCAATCGCTTTGGCTATTGACACTTCCTAGCGTCCTTGGATGGGGAACGAGCATCGCACCCCGTCGACGAGCGCCGCTTCGCCAAACCTCCTAAGAGTCGCTCTTCTTGATGAAGCTGATCGCGCCGCTCGTCTCGAGCACTGCCCACTGGACCTCGTCGAGCGAGGCGATCTGCTGCTGCCGCATCTCCTCGGTCAGCTCCTCGACCGAGATGCGCTCTCGGTGCAGGTTCTTCTGGATCGGCTTGCCATCCTCGATGACGACGATCGGCAGACCGTCCAGCACCGGCCGCAAGCGCGGAACGCGGAAGCTCAGGTAGGAGGTCCCAACTTGGAGGGCGGCGATCATCCCGACGACGATGAGCGCTCCGGTGACCGAGTAGTCGTCCTGCGTCAGTCCCTGCTGGATCGAGTCGCCGAGCACGATCAGCAGGATCAGATCGAACGGCTGCAGCGAGGAGAGCTCACGCCGCCCCACCACGCGCGTGAGGAAGAAGACAAACGCGTAGAGGACGATTGCCCGGATCGCGAGGTCCATTAGGGAAAGATCGTCACCTTCTGATGGACGGCCGCCAACTCCGTTTTCCCGTCGTAGAGCGTCGTCGAGCGGGAGCGATGGCCGACGTTCGTCGGGTTGACCTGGAACTGCATGTAGAGGATGAAGGACTTGTTTTGTGGGATGTGGCCGAGTGTGAACTCGAGCCTTCCGTTGTCACTCGCCTCACCCGTCGGGCTCGGCTCGATCGTGTTGATCGACATGCCCTCCGCCCAGCCTGTACTGAGCACCAGGATCGCGTTCTTGATCTCCCGATGCGCCGTGATGTGAATGCGGCCCTCCCAGAGCAGGCCGCCACGCAGTGTCGTCGGCGCGTAGACGCTCAGGGTCGCCGCGGGCACGCTGGCGTTCGAGGTGGTCGGGCGCTGGCCGAAGAGATTGAAGAGAGCAAGAACCGGCACGAGCGCAACGAGAGCCAATAGCGACCGGCGAAACCAGACATCCTTGCGGCGGCCGCGGAGATCCCGGTCTCGCCCGAGGTCGATCGCGTCAGGCGGCTCAGCCACGGCGATGGGTTCGGCGGCGCGATGCCGCTTTCCTCCGGACGCCGACGAGTAGACCTGTTCGCGGCGCTGAGCCGCCTGCGAACGATCAAGGCTGAGGAGGCGCCCCGTTCGCGATGCCGAACGGGGCGCGGTCCGTCAGCTGCGAGCCGCAGCCTCCCTGTTGATCCCGCTGCGGAACATGCCGCCGGTCGCGATCTTGGTCAGCAACTTGTCCGCGGTCGCTTCCTCGTCCAGCGTCTGGTCGAGCACCTCTTTCGTGTCATCGAGGCCCAACTCATCCGCGAGTGTTCTCGCCGTTCCATAGGCGGCGATCTCATAGTGCTCGACGCGTTGGGCCGCCCCGATCAGAGCTGCATCCTTCGCCAGCGGGTCGCCCTGCGCCGCGACGATCTGCTCGCCTTCCTCCAGCAGACCCTTCATTCCTTCGCAGGTCTCCATCGGCACCGTTGTGCCCAGCGTCGGAGTCAGATCCTGGAGCCGCTGAAGATGTCCGCGCGTCTCTTCGAGGTGATTCTCGAGCGCGGCGCGTAGCTCATCGGAGTGCGCTGCGGCGGCCACCTTCGGCAGCGCCACGATCAGCTGCTCCTCCGCGCTGCGCAGGTCGCCGATCTCGTCTGCCAGCACGTCCAGAAGTGAATCGAGTCTCACTGCTACCTCCTAGTCTCGTTTGCAGTTCGCGTCCGCGGTACCCATGCGCTAGGCGCGAAAACCAGGCCTGTTGACGAGCCACGATTCGGCTCCCCTGGATCGGGAAAGCCCACGGCGAAACGAGCATGAGGAGGTAGGCACGTGAATCGTTTCTTCCGCAGGATGCAGCGCTTCGGCAAAAGCTTTTCGGCGCGCCGCTCGCAGGCCGAGATGAGGAACAAGTCGCAGGAGATCTTCGCTGCACGAACGCCACAGGACGTTACGAGCGTCCGAGCCAAGAGCGCCGGACACGGCAAGAAGACCGCCGACAAGTGGAACCAGTAGTGGAACCAGTAGCGGTCAGGCGCCGCGCGCCCTTGAACCCAGTCGCCGCGCACGCGGGCTTTGCCTGACTGCGCTCGCCACATCACACCGCGGGCCTTGACCAGTTGCGCCGACCGCTGATTGCCTCTTGTGATTAGTGACAGGTGCCGGAACCGGAGTCGGTGAACGTCCCTCCTGCGACCGGGACGAACTCGAAGTCGTAGCCGTTCGCGTGCAAAACCATTTTCAACACCCCGTAGGTCCGGTCGTTCGATGCCTCCACGTTGGGAGCCGTGCCCGTGAACGGATAGAGGCTGATCCCACCCGTCCCCACCACGAAGGCATGGAGCCCACGAGCTGGGTCCGGCCGGTCGCTCATGTTCTGCGGCGCGAAGCGCTGGTAGTCGTGGTTCGAGGCTTGGAGCAGAACGTCGGCGTTGGCGTCATAGAGCGCCTGCACCCACGGCTTGACCCCGTTCTCTCGGGTGTGCTTTCCGGTCGGTCGCGTCCAGTACGGCTCCTGCATGAAGGCAAGGGTGCAGCGCTTCCTGCTCGAGGCCAGGTCTGCCTTCAGCGCAGTTGTGATTCCCGCCACATCGCAGCGATAGCGAACAGCGGCCGAGGGCAGACTGATGATGTGCCACGACCCGAGGTCGAAGGAGTAGATCTTCATCGCGGGACGGCCCCAGTAGTTTTGATAGCGGGCGTCGGTACAGGACGTCACGTCGTGCGTCGGGCCGGCGGTGGGGTAGATGATCGGGTAGAGGCCCTTCGGCCTCGGCCCCCAGATCTTGTCGTAGCCGCCGAGGATGGTGCCGATGTTGTCGTATTGGAAGTCCCCGATTCCGAGATGCGCCACGGGATTGATACGAAGGACGGCGTTCTTGACCGCGATGTCCTCGGGATCGGTCGCCGATGACGTGTGGTCGCCGACTGCAGTGATGACGCGATCGGGTGCCGACGGGGCGACGACACGCAAGAAGCCCGTTCGTCTGCTCAGCGGCCGTCCTCGCGCGGCGCAGACGTAGCGGTAACGGCCGGATCTTCCGAAGCTGACAGTGAGTGCTCGGGTTCCGCCGGGGCGGACGAAGGGCGTGTGCCTGCGCGCGATCGAGAAGGAACGCGCCCGCCTGCCGAAGTTCATCGACTTGAACCGGACGTTGCCGATCTTGACGCTCGTCCGCGAGAGCCGACAGACCGACTCGCTCATCTGCACGGTGACAGCCTGGGCGGCGAACCCCAAGGGACGCGTCTGAGCCTGCACCGCCAACAGCGAGCCGGCAATCACAACTCCGCTAGTTCCCGCAGCCAAGCGGTTCGCCACCATTTCCGAACTCTCCAGCGTCGACAACGCTGCTTAGGCGCCGCCGTGTCACCCTGCCACGTTGAAGCGCGATCGATACCCGGGTCAGGCGCCCGCAGCAGTGTGACGCCCTCGCCCGCCACAAGCAAGCCGCAAGGACTGGAAGCTACGGAGTTGACCAGGGCCGCTCACGAAGATGGGTCACCCTGGTCATTTTCCGCGATGTCGACGCCTGAAGATCGCGTCTCAGCTTGCGGACGCAGAGATGCTGGCCCCTCCGCGAAGCGGTACGTCGTTGCTGAACCGAATCGCCGTTCCGCCGCACCGCGGGGGTAGCTTCAGCACGAGGACGTCGTGGCTGCTGCCGTCCTCACGCAGGAGCGGGGAGCCGAGGACGAGGAGCGTCCCGTGTGCTCCTCTCCTGCAGGGAGCTCCTCGCGACGCCAAAACTCGCACGGTCACTCGTACCCGCGTCGGAGCGCCGAGTCGCTCGAGCCGGAGCTTCATCGCGCGGAGCACGAGCGCCGAACCTCGATGGTGAAGGACGAATGCCCCGCTGGCGGGCGCAACCACGGGGAGATGCTGCACTCCGCGGCCGAAGCTCGCGCTCGCACTGCCTCGCAGCGCGGACCCGTTGGTCGACCATCCTCTTACGCGAACGACGATTGCATGAACGCGGCGCTTCACACGGAGCGTGGCTACGGGCGACTGTGAAGTCAGTTCCTCGCCGTTGGCGGTGCGCGCGTGGACGATCGCTGTTGATCTGTACGTGCCAATCTTCCGTGGCGCCCGTACGAGCATGTGCAGGCGGACTCGCTGCCGGGGCGGAAGCGACATCGCGAGTGACCAGAGGAGCGTCCCGCCGGCGCGCGCCGGCTCGGCACTCGTGGAGCCGCTCGTAGTCCGATTTACGTAACGGAACGCAGCCGAGGGCAGGCTGAGTCCGAGGGAATCGATCGAAAGCGGAAACGAGTTCGGGTTGGGCAGGGTGATCGTGTAGCCGGTCCGTTGCCCGGGAAGCGCCAACCCGAGATCCGGGGTCAGGAGGAGCGGCGTGTACACACGCGCCACCAGGCTCGCGATCGCCGACGGGAGATCGGCGCTCCCCCCGTCTCGCGCAATGCCCCCCGGGAACGCACCCGCCGCAAGAGTTTCATAACAGCCAAGCGCAGCCGTTGTGTACGGCGACAGCTCGCGGATCATGATCAGGGTCCGGCGCGTGGCGCGCATGCGCTCGAGCTCCTGCGGCGTGGAGAGCCCGTGCGGATCGAGAGAGCGATCCCTGCATCCGGGAAGACCTGCAGTTCCCGCTCCGTTCGGTTCGGCATCGCCCAAAACGAGCACGACCTTGCGAGCCTCCGGGCGCCAACCGATCGCCGGATCGCTGTAGCTCTTGTTGAAGGCAAGATTGTAGGACTCTGCCGAGCCGTTCCCCGGGGTCGGGTTCGAGGACGTCCTAATGTCGCTGAGCGCGTGCTCGACCTGGGCTTGGTCACGAGTCATCTGCTGGAGAAGCTCGTACTCGCCGGCAGGATTCCTGAAGTCACGGAAGACCACCACAGCGAAGTGACTATCCGGTAGCAGCGCGCTGACCCCTTCGACGGTCCGAGTAGCGTCACGCCTTGCCTGCGCGATCACATTGCTCATGCTCCCGGTGCCGTCGACCGCGATCTCGACGTCAAGCTGCGTTGAGGCCGCGGCGGGCGCAGCCGCCGCCGCAGCCCCCGAGCGATCCCCGGTTGGGAGGACGAACGCCAGAATCCCACCCAGAACTACCCCAAGCGGGAACAGCTTCGTCGTCGCGCGGTTCATCATCTCCCCAACCCTCTTCTTCGAAGTAAAGACCGAAAAGTTCGCTCGTCAAGACCGCGCACTCGGCCCGGCGCGTCTCCCGAGCCAAGCACAGCTAGCGTCGCCCGGAGGGCCTGGTCAATGTGCCCCGTGCGCGCAGGCGGACCCTTGACAGGCGACGGCTGGGAGCGGATCCTCGTCGTACACCAGACGGGGAGGACCGATGCGCTTGGCGGGGCGCTACAACCGCTCGAGGGCTGCCAATTCCCTTGACCGCCGCCGGTCCGTCGTCTTCGCGATGGGTGTCGCGTTCTTGAGCGCTGCCACATTCGGGGTTGCGAGCGCCTACGCCTCGACGCCGGTGCGGGGCATGCCGGGCGACCGGTGGGCGGACGTCGTCGTCGGGCAGCCCGAGTTCGGTCAGATCACACCCAACCAGGTGACGGCGAGGCGTCTGTTCAACCCCGGCGGCGTGATCGTTGATCGCTCGGTCAGGCCTGCGCGGGTCTACGTCTATGACGGCGGCAACAGCCGTGTGCTTGGCCTCTCCCACCTCGGGCACGTCGCCGGCGGGCCCAACGCCGGCAGGCCGTGCACGTCAGACTCCGATGCTCCCGACTCGTTCTGCCTGATCGACCAGGGTCGCGGCGCCGACCTCGTGCTCGGGCAGCCGGATTTCACGCACTCGGGGTGCAACGGCGATGGAAACTTTCAGACCTATCCGGTGCGCCTGCCGGCGAGTGCGGCAACGCTCTGCACGATGCCGGTCGACCAACTGTCGCCGCTCGAAGGCGGCTCCTTCGCGGAGATGGCCGTCGATCCGGCGAGCGGCGACTTGTACGTCCCGGACTTCGACAACCATCGCGTCCTCCGCTACCGCTCGCCGTTCATGAGCGACGCGATCGCGGACAGCGTGTGGGGACAGGGCGATTTTGCCGGCAATGCGTGCAACCGGGGGCGCGGCGTCGGTGCGCCGGACGCGCGGAGCCTTTGTTTCCGCAGCCCTTTCAACCAGGGATTCGTCGCGGGGGTGGCGCTTGACCCGGACGGGAACCTCTGGGTCGCGGACAACCAGAACAACCGCGTCCTGCGCTTCCCGCGCGACGCCGTAACGGGCCTTCCCGCCCACGTCGCCGACCTCGTTCTCGGCCAGGGGGACTTCGGCTCCTGGATGCCTGGTGTGGCCCTCGACCGGATGTGGGCCCCGGCGGCGGTCCGGGTTGACGGAGACGGTGACGTATACGTTGCCGACTCATTGAACGGCCGCATCCTCGTCTTCGAGCGGCCGCTCTCTTCCGGAATGGTGGCTACCCGCACGCTCGGCAGCGGCTTCCGCCTCCCGACCGGGCTGGAGTTCGATCCCGGAACCGGCGGCATCTGGGTGAGCGACCGGCTCAACAACCAGCTTCTCCTTTTCGTGAACGGCCACGTGAGCAAAGTGCTCTTCAAGGACGTCGAGGACGACGGCGGCACGTGCGGGGGCGCTTACGTCGGGGATGGAGCCAACTTCTTCTCGCCCGGCGACAACACGTTCAAGGCTTCCTACAACGTCTGCGACTCGGCCGGCTCAATCGGGATCGATGCGGACAACAACGTGCTCGTCGCCGGATCGAGCTTCGTCCAGGACGTGTGGCGCTTTCCATCGCCCCTGCCCGATCCGCGGCCGGGCTTCGCACACTCAGCGGACGCTCGCCTCTTCCCTCCCTACCAGTTCGCGACGCACAACGAGATCGGCCTGGCCGGCATTTACTCCGCCCGCGGTGTCGCAGTCGCACAGAACCAGCTCATCGTCGCGGACTCTGGGCGGCTGCTCTTCTGGAACCGTCCGCACGACCTCCGCAGCGGACGACCAGCCGACGGGTTCGTCGGCGAGGCCGACCGACGCGTCGAGTTCCCACCGTCCTTCGGCCGCATCCGCAACGACGGTCAGGGTCGGCTCTGGGCGATCCGTGGCAAGGCCGTCCTCGTGTACCAGCTCCCACTCGCGACGGGCGACAAACCGATACTGACGCTCACGGCGCCGATCCCGGTACTGGGCGGCGGCGAGCTCTCGTGGGCTGACTCGCTCGCGATCGGCGGCATCGCGCCCAATCGGGACGGCACAGCGGTCTGGCTCG
Source organism: Actinomycetota bacterium (assembly GCA_005884005.1). Lineage (GTDB taxonomy): Bacteria > Actinomycetota > Thermoleophilia > Gaiellales > Gaiellaceae > 13-2-20CM-68-14. The sequence goes on from VAWI01000008.1 coordinate 10,324, forward strand.
CCGATCCGCGTCGTCACCGCGTGTTCCGTATCCGCGACCCGCTGACGCTGCCCGTTGTCGACGTCGTGCTCGGTCAGACGAACCTCGCCGTCATGGCGTGCAACGAGGGCCGCGGCCTCGGAGCGCCGACTCGCGACAGTCTCTGCGATCCCGGCGCCGTGGTCCTCGACCGTCATGGCAACGTCTGGGTTTCCGACCACGCACTCGAGTTCGAGGGAAACAACCGGCTGCTCGAGTACGACGCAAATCTCTTCCGGCACCCCTCGACCACCGCCCGCTTCGGGATCCCGGCGACGCGCGTCTTCGGAACCGGCGGCAGCTTCGCCGGTCCTTCGTGCCAGGATGCACTCTGCGGTCCATGGGAGCCGGCGTTCAGCGTGCACGGGCAGATGGTTGTTGGCCTGAACGGCGTCATCGGTTCACGGTTCCCGCTCGTCTACGACGATCCGCTCAGCAGCGACCGTCCCGACGGCACCCTCAACGACTTCCACTCCATGGCGTACGCAGCCGCCTTCGACAACCGCGGCAACCTCTACGTTGCCGACCTGAACCGCGACCGAGTTCTCGTGTACTGGCGGCCGTTCGCGCCCTGAGTCCCATACCCCGGGTGAGTGAAGGCGTAGCGGTGTGGCTATCGGCCTTTCGGGAGAGCTGAACGGCGGCTGGCCCTGGCAGCGCGCGACATACGTGTACCCCCAGCGGAGGCCAGTTCGTTGTAGTCGCCATCGAACGAGCCGTCCCGCGAGAAGGCGTCGTAGTACGGGTTCGAGGCGGTCTTGTCGAGTTTCAGCGGCGCCGTCCAGGTGCTACCCCGTCGAACGACGCCTGGTAGTACGTGTCGATCACCGGTGCGTAGAGCGGACCCTGGCCCGAATCGTCTCGGGTGCGATACGCGACTTCTCGCTCACGGCTAGCACGGGAGGATCTGCTCCGTCGAAACCGCTTGGTTGAGCCATGCGCCCGGCATGATTCGAACATGCGACCTCTGCCTCCGCAGGGCAGCGCTCTATCCCCTGAGCTACGGGCGCGCGGAGGGCTAGTGTAGCCGCGCGGTTCTGCTGCCGATGCTCAACTCGGCGTCGTCGGGCACCTCCTCACGGACGTACGCGAGCGCAAGTCCGGGCACCGCGCTCGTGATGCGGCCGACGGACTTCCCGTCGTACTCGATCTCGTCTCCAGGGTTCGCAGACTCCACGTCGAGCACGCGCAACCGTCGGTTGAGGTGGCCACGGTAGTGGAGACGCGCGATCGGCTCCTGCCCGGGATAACAGCCCTTCGTGAAGCTGATGTGCGTCTTGTCGAGCCCGGCCTCCGCCGGCAGCACGCGGTCGTCCAGCTCCCGGCCGTAACGCGGAGTCCCGGCCTCGATTCGCAGCCGCTCGAGCTCCGCCTCGGCGAGCGTCGGCTCGAGCTCGACGTCGAGCACCTCGCGCGCCGGCTCTCCGTAGTCGTGGTTCGGGATCCCCTCGTCGCCGCCGAAGACGATCGTCGAGCTGTGGTGCTCGGGCTCGATCTCACACTTGGCGGCAAAGCGCATCCTCCGCAGCTCCGCCAGAAGACCGTCGCCGAGCTCGGGCTCGGTCAACAGCAGGAAGTCGTCGCTGCCACGACGCCAGATCCGCAGCGTCGCGATCAGTCTTGCCTTCGGGGTCAGCAAGAGTGCGTCGCAAGTGTCGCCGGCGGCGAGCGCCTCGACGTCGTTCGAGACCATCCGCTGCAGATAATCCTCGGCGTCAGACCCTGCCACGCGCACGAACGCGCGCGGTCGAAGGGCCACGGCCGGCTGGGAAGTCTGGGCAACCACCGTCGTTAGTGTAGGAATCGTGTTCCGCTCCAGGGCAGAACAGAAGGTCGCCGACGCCGGTTACGACCCCACCCGCCTGCCGCCGGGTCAGTATCTGACCGAGAAATGGCCGGTCCTGCACGCCGGCGGCGTGCCGGACACCGACCTCGCGACCTGGGACTTCAAGGTGTTCGGCGAAGTTGAGAATCCGATCGTGCTGACGTGGGAGCAGCTCCAGGAGCTGCCGGCGAGCGAGATCACGATCGACATCCACTGCGTCACCCGCTGGAGCCGTTTCGACACGAGCTTCCGCGGTGTCCACTGGCGGGATCTCGCCGAGCTGGTCAAACCCAAGCCGAGCGCCCGCTTCGTCCTCGCCCACGCAGAGCAGGGCTTCACTTCGAACGTCCCGCTCGAAGCCCTTGAACAGAAGCGGGCGATGATCGCCTATGAAGCCGACGGCGAGCCGCTCGAGTCTGAGCACGGCTGGCCGCTACGTCTCGTCGTCCCGAGCCGCTACTTCTGGAAGAGCGCCAAGTGGCTCCGCGGGCTCGAGCTCCTGAACCACGACGAGCCGGGCTTCTGGGAGCGGTACGGCTACCACAACGACGCCGATTACTGGAAAGAAGAGCGCTACAGCTTCTGACTTGCGTTGGGGCGCGAATGCGGCACAATGCCCGCGCCAGCAGGATGTTCTTGGGCCAGAAGCGCATCCTCGCTAAAGCCACCAACGTCAGGTAGGAGGGGAGATGAAGAAGGCATTTCTCGTGGCGGCAGTCGCGTGCCTAGGAGTCATCTGGGTCAGCGCGATCTCGGCCTCGACACCAGGAGCCGACGCCCGCCTCACCAACGACTGTCATCCGGATCCCGGCTGTGGCGCCGGCTACATCAGCGGCTACACGCTTGCGACCGGAGTCCCGTACACGGATCAGACGCTCGACGAGTGCACCGTCTCGCACGGGCGACAGAACGAGCCATCAGTGGCGGTCGACCCGCGCAACACGAGCCTGCTACTGGGCAGCTCGAACGACTACTGCGGCGTCTACAACCGCGGCATTCCAGCCGGAGCCGTTGGCCCGATCTGGCTCGGCTACTACCGGTCGCTAAACGCAGGGAGTAGCTGGACGAGCTCGCTCGTCCCCGGCTACCCCGACGACACGTCGCCGTACGCCGCGCTCTCGCAAGCGCGGACGGCGACCGCTGGAGACCCGGTGATTGCGTGGGACGCCCACGGCCGCGCGTTCTTCGGCGCCGAAAGCTCCGGCGACCCCGCCGGCACGGCGAAGACGTTTGGCGACGTCTTCGTCGCTCGTTACCAAAACCCGGACGGTGCCGACGCGGCGGACACGACGAAGGACGGCCTCGAGTACAACGGCACGACCGTCGTCGCACAGGGATCGTCGGCGCCCAACCTGCTCGGCGTCTTCCACGACAAGACATCGATCGAGGCGGACCGCACGGGAGGCGGCTGCGACGGGAACGTGTACTTCTCTTGGTCGCGGTTCAACGGCAACGGGGCGAACGCGATCTACTTCGTCCGCTCGACCGACCACGGCGTGACGTTCAGCTCGCCGCTGAAGCTCTCGCCGTCGTTGAAGAGCCTTCAGTTCCCCGACATCTCGGTGACGAACAACGGGCACGTCTACGTCACCTTCCGGTCGTTCACCTCGGTGGGCCCGTCGACGGACGCGGTCTACATCGTCAAGTCGACGGATTGCGGCCGCACGTTCTCTCAGCCGAAGCAGGTGACGACCTTCATCCCGAACGACGCCCAGGATCAGGCGGCGCCGGAGCCGGTTCCGACCCAGGCGGTCAGCGACGACCCTGCAGCCGAAGAGGGATCCGCTGCCCCGTCTGACCGGGCCCGCGACTGCGGCGACTTCGGAGACGCGTGCACCTCGGGCTACACGTTCTTCCGCCGCGACACGCAAGTGCGATCGACGGCCGACCAGCTCGATGCGTCGCACGAGTGGATCTACATGGTCTACGACGCGACGAAGCCCGGCACGGAAGTCCCGACCGGAACGACGTACGGAACGGACGGCCGCGGAGTAGGCGGCCAAGCGGGCACGTTCTTCATCCGCTACGACGGGGCGACCGGGGCGCACACGGCTCCGGCTGTGATCGACAACCAGGCGACCGGGCACCAGGTCTTCCCGGACATCTCGGCCGACGGCGGCGTCCTGCATGCGATCTGGTGGGACAGCCGGAACGACGCGTGCTACAGCGTCACCCGGCCGATCGGGAATTGCGCCGACCGGACGACGGTGCCGTCGCTGGACGTCTACGGCGCGACCTCGACCAACGCCGGCACCACGTGGACAGGCCTCACCGCGGCTACGAAGTCAGCCCGGGTGTCTGATGTGTCCACGAACCCGAACTACGAGCAGTTCGACAACCGCGCGGTCCCGTTCGCGGGCGACTACCTCTGGGTGACGTCGCTCGGGAGCGTCGCTTACACAGTGTGGACCGACTGGCGAAACACGGTCCAAGGCACCGATCCGAGGGAGACGACGGAGGACGCGGACGCAACGACGGCCGACGTCCACCAGTGTCGTATCCTCAGGACCTTCCAGACGAAGAAGGGACCGTTCAAAGCCTGGAGCGGCGATCTCTGCCCACACGACGGAGGGATCGACCAAAACATCTACGGCGACTTGGCTCCCTAACGGTCGCGTTACGGAGGAAACCCGGTTTACCCCGTGTGCCCTTCGTTGGGATGCACAGCGGAGGCCCGGCTAAGCTGGGCCTCCGCTTCTCATTTTCGATACATATATAGATTCCGTGCTTCACTCGAAGAAGGGGGAGAAATGAGGATGCTTTTGCTGCTGCCGTTCCTCGCAGCGTTGCTCTTTGGCGCGGTGTCGATCGCAGGGGCGCAGCCAGGAGGGGACACGCTCGTGACCGTGGGTAGTCCCTCAACACCGTTTTCGCAGAACAAGCAGAACGAGCCCGCAATCGCTGTGGACGCGAACCACCCGAACGTGCTCGCGGCCGGCTCGAACGACAACATCGACGAGGAGGCATGTAACGCCGGCAACGACACGACGTGTCCGTTCACGGCGGGCGTAGGCGGCTCAGGCGTCTACTTCTCGTTCGACAGCGGTCACCACTGGACGCAGCCGACATACACCGGCTGGACAGCCCGCAACTGTCTGGGCGTCCCGGGAAACAGCGACCCGCCCTGCCAGCCGCAGGTCGGACCGATCGGGACGGTGCCCTGGTACTTCGAGAACGGGCTCGTGGCCGACGGCGACCCCGCTGTGGCATTCGGGCCGCGGCCAGGGGCGAACGGCACGTTCTCCTGGGCGAACGGGTCCCGGCTCTATTACGCGAACCTGACGTCGAACTTCGGCGCCACCCGGTCGGAAGAGATATTCAAAGGGTTCGAGGCGATTGCCGTTTCGAGAACGGACAACGTTGCAGCAGCCGCGTCAAGCGTCAAGAGCGCCTGGATGCCGCCTGTCGTGATCTCGAAACAGTCTTCGACGACGTTCTCCGACAAGGAGCAGGTCTGGGCTGACAACGCATCGTCAAGCCCATTCTTTGGCACCGTCTACGTCTGCTGGGCGGCGTTCCGCGGCCAGGAGAAGAGTCCGAACGCCGCGCCCGCGCCGCTGATCGTGGCGGTCTCGCACGACGGCGGGACGACGTGGACGCAGCATCAGGTGACCGCGGCAGCGAACAACGGTCAGAGAAATCCGCTCGACGGCTGTACGATCCGCACGGACAGCGCGGGGCGCGCATACGTGTTCGGCGTCGGGACCCTCTCGTCGGCCGGGCATCAGGCGTTCGAGCTCGTCTCTTCTTCGGATGACGGCGGCTCCAGCTGGTCGCGGCCGCGAGCGGTCGCCGGTCCAGTCACGCAGCCGGGAATCGTCGACCCGGTCCTGGGACGTCCGGTGATCGACGGAATCGCCGGCGCCCGCAGCGATCTTGCCCCGGCTCCGAGCGCAGATATCGCGAACGGCGCCCCGACGGGTGCGGATGCAACGAACCGGATCGTGATGACCTACGTGAGCGGCGAGATCACCAAGCCGCACGTTTACTTCACCGAGTCCACGAACCGTGGCAACACGTGGTCGGCGCCTCAGGCGATCGAGGGCGCAGCTGACCGCGGTTACTACACGGCACCCGCGATCTCGCCTGACGGGACGAGCGTCTACGTCGTCTATAACGCGTTCACAACGCCCTTCCAGACGACGACGGCGACCACGCGGTCGCTCGTCGGCGTCGTGCTCAATGCCGCGGCCGGGGCGACCGGCCCGACCGGGGCGTTCACGGAGGTCCACCGCAGCACACCCGGAGATCCCCGTGGCTCGAGCCAGAACAATCTCGTCGGTGAGTTCCTCGGGGACTACGTCTACGCGGTGGCGACGAGAACGTACGGAGCGGCTGTGTGGAACGACACCCGTAACGCGGCCGACTGCCCCGCAATTGATGCATGGCGTTTGTCACTCCGCACCGGCACGACCGTTGCGAGGCCGGCACCACAACAGGACTGCCCGGCGACGTTCGGCAACAGCGACATCTTCGGCTGGACGTCCGCGCCGTAGCGCATCGTCATAGTCGTAGAGAGAAGGGCGGCGAAGGCCGCCCTTCTCATCTTTCACTCGGAAGGGGGACAGGAAGGACTTTGGTACCGCCGATAGAACACGCGACCCACCTCCCCATCCCCCTCGTGCGAGACGCCCTTCTTCGGGCGTTTCGCCGTTTCTGGGGTTGATTTTCAGAGAGCGGCCGGCTTAGCCGGCCGCGTTCAAAAGCAAAAGGGCCGGCTGAGCCGGCCCTTTTGCTGTGCCACCCAACGAGGGGGCTCATGGGGGAAACCGGGTTTCCCCCATGCGACTTACATCATTCCACCCATATCCGGCATGCCGGCGCCTGCGCCGACCGGGCTCTTCTCCGGCGGCTCGGCGACCACAGCCTCGGTGGTGAGGATGTTCTTCGCGATCGACGCGGCGTTCTGCAGCGCCGAGCGCGTGACCATGGTCGGATCGATGATCCCGGCGGCGAAGAGATCCTCCACCTCGCCGGTCTCGACGTTCAACCCGTGGCCCTTCGTGGCTTCGCGAACCTGCGAGACGACCACAGAGCCCTCCATGCCGGCGTTCTGCGCCAGCTGACGGAGCGGCTCCTCGAGCGCTCGGACGATGATCGAAGCGCCGGTCCGCTCGTCGGCCTCCTTGATCGAGTCGAGCTTGATCGAGTCGACCGCGTTGACGAGCGCGACACCGCCGCCCGGGACGATGCCCTCCTCGAGGGCCGCCCGCGTGGCCTGCAGCGCGTCCTCGACGCGGTGCTTCTTCTCCTTCATCTCCGTCTCCGTCGCGGCGCCGACCTTGACTACGGCCACGCCGCCCGCGAGCTTCGCCAGGCGCTCCTGGAGCTTCTCGCGGTCGAAGTCGGAGTCGGTGTTCTCGATCTCGGCCTTCAGCTGCTTGATCCGGGCCTTGATCGCGTCGGAGTCGCCGGCGCCGTCGATAATCGTCGTCGTGTCCTTGTCGACGACCACGCGGCGGGCCCGGCCGAGCTGCGAGACCTTGGTGTTCTCGAGCTTGAGGCCCATCTCCTCGGTGATCACCTCGGCGCCCGTGAGGATCGCGATGTCCTCGAGCATCCGCTTGCGGCGGTCACCGAAGCCCGGCGCCTTGACGGCGACGGCGGTGAAGGTACCGCGGAGCTTGTTGACGACGATCGTCGCGAGCGACTCGCCCTCGACGTCCTCGGCAACGATCAGCAGCGGCTTGCCGGCCTGGATGACCTGCTCGAGAATCGGGAGCAGATCCTTGACGGCCCCGATCTTCTGATTCGCGACCAGGATGTAGGGGTCCTCGAGGACGGCCTCCATCCGCTCGGCGTCGGTGATCATGTACGGGGACAGGTAGCCCTTGTCGAACTGCATGCCCTCGGTGAACTCGAGCTCGAGGCCGAACGTCTGGCCCTCCTCGACGTTGACGACGCCGTCCTTGCCGACCTTCTCGATCGCGTCGGCGATCACGTCGCCGATCTCGCGCTCGCGCGCCGAGATGGTGGCGACGCGGGCGATGT
>VAWI01000019.1 GCA_005884005.1 Actinomycetota bacterium
CGCCTCCGCGGGACGGCTTCAGCGGCGGCGACGTAGCGCGACCCCAGTCAGGAGCTCGCGCACGATCCGGTCGGCCACCAGGGCCGTGATGTCGGCGGAGCCCACCGCCGTTGGGATCACCTCCACGACCTCGGCACCCACGAGCTCGAGCCGCTCGGCGATAGTGCGGCAGGCCCAGAGGAGGTCGCCGCTCGTCATCCCGCCCGGCTCCGGCGTCCCGGTCCCGGGCGCGAAGGCAGGGTCGAGCACGTCGACGTCGACCGTCACGTATGCAGGCCCGGCTCCCACCACCTCGAGCGAGCGCTCCACCACCGCCTTGATCCCGAGCTCCCGCACGTCGTCCATGAAGAAGCTGGTGACGCCGTGCTCTTCCTGCCACGCGAACTCCTTGGGGCCGGGCCAGTAGCCGCGCAGCCCGATCTGGACATATCGCCTTGGATCGACCTGCCCCTGCTCGACGAGCCGGTACATCGGCGTTCCGTGCGAGACCTCGACGCCGAAGACCTCGGTGCCGGTGTCCGTGTGTGTGTCGAAATGGACGAGACCGAGCGGGCCGTGCCGGGTGGCGCAGGCGCGGATGTCGGGCTCGGCGATCGAGTGGTCGCCGCCGAGTACGATCGGGATCGCACCCGCGGCGACCACCTCGCCGACCGTGCGCTCGATCGCCTCGTGCGTCCGGACGGCGTCGGCGGGGACGACCGGGGCGTCGCCGTAGTCGACGAGCTTGAGCTCGGCCATCGCGTCGACCTTTGCCTCCAGGTGCCGCCCCGGCGGGCAGCTGGCGGCGCGAATCGCCCGCGGGCCGAAGCGCGCGCCCGGCCGGTCGGAGACGAGATCGTCAGTCGGTGCGCCGACGATTGCCACGTCGACTCCCGCGAGCTCGGCCGGGTCCTGCGTGTACGGGAGCGTTCCGAATGTGAGCAGGCCGGCGTAATCGGGCTTCTCCCCGTACCGACGCCAGCGCTCGAGCGGATCAATCACGCGGCGAATCCTATGATCGCTACGTGCCGTTGCTGATCTCCGACGACACCACGGCGCGCTGGCTTCTCTACGGGACCGCCATCGGCGCCGTCGTGGCCGAAACGATCGCAACCTACCTCGGTCAGGCCCGCCGCGGCGAGCGGGGCCCGCGGCTGCGTGGCCTCGGGGAGAGCTTCGCCGCGACGACCTTGGGACGCAGCCGCGGGGGCGAGTCGGCCGACCGGGGGACGAAGCGCATCCTGGTCTGGAGCGCCGCGATCGGACTGACGGCCTGCTTGCTGATTGCGATCAACGTCCCGTCGCTGAGGTTCGGCGCGAACACGTGGACGACGCTCGTTCTCGGGCTCGCGATCGCGTGGCTCGGTGTGCTGCTGCGCGTCTGGGCCGTCTGGAGCCTCGGCCGCTTCTTCCAGCGCGACGTGATGATCCAGAAGGACCACGTCGTCTGGCGCGGCGGGCCGTACCGGCTCCTCCGCCATCCGGCCTACGCCGGGACTCTGATCTCCTACCTTGGCTTCGGGCTCGCGGTCGGCAGCTGGGTCGGCGCGCTCGTCTTCGTCGCGGTCGTGGCCGCCGGCTACATCCCGCGGATCCGGGTCGAGGAGGCGGAGCTGACCCGCGCGCTCGGGGACTCCTACCGTGACTATGCGCGCACCACGGCGCGCCTGGTCCCCGGCCTCTGGTAGCGATGGGGCGAAACAGCGCGGACATCGTCTTCGACTCGCCCCCGCCCGTCGCGGACGCGCGGCTCGCCTACGGGCCCGAGCCGAAGCAGTTCGGCGACCTGCGCCTGCCCGGCGTCGACCGCCTCTGGCCGCTCGCGGTCGTCGTTCACGGCGGCGGGTGGGAGGCGACCTACAACCTGATCCACACAGGCCACATGTGCGTCGCGCTTGGCAAAGCCGGTATCGCAACCTGGAACGTGGAGTACCGATGCCGCGGCGACGTCGACGGCACCTGGCCCGGCGCCGGCATCGACGTGTCGGCCGCGGTGCGATTCGTAGGCGAGCTCGTCGAGCGCTACCCGCTCGATCGCGAACGCGTCGTTCTCGTCGGCCACTCGGCGGGAGGCCAGCTCGCGCTCTGGGCGGCCAAACGTGCGCAGCTCCCGGTGGTTGCGCTCGGGGCGGTCTCGGACCTGCGCGAATCGGCCGAGCGGGTCGGCCCCGACGGCGCGGTTGCCACGTTCATGGGCGGGATGCCCGACGAGGTTCCCGATCTCTATGCGGAAGCCTCGCCCCGCGAGCTGCTTCCGCTCGGCGCCCCTCAGATCCTCGTGCACGGGACGAAGGACCCCAGCGTCCCTTACGCGATGAGTGAGCGCTATGCCGAGGCCGCCGGAGGCAAGGCCGAGCTCGTCCCGCTCGAGGGCGCCGGCCACTTCGAGCCGATCGATCCGCAGGCCCATGAATGGCCGCGAACCGTCGACGCCGTCCGTTCTCTGATCTGAGCTCAGCTGCGCTGCAAACGCTCCTCGACCAGGGCCTCGCCGGCCGCGCGGACGGCTGAGTGTCCCGTTACGGCGGCGAGGAAGTCGTCCCGTTCGAGTGCATAGAGGCGTGATCGCGTCGATGCGATCACCGTCGCGGTTCGGGGTATGTCGCGGAGCAGCGCGAGCTCCCCGAAGAAGTCGCCGCGGCGAGCTTCGGCACGAACGCCGTTGGTCACTTCGAGCGTTCCGTCGGCGACCATGTAGAAGCGGTCACCGGTTTCACCGGTGCGGATCACGACCTCGCCCGCGGTCACAGGGACCTCGACGAGCCGGGAGGCCATGTGCTCCTTCGCCGCGATCGAGAGCGGCGCGAACATCGGCACTCCCTCCACGATCGCGAGCTCGTCGACAGGTGGCAGCACCTCGCGATCGATGCGGACGAGCTGCCGCCAGACGATCAAGACCGTCAGCGGCAGGATCGCGCCGACGACCACGAAGGCCGCGCGCGAGCCGACGAGTGCGACGATCCCGGTCGCGGCGACCGAGCCGATCGCGATCGCCCCCATCGCCAACCCCCAGACGATCCCGAGCACGCGGGTCAGGACGACGTCGGGGACGATTCGTTGAAACAAGGTGAAGACAGCCACGTCCTCGACGCTGTTGGCCGCGCCCACGACGGCCAGCAGGACCACGGCTGCCGCAAGATGAGGCCAGGCAGCGACCAGGATGATTGGCAGGCCCCAGAAGACGAGCGAGACGCCGAACGGCACCGCAAGCCGCCTGCCCTTCAGGGAGAGCGCACCGAAGGCCCCGACCAGTCCGCCGACTCCGACGGCGGCGGTCAGGTAGCCGACGGCGCCGGCGCCCGAACCGAGCAGCCGGAAGACTCCGACGACGATCAGGACGTTCAGGCAGCCGCGGATGAACGACTGGGCCGTGGTCAGAACGACCAGCAGCCGTGTTTTCGGTGCGGAGGCGACGATCCGGAAGCCGGCGGCGACGAGCTCGAGGGGCCGATGCGTTCCGGCCGGGGCGCTCACCTGGATGCGCCCTTCGACGAGTACCCCCTGGAGCAAGCCTGCCGCGACCAGCAGCGCTCCGGAGGCGACGAGGAAGACGACTCCCGCGTTTGCGACCGAGACGAGCACACCGGCCACGAGCGGACCGAGCAGCGTGCCGAGACTCTCGAGTGTCGAGGTGGCACCGTTGGCGGCGATCAGCTCTTCCGGAGTCCGGGCAAGCGACGGCAGGGTCGCCTGGAGAGCGGGTCTGAAGAGTGTCGACGTGACGCCGACGACGCCCGCGAGCGCGAACACGATCAGCTCGCTGCGGCTGAAGAAGAAGGCCGCGGCCGAGCCGCCGAGAGCAGCCGACCCGGCAAACGCGACTGCGACGAGGAACCGCTCTCGTCGGAAGCGGTCGCCCAGGGTGGACGCGAACGGCGCGAGAAGGGCCGCAGGCAGCATCCGGACGAGCCCCGCGATGCCGACCGCCGACGCGCCGCCCGCTGAGTAGGCGAAGACGCCGAGCGCGACGAAGTGGGTCCATTCCGCGGCGATCGAGGCGCCCCAGGCCAGCTCCACCCGGCGGAGATTCCTGTTGCGCGCCAGGGCCCCGAGCACAGAAACCGCTTGCCAGGGACGCGCCATCCCACCGATTGCGCTCACCGAACGGCGAAAAAGTCAACCGGCGGGGCGTCCCGCGGTTGGCTGGGAGGACGACCCGGGTAGGCTCGGGCCATGGCGACGTTGCAGGGGAGCTGTCAGTGCGGCGGCGTGCGATTCGAGCTTCCGGACGAGTTTCTGAGCATGTCCTTCTGCCATTGCGCCACCTGCAAGAAGATTTCAGGCGGAGTGGGGACGGCGAGCGGTGGCGTACGGACCGAGTCGATTCGGCTGCTCGCCGGTGACGGCCTCGTCCGGACGTATCAGCCGGACGAGGGCTCGGCGAAGACTTTCTGCTCCGTGTGCGGCTCGAACCTGTTCGGCAGCGGCTGGCCGAACTCCGAGGTCACCAGCGTGCGGCTGAGCGCTATCGACACGCCGTTCGACCAGCGGCCCGACGGGCACATCTACGTCCGGTCGCTGGCGCCCTGGGAGTCGCTTCCCGACGACGGTCTCGAGCGCTTCGAGTCCGGCCGAAGCTAGGCGGCGCGAAGCGGCCGGCGGCGCGGGGCGCACTCCGGAGACAATCTCATTCCCGCAGCGATCAGATGCTCGGAGAGCCAGCGGCGGGCGCGCTGCTTGCCCGGATGACTCTCTGCCTGCGCCCGAAGGAGCTCTGCATGCTCCTGGGCAATCAAGGTTCGCGTCTGGACGTCGTAGAGCATTCCGCCTCCTTCATGTATCTTGATGTCGAACTAATTGATGTCGAGACTTTAGCCCAGAGATAACTTGACGTCAAGAAGTTTGACGTCAAGAATAGAGACGTGACTACCAAGGCTCAGACCCAAGAACGCGATCACATCGACAGGTTTCTCGAGTCGATCCGGGAACGGCTGCCCATGCTCGACCCGGAGGTGGAGGGCATCGTCGACCGCATCGGGGGGCTGCACCGGCGCTTCCGACGCGCAATGGACGAAACCCTCGCCGAGTTCAGACTGGACTGGGTCGAGTACAAGCTTCTCGGCCTGCTCTCCCGAGAAGGGGAGGTCTACCGGAGCTCGCCCGGCAGGCTCGGCCGGATCATGGAGCTCTCGAGCGGCGCGATGACAAACCGGCTCGACCGCCTGGAGGAAGCAGGTCTACTCCGCCGGCTGCCCGATCCGGACGACCGGCGCGGGATCCTGGTCGAGCTGACCGCCGACGGGAAACGGGTCTACGAGGAGGCGATCGGGGTCCAGGGACAGAAGGAGGCGCTTGTCGCCTCCGCGCTGAGCGTCGCCGAGAAGAAGCAGCTCAACGCGCTCCTGCGCCGGCTGATGATCGAGTTCGAACGCGCCGAGGGCGGCCCGCCGCCCGAAGACTGTTAGTGGTCTGACCGGCACCGTTCGCCTGCTCCCTGGCCCGCGACCCAGGGAGCGGGCAACGTCACCGGCCAGACCACTGGCGGGCCGCCCACACGGCCGCCTCAACGCGGAAGCGAGTATCGCGCGATGCTCGCGCCGGTCTTCGGGTTTGTTCGGAGCTGGTAGAGCCGTCCGTCAGAGGCGATGCGTAGCGGTGTGCTCGCGCCCGTCCCGTCGTAACAACACAGGGCGTTGGCATCGAGCGAGAATCGCCTTTGCATTGCGCCCGACTGCCTGAGCCCCAGGACCATGTGCTCCGAAAGGGGCCCCGTCTGCCGAGAGACGTCGAGCTGGACGAACAGCTCGCCGCCAACGAACGAGGGCGTCAGTGCACTTGGCTCGAGCGCCAGCCGGGTGTGGCTGGTAACCCGCCAGGCGCGGACGATCTTGCGGGCACTGTCGACGAGGGCGAAGTGCACCTCATGGACGCCCAGCTGGGTGGCGATCAGGTGCATGCCGCCGGCGAGCGGCTGAAACCGCACGGTCTGCCGCCGCTGCGCCGCGAGCGAAAGCGGCCGGCCCGCCGAGGTCGTCAGCGGAGTCCAGGCCCCGTTGTTCCTCGCGCCGCCGATCGAGTACAAGATGCCGTTCGGGCCGACACGAAGAGCGTTGCCCAACTTGGCCTTCGCACGCCAGCGCAACTTCCCGTTCGGCGTCAGCGCCCAGAGGTTCGCGCCGCTGTCGCCGGCCGGAGGTTCCGCATAGACGGCGTTGAGATAGATGGTGCCGTCTCGCCCGAGCGCGAAGTCTCGAACGTCGAGGTTCGAGCCGAGCCGAACCGTGCGGGCCGGATGTGCAGGCGCGCCCGACCGCCAGACCAGCAGCCGGTGATTGAGGACGTCGAACAGCCAGATCGATCCGTTGCGTGCGACGTCGAACGACACCGGTCCACCCGGTCCGTCCATGCAACCGCAGCCGGTCCCACCCTTCTTGAAGCCGACCTCGTTCGGCCCGGCCTGGGCAACGATTCCGTCCGGCGACCGGAGGTGACCGAACTGATGCGTCCCCAGCGGCACCGACACCCATTTGATCGGCGAAGCCGCTGCCGTCCCGAGCGTGATCGCGGCGAGGAAGAGGGCCAGGCCGACGACCGTCAACACAGTTGCTCTACGTGCATTCATGACGACTCCTTTCGTCTGATTGCCCGGAGCATCGACCGCCGCGGTAAAGCGGCATCCAACCGCGAGTAAATGACGGCCGCCGCGTACAGGTGGTTCACGAGCCCGGCCGCCCAAAAGGCGTGGTAAGCGGTCGCGGCGGCAAAGCCGCCACGACCTCCAGTCGGCATCACAAGTGACGCCTCTGGTGCGATCATCGTTTGGGTTGGTCGAATTTCGCGTCCTCGGGCCCGTTGAAGTGCTCGTCGACGGACGGCCCGTCCCGCTGCCGGCCGCGAAGCCTCGTGCTCTTCTCGCGACGCTTTTACTGAGCAGTAACCGGGTTGTCTCGGTCGCCCGGCTTATCGACGACCTCTGGGGCGATGAGCCGCCGGAAACGGCGACGAAGGCGCTCCAGGGCTATGTCTCGCAGCTGCGGAAGTCGCTCGGCGCCGATCGTCTGGTCACCCAGCCACCGGGCTACTCCGTCCGGGTTGAGGAGGGCGAGCTCGACCTCGATCGGTTCGAGCGCCTGGTTCGAGAGGGGCGCGAGCTGCTCGGTGCCCGCGACTCGAAGGCCGCGGCGAAGCGCTTCGCCGAAGCACTCGAGCTCTGGCGCGGGCCGCCGTTCACAGAGTTCCGCGCCGAGCCGTTCGCCCGAGACGCGGGTGCGAGGCTCGAGGATGCCCGGCTCGCCGCCATCGAGGAGCGGATCGAGGCCGACCTGGCGCTCGGGCGGCACGCCCGCCTCGTGCCCGAGCTCGAGGATCTCGTCGCGAGGGAGCCGCTCCGCGAGCGGCCGCGAGCGCAGCTGATGCTCGCGCTCTACCGCTCCGGCCGCCAGGCCGATGCGCTGGAGCTCTACCGCCGCACGCGGGAGACGCTCAGCGACGAGCTCGGGATCGAGCCGAGCCTCGAGCTGCAGGAGCTCGAGCGGAGAATGCTCCAGCACGACCCGACCCTCGAACGCGCGCGACCGGCGCCAAGGCCGGCCGAGGATGGCGCACCGGTCCCGCTCGCCCGGCGCCCGCAGTTCCTCGTCTTCGCTGCGCTCGCCCTTGCGGCGATCGCCGCCGTGATTGCGGCGGTCGCGCTGACCGGCGGCGGATCATCCGGAAAGAACACGTCCGGGACCGCCGAGCTTCGCTCGTTCGTCGACAAGCTGGAGGGCTTCCTCGTCCAGTCGCAAGAAGGCCGCCAGGCCGTCGCGGCGGCAGTCGGCGGCACCTTCAGCTGCAAACTGACACCGCAGACGGCGCTCGCACGGTTGGATCGCGTTCAGCGCAACCGGCAAAGCCTGCTGCAGCAGGCCGCCGCGCTCTCGGTCCCGAACACCGAGGACGCGTTGAACGCCTCGGATCTGCTCCAGAAGTCTGTTCACGCCTCGTTCGCCGCGGATGGGCACTACAGCGACTGGCTCGCCGGCCGCAAAGGCTGCGGCCCACCCGACCGCAGTCCGGACCTCAAGGCGGCGCGAGCCGCCGACGTGACGGCAACGAAGACGAAGCAAGCGTTCGTCAGAGTCTTCGATCCCCTCGCGAGCCGGTTGCACCAGCGAGTCTGGTCGGCCGGCGAGTTTTAGCAGCGCGCGCGAATGGCGAGGACGTCCGCGGCGAACCAGCGTCCACGGGCGCCGACGCCAGATCTGCGCACGCGCGCGGGGCCGGTATACCAGGCGGCGAGCGCCTTGCGAGTGTCGCCGAAGCTCTGCAGGAGATGACGGAGGAAGAGCAAGCCGACTCGTACCTGACCCTCGACGTTCCGCGGGTAGCGGCGATCGGCGAGAACGTGCTCGACGTAGTGCCACGTTGCCGGCTGAATTTGGAACACGCCCCATGCGCCTGTGCTCGAGACCACGCCTGGCTGGTGGCCGGATTCCATCCAGGCGAGCGCACATGCAAGTCGGCTGTCGACGCCGTAGTGGCGGGACCAGCGGTCGATCTGTCCGCGCACGTCGGCTTGAACACCCAAACGGAAGAGCCGACCGCGTGTTCGGTGCAGGACGGCGAGCGTCTGAGGGCCGACGACGCCGTCGGCCTTCAGACCTGTGCCCTTCTGCATCCCAAAGACGGCCGCCTGGGTGACTGGTCCGAAGATGCCGTCGATCGAGACGAAGATGCCGCTCCGGCGCAGAAGAAACTGCAACTCGGCGACGTCCCAGCCGCGCCGGCCGCGGCCCAGCTGTCGGTCACCGAGCTCGTGCCGGGCCCAGCGTCCGAGCTTCCGCCGGGTGCGAGGGCCGGCGACCCCGTCCGGCGCCAAGTGGTGGCGGCGTTGGAAGTGCCTGGTCGCACGCCGGGTCTCCAGGCCCGCGATTCCGTCGAACGGTCCTGCGTAATAACCGCGCTGGAAGAGCACGAGCTGCAGCGCAGCCACCCTCGGCGAAGCAGACCGCGCCGGCGAAGCGGCGGCAAGCGACGTGGCGGCGAGCAGCGCCAGGGTGCAGGCGCGACGACGCATGAGACGGACCCCGTTCCAGGCGGATCCCCGGTTTCCTGCCGACGCGGATCCCCCCCAGTAGTCGCTGCGATCTCAAGTAACTTCTTCCGCACGCAGACGAGGAGGTCACGTAAAGATCGCCGTCATCGGTAGGGGCAACGTCGGCGGCGGGCTCGCCGATCGGTGGGAGAAGGCGGGGCACACCGTCACACGACTCGGCCACGAGGGCGGTGACGCGTCGGAGGCGGACGCGGTCCTCGTTGCCGTCCCGTCAGCTCAGATTACGGACGCGCTCGGAAAAGTCAGCGGGCTGGAGGGCAAGGTCGTGATCGATGCGACCAACGCCTTCGGCGACCGAAATGAGGAGTTCGAGTCGCTCGCCCACGAGGTCAAGTCGATCGTCGGTGGCCCGGTCGCGAAATCGTTCAACGCGAACTTCGCCAATCAGTACGACGCCATCGACGACCAGCGGGTGCGGCCGAGCAACCTGTACGCCGCCGAGGACGAGGCCCGCGAGGTGACCGAGCAGCTGATCAGAGATGCCGGCTACGAACCCGTGTCGGCCGGGGGGCTCGAAAATGCCCGGGCCTTGGAAGACCACCTCGGGCTGATGATGCTGATCAACCGGGGCGGGTTGGGGCCCTTCTTGTATCGGTACGCGAAGGCGGGCGAGTTGTAGGATCCGCGCGGTGCCTGGACCGAGTACCGAGCTGATCCGACGCGTTCCGCTCTTCGCGGACGCCGACGACGCCTTCCTCCAGCGACTGGCCGACGAGTTCATCGAGCGCACCTACGCGCCCGGCGAGACAATCACTGTGGAGGGCGAGGCCGGCCGGACGTTCGTCGTGATCGAGAGCGGCGACGTGACGGTGACGGTTCACGGACGAGAGGTCGGCAAGCTCGGCCCCGGTGACGCGTTCGGAGAGATGGCCCTGATCGACAAATCCGCGCGCACGGCGACCGTGAAGGCCGATACCGAGGTGCACGGCTATCAGCTGCCCGTGTGGAGCTTCCGGCCGCTCGTGGAGAGCCACCCTGAGATGGCGTGGGCGCTGATGGAGGCGCTCGCCCAACGGGTGCGGGTCGCCGAGTCGCGCACGTAGGCTTCCGGCATGTGCCGAAACATCCACACGCTCTTCAACTTCGAGCCTGCAGCGACCGACGACGAGGTTCGCGACGCGGCGCTGCAGTACGTCCGCAAGATCAGCGGTTTCACGAAGCCCTCTCAGGCGAACGAGCAAGCGTTCGCGCGCGCGGTCGACGATGTCGCCTCGGCGACGGAGCGCCTGCTCGACCAGCTCGTCACCTCGGCTGCCCCAAAGGATCGGGAAGTCGAGGCCGAGCGCCGCAGGGAGCGCGCCGCCAAGCGGTTCGCGACGGTCTAGCCGGACTGCTGCGAGTCGTGCTTTGAGGCGTACGACTGTTCCCAGCCGACGTTGATCAGCATCGCGCCGACTTCGCGCACGGCCAGGGCCATTTCGAGGCCGATCTCCCGGATCGCCTCGGTCTCCCGAGCCGTGGACGGGTTCTCTCTCAGCGTCTGAAGCAGGGTTTCGAGCCGTTCGATCTCGGCGTAGTTCTTCTGCTCGGGGCCGTTATTCGCCATTGGGCTCTGGCTCGCTGGGCTCGGCGTCGCTGGGCCCAACCTCGCTGGGCTCGCCGTCGCTGGACTCGAACTCCCCGGCTGCTTTTTCCGCTCGCGCTGCCTGCTTCTTCAACCGCTTGAGCGTCCGTTTTTCCTCGACCGCCCGTTCGCGGTTCCGCTTCGCCATCGTCTGCTGCTTCTTCGCGGAGCTCATCGGCGACCACCCCGACCTCGCATTCGGGCCCGGCGCGGGGCTGCCTCGTCCACGAGGACGACGTTCTCCGCCTGGCGGTCGCCCCCGTTCTCGGCGATCTCGAAGCTGACGGCCAGATGGGCGCAGCGGCCTTCCGGCCGTTTCCCTCCGGCGAAGCCGTCGCCAAGGACCGAGAGCCGCTCCCCCTCGTCGGTGAGGATGAATCCGAGGTCCTTGACCTCGTTGAACCAGAGCATCTTGCCGCGCATAGGCGGTCCTTTCGACGTCGTGAGACGGCGCGCGCCGGCTTCCCGGCGCGCGCCTGATCCCTGTTACGCGTTCAGCTGAACGACGTTCTTCGCCTCGGGGCCCTTCTCGCCCTCGGCGGCGTCGAACTCGACTTTCGCGCCCTCGCTCAGGGACTTGAAGCCGTCGCCCGCGATCGACGTGTGGTGGACAAACAAATCCTTGCCCTCGTCCTCGGGGGAGATGAACCCATACCCCTTGGAATCGTTGAACCACTTAACTGTTCCGGTCGCCATAAAAAAACACCTCCTTCTACCTTTCGTGAACGGTAGATGGGAGGCGTTCTTGCCGGCCAGTACTCGCTCTGTGGTCAACTCAGGGTAGCAGCCCTACTGGTTTGCAGGAGTTTCTCACCTGGCTACGCCGGAACGGCAACGGCCTCGACCTCGACCATCACCTCCGGCCGGAAGAGTCCGCTCACCTGGACGAGCGTGCTGGCGGGCGGCCGGTCCGTGTCGACGTACTCGTCACGGATCGCCCGGACGGACGTGATTTGGCTCACGTCGGTGAGGAAATAGTTCAGCTTGACGACGTCGCTCCAGACGGCGTCCGCGGCTTCGAGAGCGCGGGTCAGGTTCTGGAACACCTGCCGCGTCTGGGCCTCGAAGTCCCCTTCGCCGACGAGTTGGCCGTCGCTGTCGAGCGGGACCTGGCCCGAGATGTAGACGATCCGAGTGGCCGGCGAATCGACGACGTGGCTGTAGCCGAACGGCGGCGGCATCGTGTCGGGGGAGAGAAAGCGTTTCCCGGGCATGCCCGGATGCTAGTCAGCGGTCACCTGGATCGAAGGCCCGCCGATGCGGGCCCTCGATAGGTAGGTCGGTCTAGGCCGCAGCCCGGGCGCGCCGGAGCTCGAAGCGCTCGATGCGGCTGCCGCGGCTGACAGTTCGCTCCACGCCGGTATAGGCGGGATGGCACTGCGAGCAGACCTCGACCTGGATCGAGGGCCGCGTCGAGCGCGTCTCGAACGTCGTGCCACAGTTGGTGCAGCTGACGGCGGTCGCCGTCAGCTCGGGATGGATTCCGGTCTTCATCGCTTCCTTTCTCTTAAGCGGCGAGTGGCAACTCGTCGTCGTTCTCGTCCTTCGGTTCCAGAGAGCCGAGTGAGTCGGTGAGCCTCGCCAACGCCTGAGTCTCGAGCTGGCGAACCCGCTCGCGGGTCAGCTCGAGCTCGGTGCCGATCGCCTCCAGCGACTGCGGGTCGCCGTCGATGCCGAAGCGGAGCTCGAGAATCCGGCGCTCGCGGTCCGGAAGGTCGGCGAGTGCCTCGCGCACCGCGCGGGCGCGTAGGGCGTCCTCGGCCAGCTCCTCCGGGCTCATCGCGTTCTCGTCGGCGAAGAGGTCTCCGAACTCGTTTCCGTCGTCGTCGCCGACCGGCGAATTGAGCGAAGCGCGTGCCTCGGGAACCGAGAGAGCCTCCCCGACATGCTGTAGCTTCAGGCCGCTCGCCTTCGCGAGCTCCTCATGCGTCGGGGGCCGGCCGAGCTCGGTCTCGAGCTTCCGCGCGTGCCTGTTCAACGTCTGCCGTCGCTCGTGCACGTGCGTCGGCACCCGGATCGTCCGCGCCTGCCCGGCGACCGATCGCTGGACAGCCTGGCGGATCCACCAGGTCGCGTAGGTCGAGAACTTGAAGCCCTTTCGCCAGTCGAACTTCTCGACCGCGCGGTTAAGCCCGATCACGCCGTCCTGGATCAGATCGCCGAACGGAACGCCGTGCCCGCGGTAGCGCTTCGCGACGTGGACGACCAGGCGGAGGTTGGAGTTGATCATCCGCTCCTTGGCAGCTCGGTCGCCGCGCTCGACGCGCTTCGCGAGCGCGACCTCTTCCGCCGCCGTCAGCAGCGGGTAGCGGCCGATCTCGTTCAGGAACAGCTCGAGCGAGTCCGCCGAGGCGGGCAGAGCCTCGGCCTCGAACGGGCGGTCGTCGGCTGTCTCGATCTCCTCTTCGGAGGCCTCGAGCAGGGTCTGGATTTCAGGGTTCTGCAAGGTGGTGCTGATAGTGGTTCCTTTCATTCGTCGGGATGGACGGAGCGGCTTCTTCGCCGAGGGGGAGAGGCGCAGAACGGCCGCTCGCGTCCTCTTAATAGAACGACCGGAGTGGGCTTGGCATTTCCAACGATCGGCCCTTAACGGAACTTTTGCAACGAGCTCTCCGGTAGCTGACAACTGAGGCGTAGCTTCCGAACGCCAAGCCGTCGGAAAGCTGGGAGGGCCGCCGTCATGTCGAGGTTCCTGCCTGTCGGAAAGGGTGTGAAGGGAGCCGCCGGCTTCCTGCTCGCGGCGATACCGGCGCTCGGTGCCGTCCTGACCGGGCTCGCTATCACCGGAGGCCTGGTCGGACATATGGCGCGCGACCACCCGCTGGCGAGCTACGGCGCCTTCGGGCTCGCGGTGCTTGCGATCTTTGCCGGCGCGGTCGCCGCCTTTGCGTTCCGGGAGGGCTCGACCGAGGAGCAGGTGGCGATCTATGCGGGCCTCGGCCTGGTGGTCGCGAGTCTGCTGTTCGGCGTCTATGCGGGCGTCCAGACGTGGGGCGACCGGGCTCAACCCAGCATCACGCTGACGCCGAAGGCCGGTCACACGGTCGCAGTCACCGTTCGCGGTGTGGGCCTTCGCTCGAGCGACCACATCGTCGTGGAGGTCGAGCAGCTCGTGCGCGCTCCAAACGACGCAGGCCGGTTGACCTGGAAGGCCGGCGAGCCCCTCTACGGCGCTTCGCTCGGGCCCGACGGGGAGGGGAAGATCGCCTATACCGTCGACATCCCGCTCCCGGCAGGAGACTACGACGATCTCGGGGCTCGAGCCTGGGTCGGCGATGAGCCGAACGCGTGCTACGCCCACGGCAACACCACAGGGTGCGTCCGCGTCCATGTGCCACGTCCCCAAGAGCGGCCGCAGCTGGCGGTCTCGTGGGAGACGTTTGTCAGAGCGCCACGGCTCCTGATCCGCTTGACGGCGAAGAACCTGCCGCAGCGCCCTGCCAAGTCGATGACGCTTCGCGCTTTCGGAATCACGACCGACCACGTCCGTCGCGAGCTCGCCGAGTGGTCGCTCGCGCCGAACGCAGAGGGCGAGTTCGACCGCAGGCTCGCAGTCGTCGTCGGTCACGCATTCGCCGATGTCTGTGTCGTCGCGAGCACTTCGACTCGGGAGCCGGCATGCCCCGCGCCCGTCGATGACGGGACTGTTTGGTCGCAGCTCGCGGTGCCCGCGGTCTGACCGGCGCCGCGACCGCGGCTCGATTGAGAGGTGACTGATCGGTCACATGTGCAAAGGGGCGGCCGGCACGGCTGCTTGAGTTGACGTTTGCTCGAGGCGCCGCCGCAGGCCGGCGGCGCCTCGTTCTCGAAGAAAGTTTCGTAGCCTCCGAGGCGATGGTGCGTCGGCGGGTCGTCGTCCACGGCCGCGTTCAGGGCGTCGGGTTCCGGTTCTCACTCGCCCGGGCAGCTGACGCGCGCGGCGTCAGCGGCTGGGCGATCAACCGGCCGGATGGGACGCTCGAGGCGGTATTCGAGGGCGATCCGGACGCAGTGGAGTCGCTCGTCCGCTTGTGCCAGGAGGGCCCGCGCGGCGCCGAGGTCGACCGCGTCGAGGTCTTCGAGGAGGAACCGGAAGGGTTGTCGCGCTTCGACGCCCGGTAACCCCAGAGGAGAGCGCGTCCATAACGCGATGCCGACCCGAACTAAGTAACAGTCTGTTACAAGGCCGAACTGCCGCGTCGTCTACGGAGAACGCGGAACATGGGATCTCGTCCCGCCCCCTGTGGCCGTGTCGAACTTAGTGACAGTCTGTTACTAAAGTCGGTCCAAGCCGCGTTACGGTTTCAGGACCTTGGGCCTCTCCAGCACCGGCGAAGAGCTCGAACGCGGCCGCGAGTCCTACTCCGGCTCGGCCTGGGCGACGGCGTACGAGTCGCTATGGCGCGCCGATCAGCTTGCTCCACTGGCGGCGGAGGATCTCGAGCTGCTCGCAACGTCGGCCTACATGCTTGGTCGCGAGGACGAATGGATGCGGATCCTGGAGCGGGCGTTTCATGGGCATTCGGAAGCCGGCGAGAACAGACGGTCGGTGCGTTGCGCGTTCTGGATCGGAACTCAGCTCGCGCTCCGAGGGGAGATGGGGCCTGCCACCGGCTGGCTCGGCCGCGCTCAGCGGCTGCTCGAGCGGGAGGACGGGGAGTGTGTCGAGCAGGGGTACATGCTGATGCCGGTCGTCTTCCAGCACGAGGCGGAGGGCGACTGGGAGGGCGCCTCCGCGACCGCAGCCGCGGCCGCCGAGATCGGCGAGCGCTTCGGCGACGCTGACCTCTTCGCTCTCGCCGTTCACGTCCAAGGCGACATCCTCGTCAGGTACGGACGGGTCAAGGAGGGGCTTGGCCTGCTCGACGAAGCGATGGTGACCGTAACGACCGAGACGCTTTCGCCGATGGTGAACGGAATCGTCTACTGCGGGGTGATCCTGTCGTGCGAGCAGATCTACGAGCTCCGCCGGGCCAAGGAGTGGACGGATGCTCTGACGCGTTGGTGTGAGAGCCAGCCCGACCTGTTGGCGTTTACCGGCCGCTGCCTCGTACACCGCGCCCAGCTGATGCAGCTGCACGGTGACTGGCTCGACGCCCTGGAGGAGGCGCAGCGTGCAGGCCGGCGCTTCGAAGAGGCTATGAATCAGGCGGCTGCGGCGAAGGCCTGCTATCTCCAAGGCGAGGTTCATCGCCTGCGCGGAGGGTTCGGGCAGGCCGAGGAGGCGTATCGACAGGCGAGCCGGCTGGGTCTGGAGCCGCAGCCCGGGTGGGCGCTGTTACGGCTCGCTCAGGGAAACGCCGTCGCGGCTGCAGCGGCGATCCGCCGGGCGCTGGGCGAGACGGCCGACCGGCCGACTCGGGCGAGCCTGCTGCCCGCGGCGGTCGAGATCATGCTTGCGACCGGTGAGATCGACGAGGCGCGGAGCGCGTGTGGTGAGCTGGAGGCGATCGCGGCCGACTACGAGAGCGAGATGCTGCGCGCGCTACATGCCCAGGCTCGGGGAGCGGTCGAGCTGACGGCGGGCGAGGCCGGCTCCGCGCTCATGAGCCTCCGTCAGGCCTCCCAGGCCTGGCACGAGCTCGAGGCGCCGTACGAAGGCGCGCGCGCGCGTTTGCTTGTGGGCCGGGCCTGCCGGGCGCTGGGCGACGAGGATGCCTTCGCGCTCGAGCTCGACGCGGCCCGGAGCGCATTTGAGAGCCTCGGTGCCGCACCGGACCTT
Organism: Actinomycetota bacterium; assembly: GCA_005884005.1. Taxonomy (GTDB): domain Bacteria; phylum Actinomycetota; class Thermoleophilia; order Gaiellales; family Gaiellaceae; genus 13-2-20CM-68-14. Next base: position 16,282 of record VAWI01000019.1, read on the forward strand.
GCCGCTTTGGATTCCCTCGCCGGGGCCGCCGGCGACAGCCACGGGCTGACCGCCCGCGAGCTGGAGGTGCTCCGCCTCGTCGCGGCCGGTAAGAGCAACAAGGAAATCGGAGCGACGCTCGTCATCAGCGAGCACACTGTCGCCCGGCACGTGCAGAACATCTTCACCAAGCTCGGTGTTCCGTCGCGGACCGCAGCCGGCGCGTTCGCCTTCGAGCACAACTTGGTCTAAGAGGTCATTTCAGATTGAGCTCCTGAGTGGGAGCACGGTCGCCGTGCGAAACATCCTCTGCGTCGAGTTGGACGAGCCTCTCGACGAAGCCGGCTTCCGTCACGTCGCAACCTCGGTGGGTCTCCGGCTGGGGGCTCAACGGATCGGCGCGAGCGTCTATCAAGCCGAGGCGGGCTTGCCGATCTGGCCATACCACTACCACCACGGGATCGAGGAGTGGCTCTACGTGATCGCGGGCGCACCGGTGCTTCGCGAACCCGCGGGGGAGCGGATCCTGACGCCAGGTGACCTCAGGGTGTGGGCTCCGAGATTTCGCCGCGCGATACCGGAATCCCGTCGGCGCGTGCGGGTCAGCCGCCTCCTCACGGAGGGCCAGCGCGTTCACGGCTGGCTGCGGCGGCGACCTCTTGGGCTCGCGCACGATCTCGACTGACTCCGACGGTCCCGCCGTTCCCTCGCCGTGCCAGTAGCTGACGGCGCTATTTCGGAGGAGGATGCCCTTCCGGGCCGCTGGCCTTGTCCGAGCTGGTCCTGGCCGGAACGCCCACCTTGCGCCACCCGCAAGGTGAGGATCATCTCGAGGCCGGCGATCTTGTGTGCCTCCCGGAAGGGCCAGCCGGCGCTCACCGGCTGCTCAATTGCGGCGAGTCGGTCGCGCGCGCGCTGTTCTTATCGACAACGGGTCTGCCGGCCAATGTTTGCTACCCGGACACCGGGCACTGGCTGATCCGAAACGGGCTCGGCCGGGATGAAGTTGTGGTCCGCGAGACCGGTCCAGTCGGGGCGAACACAGCGAGTTCCGGAGTGGCAGGGCCCTAAGTCCCCGCATGGTCAGAAATGACCATTCGGGCGGAGGGAAGTTGGTGGATCCGCGCGATGCGGGCCGAGTTGTTCCTCCTTACGGTCGTGGAGCAGGTCATTCGATCTCAGGAGGAACGGTCATGGGAATCCAGGAAGCAGCGATCGAGAGCAGTGGCGGCGGCGACGTCGCAACGGTCGAGAAGTTCGACACCGTCGTCATCGGCGGGGGCCAGGCCGGCCTTGCGGTCGGCTACTACCTGAAGCAGCGCGCCGGCTCGTTCGTGATCCTCGACGCCAATCAGCGCATCGGCGGCTCCTGGCGGACGCGGACCTGGACCTCCCTCCGTCTGTTCACCCCTGCACGTTACGACGGCCTGCCCGGCTGGCCGTTCCCGGCCTCCGGCTGGTCGTATCCGACCGCGCGAGAGACGGCCGACTACCTCGAGGCCTATGCGTCGCGCTTCGAGCTTCCGGTGCGAACCGGGATGGCGGTCGACCGGCTGACGAAGGACGGCGACCGCTACATCGTCCAGTGCGGCGAGCGCCGGTTCGAGGCCGGCAACGTGGTCGTCGCGACCGGGTTCTACGGGACCCCGTCGGTGCCCGGCTTTGCCGCCGAGCTCGATCCGCGCATCGTGCAGATGCATTCCAGCGAGTACCGCGATCCGTCCCAGCTTCGGCCGGGAGGCGTCCTCCTCGTCGGCGCGGGAAACTCAGGCGCCGATATCGGGCTGGAGGTCGCCAGGACTCACCGCACCTGGCTCTCGGGCAGGGACAAGGGGCAGGTGCCGATCCGCATCGAGAGCCGGTCGTCGCGGTTCGTGCTGCCGATCCTCTGGTTCATCGCATCGCACGTGCTCACCGTGAGGACGCCGCTCGGCCGCAAGGTGCGGCCGCATGTGCTCGCGGACGGCGCTCCGCGGATCAGGGTCAAGACGGACGACCTCGATGCCGCCGGCATCGACCGCGTGCCGAAGACCGTCGGAGTGCAAGATGGCCTCCCGGTCCTCGAGGACGGGCGCGTCATGGACGTCGCGAACGTGATCTGGTGCACGGGCTTCCGGCAGGACTTCGGCTGGATCGACGTCCCGGTCTTCGCCGACGACGAGGCGCCGGTCCACGAACGCGGCGTCACTTCGGAGCCCGGCCTTTACTTCGTCGGCCTGGACTTCCTCTACGCGTTCACCTCCGAGAACATCGGCGGCGTGCGCAGGGACGCACGGCATATCGTCAAGCGCATCGCGTCGGGATAGGGCGACCGACCCGAGCGAGATGTCGACCGAAGCAAACAAAGAGCTGATCCGCCGCTACGTCCAGGCGATCGAGACTGAGGGACTCGCGGTTCACCGCCGCGCTACCGGGCCCGCCTGCGTAGGTCACGCGGAGCGCTAGCCCGCCGCCGGGACTCGTCCTAGACTCGTATCGTGGCGGCTTGCCCAAGCTGCGGTGTCGAGAACCGCGAGGAGGCCCGCTTCTGCGACTCGTGCGGTGCCGTCCTCGACGCCGAGCCGGCGCGGGAGTCGCGGAAGACGGTCACGATCCTCTTCTGCGACGTCACGGGCTCGACAGAGCTCGGCGAGCAGCTCGACCCCGAGAGCCTGCGACGCGTGATGGCCCGCTACTTCGAGGTCGCGAAGGACGTCGTCGAGCGCCACGGCGGCACGGTCGAGAAGTTCATCGGCGACGCTGTCATGGCCGTCTTCGGCGTCCCGGCCGTCCACGAGGACGACGCGCTACGCGCGGTTCGGGCGGCAGCCGAGCTTCGCGACGCCCTCGGCGGCCTCAATGCCGAGCTCGCCGAGTCGTACGGCACCCGCCTCGAGCTGCGAACGGGCGTGAACACCGGTGAAGTGGTGACGGGGACAGAGGAGCGGTTGGCGACCGGAGACGCGGTCAACGTCGCCGCTCGCCTGGAGCAGGCGGCTGAGCCCGGCGAGGTGTTACTCGGCGCGGAAACGTTGCGCCTCGTCAAGGACGCGGTCGAGGTCGAGCCCGTCGCTCCGCTCGAGCTGAAGGGCAAGGCCGAGCGCGTACCGGCCTTTCGGCTTCTGGGCGTGACGGCCGTCGAGCCTGGAGCCCGCCGACAGACGGTCCCGATGGTGGGGAGGGAGCGCCAGCGGCAGCTCCTCGCCGGCGCATTCGCAAACGTGATCGCCGAGCGGTCGTGCCATCTCTTCACGATTCTCGGAACCGCGGGAGTCGGAAAATCTCGTTTGGCGGCGGAGTTTCTCGAGAGCCTCGACCGCGCGACCGTGATCGGCGGCCGCTGCCTCTCCTACGGCGAAGGGATCAGCTATTGGCCTGTTACTGCGGCAGTGAAGGAGCTGCTTGGCCCTGCGCCGGACGAGGCGCTCGCAGAGCTGGGTTTCGATCCGACCGCGGCGCGCACGCTTGACCCGATCCTCGGCCGGGAGACGCTGGCGAGCTCGCCGGAGGAGATCGCCTGGGCCGTGCGCAAGCTCATCGAGGCCGCCGCCGCCCGCGCCCCGCTCGTCGTCGTGTTCGACGATCTGCATTGGGGGGAGCCAGTCTTTCTCGACCTCGTCGAGCACATTGCCGATTTCAGCCGTGACGCCCCGATCCTGCTTCTCTGCATGGCGCGTCCGGAGCTGCTCGACCGCCGGCCTGCCTGGGGAGGCGGCAAGCTCAACGCCACCAACGTTCTGCTCGAGCCGCTCTCACCGGATGAGACGGGGGAGCTGATCGAGCGGCTCCTGTCCGGCGCGCAAATCGACGAGTTCCTGCGAGCGCGGATCCTCGAGGCAGCCGGCGGGAATCCCCTGTTCGTTGGCGAGATGCTTGCGATGCTCGCCGAGCGTGGCGAGGGGAACGGATCTGCCGAAATCGCGGTCCCCCCGACGATCCAGGCGCTGCTCGCGTCGCGTCTCGACCAGCTCGACGAAGCAGAGCGAAGCGTGCTCGAACGGGGCGCCGTCGAGGGCCAGGTCTTCCACCGGGGGGCCGTGCTCGCGCTGGCGCCGGAAGACGAGCAGGTGGACGGCCGGCTGATGACGCTGGTCCGGAAGGATCTCGTTCGCCCAGAGCAGTCGTTGCTCGCCGGTGATGACGCGTTTCGTTTCCGCCACCTCCTTATCCGGGATGCCGCCTATGAGGCGCTGCCGAAGGCGACACGGGCCGAGCTGCACGAACGCTTTGCCGATTGGCTCGAGCGGCATGCGCCCGATCTCGTGGAGCTCGACGAGATCGTCGGTTACCACCTCGAGAAGGCCTTCAACTACCGAAGTGAGCTCGGCCCGCTCGACGGCGGCGCGCGCGCCCTCGCTCCACGCGCGGCCGAACGGCTGCTCGCGGCCGCGAAGCGCGCCTTCGACCGCGGCGACGTCCCGGCCGTCGAGAGCCTAGTACCCAGGAGCGTCGCGCTGGCGCCGCGGGGCAGCGCGTCCCACAGAGACGCTCTGCTGCAGCTAGCGAGGGTCCTGCTCGGGGTCGCTGACTCCGCACGAGCCAGGGAAGTGCTGAAAGAGCTCTTCGCCTCGGCGGAGCTCGCCGGCGATTCACGCAGCTACAACAGGGCACGACTCGTCGAGCTCGAGCTGAGAGTCGAGCACGACCGAACCGCGTCATTGGATGAGGCGCTTGCCGAGGTGGAGGCAGCCGAGAGCGAGTTGGCCCGCCAAGGCGACGACGAGGGGGTGGCATGGGCCTCGAGGCTCGCCGGCAACTTCCTCGGATGGCTCGGCAGGACGGACGAGGGGGAGAGAAGGTGGGCTCGCGGACTCGAACACGCAAAGCGAGCGGGGAGCTCTGGGCAGATCGCGGACATTCTGGGATGGAGAGCCTGGGGGCTCTGGTGGGGCCCGATGCCGACTGGGGAGGGCATCCGACAGGCGAACGAGATCATCGAGTATGCCGTCGGGCACCCGCAGCTCGAGGCGATTGCGACGGTGGGCCGCGGCTGCTTGAAGGGCTTGCGGGGAGAAGTAGACGAGGGGCGCGAAGACATCAGGGACGGACGGGCACGCCTCTTCGAGATCGGGCAGCGACAGAACTGGGCGGGGACGGCGATGATCGCGGCGGATCTGGAGCTTGCGTCGGGGCAACCTGCTGCCGCGGAGGCGGTGCTTGGAGAGAGCTATGAGTTCATGAGTAAGACCGCCGAGACAGGCTTCGTCGCCACGATTGTTGGTCTTCGGGCAGCTGCGGCGCTCGATCTGGGGCGAGACGACGAAGCGCTGGCGTTTGCGGACGAAGCCGAGAGGATCGCCCAGCCGGACGACTTCGAGCCGCATGTGCGTCAAGCGTGTGTGCGAGCGAGAGTGCTCGCGCGCCGCGGCGATCACGATGCGGCGGCAAAGTCGATTCAGGCCGCCGTCGCGGTCAGTGATGCGACGGACTACGTCACTCTGCGGGAGTACGTTGCGATGTCCCGGGCCGAGGTCGAGCGTCTTGCCGGCCGCCTCGACGCCGAACGGGCGGCGCTGGAGGAGGCCCTTCGCCTAGCGGTGGAGAAGGAGGACTTGCTCACGGCCGGGCGGGTGCGCGAGCGGCTCGGGGAGGTCTTCGCGACGGGTAAGTTGCCGTCGTGAAGACGCGTCGCCTCGGCACGCAGGGCCTCGAGACCTCCGCGCTGGGCCTCGGGTGCATGGGTATGTCCGAGTTCTACGGAACGGCGGACGAGGGCGAGGCGATCGCGACGATCCACCGCGCGCTCGAGCTCGGCGTCAACTTCCTCGACACGGCTGACGCGTACGGGCCGTTCAAGAACGAGCGGCTCGTGGGCCGCGCGATCAAGGGCCGGCGCGACGAAGTCGTGCTCGCGACGAAGTTCGGGAACGTCCGCACCGAGCAAGGCGAGCGACTGGGCATCCGCGGCGACCGCGAGTACGTCCTCTCCGCCTGCGACGCTTCGCTGGAGCGGCTCGGCACCGACCACATCGACGTCTACTACCAGCACCGCGTCGACCCGAACACGCCGATCGAGGAGACGGTCGGCGCGATGGCCGAGCTCGTCGAGCAGGGGAAGGTGCGCTATCTCGGTCTCTCCGAGGCGGCTTCGGAAACGATTCGCCGAGCGCACGCCGTCCACCCGATCTCCGCCCTGCAGACCGAGTACTCGCTCTGGAGCCGGGACGTCGAGGATCAGATCCTGCCGGCGATCCGCGAGCTCCGCATCGGCCTCGTCGCCTACAGCCCGCTTGGCCGCGGCTTCCTCTCCGGGCGGATCCGCTCGGCCGACGACCTCGAGGAAGGCGATTTCCGGCGCGACAACCCGCGCTTCCAGGGCGAGAACTTCCAGAAGAACCTCGAGTTGGTCGAGCGAGTCGAGGAGCTCGCAGCCGCGAAGGGCTGCACCGCCGCGCAGATCGCGCTCGCGTGGGTGCTGGCGCAGGGCGAGGACATCGTTCCCATCCCCGGCACGACCCGGGTCAGGAACCTCGAGGCGAACGTCGCGGTGCTCGACGTCGAGTTGACCGACGAGGACCTGCGCGACCTCGAGGCGGTGTTCCCGAAGGGGGCGGCTGCGGGCGATCGCTACGCCGACATGTCGCCGATCAACCGCTGACGACGCAAATCGTCCTCCTGCGCGGGATCAACATCGGTTCTCGGAACCGCGTCCCAATGGCGAAGCTGCGCGAGGCGCTGGAGGAAGCGGGCTTCGGCGACGTGCTGACTCACCTCCAGAGCGGCAACGTCGTCCTCTCGAGCAACACGAAGCCCGAGCAGACGGCGCGGAAGTGCGAGCGTTTGATCAAGGCTGAGTTCGGGCTCGAGATCGACGTCGTCGTGAGGACGTCGGCGGATCTGGCGCGGGTCGTCAAGCGCGATCCGCTCGGCAAGGTGGCGACCGACCCGAAGTGCTACCAGGTGAGCTTCCTCGCAGGAGAGCTTCCGGCGGCAAGCAAGCGCAAGCTCGAGGAGGCCCTCGAGAAGCCGGAGCAGCTCGTCGTCAGCGGACGTGAGATCTATGCGTGGCACCCGAAAGGCGTTGCGCGTTCAAAGCTGTGGGCGGCGCTCGCTGGGCGAGGCCTCGGCGTCACGGCCACGGCGCGAAACTGGACGACGGTCAAAAAACTGCTCGAGATGACGGCGAAATGAGCTCACGAGAGCGCGAGTTTGGCAGGGCCTCTCCGGGGTAGGCGACTGGGAACGACCGAGGCATAGCCTCGAAGGGAGGTGTGGTATGGCGACTATCGAGATCTGGACCTTCGCAGTCGCGACACCACCGAACATCGACCTGAGCGGATTCACCGCCGAAGCTCGCGACGGCAAGATCGGCAAGGTTGACGAAGCGACCCACGAGGCCGGCGGCAGTTTCATCGTCGTGGACACAGGCCCATGGATCTTCGGCAAGAAGGTGATGCTTCCGGCGGGCACGATTCGTGACATCGACCCGGATACCGAGACGATCTTCGTCGACCTCACGAAGGACGCGATCAAGAACGCGCCGGAATTCGACGAGAAGACCTACCGCGACCAGAGCTACCGGAACGAGCTCGGCAGCTATTACAGCGGGCGTTCCGGCACCACTTAGGATCGTCGGTTTGCGCGAAAGCCCCGCGTTGCGGGGCTTTCCGCGTCCTTAGATACGGGCGGTCAACTCGTCGACGAAGACGTCCCACTCACGGACGTCAGCGAGCACGAAGACGCCGTTCGCGACGAACGGATCGTCCGCGATGATCCGTCTGGCCTCGTCGACCGTGAGGCCTTCCAACAGGCTCATCGATCCTGAGTTGTCGCCGAAGGGACCGCCCATCACAAACGTCCCGTTCTCGATCAGGGCGTCGATGAAATCGGCGTGCGCGTCCCAGCCGGGCTGCTCTCGGACGCCGCCGCTCGTCCACGTCGGGCCGGCTCGCCAGACGACGACAACTCGCTTGGGCACGGCGGTCAGCTTACGTATGACGCACTGCTTGCTAGATCTGTATAGTGAACCGTATGGTTCAGTATTCTGAATTGGATCGCGCGTTCTCGGCCCTGGCCGACCCAACACGGCGAGGTGTTCTCGAGCGGCTTGGTCGTGGCCCTGCCACGATCAGCGAACTGGCCGCGCCGACCGGAATGTCGCTGACCGGTCTCAATAAACACGTGCGCATCCTGGAGGAAGCTGGGCTGGTCAAGACCGAGAAGCACGGCCGGACGCGGCACTGCTACCTCGGCCCGAGGCGACTCGAAGACGTCGGCGGCTGGGTGGAGGCTTACCGCCGCACCTGGGACGACCGCTTCGAGCGCCTGGACGACATCATCGAGCGAAAGAAAGGAACGTCGAAATGACCAACGAGGTTCACGAGCGCCACAAGACGTCGATCACGACGCCGAGCGACACCGAAATCCGCATCGAGCGGACGTTCGACGCGCCCAGACAGCTCGTCTGGGAGGCATACACCGATCCGGAGCTGCTCCCGGAATGGCTCGGCCCGCGCGAGCTGACGATGACGGTCGACGAGTTCGAGCTCCGTCCGGGCGGTTCGTACCGGTTCACCCATCGCGACTCCGAGGGGAACGAGTTCGTCTTCTTCGGCGAGCTCCGCGAGGTCGAGGAGCCGAACCTGATCGTCCGCACCTTCGCCTGGGAGGGGATGCCGGGCAAGTTCTCGGTAGAACGCGCGGAGTTCGAAGAGCTCGAGGGCGACCGGACGAGGATCGTCGTGACGTCGAGCTTCGACTTGAAGGAAGACCGGGACGGGATGCTCGAGTCCGGCATGGAGCACGGCGTCGTCGAGAGCTACACCCGGCTTGACGAGCTGTTCGAGCGGCAGCAGTCCGGCTAAGTACGACACCTACGGCGGCCGGCCAAACCGGGCCGGCCGCCGTGGAGGGATGCGGTGTTACTTGACGACGCGGTAGCGAAGGTGCGTCACGAGTGGCGAGTCGAGCACCCGCGTCAGCTCGAACCGCGGCGGCTCGAGGCCGACGCCGTCGAACAGGCGCACGCCGTCGCCGAGCAGCACCGGGACGAGGTGGAGCTGGAGCTCGTCGACCCAGCCGGCCTCGAGGCACTGGTCGATGGCGTTCGCCCCGCCTCCGACCAAGACGTCTTTCTCGGCTGCAGCGGCCCGCGCCTCCTCGATCGCGCTGGCCACGCCGTCGGTGACGAAGGTGAAGGTCGTTCCGCCCCGGACGAGCGGCTCGCGCGGGTGATGGGTGACGACGAACACGGGCATGTGGAACGGAGGCTCGTCCCCCCACCAGCCGCCGGCGTTTGCGTCGTCCTCCCAGGGTCCTTCGCCGCCGCTGAACATGCGTCGGCCCATTACAACGGCGCCGTTGGCGCGAAGGTTCTCCGCCACCAGCTCGTCGTCCAGGCCGGTCTCGCCGCCGGAGAGGCCATGGGGCTCGCGCCAGCTCTTGAGCCGAAAGGCCCACTCGTGCAACTGGTCGCCGCCTTCGCCGAGCGGCTTCTCGAGCGTGGGGTTCGGTCCGGCGACGTAGCCATCGAGCGACAGCGAGATCTCGGCGACGACTTTGCCCATTTCCGCTCCTTACGAGGAGAGCTCGGTGGCCGGCGCTCCGCCGTGAGCCGCCTTGGGCTGGCCCGCCGGCTGGCGAAGGAGCGTTCCGCCGAGCACGGCGGCCAAGGCCGCGAACGCCGCGCCGACGAGGAAGGCGAGGTGGTACCCGCCGGTGAGCGCGCTGAGCTCGCCGGAGCCACCAACCCGGAGGCTGTGCGACCGCGAGGCGGCGATGCTGGCGAGGACCGCGAGACCGAGCGCGCCGCCCATCATGAACGAGGTGTTGACGAGCCCCGAGGCGAGCCCTGACTCGCTCGGCTCGACGTCGCTCATAGCGGCGAGCAGGACGGGGTTGAAGGCCATGCCGGCGCCGATGCCGAGCAGGATCATGCTCGGGAGCACGTCCACGAAAAAGCTGCCGTCGACCGGCGCCCGGACGAACAGCAGGAGCCCGGTGGCCGCGAGCAAGAGCCCAGTCGCCAGCGGCTTCCTGAAGCCGAAGCGCATGACGAGCTTCGCGGAGAGGCCGATCGAGAGCGCGCCCATGATCAGGTTCGCCGGCAGGAACGCCAGGCCGACTTGCAGCGGGCTGTACCCAAGCACCAGCTGGAGGTAAAGCGCCGACATGAAGAACCAGGCGAACATCGCCGCCGCCCAGAGGACGCCGACCAAGTTGGAAACCCTGATGTTGCGCAGCTTGAAGAGACCGAGCGGAACGAGCGGCGCGGGCACGCGCGACTCGATCCCCAGGAAGAGCGCCAGCAGCGCCGCGGCTCCGGCAAGCAGGCCCAGCGTCTGCGCCGACGTCCAGCCCGTCTGGTTTCCGTTCACGATCGCGTAAACGGCGAGCATCAGCGCGGCCGTCACGGTGACCGCGCCGGCGATGTCGAGCCGTCCGGTCAGCGACGGCACTCGCTCGCCGGGCAGCAGCCGAAGCGAGAGCACGACGACGAGGATTCCGATCGGGAAATTGACCAGGAAGATCCAGTGCCAATTGATCAGGTCGGTCAGGACGCCCCCGAGCAGGACGCCGATGCTGCCGCCGCCTGACGCGACGAAGCCGAAGATGCCCATCGCCTTCGCGCGCTCGGCCGGCTCGGTGAAGAGCGTCATCATCAGCGACAGCGAGACCGCCGAGGCGACCGCGCCGCCGAGCCCCTGCACGGTGCGGGCTGTGACGAGCATCCACTGCGTCGTCGAGAGACCGCAGGCGAGCGAGGCCAGCGTAAAGAGAGCGATCCCGGCCAGGAACAGCCGCCGGTGGCCGAAGAGGTCGCCGAGCCGGCCGCCGAGCAGCAGGAACCCGCCGTAGGTGAGCAGGTAGCCGTTGACTACCCACGCGAGCGAGGTCTCTGAGAAGCCGAGATCTTGCCGTATCGATGGGAGCGCAACGCCGACGATCGTCACGTCGAGGACGATCATCAGACTGCCGAGGCAGAGGACGTAGAGCGCGAGCCAGCGGGTGCGGTTGTCGGCGATCGTCATTCGAATGCTTCCTTTCCGGTCGTTCGTGATCGACTTCGAATGCTTAGACCCGGCCTCGCGCCGGAATTCATCGGTCGCCCAGCCGATGATTTTGGGCCGGCCGGACGGTCTATCTTCAGATGGCCACTCCCGCGCCACGACCGATCGTCTGCGACCTGAGCGCGCTGGGAGACGCCGATGCGGAGATTATCGATCTGCTCGGGCGGCTCCGGCTCGCGGCGCGGCGACAGGATCGGACGCTTCGGTTGCTCCATGCATCGCCCGCTCTGCGGGATCTGATCGCGTTCGTCGGCCTGGATTCGGTGCTACGCCTCGAGCCGGGGCGGGAGGCCGAAGAGCGGAAAGACCCGGGCGGTGTCGAGAAAGAAGGTCAGCTCGACGATCCGGCCGTCTGAGACCTCGAGCACCTGCAGAGCCCACGGGTCGAAGCCGCTGCCGGATTCGCTTGGCTTGTACTGCCCAAACGCCGGCGAGCCGTTCGCCGCGACGGTCGGGATCACGCGCGAGCCGCGGCAGCCGATGCCCGGACCGAGCCACCACTCGAAGATGTCCTGGCGCCCGCTCAGCCAGAGGTCGTACGGCGGCATCGACTGCGTCGCGTCCTCGTGGATCAGCGACGTGAGCGCCTCCATGTCGTAGGCCTCGAACGCCTGCACGTAGCGCGCGAGCAGCTCGCGGTCGGAATCGTCCAGCTCGGCCGCGGGGGCTGCCTCGACGTCGGTCGCCTCGAGCGTCGCCCGCGCGCGCTGGAGCGCGCTGTTCACCGACGCCACGCTCGTCTCGATGAGCTCCGCGACCTCGGCCGCCTTCCAGCGGAGGACCTCGCAGAGAATCAGCACCGCCCGCTGGCGCGGAGGCAGGTGCTGCAAGGCGGCGACGAACGCGAGGCGGATCGTCTCGTGCGCGACGGCGACCTCGGCCGGGTCGCCCTCCGGTGCGACGACACTCGTGGGAATCGGTTCGATCCAGGTCACCTCCGGCAGCGCATTCAGATTCGACTCGACCGGCTCGCGCGCCGGCCCGAGATCCATCGGCCGGGCGCGGCGGTCGCGGCCGCTCAGCATGTCGAGGCAGACGTTCGTCGCGATTCGATAGAGCCACGAGCGCAGCGCCGCGCGCCTCTCGAAACGATCCAGGCCTCGCCAGGCGCGGACCATCGTCTCCTGGACTGCATCCTCGGCCTCGAACGGCGAGCCGAGCATCCGGTAGCAGTAGGCGGTCAGCTCTGCGCGGTGCTGCTCGAGCTGCTGCTCGGCGGCCTGGGGCTTGACCTTGAGCGACGAGTCCTGCATCCGCGGCATGGTACGCGAGCGATGAGTTCCGGCGAGCTCCGCGGTCGAAGAAGTAATCAGCCAGAAAGGAGCCCAGCATGGGCCAGCCGGTAGTGCACTTCGAGGTGATCGGGAAGGACGGCGACAAGCTGAGGAGCTACTACTCCGAGCTCTTCAGTTGGGAGATCGACTCCAACAACCCGATGAAGTACGGGATGGTCGCGAGGGATGCCAACCTCGCGCCGGACGGGTCGGGCATCGGCGGCGGCATCGCCGGCGGGCCTGAGGGCTATGAGGGCCACGTCACCTTCTACGTTGCGGTGCCGGACATCGAGGAGGCGCTCGCGAAGGCGGAAAGCCTCGGCGGCACCCGCGTCATGGGTCCGGAGACGATCATGGATACGATCGAGCTCGGCCAGTTCAAGGATCCCGAGGGCCACCTGATCGGCCTCGTCAAGCCGCTGCAGATGTAAATGTCGACGGAAGAAGGGCTCCGTTCGCGCGGGGCCCTTCCCCTTCAGCTGCGGGCTTTCGCCCAGCCGCTGCCAGCGGCGCGACCAAAGCGCGCGAGGGAAATGACTCACATTCGGCACGTTGTGGGCTTGACAAAAACAGGTGTCCGACACCGGTTTCGAGTTAAGCCGCGGTTAGGTCCCTGGCGGCAAGTTGTTCGATCACGAGGTGATGGATCGGGTGGGGGAAGAGCCGGCGTGCGCGGTCGACGACTTTCCTCGCCAGCCAGTTTGAAAAGCCGTCCATGAGAGCGCGCTAAGCCCGGCTTAGGAAATCGATAAGAGCCGCTGCGCCGAAGACCTAGGATCGGATCGTGGCCTCAAACGGAAGCGTGCCGGTCAAGAGCAGCGCCGAGATCGAGATCGACGCGTCGCCCCAGGTCGTCTGGGAAGTGCTGACGCGGTTCGAGAACTGGCCGAGCTGGAACCCGGACGTGAAGTCGATGTCGTTCGACGGCCCGCTTGCGCCGGGATCGGAGTTCCGCTGGAAGGCCGGCCCCGGAACGATCGTGTCGACCCTCGACCGCATCGAGCCTCCGCTCCACATCGCGTGGCGCGGCCGGACGCTCACGATCAACGCGTACCACGAGTGGTGGCTCGAGCCCAGCGACGGCGGCACGCACGCGAGGACCGAGGAGTCGTTTTCCGGCCTGCTGGTGCGGCTCCTACGCGGGTCCTTGCAGAAGACGCTCGACAAATCGCTCCAGGACGGGCTCCAGCATCTGAAGCACGAGGCCGAGCGGCGGTCGGCCTAGCTCGCGGCCCCTGCGGGTCTTACAGTTCGGAGCTCGACGGCCGCGCAGGACCGGGCACCGCGCGCCGACCGAGCGGCAGCGACTGCTCGCCCGGCGGAATCGGCGCGTCGCCTTGCTCGATCTCCCGCATCCCGGGAAGGAAGAGCGCTCCGAGCGTGACCGTCGCTCCCACGACGGCCGCGCCGACGAGCGTTGCGCGTACCCCGATGGTTGCGGCGACCGGAGCAGTGAGCGCAAACGAGACGGGAAGCAGGCCGATCGAGATCAACCAGTCCAAGCTGGACACCCGCCCGAGCATTGCGCTCGGGACATGACGCTGCTTGATGGTCGCCCAGACGATCGTGCCGGCCGTCTCGAGCGCGTTGAAGACCAGGCAGGCGAGCATCAACTGCCAGGCCGCGGTGGCGAGCCCGTAGCCGGCGACCGCGAGCGTCGCGAGCGTCCACGTCCCGTACATGAAGGAGATATGTCGCCGCGGCTGGCCGCGGCTTCCCATCCAGACCGCCGAGCCGACAGCGCCCAGACCTCCAGCCGCGAAGACGAATCCGAGCGTGAGCGACGAGGCGCCGAGGTCGTTCTTGACGACATAGGGGAGCAGCACCTCGGTGGGACCGAGGAACATGAGGTAGGCAATGGCAGCCGAGCCGAGCGTGCCCCAGAGCCAGACGCGCTTGCGGATGAAGTGCAGCCCTTCCTTGACCGCTACGAGCGCAGATGCGTTCGTCTCGTCACGAGCGGGCACGCGAGGCCGGATCGCGGCCACTGCGAGGAAAGAGGCCCCGAACGACGCTGCGTCGACGCCGAACGCGAGCCCTGCACCGCCGGCGACCAGCGCGCCCCCGAGGAACGGGCCCGCGAGGCGGAGGGCGATGGGCCGGACGAACTGGTCGAGCGAGTTCGCCGCGGGCAAGTCCTCGACCGGCAGAAGATCCGGGACGACGGCCTCGAACGCGGGCGTGAAGAACGCCGTGCCGACGCCGTAGATCGCGACCAGGGCCACGAGCTCCCAAAAACGAAGCGAGCCCGCGAGTACGAGCACGGCGAGAACGGCGACAGCCAAGGCTCGAATACCGTCCGCACACATCATCACGAGACGGCGGTCGTGACGATCGCTCACGATGCCGCCGGCGAGCAGGAAGAGCACGGTCGGGACTGCCATCCCGATGCCAACGATCGACAGTGCCGCGGGAGCGTTCCAGAGCGTGTAGCTCTCCCACGCGATTGCGATCAGAAAGATGCCGTCGCCGAGAAGCGAGACCGCCATTCCCGCCCAGAGCACCCGGAAGTCCCGGTGCCGAAGCGGCGAAAGCAGGTGACCGCCGGAAAGCCCTCCCGGGCGGTCGAGCGCTTCGTGACTATGCTGCATTGGACGCCGGCCTGCTGCCCGCGTCCGTCCACTCCGGGCGCCCGGAGAGAAAGTCGAACAAGGCGCCGGAGTCCATCGGTCGGGCGAAGAGGAACCCTTGTCCGATCTCGCAGCCGAGGCCGTGGAGCGAGTCTTCCTGCTCGGGAAGCTCGATGCCCTCTGCGACGACGTCGAGGTCGAGGCTCGCGCCGAGCGCGATGATCGCCGAGGTCAGCGCCACGTTCTCGCCCGAGCCGACGAACGAGCGATCCATCTTCAGGATGTCGACCGGGAAACGGCTCAAGTAGCTCAGCGACGAGTAGCCCGTGCCGAAGTCGTCCATCGCGAGGCGGATCCCGAGCGCCTTCAGATCCATCAGCCGCTGGACCGCGAAATCGGTGTCGGCCATCATCACCGACTCGGTGATCTCGAGCACGAGGGCCGACGGATCCAAGCCGCTTTGCTCCAGGGCGCAGCGGACGTCGGCCACGATTGAATCCGACTGGAGCTGACGGACCGAGAGGTTGACGCTCATGGTCAGCGGCTCGGCACGCGGGAACTCGTTCTGGATGCGCACTCCCTCGAGGCAAGCCGTGTCCAGCACCCAGCGGCCCATCGGGATGATCAGGCCAGTCTCCTCCGCCAGCGGGATGAATTGCAGCGGCGGGATCGTCCCGCGGGTCGGGTGATTCCAGCGTAGAAGCGCTTCCACGCCGAGGATTTGATGCTCTTGGAGGCGCACGACCGGCTGGTAGTGCAACTCGAGCTCACCGGCATCGATCGCGTGTTGCAGCTCCGAGCGCAGCTCGAGCCGCTCGACCACGCGTTCGTGCATCGTCGGTTCGAAAACCCGGTAGCTCCCCTTGCTGTCACGCTTGGCCATGTACATCGCGACGTCGGCGTTCCGGAGGAGCTCGGCTGCATCAGGAACCGCGATCTCGCGGTCGACGAGGCAGATTCCGATGCTCGCGCGCGGGAAGACTTGCTTGCTCTCGATCTCGGTCGGAATCTCCAAGGCCTGGAGAATCCGCGCCGCTGCATCGGCGGCCTCCGGCGAATCCGACACGCCCTCGACGAGGACGGCGAACTCGTCGCCACCGAAGCGGGCGACCGTGTCGGTGGGCCGCACGGCGATCAGCAACCGCCGAGCGACCTCCTGAAGCACCCGGTCTCCGGCTGCGTGGCCGAGGCTGTCGTTGACGGTCTTGAAATCGTCGAGGTCGATGAACATCACGGCGATGTCGGGGAATCCGCGCTGCGCCCGCATCAGGGCGTGCTCGACACGATCCGAGAACAACGCTCTGTTGGCGAGGCCGGTCA
Source organism: Actinomycetota bacterium (assembly GCA_005884005.1). Classification (GTDB taxonomy): domain Bacteria; phylum Actinomycetota; class Thermoleophilia; order Gaiellales; family Gaiellaceae; genus 13-2-20CM-68-14. The sequence continues at coordinate 32,413 of VAWI01000019.1, forward strand.
CCGGGTCGTGGAACGCTTGGTGTGCCAGCTGCTCCTCGAACGCTTTCCGCTCGCTCACGTCACGGCTGTTGAGGACGATGCCCCGGACGTGCTCGTCATGCCGTAGATCCGTGTGCTGCACCTCGAACTTCAAGCTGGTGCCGTCGAGATGCTCGAGGGAACACTCGAAGGTGTGGCCGTCGGGACCGCTCGATCCGTTGCCGGCGATCAACTGCCGGAGCCGCGGTCGGTCGGTCTCGCTCAGAATCCGATCGAAGCGGCTTCCCTCGACGTCGGCGACGCTGTAGCCGAGCACGCGCTCGATCGAAGGGCTCTGGTAGGTCACGTCGCCGTCGGCGTTGAGGACGGTGATCAAGTCGCTCGAGTGGGCGACGAGCGAGCGGAATCGAGCCTCGCTCTGGCGACGGTGCAAGTCCGCTGCGAGCGACGCGCCGTCGAGGGCGAGCGAGATCTGGGCGCCGAGCGCCTCGAGCGAGTCGACGAGCGCCGGTTGAACGCTCGTGGGCGAGCAGACGACGAGCATCGGTTGCACTTCGGAGCGGATCGAGAGAGGAATGACGAGGACGGTTTCGCCGGCGAACAGCCTCAGCTCGCCTCGAACGAAGGCGGGCACGGCGTCGTAGGAAGTGCGAAGTGACCCGACCTGGGTCTGAGACAGCCAGTCGGCCGTCGAATCGTCGAGCTGCCAGCCGCCGCCGTCGGACGATGCGACCACCTCGGCGTCGTCGTTTCCGACGAGTGCGAGCCGGACAGACTGATCGTTGCCAAGAAGACGGCGCACACCGGCGATTGCAGCCTCGCAGACCTGATCGTGGCTGGCCGCGGCGACGAGATCGATTCCGGCGCCTCTCAGGGCGCGCTCGCGCGAGACAACTCGACCCTCCTGGCGGACGAGCCCGGCCATCCTCGCCACCACGAGCAGGAAGAGGAAAGCGGACGCGATGATCAGCACCAGGACGTCCGGGTTGCCGAGCTCCTGCGCGAACCGAATTCCGGGAGCGATCAGGCACGCGCCGCCGAGAAGCGAGAGGCGCAGCGGGGTCAGCCGGGTGCGAAGGTCGGTGGCCGGTTCTTCCAGCGCGCGCATCGAGGGGTGCAGCGCCGCCGCGCCCCAGAAGAGGTAGTAGAGGATCCAGCCGGCGTCGTAGACGAGCTGGTTGCTGTAAGTGCCGTTCAGCAGGGCGAGGTTGTAGCCGGAGTCGGTCGCGAGCAGGCAGACGATGCTGCCGGCGAGCAGATAGAAGGCCGGTGCGCGCTTGCCTGCATCGACCGCCAGGCGAATCGCTGCCGCGAGCAGAAGCACGTCGCCGAGCGGGTAGGCGATCGAGATGCTCTTGGCCAGCCAGGAAAGGCCCGAGAGGTGGATGTTCGGCGAGATCAGGAAGACCCATGAGAGGAGACCGACGCCGATTGTCAAGATCGCGGCGTCGATCAGGGCCGCGGGATCCCGCCGCGGGTTCCGCCGCTTGACAAGGAGAAGCATGCCGGCCAGCAAGGCCGGGTAGACCGTCAGGTAAAGCCCGTCGCCGAGCGATGGGAAGCCGACGTCGGCGTGGAAGAGCTTCGGATAGCTGTAGGTGTAAAGGTCGCCGCTGAAGAAGAGGAACTGACCGAGGACGAACAACCACCACGCTGCGCGCGCCTTTGGCTTGTTGATCCGGATGCCGGCGACGATGGCGACGACACCAGTGAGGCCGAGGAAGTTGATCAGCGGCCCGTTTCCGGCCAAAGGCGGAAAGAAGAGGTAGGCGGCAGTCAGGACGCCGGTGACGCCGAGGTACCACGCCCAGGCGTGGTTGCGCCAGTTGCCGCAGGTCTCGCGAAAGCTCACGCTGCGCGCTCCGCCCGCGTCGATGGTTGGAGATCGAACCTGTTCGCGAGCGTGCCGAGCACGTCGACGAGACGCTCGATCTCGGCGTCGGTGTTCGCCGCCGTGATCTGAATCCGGAAGCCGACCTCGCTTCTCGGAACGAGTGGATAGGCGGCGAGGGTGACGTAGATGCCGTTCTCGAAGAGGAATCTGCCGACCGCGTCGATGTCTTCGCCGTGTCCGAGTGGGACCTCGATGATCGGAAAACCGGAGTTGTTCGGGGTATGGGCGCCGAGCCGGTCGAGGCACTCGAGCACGGTCGCAGTCTTTTGCCACAGGTCGGCGCGGATCGCGTCCCCGCGCTGGTCGTTCACGTGCAGGCCTGCGAGCGTCGTCGCAAGCGAGGCAATCGGAGAAGGCCCGGAGTACAGATAAGGCGGCGCCGCCGTCTTGAGCAGGCGCTTGAGCTCGGTCGGGCAGGCGAGGAAGGCTGCGAGGGAGGAGTACGCCTTCGAGAGCCCCGCCACGAAGAGGACGTGGTCGTAGGACTCGCCGACGTGCTTGACGACACCGTTTCCGCGCAACCCGTAGGGGCTGAGCTCGGTCGGGCTCCGCTCACCGATGACCCCGAAGCCGTGCGCGTCGTCGACGTAGAGCAGAGCGTCGTGGGCTCGAGCGAGGCGGGCCATTGCTTCGATGTCGGCTGCGTTTCCGGTCATGCTGTTGACGCCGTCGACGCAGATCAACCGCGGCCCCTTCCCGTTCTCTTTCAGGAGCCGCTCGAGATCGTCCAGGTCGTCGTGGCGGAAGCGCTTCACCGTCGCGCCGTGAGCGGCTGCGAACTGAGCGCCCTCGTAGATCGTCTTGTGCGCGCGCCTGTCGACGTAGATCGTCCCGTCGCCGGCGAGCACGGGAATCACCGACATGTGGATCAACGTGATCGTCGGCAACACGAGTACGTCCTCTGCTCCGACCAGCTCGGTCAGGCGCTCTTCGATCTGCTCGTAGAGGACCGGGCTGCCGAGCAGGCGCGACCAGCTGGGATGGGTGCCCCAACGGTCGAGAGCCGGGGCCACGGAGTCAATGATCTCGCGGTCGAGATCGAAGCCGAGGTAATTACAGGAGGCGAAGTCGGCGAGCCATTGGTCGCCGATGCGGATCATTCGACCGTCGATCTCTTCGACTACCGCGTCCGTCATCGGATTCGAGCGCTCGAGCTCGGCGAGGTCGCGGCAGGCAGCAAGCCAACGATCGATCCATCGCGAGGAAGAGCCAAACTCGGTCCGGCCGCCAACGGACGCACGCGCAGCAGTCATGACCGAAAACATCGTCCTCGAGAGGGAAAACCTTTAGAAGCAGATACAAAGTTGTCGTCCGTCCGTCGGCGACCACAGGAGGCTCACCAATGGCCAAGCTGATCTATTCGGCGATCACCTCGCTCGACGGCTATGTCGCGGACGAGAAGGGCAACTTCGACTGGGCCGCGCCGGACGAGGAGGTGCACCGCTTCGTCAACGACCTCGAGCGGCCGATCGGCACCTACCTCTACGGGCGCCGGATGTACGAGGTGATGGTCTTCTGGGAGACCGGGAACACTCTTCCCGACCAGCCGCCCGTCGCTCGGGACTTCGCGGAGATCTGGCAGGCGGCCGACAAGATCGTGTTCTCGAAGACGCTGGAGGAGGCGTCCAGCGCCAGGACCCGGATCGAGCGAGGCTTCGACGCTGCGGCGATCCGGGAGCTGAAGTCGTCAGCGGAACGCGACCTCACCGTGGGCGGTCCGGATCTCGCCGCCCAGGCGATCAGGGCCGGGTTGGTCGACGAATACCAGCTATTCCTGACGCCGATCGTCGTGGGAGGTGGGAAGCGGGCGCTCCCCGACGATGTCCGTGCCGAACTCGAACTGCTGGAGGAACGCCGTTTCGAAAACGGCACGGTTTACCTCCGCTACCGCACCCGTCCTACGACTTAGAGGGCTCGTAGATGAGGATGACGACACCGTCTTCGCCGACCGGCCGCGACTCGGCGAGCCGGAACGCCTTCGCCGAGGCGGAGTCGCCGAAGAGCCGCTTGCCCTTCCCGAGGACGGTCGGAAACACCATCAGCCGCAGCTCGTCGACGAGGTCGTGGTCGATCAGCATCTGGACGAGCATCGCGCTGCCGGCGACGAGAATCTCGCCGGCGACCTGCTCTTTGAGCTTCGCGACTTCGTCGGCCACGTCGCCCTCGAGCCGCGTCGAGTTGCTCCACGTGAGGTCTTGCAGCGTCGACGAGAGGACGTACTTCGGCATCGTGTTCATCTTGTCGGCGAAGCCGACTTCGTCGGTCATCGACGGCCACGCAGCCGCGAAGCCCTCGTACGTGACGCGACCGAGGAGCAGCGCCTCCGCTTCCAGGGTCTCGTCGAGCTTGAACTTGTCGCCTTGCTCTCCGCGCTCGAACTGAAAGGCCCAGCCGCCGCGGTCGAACTTGTCGGCCTCGCCTCCGCCTGGATCCTCGATCACGCCGTCGAGCGTGATGAACTCGGTTACGACCAGCTTTCCCATCTCCGCCTCCTGTTTCGTTGGTCGGTGATCAGACTTTCGTTTGCAGTAGAAATCATCGCCCTTGTTCGCGACGGGCCAGGGGCGTACCCTCTGTAGGCAGGACCGACGATCTCCGCCATGTTCGGCCGTGCGGCCGGCTTTGACCGTGTAGCGACGATTCGCCGGCCTGATGTTCTATGGGCGCGGGGGGGGCGAGCAGTTGTGGCAGCAGACGAGGATCGGGAACGCCAAGCCGCGTTGAGCGAGGCTCTGCGCCGGGAGGTCGACAAGCGGCGAGTCGACGGTATCGACGGGTCTCGGCTGGATTTCCTCTGCGAATGCTTGGATCCGGTGTGCGCGGAGCTTGTTTCGATCACGCTCGACGAGTGCGAGTTCATTCGGAGGGTGCCGAATCGGCTCGTGGTCAGAGTCGGCCACACGGACGACGAAAGGGAGCGCGTCCTGATGGAGGAACCGGGCCGCTTTCAGGTGATCGAGAGGTGCGGGCCCTCGGGAGAGGTGGTGGCGCACATCGCTCAGCGTTACCCGCACCCGAGCGGGCAGGCCGCTTGAGTTCCGGCTCGCTGGTCGTCCCGAAGTAGTCCCCAGTAGGCTGCCGGCGTGGGCTTTCGCGTGCTCCGCCCCGCCGACCTCGAGTGGATCACGCGCCCGCACGAGCCCAACGAGCCGGCGCGCCACGTTGCCGAGCTGAGCGAGCTGGCCGGCTTTGCGCATACCCGCGCGAACGTCTGGCGCTACGAGCCCGGCGCGAAGGGGCGTCGCCACAGGCACGCTCATCAGGAGGAGACGTTCGTCGTCCTCGCCGGCACGTTGTCGATGTATCTTGGCGACCCGCCGGAGCGCCAAGACGTGTCCTCGGGCGGCCTCATCCACGTCGAGCCGGGCACGCCCCTGCAGACGGTGAACCACGGCGACGAGGAGCTCGTCCTCTACGCCTACGGGACGCCGCCCGAGTCGGAGCGCGCGGAGATCCTCGACTCGGCCGTCTAGCGCAGGATCGCGCTCGATCGCTCCGCGTCTTCTAAGGTTGCACCGATGGCGACGAAACAACTCCAGGACGCGGCGGCCGTCCGCGCCGCCCGCGAGCGGTACGTAACGCGAGGCGTGGCGACGACAGACATGACCGTCAGCCGTGCGGAAGGGTCGACGATCTGGGACGCCGACGGACGGGAGTACCTCGACTTCGCGGGCGGGATCGCCTGCCAGAACCTCGGCCACAACCCGGAAGCGGTCGTCCAGGCGGTCCACGAGCAGGTCGACCGTTACCTGCACCAGTGCTTCATGGTCGGGCTCTACGAGCCGTACGTGGAGGTCTGCAGGCGGCTCGATGAGCTCTGGCCGGGTCACACGGAGACGAAGTCCTTGCTGGTCAATTCCGGCGCGGAGGCGGTCGAGAACGCGGTCAAGATCGCGCGCACGGCGACGGGCCGGCCAGGCGTCGTCGTTTTCGACCGCGCCTTCCACGGCCGGACGAGCCTGACCATGGCCATGACCTCGAAGCTCGTCTACAAGAAAGGTTTCGGACCGCTCGCTGCCGACGTCTACCGCGCGCCCGCACCGTACGCGTACCGCGGCGTCGCCACCTCGGATGCAATCGCCGGCCTCGAGCTGCTCTTCGCGCAAGACGTCGATCCGCAGTCGGTCGCCTGCGTCGTGCTCGAGACCGTCCAGGGCGAAGGCGGCTTCATCCCGATGCCCGCCGATTTCGTCCAGGCGCTGAAGCTGATCTGCGAACGGCACGGGATCCTCTACGTCGCGGACGAGGTGCAGTCGGGCTGCGGACGGACGGGGCCGCCCTGGGCAATCGAGCACCTGAACGCCGAGCCTGACCTGATCGTCTCCGGCAAGACCCTCGGCGGCGGGTTGCCGCTCGCCGCCGTCACGGGGCGCTCCGACCTAATGGACTCGGTCCACCCCGGCGGGCTGGGAGGCACGTTTGGGGGCAATCCCGTCTCCTGCGCCGCGGCCTGCGTCGTGCTCGACGCTCTGGCCGAGCCCGGCTTCCGGGAGCGCGCAGAGACGATCGGCCGCCTCGTCCGCGGCCGCCTCGAGCGGATCGCCGAGGAGCACCGCGCGATCGGGGAGGTCAGGGGCCTCGGGCCGATGCTCGCGATCGAGTTCGTCGAGAAGTCGGGCGAGGAGACGAAGGCGGTAACGACGAAGGCGCGCGAGAACGGCCTCCTGCTTCTCTCGTGCGGCCTCTACGGCAACGTGATCCGGCTGCTGCCTCCGCTCACGGCGACCGACGAGGAGCTGGAGCGGGGCTTGGACATTCTGGGCGAGTCGCTCGCGTAAGCTCACCGCCCTCACGCGCGCCTCTGGATCGCGTTTCTGGCCCTCGGATGCGGTCGCTTGTCTCGGGCCCGTGGAAGGCGTAGCCTTGCGCGGAGCGACGATCCACGCATGTTCGGCCGTGCGGCCGGGTTTCGACGTGTAGCGATTTCGCCGGCTCGGTTCCACTCGCACGGGAGTAGAGATCGTTGGAAGCAGACGAGGACGAGCAGGAGCGCGCGCGGCAAGCGGCGCTAAATCAGGCTCTGCGCCGGGACGTCAACGAGCGGCGACTCGAAAGCAGTGATGGAGCCGAGATCGATTTTGTCTGTGAATGCTCCGATCCGTCCTGCGAGGAGGTTGTCTCACTCACGCTCGGCGAGTGCGAGTTTATTCGGAGGGTGCCGACTCGTCTTGTCGTCAGACCGGGCCACGCGGATCCCGAGACCGAGCGGGTGGTCATGGAGGAGCCGGGACGCTTCCAGGTCGTCGAGAAGTTCGGCCTCGGCGGAGACGTGGTCGAGCATCTCGACCCTCGCGGGGTCAACCGCAGGGGAGAAAGCAGCTAATCCTTCTGCCCGAGTGCGCCCAGGTCTTCGGCTCGGCAGTGGAGCGCTTGGGGTCCGCGGTTCAGTGCGCCGACACCGCCACGTTCGCCGCGAAGATGTCGGACTTCTTGCCGCTCGAGGGCGTCGCGCTTCCCCAGCTGAGGACGACGTGGCCCGGCGAGAGGGTCGAGATGCCGAACGTGTCTCCCGGCCACACCGACGTGTCGCCGAACTCCGGCGACACCTGGACGGGCGCGCCGAGCCAGCCGCGCGTGGTCGAGAACGTACGGAGGTACTCCGCATAGCCGCGCGGGTCGGCGCCGGAGAAGAAGCTGACGTACGCGACCCCGGACCCGCCGCCTGACACCTCCATCACGTGCGGGACGTTCAGCTGGTCCGGCGGCACCTGGATCGGATCCGACCAATGCGCGCCGTGGTCGGTCGAGTACGAGAGCCAGCCGATGTCGTTGTTCGCTCCCTGCGTGTCCCAGACCGCGTAGAGGTTGCCGCCGGCGTCCATGGCGATGTCGCCGTCGATCCACCACTCGGCGAGCGACATCGTGCCGTTGTTCGGGCCGAGCTGGACCGGCGTCGACCAGGTCGCGCCGCCGTCCGTCGAGGCCGTGAAGTACTCGTAGCCCGGATCCATGGCGTAGGTCGTCGTGTCGGTGATGTGGTAGCCCTGGTAGAGCACGTCGATCCGGCCGTTCGGCTCGATCACCATCGGCGCGCTGTCGCCGCCGCTTGCGGGGAAGCCCGGGCTGACGTAGGTCATCGGCCCGAAGGTCTTGCCGCGGTCGGTCGACTTCTGCATCACGACGTTGAGCTGGCCGGTCGAAAAGCCGCAACTCCCCGAGGGATCGCAGAGATAAGTCACCGTCTTACGGCTGGGGCCGTAGTCCCACGTCACGTAGACGGCCCCGTCAGGACCGACCGCGATGAAGACGCGGTCGCCCCAGTTCTGCTCGTCCGGAGGCACGAGCTGTGTCACTTGCGAAAATGTCTTACCGTTGTCGAACGAGGCAGCGACGACGGGATACCACTGCGAGGAGTGGCCGAGCATGAACGCGGCGTAGACGGTGCCGTCGGGCGCGACGGCGACGGCGGGGTCCCACGAGTTGTAGTTCGAGCCGACCGAGCCGGGAACGGTGATCGGTGTGTCGAATGTGTCGCCGCCGTCGGTTGAACGGGCGAAGGCGATCCCTTTGCAGCCCATCCAGGTCTCGTAGACGTAGCCGAGCTTTGCGTCGACCGCTTGCTCGACCTCGGCGTTCTGGCCCGAGCACGACGCGCTGACGTCGTTCACCGGACCGACGTTGTACGGCGGCCCCGCAGAGAACGCCGGGGTGGCGGTAAAGAGCGCCGCTGCACAAAGGCCCAGCACGAACGTTGCGATCTGCCGCCGGTTAACCCGCATTGTCCCCCTCCTGACCGTGGGAGACGATTCTGCGACCCGCGGTTCTGCGCGTCAAGCGGGGTCAGTCGCGCGAGCCCGGCTGAGCGACCCATCTGTCGCGAGCGGGAGCGTGAAGGCGACGCGTGCGCCGCCGCCGGTGCGGTTCTCGGCCCAGATTTTGCCTCCGTGCGCCTGGACGAGGCCCTGTGAGATCGCAAGGCCGAGGCCCGCGCCGCCGCTCGACCGGGCCCGGGAATCGTCCTCACGCCAGAAGCGGTCGAACATGCGTTGCCGCGTCTCCGGGGCCACGCCGTCGCCGGTGTCTTCGACTGCGATAAGCACGTGGTCGGTGTCCGGCTCCACGACGACCGCAACCGTCCCGTTCGGACGGGCATGACGAACGGCGTTCCCAAGTAGGTTCAAGAGCACGCGCTCGATCTTGTCGGGTGCGACCCGGACGGCGGGATCGGCAGGGTCGACACGCGATTCGAGCCGGACGTTGTTCGCTCTCGCCTCTGCCTCGACCGCCCTGAGGCAGTCCGAGACGAGCGGCCCGAGCGAAGAGTCCTGGAGCTCGAGCGTCAGGGCGCCCGCGTCGATCATCGCCAGCTCGAACAGGTCCTCGACGAGGCGCGAGAGGATCTCGGTCTGGCCGCGGATCGCCGGCAGGTACTCGGCAGGCGTCGCCAGCCCGTCTTCGAGCGCCTCGACCATGGCGCGCAATGACGCGAGTGGGGTGCGAAGGTCGTGGCTCGCCCAGGCGACGAGCTCACGCCGCACGTCGAAAAGCCGCTCGATGCTCGCCGCCATCTCGTTGAATGAGCCGCCCAGCTCGAGCAGCTCGCGAGGGCCTGACTCCGGCGCGCGGGCGCTCAGATCCCCGGCGGCCAGTTGCGCGGACGTCGCGCGGAGGCGCACGAGAGGCTGGAGGATGCGGCGGCCAAGCACCAACGCGCCGCAGAGCGCGCAGAGCGTCGAGACGACCGCGACCGAGACGATCTTCGCGTCGTCGTGCATGCCGAACATCACGAGCCCCGACGCGAGCACGACTCCGAGCGGCAGACAAACGGAAAGCAGCGCGAGCGCGACGAGCTGGGATCGCAGCGTCGGCAGCAGCCGGACGATCGCGGCCGCGGCGATGCCGGTCACGAGGACGGCAAGCGCTAGGACGAGCGCGACGGTGTTCATGCCCGCAGGCGGTAGCCGGCGCCCCAGACGGTTTCGAGCAGCGCGGGAGCAGAGGCGTCGTCCTCGAGCTTCTCGCGCAGGCGCCGGACGTGAACGGTGACGGTCCCGGTGTCGAGCGCCGAGGCGTAGCCCCAGACGCGGGTCATCAATTGGTCGCGAGAGAAGACGCGGTTCGGGTTCGAAGCCAGGAACCAGAGCAGGTCGAACTCCTTGACGGTCAGGTTGACGAGCTCGCCGTCGCGACGCGCCTCGCGCTTAGCGGCATCGACCGCCAGCCGGCCGACCGAGATCCGCTCGCGCGGCGGGGGGCTCGAGCCGGCTCGCCGCAGCACGGTCTTCACGCGCGTGGCGAGCTCTCGCGGCGAGAAGGGCTTCATCACGTAGTCGTCGGCGCCGAGCTCGAGCCCGACGATCCGATCCGTCTCGTCGACTCGCGCGGTCACGAGGATCACCGGCAGCTCCGAGGTCGACCGGATCCAGCGGCACAGCGCCAGCCCGTCCGTCGCTCCGGGCAGCATCACGTCGAGGAGGACGAGGCTCGGCGCCTCACGCTCGATCATTCCCCGCGCCGCGTCACCGTCGGCGGCCGTGACGACGCGATGCCCGTCGCGCTCGAGGTAGCGAGTAAGGACGTCCCGGACCATCGGCTCATCGTCGACCACAAGCACGGTCGTCATCCCGACAGTCTTGCCGTTCAGGCTCGTATAGCGAGGCTCCATGAGGTTACGAGTTCCTTAAATCCGCTTGCCGAGTTTCGCAAATCGTAAGGGCGCTTCAGACCTCTCCGGCCTAGCGTGGCGCGGGTCAGAAAACGGCCCTCGTGGCCGTCCCAACGAGAGGAGGATCAGATGAAGCATCGCTCGGTGCTCATTGCGTTACTCTCGGCCCTCGCCGCTGCACCGGTCGGAGCGCAGGCGGCAAACGCCGACAACGGGCATGGCGGGAAAGGCGTCGTCTTCGTCCAGACGAATCAGCCCGCCGGCAACCAGGTCGTCGTCTACGACGAAGCGGCCGACGGGACGCTGAGTCCCGCCGGTACCTATGCCACAGGCGGCAACGGTGGCGCGGCGCTTCCCGGGACGGAGTCGGACCGTCTCGCCTCACAGGGCTCGCTCGTGTACGACTCGAGGCACAAGCTGCTGGTCGCCGTGAATGCCGGCAGCGACACGGTCTCCGCGTTCCGCGTCAAGGGAGACCGACTCGAGCTCGAAGACGTGCTCCGGTCAGGCGGCCAGTTCCCGGCCAGCGTCGGGGTCCATGATGACTTGGCATATGTCCTCAACTCGGGTGGCACCGGGATCGTCCAGGGATTCCGCATCGAGGGGCACGGGCTGGAGTCGATTCCGGGGTCGGCTCGCTCGCTCGGGCTTGCGAACACCGCCCCGCCGAACTTCCTGTCGGCACCGGGCCAGGTCGGCTTCACGCCGGACGGCAGCAAGCTGATCGTGACCACCAAGGCGAGCACCAGCTCGATCGACGTGTTCCAGGTCGAGCACGACGGGCGCTTGTCCGCCACACCGGTCGTCAACCCGTCGGCAACGCCGGTTCCCTTCGCATTCACCTTCGGCCCGTCGGGTCGGCTCGTGGCCGGAGAGGCCGGCGCGAGCTCGGTCACGACATATCTGATCGGACAGGACGGCGCGCTCACCGATCCCAAGTCGCAGAGCGACGGCCAGGCCGCGCTGTGCTGGATCGAGCGCGTCGGCCAGTTCTACTTCGTCTCGAATACCGGCAGCAACACGCTCAGCGCCTTCCGCGTGGGCGGCGACGGCCAGCCGGTGCTGGTGAACCCGGTCGCGGCCAACACCAACCCCGGCCCGATCGACCTAGCCTCGAGCGGTGACTTTCTCTACGCCGAGACGGGGCTTACGAGCACGGTCGACGAGTTCCGCGTCGGGCACGACGGCACCTTGACATCGATCGGCACGGTCACGGGCCTGCCGCCCGGGATCGAAGGGATCGCCACGAACTGACGCCTTCTTCCGGCGGAGGGTCCTGCTTTTGGGGGCCCTCCGCGGAGGAACTAGCGGGGTCAGGCGCGGGCGGGCGTCTACCGCTTCGGCCACGAGCCACTCGGTTGGAACAGCTCGATCGGGTTGCCGGACGGATCGTCGACCAGGATCTGCGAACCGCCAGGGCCTTTGACGATCTCGTTCCGGAACGTCAGACCGGCGGCCCGGAGCCTTTCGACCTCGGCCGGCAAGTCGTCCACGATCAGGTGGATTCGGTTCCATCCGCCCGGCCCAGGCTGACGGCCGTCTGGCATCGGCCGCCCTGCCGAGCTCTTCGGTCCGCTGAGCAGCAAGCGGAGATTCCCGCGGATCACGTCCGCGAACGCGGGCGCCGCGCTCGAGAGGAGGGTGAAGCCGAAGTGCTCGGTGTAGAAGGCAACGGCGGCTTCAACGTCGTCGACCATGTACCGAACGTTGACTGTGTCAGCCGAGCTGGGGGAATCCACACGTGCATGGTGCCGGATCGACAGCTTGCAAAGGCTGGCGACCGGGGCCTGCGTTTTCGGCAAGCCCCGGCACGTTTTCGAGACTAGCCCTGAAGCGGCTCGACGATCGACAGCGCGTTCCCGCTCGGGTCGCGGAGCCTGAACATCGGCGGCACCGGCGGGCCCCAGCGCGCGATCTCAGGATCGACGTCGACGCCGGCGTCCTTCAGCGCCGCGTGGTCGGCCTCGATGTCGTCGGTCGAGATGATGATCCCGCTGTCGACGGAGGTCGGGCCGCCCTCCATCGGCGGCGTCAGCGCGATGGCGGTCGGGGCGCCCTTCGGGGCGACCTCGACCCACCGCATCTGCCCGTCGGCGAAGGTCTCGTCGACCCGCTTCTCGAAGCCGAGCGTGTCGACGTAGAACGCGAGCGCGCGATCCTGGTCGGCGGCCGGGATGGCTACGCGGCCGACCTCGGTGATGTGGAGCTTGCTGGACATGGGGTCTCCTTTCTCGGTGTTCCTGCCTCCACGAGCTCAGACCGGCAGTCGCGGCGAAACTCATCGTTAGTGTGGCGAACGTGGGCTTTCGAGTGATCCGTCCCGACGAGCTCGAGTGGATTGAGCGCGAGCCCGAGGCGGGCGGTGTTGCGCGCTACGTCGCGCGACTCAGCGACGTCGCCGGCTTCGCTCACACGCGCGGGAGCATGTGGCGTTACGCGCCCGGTTCGAAGGGCCGGCGCCATCGGGACACGATCCAGGAGGAAACGTTCGTCGTGCTGTCCGGGACGCTGACGATGTATCTCGGCGACCCACCGGAGCGTATCGACGTTCCGACCGGCGGAGTGGTCCACGTCGAGTCGGGCACGGTGCTGCAGTCGGCGAACCACGGCGACGAAGAGGTCGTCATGTACGCGTACGGCGCGCCGCCGGAGACCGGAGGCGCGGAGTTCCTAGACTCCGCGGTCTAGCGAAATGGCCGAGGTTCTGCTCTTTCATCACGCCCACGGACTGACTCCCGGCGTCGTCGCGTTCGCCGACGAGCTCCGGGCTGCCGGGCACGTTGTTCATACGCCGGATCTCTACGAAGGCAAGACCTTCGACACGGTCGACGAGGGAGTTGCGCACGCCCGGGAGGTCGGCTTCGGCACGATCCTGGAGCGCGGCGTCGCCGCGGCCGAGGACTTGCCGGCCGAGCTCGTCTATGCCGGGTTCTCGCTCGGCGGGATGCCGGCGCAGATGCTGGCGCAGACGCGGCCGGGCACGCGCGGCGCGTTGCTGTTTCACGCGGCGCTTCCGCTCTCCGAGTTCGGCGGCTCCTGGCCCCAGGGCGCACCGCTCCAGATCCACTTCATGGAGGACGATCCTTGGGCGGAGGAAGACCTCCCCGCCGCCCGCGAAATCGTCGACACGATCGATCGTGCGGAGCTGTTCCTATATCCAGGGAACCGGCACCTGTTCGCCGACAACAGCGTGTCCGACTACGACGAAGGCGCTGCGACGCTGCTCGAGCAGCGCGTGCTCAGCTTCCTCCGCGACCTAGATCAGCCTCGATAGCTCACGACATCGAGCTCGCCGTCGCGCACCTGCACGGGATGCTCGAGATGGCGGCGGGAGGTGTCCAGCGTCTAGCTGAGGATCTGCGTGCCGCGGGTGATTGAGTCTCCGAAGAAGGGGTAGCGGTCTCTGTGGATGGCACGATTTCGGGACCGAGCCGAAGCGGGCCGCCTGCTCGCCGAGCTGCTTCGCGACTACAAAGGCCGTGACGACGTCGTCGTGCTCGCGCTGCCTCGCGGCGGCGTCCCCGTCGCCTACGAGGTAGCCGAGGCGCTCGGGCTGCCGCTCGACGTGTTCGTCGTGCGGAAGCTCGGCGCACCCGGTCATCCGGAGCTGGCGATGGGAGCGATCGCCAGCGGCGGTCTCGTCGTGCTCAACAAGGGCGTGGCGGCGGCGCTCGGCGTCGACGAGGCCGGCGTGCGGCGTGTCATCGAGTCCGAGCTCGCAGAGCTCCAGCGGCGCGAGGCGCTCTACTGCGGCACCAACGATCCGCCCGACGTCGAGGGCAAGACCGTGATCCTCGTCGATGACGGCCTCGCCACGGGGTCGACGATGAAGGCGGCGGCGCTGGCGGTGCGACAGCTGAACCCGGCGCGAGTGGTCGTCGCCGTACCGGTCGCTGCGAAGGAAACCTGCGAGGAGTTCGAGGACGTGGTCGACGAGACGGTCTGCGCCGTGACGCCGCGGCCATTCCACGCCGTCGGGCTCTGGTACGACGACTTTTCCCAGACGAGCGACGAGGAGGTCCGTGAGTTTCTGGCGAGCGCTCGCGCCCACACAAGGTCATGACGGCGACGTTTCCGTGGGGCGTGTGACGACAAATCACAACCCAAGGAGGCCTGAATGGACGGGGGCAGATTCATCAAACGCGTAGAAGAGCTCAGTGGCTTGGATCGCGAGCGCGCCGAGCTGACGACGCGCGCCACGCTGGTGATGCTCGGAACGCGAATCGACCCGGGCGAAGCCGATGACCTCGCGGCTCAGCTTCCCGACTCGCTAGCAGCGTGCCTGCCGCATGAAGGGGAGGCGGAGCGATTCGGTCCCGACGAATTCAAGCGCCGCGTCGCGCGGATCGTCCCGCTGGCGAACGACCAGGCGCCGAAGGCGATCCGAGCGGTTTTCACGGCACTGAGCGAGGCCGTCACCGAGGGCGAGCTCCGGCAGGTGCTTGGCCAGCTCGGCGCCGACTACGAGCCGCTCGTGGGACTACCGACCGGCACGCACGCGCACGCGAGCAGATAGGGGTCGTCAGCAAGTTGCCGGCCGGGTGGCGCGGCGCTGCTGGGCGGCATCCCTTCGTCAGGGAGAGGACGATCGCGAGGCCTAAGCAGCTGACGGAATTTCGGCTCGAGATTCCCAAGGCCGAGCTGCGCGACCTGCGCGAGCGGCTCGCGCGCAGCCGGTGGCCGGAGCAAGAAACGGTCGAGGACTGGTCGCAGGGAGTGCCGCGCACGTACCTGATGGATCTCTGCAAGTACTGGGGGGAAACATACGACTGGCGGGCGACCGAGGCACGGCTGAACGCCTTGCCGCAGTTCCGAACCCTGATCGACGGCCTCGGCATCCACTTCCTCCACGTCCGCTCGTCGCATGCCGACGCCCTGCCGCTCGTCATCACGCACGGTTGGCCCGGCTCGATCGTCGAGTTCCTCAAGATCATCGGGCCCCTGACCGACCCCGCGGCGCACGGTGGCTCCGCAGGCGATGCGTTCCACGTCGTCTGCCCGTCGTTACCGGGGTACGGCTTCAGCGACAAACCGACCGCGCCAGGTTGGGGCATCGAGCGGATCGCGGCTGCTTGGAGCGTCCTGATGGCCAGGCTCGGATACGAACGCTACGGCGCGCAGGGCAGCGACTGGGGGACAAGCATCAGCGCGAGCCTCGGCCAGCAAGATGCTGCCCACGTCGCCGGCATTCATCTCACGCCGCCGCTTGCGCCGCCGGACGCGGAAACGCTTGGCGACCTGACTGAGCGCGAGCGCGCTGCACTCGCTTCGCTCGAGTTCGCCGCCGAATGGGACTCCGGCTACTCGCAGGAGCAAGCAACCCGGCCGCAAACGATCGGGTACGCGCTCGTGGACTCACCGGCGGCGCTCTGTGCCTGGATCATCGAGAAGTTCCATGCCTGGACGGACTGCGAGGATGACCTCGAGAGCGTGCTCACACGCGACGAGCTGCTCGACAACTTGATGCTCTACTGGCTTCCCCGCACCGGCGCCTCGTCTGCCCGCCTGTACTGGGAGAGCATCAGGCAGGTGAGCGAGTGGATCTCCGGAGCCGTGCGCGACACGGTCGAGGTGCCCACCGGATGTTCGATCTTCCCCAAGGAGCTCCAGCGCCCGTCGCGCCGCTGGGCGGAGAAGCGCTTCACCGACATCCGCTATTGGAACGAGCCCGCGCGCGGCGGGCACTTCGCCGCGTTCGAGCAGCCGGAGCTCTTCGTCGAGGAGGTGCGGTCCTTCTTTCGCCTCGTTCGATGATCGCAGTCGAGGATCTCGTCGGCTACGGCTACGGCACCCGCCCGAGTCCGAGCGTGCCGAGATCCTCGACTGCGCGGTCTTTAAGCGCTAGGGCGCCACGGCCCCTGTGTGAGTGGGCACGTCGCGGGCGCTGCGGGCGAACAACAGTCCGCTCACGACCAGGATCCAGAGCGCGATCGCGGCCTGGGGAAAAAAGGCAATCGAGGCCAGCGCGAGGATTCCCGCGGCGACACCGAGCCAGCCCGCCCATGGGCGAATGACCCCCGAACGCAGAAACGCGAGCGAGGCAGCGATGATCATCGCCGAAGCGCCGGCGCCGCCGGTCGCGTGCAGCACGTAGCCGGCGTCATCCGCCGCGTGAATCAGTCCTGGGAAGACGGTGTGGTGGTAGGTATCGTCGCTCATCGTCCTGATCCCCACGTTCACGGCGATCGCCGCGAAGGCGAGCGTTGCGTAGACGACGCCGCCGATCGTGGTCAGCGCGGTCAGGAACCCGTCCTCGCCTTCGTGGCGTCGGACGGTGCGGCGCAGGCTGCTCAGGAACCAGAGGAAAAAGAAGATGCCCAGGCCTGCGACGAGCCAGCCAATCTGGATTCGGTCGCGGTGCCCCGAGTCCGAGTAGTAGGCGATCACCTTCGCCGGCGACGCATCGGAGTCCGGCTCGCCGGAGAAGAGGAGGATCGTGCCGGCGATGAAGAGGACGACGTAGAGGATCCCGCCCAGCGCCGCCCATCGGGCGAGCCCAGCGCTCGAGCGAGTGGATGCCATTGTGTTCAATGGATGCTCCTTGTTGTCGGGTCGCGCCGGATTATCGAGAGGCCCTCGGCTGTTGCCGGGCTAGCCGACGCTCGTCGGAAGCTCTGAACGAAACGTTCCAGATTCGGCACGTTGATGGCTTGACACCGATCGGTGTCCGACACCGGCCTTCACCTCTAGCGCCTGACGACCCGCGAGCCTCTCCACTCAACAACAGCCGAGGGCCGCTACCAATGGCCCTCGGCGCCGGCAACCCCTTCGCTTAGCTACAACCTGTGTTGGTCCCGCAGTCGCGGCACGTGTAGCAGCTGCCCGTCCGCACCATCCGCCCGCCGCACTTGGCGCACTCGACGGCGTCTTCCCAGTTGTTGAAGAGGGCCGTCTGCCCAGGAGGCGCCACGTCGCCGGCAACTGGAGTCTCCGCCGGAGCGCTGCCGCCCTCGAGCGCGGCGTACGACTGCGCCAGCCGGGCTCGCACTTCCGGCGAGAGGACACCGATCTCCTCCTGCTGGTCGATTGTCAGGAACTTCTTGCCCATCCAGCGGAAGACGTAGTCGACGATCGACTTCGCGACTCGGATGTCCGGGTCGTTCGTCATGCCGCTCGGCTCGAAGCGCATGTGGGCGAACTTCGAGACGTAGACCTCGAGCGGTACGCCGTACTGGAGGCCAAGCGAGACAGAGATCATGAACGAGTTCATCAGGCCGGCTAGCGTCGTGCCTTCCTTCGCGATGTCGATGAAGATGTCGCCGGGCGTGCCGTCGTCGTAGAGGCCGACGTGGATGTAGCCCTCGTAGTCGCCGACGCGGAACTTGCGGCCGACCTCGGTGCGGTCTTCCGGCAACCGGCGGCGCTGGGTCAGCGGCACGGGCGGGGCGGCAACGGTCGGGGCTCCGACCGGCAGGGTTTGCGACGCATCGGCCTTGCCCGACAGCGGCTGGGCGACCTTGCAGTTGTCGCGGTAGATCGCTATCGCCTTGACGCCGAGCTTCCAGCTCTCGACGTAGAGCTGAGCCACCTCGTCGACCGTTGCGGTCTCGGGCAGGTTGACCGTCTTCGAGATCGCGCCGGAGATGAACGGCTGGACGGCGCCCATCATCTTCACGTGGCCCGTGTAGTGGATCGCGCGGTCGCCGATCGCGCAGTCGAACACCGGGTAGTGCTCGCTCTTCACGTACGGCGCGCCGACGATCGTGTTGCGCTCGTCGATGAAGGCCTCGATCTCCTTGACCTCGTCCGGCGCGTAGCCGAGCTTGTCGAGCGCCATCGGCACGGTCTTGTTCACGATCGTGATCTCGCCGCCGCCGACGAGCTTCTTCGACTTGACGAGCGAGAAGTCGGGCTCGACCCCGGTCGTGTCGCAATCCATCATGAAGCTGATCGTCCCGGTGGGGGCGAGCACGGTCGCCTGGGCGTTCCGGAACCCGTGCACCTCGCCGAGGTCGAGGACGTCGTCCCAGGCCTTGCGGCAGGCGCCGAGCAGGTCGGCCGGCACCGACTCGGTGTGCTCGATGTTGCCGACGGCCGCGCGGTGCATCGACATGACGCCGAGCATCGGCGCCGCGTTCGGCTGATGGCCGGCGAAGGCGCCCATCCGCGCTGCGATCTCGGCCGACTTGCGGTAGGCGCGGCCCGT
>VAWI01000075.1 GCA_005884005.1 Actinomycetota bacterium
GCCTGGCCGAGGCAGACTGCCAGTGAGGATCACGGAGCTCACCGATGTCGTCCACTTCGAGATCGCCGACCTCGCTGCGGCCGTGCGCCTCACACGCCGGCTTGCGCCGAGGTGGACGGTCTCGCTGCACGAACGGCGGGACGTCAACGTCGTGACCGCAAGGCTCCGACAGCGCTCCGCCGATCTCGCTGTGCTCCTTCGCGACTTGGAGGCCTGGGTCGAAGAGGAGGCCCTCTGCGCGATTCGTTTCGAGGTCGATGGCCGCGAATACGTGCTCCACGCCGGGGAAGCCGACTGGCGGAGCGCGCCTCGGGCCCGCTGCGCGTGAGGAGTGAGATTGCGGTACGTGGCGTGCGCCTAGTCGCGGCGCTCCGGGTGATCGCTACTGCTCAGGGGCGCTGCGAAGGCGGCGCCGGGGCCGAGGGCCTCGATCGACTTCGCGAAGACATCGCAGTAGCCCTCGAACTTCTGGAAGATCGCCCAGAACGGACGATGAGTGCTCGTCGGATTCGCGCGCACAGTCGGATTCGTGTCCCGCCTGAAGGAGATCGGTGGTGACGTTTTGGGAGCGCTCGAGCGTGTGAACGTGCCGAGCTACGTCGTCGACGAGTACGGCATCATCCGCTGGCTCAATCGCGCGGCGCTACGCCTCGTGGGAGACGTTCGTGGCCGCCAGGTCACATCCGTTGTCGCCCCCGAGGAAACACGGCGGGCCCGCGAGGCGTTCGCGAAGCACATGGTGGGCGAGGAAGACGTCGACGGCTCGATCATCCTGATCGACGAGGACGGCGATCGCGTGTCGGTCGAGGTCAGCTCTGTCTGCCTTTACAGCGGCCACCGCGTGATCGGCGTCTTCGGCCAACTCTCGGATGTCGAGGAAGAATCCGAACCTCCCGTGCATCCGCACCTAACGCCTCGACAGTCGGAGGTGTTACGTCTTCTGGAACATGGGCGATCGACGGAGCAGATCGCGCGCGAGCTGCACCTCAGCCTCGAAACGGTTCGAAACCACGTCCGCGGTGTGCTGCGGGCGCTCGGCGTCCACTCGCGGCTCGAGGCCGTCGCGATGGCGCGGCGAGACCACCTCGTCGCAAGTTGACGAATGCCGGCCGGCGTCGTCGCTCCATCGATCGTCCTATGTCGCAGCGAGCGAAGCGCCGCCGACCTGCGGCGCGACGAGCTCGCGTGGGAGTGAGAACGAGACACCTTCGGAGTAGGCGCCAGACGAGCGGATGTCGGTCACCCCACGTGCCCGAAACCACGCGAGGACCCCGAGTACGAGCTCCTCGGGTGTCGATGCTCCGGCGGTGATCCCGACGATCTCGACCCCGTCGAACCGGCCCTCGACGAGGCGATCGCTGTCTTCGACGAGGTAAGCGGCGACCCCGGCCGCCCGTGCTGTTTCGACAAGCCGCTTCGAGTTCGAGCTTTCCTGGGAGCCCACCACCAAGAGAACGTCGACCCGGCCGAGCAGAGCCCTAACCGCGTTCTGGCGGTTCGTCGTCGCGTAGCAGATGTCTTCTTTGCGAGGGCCGACAATCGAGGGAAACCGGGCCTGCAGGACGGCGATGATCCGTGCGGTTTCGTCGACCGACAGGGTCGTCTGCGTCACGTAGGCGATCCCCTGCGTTCCGGAAAGCTCGAGCTCACGGGCCTGCTCGACCGTCTCGACCAACACGATCGTCTCCGGCGCTTGCCCCATCGTGCCGACGACCTCGTCGTGCCCCGCATGTCCGATGAGGACGACGCGGTAGCCCTCCGCGGCGAAGCGACGTGCTTCGGCGTGCACTTTCTTGACGAGTGGACAGGTTGCGTCGATCGTCCGCAGGGATCTCGAGTCGGCCCTGGAGTAGACGCCAGGGGCGACGCCGTGTGCAGCGAGTACAAGAACGGCTCCTTCGGGCACGTCCTCTTCGGAGTCGACAAAGATGGCTCCACGTTCCTCGAGCTCACGGACGACGTGGGAGTTGTGGACGATGTGATGGCGCACGTAGACAGGCGGCCCGTACATGCTCAGCGCGCTTTCGACGGTCTCGACGGCGCGTACTACGCCCGCGCAAAAACCGCGAGGCGCGGCCACGATCAGTTTTTTCACCACGTGGGCTTACGAAAGCGAACCGACTCGAGTCCGGCATCGCCCCGATCGGACGATGCGCGTCGGAGATGAGGTCGCGATGTTCGCCGAATGGCGGCTGTCGGTCAAATGTCCAGCACACGAGGCGCATCCGCTGTGCAAAGCGTCTGGAGCGACGTTCCGGGGTCGCGCATGCACGCCCTCCTCGTCGGAGAGGGCGCTCCGGTGGTACTCGTCCACGGGTTCGGCGTCTCCGGGGCATACATGCTTCCGCTGGCCCGAGCCCTCGCCGCCTCCTTCTCGGCGTTCGTGCCGGATCTCCCCGGCCAGGGAAAGAGCACGCAGCTGCTTGGGGAGGTGAGCATCAGCCAGCTGGCCGTGGCGTTGGGTGCCTGGGTCGAAGCTGAAGGTCTGACCCGTCCGCTGTTCGTCGCCAACTCGATGGGGTGCCAGGTTGTTACCGAACTCGCCGCGCGCCGGCCTTCGCAGGTGGGACCGATGGTGCTCATCGGGCCGACCGTCGATCCCGCTCGCCGCGCCGCGCGTCATCAGCTAGTGAGCGCGCTTCGAGCCTCGGCTCGCGAACCGTTTGCCCTGATGGCGCTCGCGGCGCGCGACGACCTGTCGGCCGGGATTCGAGTGCTGCTCTCGACTTCCCGCGCCGTCCTGGCCGATCGCATCGAGGATCGGTTGCCGCGGATCCAGCAGCCAACCGTCGTCGTGTACGGCGACAAGGATTCGTTCGTCGACCAGGAATGGGCCGAGCGAGTCGCAACGCTGCTGCCTCGGGGACGCCTACGAATCGTGGCCGGCGAGCCTCACGCCGTCCACTACACGCGGCCCGAGCTAATTGCCGGACTCGTCGGCGAGCTCGTCATCGAGGAAGGACAGCATGCAAGCCGCGAGCTCCGCCGGCGCCTCGAGCATGGGAACGTGTCCGCAACGAAGGTACGCCAACCGGACGTCGACCATTGCCTGCCGCCATTCCTCCGCAACCGGGAGCGGCACGAGGCGGTCGCGCTCGCCCCATACGAGAAGCGTCGGCGCACGAACGCTAGACAGCTCGTGTCGCAAATCACGGCCCCAGACGAACGCGATTCCGCGGGCGAGGTCGAGCGGCCCGGTCCGAGCGACGTCGACTGCGAGCATCGGTAACCATCGGCGAACGTCATAGAGCGCCCCGAGCAAGGGCAGCGCACGCCCAGGGACGCCCCGACCACAGGGAATGCCAGCGGGGGCGACCAGGACGAGGCGCCGCGTTTGCTCCGCTCGCCTAGCCGCGAGCTCGGCGGCGACAAGGCCACCGAGCGAGTGGCCGACGACCTCGACGTGATCCAAGCCCGCCGCGTCGAGCCAGCGGGCCAGCCAATCGCTCAGTTGTGCGGCGCGCACCGGAGGGCGGAGCCGCGGAAGATCGACGATGTGCACGCACCGGTGAGCTGCCAGGCGCCGGAGCACCGGGGACCACCACCGCCAGGATCCCGCGAGGCCGTGGACCAGCACGAGCGGTTGTCCGCTCCCCGTCACGCGGTAACGGACTCTCCGCCTGTCGACCTCGACCTCTTGGAGCTCAATCGTCATCTCACCCGCTCGGGACGATGCGGCTGGGGGTCACGCCGTGGACAGTCGAGCGACCATGACCGAGGCGGCGAGAAAATGAAGCTCGAGCTCGGAACATCGATCCGTTGCGCAGACGGCGCAATGCGGGACTTGGTGGACGTCGTCATCGACCCTGGTTCGAACCGTGTGACGCACGTCGTAATCCGGCCGGCACAACACGCGGACGATGCCCGCCTAGTCCCGCTCTCGCTCGCCGTCTGCGCCGAAAAGGTCGGTGAGTGCGAGATCTCGTTGAACTGCTCTGCGGCGGACGTGGAACGGTTCGACCCGGTACACGAGTACGAGGTTCTCCACACAGGGGAACGGCGCAGCGAGGATCCGAAATGGGACGTCGGAGTCAAGGACATCGTTGTTTCCCCAAATTACGCGCCTTCCGCGTTCGGCGATTACGCAGGAGCACTCGACTCGGACGCGACCATCTCCTACGACAGGGTGCCGACGGGCGAAATCGAGTTGCGGCACGCGAGCTCGGTGTACTCGGCTGACGGGCACCAGCTGGGATCGGTGGACGGAGTGGTCGTGGATGATGCCGACCGGCTCACGCATCTCCTGCTCGAACGCGGTCATTTGTGGTGGAAGCGCAAGGTCGCGCTACCTACGGAGGCGATCTCGAAGTTCGACAGCGACATGCTCACCTTGAGTCTGACTAAGCGCGAGTTTTCGAAGGCCGACTTGCAGTAGTAGTGGAAATCGGCCCTCCCACCCGTACCTACACGGTCGAACCTATCGAAGACCCCGTTCCGCGAGATGCCCCCGACGTGGACGACGAGGAAGAGGGGAGGCCCGACCTCGTGCCCGAGGAGATGCCTGGATGAGGCGTGGAAATGCACCGGACTACATCGAACCGACTGTCGGGTGGCGCGTGTGGCTGGTGGTGGCAAACGACGCCCGACAACTTTGCCTGCGCAGCATTGCCTTCGTCACCGTGTGGACGCCGCGGGCGGAGCTGCGTGCCCGCTGCATCCGCCCCCGCCGGCTGCTCGCGCGAATTCGCCGGGAGTCGCCCCACGAAGTACCGGCGCTCGGGTGCGACTGTGGCATCCATGCCGCGAAAGACGCCGCAGCCGCCGTCGGGTATCTCAGCGCCTACGAGGATCTTCTCAAGGGCGTAGCGTTGCACCGCGTGATCGGCACCGTGTCGCTCTGGGGCAAGGTCGTCGAGGGCGAGCGTGGCTGGCGCGCCTCGCACGCTTACCCGGCCCGCCTCTTCGTGCCACCGTCACGCGATAGTTCGCCTCTGCCAGCCGAGGCGGTCGCCCGCTCGCTCGTCGGATACGGCGTCCCGGCCGAGCCGATTAGCGAGCGTGCGCACCCGGAGCTCGTCGACACCCTCGCCAGCGCTGGATTGGCGGGCGCCTACCCACGATGCACTGCTCGTCGAAACCGGTAGCAGCGGTGCCAACAGTTC
>VAWI01000056.1 GCA_005884005.1 Actinomycetota bacterium
TCGATGCCGTTGAGGCGAGAGGCGAGGATGACGCCCCCCATAGCGGCCATCCCGCCGGAGATCATGAAGACCAGGATTCGGATCAGCTTGACATTGATCCCGGCCCGCCGCGCGGCCTCGGCGTTGCCACCTACGGCGTAGACGTGACGGCCGAAGGTCGTCCGGCTGGCCACGTATCCGCCGAGCACGACGAAGAAGACGACGATCAGCCCGACGAGCGGCAGACCGGGGCGAGGTTTCGCCTGGTTACAGACATACACCGCTGCGAACGCCAGACCTCCGAGGAAGGCGACCCTGACGACGGTGAGAAAGAGGTTTCCGGTCGGGAGGCCTGCTCGCAAGCGGCTGATGTATGAGCCGAAACTGGCGGCCGCGAGTGCCACCGTGAGGATGATCGCGACGATCCAGCCGGTGTTCTTCGTCAGGACGTAGTTCGAGATGTCGTTGAGCTGTTTGTCCTGGATTCCGATCACGCCCTGCGTGCCGAGAATCTGCAGAATCAGGCCCTGGGAGACGAGCAGGCCCGCGAGCGTGACCACGAATGAGGGAACGCCGATGAAGGCGATCACCGATCCCTGAATCAGCCCGATAACGAGGCCGACCAGGATCGCGATCGCGAGTGCGACCAGGCCGGGATATCGGTGGCCGGTCCCCGCCTGCTGGAAGTAGCCAACGGCTACGCCCGCGAGGCCGCTCGCGTAGCCGATCGAGAGGTCGATCTCTCCAATCAGGAGCACGAAGACAACGCCGATCGCAATCACGCTCACGGCGGCCATCTGCCCGATCAGGTTCTGGAAATTGACGGCGCTGAAGAAGATGCTCGTCTTCGAGTTGAAGAAGAGCGCGATCGCGATGATCCCGATGATCACCGGCAGGCTGCCGACGTCGCCAGACCTGATCGCGACCCAACGGGCGCGAAGGATCGCGACGATGCTGTCCTGGTCTTCGGCGGCGGCCTGGACCTCGGCCGGCGCGGCCGAGCTCACGCTTCGACCCCGGCTTCCTCGGGAGCGGGCGCGCCGAAGGTGATGGCCTCGACGATCTCTCGCTCGTTGGTCTTGTCCTTCTCGTAGACGCCGACGTTGCGGCCGAGTCGCAGGACGGTGATCCGATTCGCGACCTCGAAGACGTCGACGAGGTTGTGCGACACCAACACGACCGCGAGCCCCTGCTCGGCGAGCCGCGTGACGAGATCGAGCACCTGCCGCGTCTGCGCGACGCCGAGCGCCGCGGTCGGCTCGTCGAGAAAGACGAGCTTGTTGTTCCAGAGCACCGCGCGGGCGACTGCGACGGACTGGCGCTGACCCCCGGAGAGGGTTGCAACCGGTTGACGCACCGACCGGATAGTCGTTACGGAAAGCGATTTCAGGGTTTCAGCTGTACGCCGTTCCATCGGCGCCTCGCGCAACCGGAAAACCGGATCGTGCGCTTCGCGGCCGAGGTACATGTTCTGGACGACGTCCAGGTTGTCGCAGAGCGCCAGGTCCTGATAGACGACCTCGATCCCGAGCTTCGCGGCGTCCTTCGGCCCGTGAATCGCGACCGGTTTGCCCTCGAAGAGGATCTGGCCGCCGTCGATCGAGTAGATCCCGGCGACGCACTTGATCAACGTCGACTTCCCGGCGCCGTTGTCGCCGACGAGCGCCATCACCTCGCCGTCGCGAACCTCGAAGTCGACGCCTTGCAGTGCCTGCACCGAGCCGAAGTTCTTGGAAACCTCGCGGAGCTCGAGAGTGGGTGTCGACGACGGTGTCGCGTTCACCGTCGGTTTTTACCACGGTGGAGGTGCTCCGAGCGGAGCACCTCCACCGTGAAGGTCTCTACTTGCAGTACTTCGCGTACGTGCCGTTGCAGACCTGGCTCCTCTTCAGGAAGCCTTCCGTGAAGAGACGCTTGTAGTTCGACTTCGTGATCCAGACCGGGGTCAGCAGGATCGACTTCGTGCCGCTGAGCTTGCCGGTGACGCCCGGTACGGGCTTCTTCTTGATGATCGCGATCGCGGCCGCCGCGGCTGCGTTCGCCTCCCTGCGGACCGACTTGTAGACCGTACCGCTCTGCCAGCCGGCGAGGATGAACTGGACGCCGGTCGGCGTCGCGTCCTGGCCGGTGAGCGGAATGGACTTCAGACCGTGAGCCTTCAACGATGCGACCACGGCACCTGCGAGCCCGTCGTTGGCGGCGAGGACACCGTCGATCTTGTTGGCGTTGCGAGCGAGCATCTGGTCGAAGATCGTCCGAGCCTTCGTCGCGCTCCACTCGGTCCACTGATCGCCGGCGGTTGCCTTCTTGAACGTGCCGCTCTTGTAGAGCGGGTTCAGGATCGAGTCGTAACCGCTCTTGAAGAGCTTCGCGTTGTTGTCCTTGATGTCACCGTTCAGCTCGGCGATCACAGGGTGGCTCGAGTACTTGCCCCGTGCCTTGAGGGCGGCGACGAGCCCCTTCCCTTGCAGCTTGCCGACGACCTTGTTGTCGAACGACACGTAGTAGGAAGCCTTGCTGCCCACGACGAGGCGGTCGTAGTCGATCACTTTCGCGCCGCGCGAGACGACCAGGTTGGTGATCGACGCGCCCGAGATCGGGTCGAGCTGGTCGAGCAGGATCACCTTCGCGCCCTGTGCGAGGCACTGCTGGGCCTGCGACTTCTGCTTCTGGGGATCCGCATGTGCGTTGAGCACGGATGCGGCGATGTTTGCCTTCTTGAAAGCGGCCTTCAAGTAAGGCGCGTCGAAGAGCGTGTAGCGCGTCGACGTCGTTGTGTCCGGCAGCAGCGCGCATGCTTTGATTGACGCTGCCTGTTTAGTTGAAGAGCTGACCCGCGCCGAAGCGGCGGCGACGAGCAGCCCGGCGGCGACGATGACGGCCAAAGCCGCTGTCGCCCAGCGAACGTTCTTCACCCTTCCTCCTTGTATTGACCTAGGTCCCACAGCCTTAGTACCACATTCGTCTTCGCAGGCCCAACCAGAACTGTAATTTCGGGAAGGCGAAAGCCCGGCCGGCCCCAAGAATGGTGAGGTCCTTTGACTGATTCGTCAGACAATTGGAGCCTGCCGATTCGCAAGTCGTGTGGTCGCTGTTCGCAAGCCGTGCGCAAGCGTCACCCGCTTGTAGGGACAGGCACCGCAGGTGCCTGTCCCTGAGATGCGTTCGAGGTGGGCGGTGAGCACGCCCGAGCTCGCCACCGTCACGATCGAGGAGCGCTCCGTGCAGGTGCCCGTTAGGCCGCATCATGCTGGCACCCCTTCCTCAACCACGGGGTAATGCGTGCGCCCTCGCCCCGCCGGGCGTGTTAGCCTCGCGCCGGTGCGGCTGAGGCCGATCCTGCTACTCGGAGCAACCGCGCTGCTGGCGTTGGTTGCGGCCGGCTGCGGCGGTGGCTCGAAGAAGTCGGCTGCGCCGAAGAGCTCCGGCTGTTCCGTCGATCAGCTCAACCTCGTCCACAAGGGCCAGTTGACGATCGGCACCGACAACCCGGCTTTCCCGCCCTGGTTCGGCGGGACACCGCCAAAGGGGTCGGTGTGGAAGGTCAGCGACCCGAAGTCGGGCCAGGGGTTCGAGAGCGCGGTCGCCTACGCCGTCGCCAGGAAGCTGGGCTTCAAGAAGAGCGCCGTCCACTGGGTGGTCGTCCCCTTCGAGCAGTCGTTCAAGCCCGGCTCGAAGAGCTTCGACCTCGACATCAACCAGATCTCGTTCACTCCTGCGCGCGCGAAGAGCGTCGACTTCAGCGACTCGTACTACAACGTCAACCAGGCTCTCGTCGGCTTCAAGGGAGCGCCGATCGCGTCGGCGAAGAGCATTGCCGACGTCAAGAAGTACAAGCTCGGGGTTCAGATCGGAACGACGAGCTACGCCTACGTGACGAAGAACATCAAGCCGAGCCAGCAGCCCTCCGTCTACAACACCTCGAGTGACGTCAACTCCGGCCTGAAGGCGCACCAGATCGACGGGCTCGTCGTCGATCTGCCCACGGCCTTCTACATCACCGCTGTGCAAATCCCGCAGGCGACGATCGTCGGCCAGTTCCCCACGGTCGGGACGCCGGAGCATTTCGGGATGGTGCTCGCGAAGGGCAACAGCCTCACCGCATGCGTCGACAAGGCGCTCGCCTCGCTCAAGAGCAATGGCGAGCTTGCGAAGATCCAGCAGGAGTGGCTGTCGAGCAAGGCGAACGCTCCCGTCCTGAAGTAGCACGCGCCGCCGTGTGAGCGCCGACGCGGAAACCGGCCGCGGCGACCGCCGGTCGCGGATCCTGGGCGACCTCCGGGGCGCGCGTAACATCGGAATCGCGGTGACCAGCACGGTCGTGTTCTTTGCGATCGTCGCCATCGTCGTCGTCAACTCCGCGGGCTGGCCCGAGGTCCGCAAGGCGTTTTTCGACCGAAAGCTCTTCGACAGCTCGTTTCCGGAGGTCGGGCACGCCTTCCTGCTGAACATCCGCATCTTCTGCATCGCCGAGGCGCTGATCCTCGTCTTCGCACTTGCGATAGCGGTGCTGAGAGGGCTGCCGGGGCCGGTGCTCTTCCCCTTCCGGCTGCTCGCGGTGCTCTACACCGATCTCTTTCGCGGGATCCCGACGATCCTCGTGATCTACATCCTCGGCTTTGGTGCGCCGGCGCTCCAGCTCTCGGGCGTGCCACGCTCGCCGCTCTTCTGGGGTGTGACGGCGCTCGTGCTCGTCTACTCGGCGTATGTCGCCGAGGTGTATCGCGCGGGGATCGAGTCGGTGCACCCGAGCCAGGAGGCGGCGGCCCGCTCGCTCGGCCTGTCCCGCGCTCAGACGCTGCGCCACGTGATCGTTCCGCAGGCGGTGCGGCGGGTGATCCCGCCGCTTCTCAACGATTTCATCGGGCTGCAGAAGGACTCGGCGCTCGTCGCGCTGATCGGCCCGATCGAGGCCTTCCGCCAGTCCCAGATCGATGTCGCCGCGACCTTCAACTACACGCCGTATGTGGCGACCGCGCTGCTGTTCATCCTGCTGACGATCCCGCTGGCGCGGTTGACGGACTGGCTGATCGCCCGGGATCGCCGCCGTCAGAGCGCGGGAGCTACGCGGTGAGTGCGCGCGCCTCGGCGCTGAGGCTCGAAGGCGTGCACAAGTCGTTCGGCTCCTTCGAGGTGCTCCGCGGCGTCGATCTCGACGTCAGCGAGCACGAGGTCGTCTGCCTGATCGGGGCCTCCGGCTCCGGCAAGTCGACGCTGCTTCGGTGCGTCAACCTGCTCGAGCGGATCGACGCAGGCACGATCCTCCTGAACGGCGAGGAGATCACGCGCCGGGACGTCGACGTAAACGCGGTGCGGCGGCGCGTCGGGATCGTCTTCCAGGCCTTCAACCTCTTCCCGCACATGACCGTCCTGCGCAACGTCACGCTCGCCACGACGCACGTCCTTCACAAGTCGCGAGCCGAGGCTGAGGCCGAGGCGACCGCGCTGCTGGAACGCTTCGGCCTCGCGGACAAGCGCGGCGAGTACCCGGATCGCCTCTCGGGCGGGCAGCAACAGCGCGTCGCGATCGTTCGCGCGCTGGCTATGCAGCCCGAGCTGATGCTGCTCGACGAGGTGACGAGCGCCCTTGATCCGGAGTTGGTCGCCGAGGTGCTGAGCGTGATCCGCGAGCTGGCAGAAGCCGGGATGACGATGGTGATCGCGACGCATGAGATGAGCTTCGCCCGCGACACGGCGAACCGCGTCTGCTTCCTCGACGCCGGCAGGATCCTCGAGCAGGGATCGGCCGAGGAGATCTTCACGCACCCGCGTGAGCCGCGCACGCAGCAGTTCCTGGAACGCATAATCGCCGCGGGGAGGCTCTGATGGAGCGCTTGCGAGACCTTGGCCTGCGGATCGGCGACCTGGAGGTGGGGCCGAGAGACGCGATCACGGACGTCGGCGGCGTTTCCGTCGGGCAGGTGACCGTTCGGCGTGACGAGCCGGACCCGCCGGCAGGCCGCGGCGTGGCCCGGACCGGCGTCACGGTGATCGTGCCCGGCCCGCTCGACACCCTCGTCAGCCGCCCGCTCGCCGCAGGCACGGCAGTCCTGAACGGCGCCGGCGAGCTGACAGGGTCGATCCAGATCGGGGAGTGGGGCTGCATCGAGACGCCGGTGTACCTGACCTCGACCATGGCGGTCGGCCGCGTCTATGACGGCGCCGTGGCTGCCGCCGTCGCGGCCGATCCGTCGGTGGGAACCGAGAACTTCGTCATTCCGATTGTGGGTGAGTGCGACGACGGCTGGCTGAACGACGCGCGCACGGTGCAGGTGGAGGCGGCCGATGTCCAGGGCGCGCTCGACGCGGCAGGCGACGATGTCGCCGAGGGCGCCGTCGGTGCCGGGACCGGGATGATCTGCTTCGGCTGGAAGGGCGGCATCGGTACTGCGAGCCGGCGCGTCGGCGATGCCCACGTCGGCGTCCTGGCGCTTACGAACTTCGGGTCGCACGACCAGTTGCGCGTCGACGGCGTTCCCGTCGGCCGCCTGCTCGAACCGCCTCCAGCGGGCCGCGACGAGCCGGGCGGCAGCTGCATCGTCGTCGTCGCAACCGACGCCCCGCTGGGGACGCATCAGTTGACGCGTCTCGCACGACGTGCCGGCCTCGGGCTCGGCCGCGCGGGCTCGATCGGTCATCACGGCAGCGGCGAGATCTTCGTCGCCTTGTCGACGGCCGAGGGTGACGCCGTCCCTGATCGCGACCTGAATCGGTTCTTCGGCGCCGTCGTCGACGCGACCGAGGAGTCGGTGCTGAATTCGCTCTGGGCCGCTGACGACGTCGAGGGCCGCGCGGGAAGGGTGATCAGGGCGCTACCGCACGAGCCCGTTCTGGAGCTGCTCCGGGCTGCCGGAAGGGTCTAGGCGGTCAGCTCGTCGCCAAGCTCTGCGAAGACCGCGACGTAGCGGTCGATCGCGGCGTCGTCGTGCGCGACCGTCAGCGTCCACTCCTCCTCACGGCCGGGCGTCATGAAGATGCCGCGGTTCATCGAATAGAGCCAGGCGAGATCGGTCAGCTCCGCGTCCTGGTTCGCCTTGAAGGTCGCGTAATCCACGATCGGCTCGGCCGAGAAGGTGACACAGCCCTTTGCGGCGATGCCGATCGCGTAACCAGGCAAGGCGTGGTCGTCGATCACCCTCGAGCAGCCGGCGAGGATCCGCTCGTTGATGTGGTCGAGGTGCTCGTAAGCCGCCGGTGTGAGGACTTCTTCCAGGTTCGCGCGCGCCGCTGCCATCGAAAGCGGGTTGCCGTTGAAGGTGCCGACCTGGTAGACGCTGCCGTCCTCGACGACGCCCATCGCCTCGTCGGTGCCGCCGATGGCGCCGGAGGGCAGCCCTCCACCCAGTGACTTTGCGAGCGTGACCAGATCGGGCCGGACGCCGAAGCGCTCGGTCGCCCCGCCGGCGGCGATCGTGAATCCCGTCTTCACCTCGTCGAAGATGAGAACGATCCCGCGCCGCCGGGTGAGCTCGCGGACCGCCTCGAGATATCCCGGTTCCGGCGGGATGATCCCGAGGTTCATCATCGCCGCCTCCATGATCACGCAGGCCGGGAGGCGGCCCTCGGACTCGAGCCGATCGATCCGCCGCTCCATCGCGGAGACGTCGTTGAACGGGACGGCCACTGTGAGCTCGACGATCGCCTGGGGCAGGCCGGCTCCGTAGCCGACCGACGGCAGCTCGTCCGGCGGAAATCCGGCCACGTCAACGCTGCCGGTCGAGACCATGACCGCATCGTGGTGGCCGTGGTAGGAGCCGAAGATCTTCACGATCGTGTCGCGGCCGGTCAGCCCCCGGGCGACGCGAATCGCGTCCATCGTCGCTTCGGTGCCCGAGTTCGTGTAGCGCCACTTCGGCAGCCCCCACCGGCGCTGCAGCTCCTCGGCGACCGTGACCGCGTCCTCCGTCGGCGCTGCGAATTGAGTGCCGGCCCGGACGCGCTGCTCGACGGCCCTGGTGATCGCGGGGTGGGCGTGGCCCTGCGTCATCGAGCCGAAGCCGTTGTGGAAGTCGAGCAACTCGTTGCCGTCCACGTCCCAGACACGCGCGCCCTCGCCGCGCTCGAGATAGATCGGCCATGGCTCGCGGAGCTGGTACGAGGAGGCGACGCCGCCGACGAGGGAGGCTCGGGCCCGCTCGTACATCGCGCGCGACTTGGGCGTGCGCTCGTTGAGCGTCCGCTCCTCGCGCTCGGTCAGCTCGCGAATGCGTTTGCGATCGAGCCGGGTCGGCGCCTGGACGGCCACGGCGCGACCCTACCACCGGCAATGGGTGTACCCACCGGCCGTGTCTTGGTGCCAGACCCGGGGACACGCCCAATCGGCCAAGTTGGCTGGAAATCGCCGGGTTTTCGGTTTCGGCCGAGGCATGTCCGGCCGCCGATTCGGTGCCAGGCACGAGGACACGCCTGGAAAAGGCGGGCCTGCCCGCGGTGAAGCTCGCGGGCTATCCGGCGGCGGGTTGACTGGCCTCGGCGGGGCCGCAGCCTGGATCATGGTGCCGGGCGAGCTGGAGGAGCAGCGTATGCAGGGTCCGCCGGCCCTCGGCATCGAGCGGGGCCAGCATCTCGTCCTCCAGGCGCTCGAGAATCGCGCGCAGTCGGACAAGGACTCGCCGTCCGTCGGCCGTGAGACTAACCATGTGCCGACGCCGGTCGCTCGGGTCTCGCTGGCGGCCGATCAGCCCGCGCTCCTCGAGCGAGTCGAGAATCCCTACCAGCTGGCTCCGGTCGAGCTTGAGCGCGTCGGCGATCGTCGCCTGCGTCTCTCGCGCCTCTTCGCCCAGAAGCGCAAGGACGCTGTAGTCGTAGAGGCTGAATCCTGCCTGCTCGACTTCTACGATTGCCTTGCTTTTGAAGGTGAAGCCGAGACGTGCGAGCAGGAAAGCGCTGCTGGCCAAAAGCTCCTTGGGCAAGCGCGCCGTCGGTACAGGGAGCTCAGTTACTTGAGTAGTCATGGAAATTAGTGTAGCACCCAAGCATGGGTTCTTGCTATCGTTGCCAATGTCAACGATCGGAAGGACAAATCGATGAGCTCAGAAATTGTTACACAACCAGCGGCCAGACACGAAGAGACCGTCGACAGCAGGCGCTGGCTCGGGCTGGCGGTGGTCGTCGCCGCGCAGTTCATGGTCGTCCTCGACGTCGCGATCGTGAACGTCGCGCTGCCGTCGATCAAGACCGATCTCCACTTCTCGGAGACGAGTCTGCAATGGGTGATCACGGCGTACTCGATCTTCTTCGGCGGCGTGCTCCTGCTCGGCGGTCGGCTGGCCGACCTGCTCGGCCGCAGGCGTTTGTTCATGGCGGGTTTGGCTCTGTTCACCGTCTTCTCGCTCCTCGACGGCCTGGCCTGGTCGGAGAGCTCGCTGATCGCGTTCCGCTCAGTGCAAGGACTCGGTGCGGCGTTGCTGTCGCCGGCGGCCCTGTCGATCCTGACGACGACCTTCCGGGAAGGTCGCGAGCGCAATCTCGCCCTCGGGATCTGGGGCGCCGCCTCCGGCAGCGGCGGTGCGGCCGGCGTGCTGCTTGGCGGCGCGCTGACCAGCGCCCTGAGCTGGTCGTGGATCTTCTTCATCAACATTCCGGTCGGCCTGCTCGTGCTGGCAGTCACCCCGTGGCTGCTTCGCGAGAGTCGGGCCGATCTCCAGCACCGAACCTTCGACTTCGCCGGCGCCGCGTCGATCACTGGCGGCCTGATGCTGCTCGTCTACGCGATGACGCGCGCGACGCAGCATGGCTGGGTGACCGCGGAGACGATCGGTCTCCTTGCGGGCTCGGCGGCTCTGGTCGTCGCTTTCGTCGTGATCGAGCTGCGCTCTAAGGCGCCGCTCCTGCCGATGCGGATCTTCCGCTTGCGGACGCTCACGGCCTCGAATATCACCGGCCTGCTTGTCGGCGGCGCGATCTTCGCGCAGTTCTTCCTGCTGACCCTTTACATGCAGCAGGTGCTCCATTACTCCGCGCTCAAGACGGGAGTCGCCTACATCGCCTTGACGCTCACGATCATCAGCTTCTCGGCGGTCTCGCAGGCGCTGGTGACGCGCGTCGGAATTCGCAGAGTTCTGCCCGCGGGGCTCCTGTTCTCGGCGGCCGCGCTCGTCCTCTATGCGCGGCTTCCCGTGCACGGCAGCTACTTCAGCGATCTCTTCCCGGCGTTCCTGCTGAGCGGTATCGGGCTCGCGCTGGCGTTCGTGCCAATCTCGATCGGCGGTCTGACCGGCGTTCGACAGGCGGACGCGGGGATCGCCTCCGGGCTGATCAACACGTCGCAGCAGATCGGCGGCGCGATCGGCGTCGCGGCGGCGACCACGATCGCGACCACCTACACGACTCGCTTCGTCAACGTGCATCCGGGCTCGACCCAACTCGGCGGCGCCGCCCTCACCCACGGATTCGAGATCGCCTTCTACGTGCTGGCGGCGGTTGCGGTGCTCGGCGCGGTGATCGCGGCGGTGATGGTCGAGTCGAATCCAGCGGTTCCGGAGGTGGAGACCGTCGACGAGCCCGTCGCCGTGGAGCTGGCAGCGTGAGTGCGCGAGAGATCGACGACCTGCTGCTGCACATCCGAGGCCTCGTGCTGGTGCGCGAGATCCTGAGGCAGCGTGGCGCCAGCGCCGCCGAGCTCCAGGCCCACACCGCCGAGCTCGAGCGGCTCAAGGACCGGCTCGCAGAGCTCGCGGTCCCGGCAGCCGTCGGAGGCTAGAGCACAAACGGGCGCGGCGGCCTTTCAGCCGCCGCGCCCGTTTGGCTTACTCAATCGTTCCGAAGAGTCTTACGAGGACTTCATCGGGTCGAGATAGACGTCGTCGATCGCCGCGGCGCCGCCGACCGCCGTGAAGCGGAACGAGACCGAGGCGGTCAAGAGCGGCAGAGTCCCGCCCAGCATCCCGATCGCCGGCGAGGGCTTCCAGGTGCCGCCCGACGAGATCGTGCCGCCGTCGAGGATGCCGAGCACACTCGAGAGCAGGCCCCGATAGATGATCTGAACCTTCACGCTCGAGCCGGAGTCGCCACGCGTGAGGAATCGCATCTTGCTCGAAAACAACGAGATGCACATTCCGGGGCTCGTAGCTGATGCCCCCTTGGGCAGCGACAGCGAGGTCTTGTCCGTGCTGCTGTGCACGTAGTACGACTCATTCCCGGAGACGGCGCGAGCACCCCCACTCAGGCTCCAGCCGCTCCCGCCTGACTCGAAGCCACCGTCGGGAGCAAACGCGTAGTTCGCGTAGTCCTTCCAGGTTGTAAAGGGGGTCGAGGTCGCAGAGGGACAGGCGAGACCCAGGCCCGCGGAGGCCGGAGCTGCGCCCGCAGCCATTGCGATCGCGCCGCCGACGAGACCGAGAGCGAGAGTGGCTCTCGCACGCCGGACGAAAGAATTCAATCCCACAGAAAGTCCTCCTCAGATAGCCGCAGTCGATTACCCAAATTCCCTGTACTCAGTTTGGTCAGGCCCGGCTTCCCGGCCTCCCCCGTTGAGGTGATTCGCCTGCGAGTCAAGGAGTCGCCTTGCGGCGCCGATACCGGGGAACATGGCGGCGTCGGTCGCGACTGGATCTCCCTTGCCCGAAAGTGGTGTGCTTCAGGGCGGCGCGGATGCCCACGTCGATGCGCTGATCGAGCAGTCGCGGCAGTTGGCCGCGACGCCTCTGGGCGATCGAGACCGCCTGGCCTCGCTGCTGCTCGCCGTCCCGTTCCTGGTCGTTTCGGTTGCTCTTGCGCTAATCGCTCACTCGTCCCGGCAAGTGGGGCTCTGGACGTTTCTCGTCTTCGTGGCCTCGTATGCGCTCGCCTCGCGAATCGACTTCGAGGTCGGGACAGGGTCGGCCGTGCCCACGCAGCTCGTCCTGGTGCCGATGCTCGCCCTGCTTCCCGTGCAGGACGTGCCGCTCTGCGTTGTGGCAGGTTTGCTTCTCGGCGGCCTGCCTGACTACGCGCGCGGCCGCGTCCCGATTGCCCGCAGCGTCTTGCGGTTCGTGAATTCCTGGCACGCCGTCGGTCCAGCGCTCGTCCTCGTCGTGGCCGGCCAGCCGGAGCCGACACCGCGAAACCTCCCGATCTACGCCCTGGCGTTTGTCGCCCAGTTTGCGTTCGACTTCGGCAGCACCGCTCTGCGGGACCGCCTGGGCCTTGGTGTCTCTCCTTTGAGCCTCGTGCGCTTCATGGTCTGGATCTGGGCCGTCGACCTGGCCCTGGCGCCCATCGCCATCCTCGCGGCGCTCGGATGCCGCGCCCATCCTTCGCTCGTCGTCTTTGCACTGCCGCTGATGGGACTGCTGGCCTACTTCGCGCGCGAGCGCCAGGTCCGGATCGACCACGCGCTTGAGCTCGGCCATGCGTACCGAGGCACCGCCATGCTGCTCGGGGACGTCGTCGAAGCAGACGACGCCTACACAGGCAGCCACAGCCGAGACGTCGTGACGCTGGTGCTCGACGTCGCGGGCAGGCTGGGCCTTGACGCGCGCGAGCAGAGGGATGCCGAGTTCGCGGCTCTTCTCCACGACATCGGCAAGATCAAGATTCCGGGGGAGATCATCAACAAGCCGGGGAAGCTGACGGACGAGGAGTGGGCGGTCATGAAAACGCACACCGTGGAAGGTGAACGACTCCTCTCGCAGATCGGCGGGATCCTCGGCAACGTCGGTCGAATCGTCCGGTCGTGCCACGAGGACTGGGACGGCACCGGCTATCCCGACGGGCTGGTCGCCGAGGACATCCCGCTTGTCGCGCGCATCGTCCGGGCGTGCGACGCCTTCAGCGCCATGACCACCGATCGGCCGTACCGCGAGGCACGTCCTGTCGACGAAGCGCTCGCCGAGCTTCAGCGCTGCTCCGGCACCGACTTCGACCCCGCTGTTGTGGAAGCTCTCGCGGCGAGCCTTGCGGGGTAGTCGCCGTCGAGCTTGCCGTAGGCGATAAAGCAGAAGCTACGGGCCGTCCGAGCGTGAGGCGAAGCCCCCCTTGCGGAAGGCTTCAGGGTGGCGCCGGTGCTTTCTGTCTGTGACTCAATTTCCGAATGACCCCGGCTACGGGTGTCTTTCCAGTGATCTGTCCGGACAGACCGTCGCTCCCCGTCTTTTGAAGTGCCTGCAAATACAGGAGGACCGCTACGAGCGCTGCGAGCTGGGCCGGCCAATGCGGATCCCGTCGCTCCAGATCTGCCCGGAGGTGCCGCACGATCGAAGGCACGTATCGCCGCCAGTCTCGCATCTCCGCCTTCGGCGCACCGAAGACGAGGGCCGCCGATCGCGACCGAGACAGTCGCGTATTGCCCCCGGCGGCCCGCATGGAGTGCCGGCTGGAAACCCGCCAGAAACCCGGCCCTCAAGCTTGTTGGGTACGCGAATCTATCCGTCATGCCGCACGGGCGTATTCGTGGATCAGTCCGCCGAGTCGGTCGCGTCGGTGGAGCTGGTCTGGGGGGTTCGCACCGACGGGGCGTAGGCGACGCCCGGGTATCGGTGGTGTCAGCCCGGGAGCGCGATGCGGCCTATGCGTGTTGTAGTGGTCGACGTAGACGCGAAGGACACGTTCAAGCTGTCTGCGGCTGCTGATCAGGAGCCAGTCGAGGCAGTCGCGGCGGACGGTGCCCACCCAGCGCTCGGCGAGCGCGTTCGCCTCCGGCGCCCGGAAGGGGGTGCGGATGATCTCGACGCCCTCGCTACGAAAGACCTCGTCAAAGGCGCGGCTGAACTTGCTGTCACGGTCGTGGATCAGGAACCGGGCCGGGGTCGCCCGCTCGGACAGTGACCAGGCAAGCTGCCGGGCGTGCTGGGTTGTCCAGCGTCCCGCGGGGTTGGCGGTGCAGCCTGCGACGTGGACGCGCCGGCTGTTGAGCTCGAGGAAGAAGAGCACATAGAGGCGTCTGAGCCAGAGCGTTTCGACAGTGAAGAAGTCGCAGGCGATGATCGAGTCGGCGTGAGCACGCACGAAGTCGCGCCAGCTGAGCTGGGCGCGAGCACCGGCAGGCGACACGCCGGCTTGCCGCAGGATCTTGGCGACCGTCGTTGCCGACACGCGCACTCCGACACCGGCGAGTTCACCGACGATCCGCTCGTAGCCCCAGCGCGGATTCTCACGCGCGAGCCGCAGCACGAGCTCACGAATCTCCTCCGATACCGCGGGTCGACCCGGCCGCCGACCGGCGTAGGTCCACCGCCTCCGCACAAGCTGCCGATGCCAACCCAGCAGCGTGTCTGGACGGACGAAGAACGATCGGCTCGCTCGGTCGAGCAGCCGGCTGGCCGCAGCAAGGAAGACGCGGTCGCTCTCGTCGAGCTGCGGACGGGCGACCTGGCGACGAAGCACAGCCAGCTCGTGGCGGAGCACCACGATCTCGAGTTCCTTGAACTCGCGCGAGCGCAAACGCAGCGCCGCCACCGCAAGCGCCCGCCGAAACAGCAGGTACAGCAACGACACGACCAAGAAGCAACCTCCTCCACCCGAGTCCGAAGACGCTGACTCTACGGCTGCGACCCAGCTCCGAGACGCTCGCCGAACCACCGGATGGATTTGCGCACCCGACACGCACCGTCGAGCGCGAAGCGCCCATTGCCGGCCGCACGGAAGCGCCGGCGGCCGCGTCGGCGCCGATCTTGTTTCGGAACGGCTCGAACCCTCGCTTCACCGTCGGATCGAGGAAACAAATCACCCAACGCGTGAATCCGAGCGGTGCCGGCGAGGTCGACGGGATCGACTTCGTCGTCAACCTGGTCGACCCGCCGCGGTAGCCAGACAGGGCCGTGAGGGCGGCGCGATCACGCCGCCCTCACGCGCGATGACTGGAGCACCCCGGCTTCGAGCCCAGAATGACTGTCATCGCGCTTCTGTCCTTCACCCATGCGGAGGCGCGCGCACATGCGAGGCGCCACCGACATGCGGCTTAAGGGCTCCGACAAAAGACGACTTGCTGGAGGGCGCACCGGCCGCGAATTGCGGTCTCTCTTGTTAGGAAACGGTGCAGCCTGGGCGGTTGGAAGATGATGAAGTCAGGCCGCTCGTCGACTACTGGCGAGACGTGGTGGACGTCGATCCGCCTGCTCATCAGCGCGAGCGCCACCACGGCACGGGGACTCGAGTCCGACCGAGCTCCTGAATCGGGCTGGTTTGACGCGAAGGAAAGGCCGTGAGACGGCCCAGGCGACTACTTGCGACGGACCTGCAGCGTCACAGCGGTCGTGCGCGTCAGCCCTGCGGCCGTCCCGAAGATCGAAAGCGTGTACGTGCCCGTCTTCGTCGTCGTCGTGGTTCGTACGCTCAGGGTGGAAGTCGTGGAAGTCGGATTCGGTGAGAAGGCGGCGGTGGCACCGATTGGGAGGCCGCTGATGCTCAGCGTGACAGCGTCGGTGAAGCCGCCTGACGGAGCAATCGAAATCGCATACGACGCTGTGCCGCCACGCGGGATGGACTGGCTGGCCGGTGCGGCGGCGATCGAGAAGTCTGGGCTAGGCGGTGGGGGCGGCTGGTTGACTACGAGGGTTACGCTCGTCGAATGTGTTGTTGCGCCTGCGGTCCCCGTTATCGTTAGGGGGTAGGTGGCCACGGGAGTGGTGGGACTCGTCGCGACGGTAAGCGTCGAGGAGTCCGCTGGGTTGGGCGCAAACGTCGCTGTCGCCCCGGCCGGGACGCCCGCGACGGAGAGATTGACGGGATCGCTGAAGCCGCCCGTCCGGCTGACGGTGACCGAGTAGTCGGCGCTCCCGCTCTGGACCACGTTCTGCGACGAGGGAGCCGCAGCGACCGAGAAGCCGGGTTGCGCTGCCGCCATCAGGGCCGCGACGTCGGAACGGATCGTGGGCAGCGTCGCGTAGAAGGCCCCGCCCGGGCACTCAGTCGCTGCGAGATCACGGTGCCCCGCAATGTTCGGGAACGTCGCCTGCGTGCCGCTAACGGGATTGGTATAGAGCGCGCTTCCCTGTGGATCAATGCCGTGCGAGTCGTCGATCCAGGCGATCAGCCGCTCGAGTGCGTTACGCGCAGCGGGCGTCGCGTCTTGGTTCGTCAAAGTTCCGAGAAGCGCGATGCCGACCGTCCCCGAGTTGTACCCCTGCGTGTGTGCTGCGGTGACGCCGTTCCCGCTCGAGTCCTCACCTGTCGGCGACTCGCCGGGAGCGTACGGTCGCGAGTAGCGGCCCTCGTAGATCCGGCCCGACTCGTCGATCACGAAGTTGTAGCCGATGTCGCCCCAGCCCTGCGTGACAGCGTGGTACTGGTAGATCGACCGGATCGTCGCCGCCGGATCCGGATCATTGTTCTGGGTCGCCGTGTGGTGGACGATCACCTTCTGGATCGGATAGAACGCCGGCGGCCAGATCTCCTTTCCGCTGGCGTCGAAGCGCAACGACTCATCCGCACCCCAGCCGGAGCGCGAAATGACGCTCGGCTGGACGACGCCCGACGAGATCGTCGTCGCTGCCGTGTTGAGGCGCAATGCGCTCTGAGGGCGCGGCCACGCGGACGGCGGACGGCGATCGAGAAAGGCGACCACTGTGACTCGTCGCAGCCGACGATCTGACCAGATCCGAACGAGGCGCGCCCCGTTCGCAGGCATGACGGCGCCATAGGTCTCCCCGAGGCGCGTGCCCTCGCCCACCTCGTCCAGGAGAACATGACGAGGCCTTCCGAACCGGTGTCCATCACGGCTGAAGGCGATGCGAAGACGCGCCGACGCACTACCTCGCCAGTGCACAGCTACGTTCGTCGCGGAAAGCGGCAGCTTGATAGTTCGAACGTGCACGACGGGCCGCGAGACCGAGACCATGAGGTCGGCCGCGAACGCGTTCGGCGTCCATGCCGCCGCGCCGAAGAGCACGACCAGCAGGAGGAGACGGCGGGAAAGCGGCGGCGGTCTCAAGGTCACGAGGATTAGTAGCGCCGAATGCCGTTACGGTCAACACCCTGCGCAGCGGCAGTCGGCCCGAGGACGACGGGCTCGCGTACGAGAGCGTGAGGGGTTTCAAAATGCCGGTTCATGCTGCGGCGCGGTGGTATTCGTGGATCAGTCCGCCGAGCAGGTCGCGGCGCTTGATGTCGCTGCCGCTTGGTTGGGGGTCCGCACTTGTCGAGTCGGGCGAGAGCAGCGCGAGTCCGCGGTGTGGGCGCTCGCGGTTGTAGTGGGCGGTGTAGATGCGGAGCACTGTCTCGAGGTGGCGGCGTCCGACTATCAGCAGCCAGTCGAGACACTCGGCACGGACGGTGCGGACGAAGGGATGGAGCCTTTATGGAGCCCCGTGGTTGCAACCGGTGGCAAACGGCGGCAAATGGCACGGCGCCAGAAACCGCGAGAACAAGCGAAAACCGTTGCCGTGGATTGCCACCGGTTGCCTGCGAAGTTCCATGGTAGGCAGGGCGTCTGCCGTAGGCTGCCACCCGTTGCGGGAGGTCCCCTCCCTGTGAAGGAGGGGGTCGATCTACATGTTGGTCAGCCGCGGCTTATCTCTTGCTGCTGCAGTCGGGGCACGGAGACTGGTCGCAGCCGCAACCGGTGCATGCCCTCCGGATCATGCCTCGATTCTACTTCCGTAAAGCAGCAACGGCCAGGGAGCACAGACGCTGTAACCGCATCCCCGCCCACCGCGCGCGATGAATATGACTGCGCGGAGCGACGTCGAGCGTGCGATCGCCCGGCTTGCGGCGGCGTAGAATCGCCGGGTCTCCGGACGCGTCAGAGGAGGTTTGCATGACTGAGGGTATTGATCCCACGTTCTATCGCTCGCCCGCCGCGGCGATCGCCGCCCCGCCCGAGCAGCTCGCCTACGTCGCGGCGTTCGACCCCGACGGCCGGGAGCGCGACTCGATCACCGTGGTTGACTGCGACGCTGACTCGGCGAGCTACGGGCAGGTCGTCGGCTGGGCGGAGCTTCCAACCACCGGCAACGAGCTCCACCACTTCGGCTGGAACGCTTGCTCGAGCGCCCTGTGCCATCAGGGACACGCGCACAACGGCGGGCTCGAACGCCGGTACCTGCTCGTGCCGGGCCTGCGCTCCTCGAACACCTATGTGCTCGATACGAAGCCCGATCCGCGCGAGCCGAAGCTCGCGCACACGATCGAGGCGCGCGAGCTCGCCTCGAAGGCGGGCTATTCACGCCCGCACACCGTCCACTGCGGACCCGGCGGCATCTTCCTGTCGGCGCTCGGCGGCGCCAACGGAGCCGACGGTCCCGGCGGCGTGGCGCTGATCGACCACGACACGTTCGAGGTGACCGGGCCCTGGGAGAGCGATCGCG
>VAWI01000076.1 GCA_005884005.1 Actinomycetota bacterium
ACTGGAGCGGTATGGGCGGTACTGGGCTCGAACCAGTGACCCCCAGCTTGTCGAGACGGAGCAGCGTTCGCGCCGGATCGCTCACGTTCGCCCACAGCGCATGGTTGAGCCGGATCCTTCGGCAAGCGAACACCTGAGCGAACGCGAACGAACGATGAGCGTTGCCATTGTTGCCACGTCGCCTTCGGCTCACGTGGAGCGTGCGCGGTTCCGGGTCTGCCTGGCTGGAGGACCCACTGAGGGCCTTGTTCGGCGCAGATGTGGCCCTAGACTCATCGTGTGTCGAGCTGTCCGGCTTGCGGCGAGGAGAATCCAGAGCGGGCGAAGTTCTGCCTGGCGTGTGGCGCTGCGCTCGCCGTGGCCGCGCCGCCGGCGCTCGAGGAACGCAAGGTCGTCACCGTTCTCTTCTGCGACCTCGTCGGTTTCACCGCCGCTTCCGACGCTGCCGACCCCGAGGACGTCCGCGCTCGCATCCGGCCCTACCACGCTCGTCTGCGTCAGGAGATCGAGCGCTTCGGGGGGACGGTCGAGAAGTTCATCGGCGATGCGGTAATGGCGGTGTTCGGTGCGCCGGTGGCGCACGAGGACGACGCGGAGCGTGCGGTGCGCGCCGGGTTGCGGGTTCTGGAGGCGATCGAGGAACTGAACGCCGACGACCCGGCGCGGTCGCTGCAGGTGCGGGTCGGGATCAACACGGGCGAGGCAGTCGTCGCGCTGGGCGCACGGCCGGAGGAGGGCGAAGGGATCGTCACCGGCGATGTGGTGAACACGGCGTCGCGGCTGCAGTTGGCGGCCCCCGCGGGCGGAATGGCGGTGTCGGCGCAGACGTTTCGGGCGACCGAGCGGGTTTTCGAGTGGGAGCGACTGGAGCCCGTCACGGTGAAGGGCAAGGCGGAGCCGCTCGCGCTGTGGCGACCGTTGCGGCCGCGGGCGCGACTTGGGTTGGAGGTGATCGGGTCGAGCGCGACGCCGCTGGTCGGCCGCGAGTTGGAGCGGACACTGTTGATCGGGACGCTCGAGCGTTCCGCCCAGCAGGCTTCTTGCCAGCTGGTGACGATCGTGGGCGAGCCGGGGGTTGGGAAGAGCCGCCTCTGCACTGAGCTGCTCGGATACGTGGAGGAGCGGCCGGGGCTGGTTCGCTGGCGGCAGGGACGGTGCCTGCCCTACGGGGACGGGATCTCCTTCTGGGCGTTGGGGGAGATCGTGAAAGCCCAGTGCGGCATCCTCGAATCGGACACGCCCGTGCAGGCGGCGGCGAAGCTCGAGCGGGCAGTTGCGGAAGGCGATCCCGACCGGACCTGGCTCTTGGCCCGCTTGGCGCCGCTGGTGGGCGCGCCGGCGGAGCCGGCTGGCCAGGAGGAGTCGTTTGCGGCCTGGCGGCGCTTCTGCGAGGGCCTCGCGGCCGAGCGGACGACGGTGCTGGTGTTCGAGGATCTGCACTGGGCGGACCCCGCCCTGCTCGCCTTTCTCGAGCATCTCGCCGACTGGGCCGAGGGCGTGCCGCTGCTGCTCCTCTGTACGGCGCGGCCGGAGCTCTACGAGCGCCATCCCGCCTTCGGCGCCAGCGCCCGCAACGCGCAACGGATCAACCTCGCTCCCCTGAGCGATGCCGAGACCGCTCAGCTGGTCTCGGCGCTGCTGGAGCGCACGGTCCTGCCGGCCGAGACGCAGCGGGCGCTGCTTGAGCAGGCAGGCGGCAACCCCTTGTATGCGGAGGAGTTCGTGCGTCTGCTCGCAGACCGCAGCCGGCCCGGTGAGAGAGTGCAGGTGCCGGAATCGGTGCAGGCGTTGATCGCCGCTCGCCTCGACACCCTGCCGGCGGACCGCAAGAGCTTGCTCCAGCACGCTGCCGTGCTGGGCAAGGTGTTCTGGGCGGGCGCGCTCGCGGAAATGGGTGGTCGCGACCAGCATGAAGTGGAGCTGGCGTTGCACGAGCTGGCCCGCAAGGAGCTCGTCCGTCCCGCCCGCACCAGCTCGATGGAAGGCGAGTACGAGTACGGCTTCTGGCACGTGCTCGTGCGGGACGTCTGCTACGCGCAGATCCCGCGCGCCGACCGCGCCGTCCGTCACCAGGCGGCCGCCGCCTGGATCGAAGAGAAGGCCGGCGAGCGCGTGGAAGACCTGGCGGACGTGCTCGCCCACCACTACCAGGCCGCGCTCGAGCTCAACCGGGCGGCCGGCCTCGGCGAGCAGGCAGAGCAGCTGCAGGCGCAGGCATTGCACTACCTGGCCCTTGCCGGCGAGCGGGCGCTCTCACTCGACGTCGACCGGGCCGAACAGCAGCTCGCCCGCGCGCTCGAGCTCCGCCCTCCCGGCAACTCGGAGCGGGCGTCGCTGCTGGAGCGTTGGGCGCAGGCCGCGCAGCAGCAGGGCCGGCTGCAGGAGGCCAGGCAGGCGCTCGAACAGGCCCTCGACCTCCACCGCGACCAGGGCGAGCCCGTGGCGGCCGGCCGCGTCCTAACCCGCCTCGCGCTCGTCGTCCACCGGCTCGGCGACCCGCGAAGCGAGGAGATGATCGCCGAGGCTGTCGAGCTGCTCGAGGCGCAACCCGCCGGGCCGGAGCTCGTCGCCGGCCACACCTACATGGCCGGGCGCCAGACGCTCGCAAGCCGATACGCCCAGGGGCTCGCGGCGGCTGAACGGGCGCTCGCGCTCGGCGCGGAGCTCGGCCTACCCGAGCCTGCATTCGCGCTCCACTGGCGCGGCCTCGCCCGCTGCGAGCTTGGGGACGCGGACGGGGTCGAAGACGTGCGGCGGGCGCTCCAGCTCGCGCTCGAGCAGGGCCAGGGACGCGAGACCGCCGTCATCTACGGCAACCTCGCCTGGGTCGTCTGGTTCTACCAGGGGCCGCA
Organism: Actinomycetota bacterium; assembly: GCA_005884005.1. Lineage (GTDB taxonomy): Bacteria > Actinomycetota > Thermoleophilia > Gaiellales > Gaiellaceae > 13-2-20CM-68-14. The sequence goes on from VAWI01000076.1 coordinate 2,853, forward strand.
GGCGGCACTCGACGCCTACGGGGAGGGGATCGCCTTCTGCGAGCGGCGCGGAATTACCGAGGTCACGCTGCACATGCGGGGCGAGAGCCTGAGCCTCCTTGCTGAGCTCGGACAGACTGAACAGGCGCTTGCCGAGGCCGGGCCGCTCGCCGACCGGCTCCAGGCCGCCGGCGACATCGATCACGTTTCCACGCGCGCGCTGCAGCTGCGGCTACTCGCCGAGCGCGGCACCCCCCAACAAGCCCCCACCCCCGACGAGCTCGTTACCGCGGCCCGCGACATGGGTCTACCGGGGTTCATCGCGCTCGCGTTCGCTGCCGCCGCCCAACTCCTGCTCGCCCGACGCCAACCCGAGCAGGCGCAGACGCTGCTGCACGAGCTCGACCAGCTCACTGCCGTCCGCACCGAACTCGGCTCGGAGCTCCCCTCCGTGCTGCGCGTCGCGCTCGCCCTCGACGACCCGACCTTCGCCGAGCGACTCGCCGCCGGCACCGAACCCACCACCCCGCTCCGCGAGCACGCCCTCGCCTCGGCCCACGCCCAACTCGCCGAAGCTGCGGGCGACCACACCGCTGCTGTCGAGCTTTACCAGCAGGCGGCCGAGCGCTGGCGCCAGTTCGGGAACGTTCCCGAGCGCGCCTACGCCCTGCTCGGCCAAGGCCGCTGCCTCGCGACGCTGGGCAAGCCAGAAGCAGAGGGGCCGCTGCGCGAAGCACGCGACCTCTTCACCACCCTCGCGTACCAGCCCGCCCTCGCCGAGAGCCGGGCACTGCTGGGCGAGAGCGAAGCCGCCGCCGTTTAGCCACAGGTCCTTCTTCCGTAGTGTTCGCGAATGTCCCCCGAGCACCGACGGCCTTCCGAGCACCGTCGGCCTTTAGTCTCGCGTAGTTGGGTCCCGGAGGACGCTCTCTGAAGGATCGCCAGCGGACTGCTACCAGGTGAAGTAGGGCTGGCGGGAGATGAGCAGGCCGCGGCCCGTCCGGTTGCGGCAGGTCACGCCGGTCACGCGGGAGGTGCAGGTAACTGGGCCGCGCTACCGCAACAATTCGACGATGAGGTAACCGTCGCGCCTGAGTACGACCCGCGCTTCCTCCGTCGGGTGGCCGGGCCTGACTACCAGTCTTTCTGGGTTTGGACGTACGGCGGAAACATCGACCCTGTCGACCATCACCAGCTCAGGGCAGTCGCGGGTGCACTCGCACTGAAAGCCGAACGGGCCCCGGAACGCGTCGGCTTCCGCGACTGCGCGCAGAACCTCGTTCTCGCGAAAGCGCGTCTCGCGCGCGGACGGCGGTTCCCTACCCACCCTCGCGCAAGCCCTCTTCCACAACCGAGAAGCGGCTCGTTCGCTTGACTACACCTCGATCGTCAACGTCGGCGTGCGAGCGGGCGACGACGGCCTGCGCCGGATCCGCCGTTATGTCCTCGTACTCCTCAAGCGTGAGGACGACAACCTCGGTACAGAGCCGATGCATGCATTCGCACCTGAGGGTGAGGGCCGTTTGCGGTGACGTGATCTTGAAAGCCTCTGTGACGAGCGCACGGTTCTCGTCCGCTCGGGCGATAGCCGCACCGAGGCGGGCATAAGCGGCATCTACCATGGACTCGTCTCTTCCAGCGGGTCGGGCCGTCATCGGCCGCTCCTCTCCACTCTGGCGGCACTCGCCCCCAGAAGGTGGGTGTCGGAAGAGCCTGTTGCTTCAGACGACCATAGCGGTCTCTTTTGCTCAGCCGCTTGTGCGTTCTTGGAATGAAGCGGAAAGAGCGGGTAATCCGCGAAATCGGATCGTGCGACGTAGGAGGGTCGCACCCGGAGTCTACGCGCCGTGCCCGTCGGCGACATTGATGGTTTTTCGCGTTACCTCAGGTTTCTCGCGCTACCAGCGGTTGACGGTAAGACCCCGCGCCACTTGCAGACATGAGATCGATGCGACGCGGCCGATCGGCGATGTCATGGCGCAGCTCGTTGAAATCGGATGCGGTCACGGAAGCTCGACAGCCGGAGACTCGGATGCGCCAGTGTTGGGGAATGACGTCTGAGCGCGTGTCGGGCGTCAGCCGATTTGCTCGGCCAGCCCGATGAGAATGCCCTCGGGGCCTCGGACGTAGCAGAGCCGATACACGTCTTCGTACTGGACCACTTCG